>JAGIBF010000011.1:0-30005 GCA_017744515.1 Niastella sp.
CATTAATGGTGGCTCGGGACGGAATCGAACCGCCGACACAAGGATTTTCAGTCCTTTGCTCTACCGACTGAGCTACCGCACCTCCTGTTTCCCTTTATCAAACTTAAAGACCGAAATCCGTAACCTTGATTAGGGGTTGCAAAAATAGCAAATCCATGGAAATCAAAAAATTAATTATTGATTTTAGACCGTTTATTTAATAGAATTTGTTCCAATGCACCGTCCCACAATAACTTCCTCAGTTTCAACGCCTGTAAAGCGGCCGCAGTAGCCTGCTCCCAGGCTGCCGCATCATCACCGCACAACTCCTGCACCATTTCCATCGCCAGCATACTGTGGTGATCCCCATCCACCTCAATATGTCGCTCCAGGTAGTATTTAAAGATCGAAAGCTGACCAGGAAACTTTTGCTCCAGATCCTTCACCAGCCCATAAAACATATCCGGGATCAGGTCTTCCCGACCAAAAGTAAACACGGCGGCAACGGCTGCCACATCCTGCTGGTCAAGCGTGTCAAAGGTAAACTGCACAAACTGCTGCACTGCTGGTGGCAATTGTAATTGCTGCAGCGCAGCCTGTACCTTCATACCATCCTGCAATAAGCTCAGCAATTGCTGTATACCAATAGTAGGGGCGCCCAGCTGTTCCATGGCGCGACAATACAATTCATAGTGACTGCACCGGTTGCCCTGCTCGTCCACATCACTTTCCTCGCCAATCACAATCTCATTGATCAGGTAGCGCGTATTGGCACTGCCCACCGGCACCCAGGGATATTTAACGCAGGTGAGTTGCTGCTGTAAGCCCTTCAGCAGGCTCATAAAATCCCAGACTGCAAATACATGGTATTGGGTGAAAATGCGGAGGTCGTCCAGTGTACTGATGGTATTGTATAAAGGATGCTCTACGATTTGCTGACGGGCCGGACTAATAACAGCTTTTAGCTTGTCGATATATGGATTCATAAAATAAAAAAGTTGCAGCACAATGCTACAACTTAATTGTATATAATAAGATTAGAAATTACATGCCATACTGCGCCAGGAATTTGATGCGCATGATCTTCAACTGCTCCCAGGTGTAGTTGCCATCACTCAATTCCTCAGCAGCTACCTGCAAAGAAGAAGTCTCACAGCCTTTGAAATACTCAAGTATCTCTTCCTGCTCATGCTCATCCAGCATTTCATCAATGGCATAGTCCAGGTTGAGCTTGGTACCGCTGGCGGCAATGGTCTCCATTTCTTCCAGCATCTCATCCATCCGCCAGCTTTTATTCTTGGCGATGGTTTCCAGCGGGATCTTTTTATCGGTCTGTTGTATAATATATACCTTATTGCCACTCTTGTTTACCACACTCTTCATCACAAAGTCGTCCGGACGCTCGATATTGTTGTCTTCCACATACTTGGCAACCATCTCTATGAAAGGTTTCCCATAACGAATGGCCTTACCCTTGCTCACGCCAGAACACTTTTCCAGCTCCTGCAAGTTGGTGGGGTATAAGGTGGCCATGTCCTGCAGTGAGGTTTCGAGGAAGATCACGAAAGGAGGCAGCGCTTTCTTCTTGGCTTCCTTCTGACGAAGCTCTTTCAACATCTCGAACAGCTTCTCATCAGTAGCAGCTGTACCGGTGGGGCCTTCTGCTCCTTCATCATCATCCGCATTGGCCTCTTCGTACAGGTTATTGAGGATGATCTTGAACGACTTTGGCTTTTTGGCAAATGCCTCACCTGCCTTGGTGATCTTCAGCACACCATAATCTTCGATCTCCTTGCTCAGGTAACCGGCCAGCAACAACTGACGGATCAGCGTGCTCCAGTAATGATCGGGCTCATCCTTACCAATACCAAACTCTGCAATGCCTTCGTGGCGGAACATGCTGATGTTGGGCGTAAGACGGCCTATAATAATATTGACGGTGTAGTCTGTAGCAAAACGCTCATCCAGCGCCTTCACGGTCTTCAATACCTTCACGGCGTTTTCTTTCGCTTCCACTTCTTCTTTCGGATGCAGACAGTTGTCGCACTCGCCGCAATTCTTATCAGTATACTCTTCTCCAAAGTAGCTCATCAACACTTTCCGGCGGCACACACCACTCTCGGCATAAGCTACCGTTTCGTTGATCAGCTGGGCACCCACTTCGCGTTCACTCAAGGGTTTGTCGCGCATGAGGTGTTCCAGCTTCGCCACATCTTTATGAGAATAATACAGGATACACTTGCCTTCCAGGCCATCACGACCTGCACGGCCAGTCTCCTGGTAATAGTTTTCAATACTCTTGGGAATATTGTAGTGGATCACAAACCGGATATCTGGTTTGTCGATGCCCATACCAAATGCGATGGTAGCAACAATCACCTGCACCTCTTCAGTGAGGAACAAGTCCTGCCGCTCGGCGCGCAGCTTGCTGTCGAGCCCGGCGTGATAAGCCACCGCTTTAATACCGTTGGCCATCAGCATGTCGGCCAGCTCTTCCGTTGTCTTACGGTTGAGTGTATAAATGATACCGCTCTTACCTTTCATCTGAACGATAAAGCGTACAATGTTCTTGATCGTTTGGTCCTTCTTGATCTTAGGCTGGATCTCGTAATACAGGTTCGGCCGGTTGAAAGATGAAATGAAAATGGCCGGATCATTCAGGTGCAGGTTCTGGATAATATCACTCTGAACCTTGGGGGTAGCCGTGGCCGTCAGTGCGATCACAGGTACATCAGGATTGATCTGTGTCATCATCTCCCGCAGTCTCCGGTATTCCGGACGGAAGTCATGTCCCCACTCTGAAATACAGTGTGCCTCATCAACGGCGAAAAAAGATATTTTAAGTTCGGCGAAGAACTCCAGGTTTTCCTGCTTGGTGAGCGTTTCAGGCGCCACGTACAACATCTTTGTACGTCCACTCGTGAGGTCATCCTGTACTTCCCGTATTTCCTTCTTGCTTAATGTAGAGTTGAGAAAGTGCGCTACATCATCTTTACTGCTGTAGCCACGTACCAGGTCTACCTGGTTTTTCATCAAAGCGATCAGTGGGCTTACAATGAGGGCCACACCTTCGCTGATCATGGCGGGCAGCTGATAGCAAAGACTTTTGCCACCACCTGTTGGCTTGATAACAAACGTATCCTTTCCGCTGAGTAAACTTTTGATGATAGCTTCCTGGTTGCCCTTGAAGGCGTTGAAGCCAAAATGTTCCTGTAGTGCTTCGTGCAGGTAAGAACTGGTTATAGTGCCATTAGATTTGGCAGATCCGCTTTTCTTAGCAACGGCGCTACTTTTAGAGGCCTTTTCTGTCTTAGTTGCCGTTTTCTTGGTTGTTGTTCCCATGCTCAAATAATTTCCTTCACACGTTTTGTGACATAAATCTCCATAAGATAAAAGGTTATAATGTTTCTAAATAGCGGCACTTCGACTGCGCCGGACATATCCGTTATAAACGAATAACGTCAAAGTAGCATCTCATGTTTGGCCAGGTCGTCAGATCGGTGGTTAGCGTTGGTTAGATTACTGTTCCTGCTTAATGGATCAGATTCGTTTTAAAGGGTGGCGAATTTAACTCATTTTGGCCGTTCGCCAATCAATAACGCCCGCTTTAACAAATATGATATAATTGATAAGCCCTGATTTTTTACACCTATTCACTTGTAAATCACTTAAATTACTGAATTTTAATCGTTTTACAAGCGGTTTGTTTGGCCGGTAACCGGCTAAAGCGGACAGCGTACCCGTTACGGGTTCAAACCCTATCCCTTAACGTGCTGTTTTTGTGGGCCAACAATTTTCAAGTAGGTTTGTCATTTATAAATTATGTCTGTAGCATCTACCATTGATATTAAATCAGTTGCGATCAGGACCATCACCCAGGAGGCCGAGGCGGTAGCGTCGTTGAAGCCCATGATCAATGATGATTTTGAACGCGCTGTCCGGGCTATTATGGACACGCGGGGACGGCTGGTGGTAAGCGGCATCGGCAAAAGCGCCATCATTGCCCAGAAGATCGTAGCCACCCTCAACTCTACCGGAACGCCGGCCATATTTTTACACGCTGCCGATGCCATCCATGGTGATCTGGGCATGATCCAGCAGGATGATGTGGTGCTTGTTATCAGCAAAAGCGGAGAGAGCCCCGAGATCAAAGTGTTGGTACCCCTGGTCAGGAATTTTGGTAATACGCTCATCGCGATGGTAGGCAATATGGAAGCTTACCTGGCCAGACAGGCTGATATAATACTGAACACAACCGTGTCACAGGAAGCCTGCCCCAATAACCTGGCGCCTACTTCCAGCACCACAGCGCAGTTGGTGATGGGCGATGCCCTGGCAGTAGTTTTGATGGAACTGAAAGGATTTGGCTCAGATGACTTTGCCCGCTTCCATCCCGGCGGCACGCTGGGTAAAAAGTTATACCTGCATGTTTCCGATCTGTATGTAAACAATGAATGCCCCCAAGTGCTGACTACATCAACGCTGAAGGAAGTCATTGTAGAGATATCTAAAAAAAGATTAGGCGCTACTGCTGTTGTAGATACGAATAATCAACTACTTGGCGTTATTACGGACGGTGACCTGCGCCGCATGTTGGAGAAGAGCATAACCCTGCAGTTGGAAGAAATCAAAGCAGCAGACATCATGACGAAGAATCCTAAAACGGTCGATGCAGATGCATTGGCAGTAGAAGCATTGGACCTCCTGCGTCAGTATGATATAACCCAGCTGGCGGTAACAACAGGTTCCACCTATCTTGGCATTATTCATTTGCATGATCTCGTAAGAGAAGGACTCATTTAGATTTGAACTATGACAAAAGCACAAAATCCTGCGATAGGCAATAAGCATCATTACGTAGCAATTATGGCAGGAGGTATCGGCAGCCGCTTCTGGCCCATGAGCCGTACCAATTATCCCAAGCAATTCCTCGACATCCTGAATATTGGCAAAACGCTTATCCAGTCTACCTATGAGCGTTTCGCGTCCTTTATTCCCAAAGAGAATATTTACGTCGTTACTTCCAACGAGTATATCAATATCGTAAAGCACCAGCTGCCCGAGCTGCCGCTGCAAAACATTTTGGGAGAGCCTTCCCGGAAAAATACAGCCCCCTGTATTGCTTACATCTCATTCAAGCTGCAGCAGCTCGATCCGCAGGCTTCATTGATCGTAGCGCCGTCGGATCACCTCATTCTTGATCCCATGGCTTTTACCAAGGTATGCCTGGAAGCGCTGAGCTTTGTAAACAAGCACAACGCCTTCATCACGCTGGGTATTAAACCCACGTACCCCAATACCGGATATGGTTATATCCAATATGAGCAACATGCGGTGACGGACAATGTGTATAAGGTGAAGACCTTTACCGAAAAGCCCAACCTTGAACAGGCCAAAACCTTCCTGGCCACTGGAGAGTTCCTGTGGAATGCCGGCATTTTCGTGTGGCAGGTAAAGAACATTATTTCAGCTTTCGAGAAGTACCTGCCGGAAATGTATGATGTGTTCATGGCAGAAAAAGACAAGTTCAATACTACCCAGGAGATCACCGCCCTTAATAATATATATCCCCTCTGTACCAATATTTCCATCGACTTCGGTATCATGGAAAAGGCCGACAACGTGTACCTCATTCCTTCTTCCTTCGGTTGGAGTGATCTGGGTACCTGGAACAGCGCCTACGAGAACCTGGAGAAAGACTACCTCGGCAATGCAGTAGCCGGCGACCAGGTGATGGTATTCGATGCCCATAATAATATGGTGCATGCCAAGAACGAACGGCTGGTACTGCTGCAGGGCCTCGAAGACTTCATTATCGTAGATACCAAAGATGTGCTGCTGATCTGTAAAAAAGACAAAGAGCAGGAGATCAAAGAGTATGTAGCCGAAGTGAAAAGAAACAAAGGCGACAAATTCCTGTAATCAACTCCATAAAATAAGGCCGTGGCATACCGGAAAGCCGGTGTGAAGATTTGCAAATGGGAAGATCAATAAGATTCTTTACCTTTTGCCCTCATTTGCTGCTTATGCTCACAGCCTTGAATAATATTCTCTTCCTCGACATCGAGACGGTTTCTCAATACCCTGCGTATGAAGAAGTGCCCGAAGAATGGAAAGAGCTGTGGGGCCTGAAGGCTGCCCACCTGATACGTAATAAAGAAGAAGAAACCGTTGAAAGCATATACAACCGCGCCGCTATCTATGCCGAGTTTGGCAAGATCATTTGTATCAGCTGCGGCTTTATATATGGCAACGGTGAATCCAGGAAGTTTGTACTAAAGTCTTTCTACGGGCACGACGAAAAAGAGCTGCTGCAGCAATTCACCGAAATGCTGCGCCGCTGGGCCACCGATAATCATAAATACCTCTGCGCCCACAACGGGAAAGAATTCGATTTTCCCTACCTCTGCCGCCGCCTCATCATTAATAGTGTCCCCATTCCTCCCGTGTTGCATATCAGCGGCAAGAAACCCTGGGAAATTGCGCACCTCGACACCATGGAAATGTGGAAATTTGGGGATTATAAAAGCTTTACATCCCTTAATTTGCTGGCCCATACCCTTGGTATTCCTACACCCAAAGATGATATTGACGGTAAGATGGTGGGGGAGGTGTACTGGAAACAAAACAACCTCGAGCGCATTGCTGCCTATTGCCAGAAAGATGTGGTCACCGTGGCCCAGGTATACCTGCGGTTCAACGGGGAAGGCCTCATCAAACCGGAGCTAATAGAGATTAAGTAATTCAAAAAATTATAGCCATGTCCAATCGTATTAACATTTCTTCCGGTGCTAAGTGGGAAGACATTGTAGGATATAGCCGCGCCGTCAAGGTCGGCAATGTGGTTGAAGTAACAGGCACCGTAGCAGTTGATGAAAACAGTCAGCTGGTAGGAAAGGGTGATGCGTATGCGCAAACCCACTTTATCATTGGTAAAATTGAAAAGGTATTACAACAAGCCGGCGCCAGCCTGAAAGATGTGGTGCGTACCCGCATGTTTGTAACCGACATCAGCCGTTGGGAAGAATACGGTAAAGCCCACGGGGAATATTTCAGTACGATCAAGCCCTGCACTTCCATGATAGAAGTAAAAGGGCTGATAGAGCCGGATTATTTAATAGAGATAGAAGCTACTGCTGTTATCAATGGCTAAGCAGATAATCCAGAATATTAATTTAGTGGTTTAATTTTCAAATATTCACATTGTCACAGTTTCAGATCGAATCCAAGCTACCCGATGTAGGCACTACTATTTTTACTGTAATGAGTGCCCTGGCCACCGAACACAAAGCCGTTAACCTCGGACAGGGGTTTCCCGATTACCCAATGCCGGAAGCGCTGACCGCATTGGTGGATAAAGCTATGCAGGAAGGGTTTAACCAGTATGCCCCTATGCCCGGCTGGATGCCGCTGCGGGAATCTATTGCGGAGAAAATACAGTTCCTGTACAACACAAAAGTGAACCCCGATACAGAGATCACTATCACGCCCGGCGGCACGTATGCTATTTACACAGCATTGACCACGGTGTTGCAGCCCGGCGATGAGGTGATCGTATTTGAGCCGGCTTATGACAGCTATATTCCGAACATTACGGTGAACGGTGCTGTGCCTGTATTGATCGACCTGAAATTTCCTGATTACCGCATCGACTGGAATGAGGTGAGGAGTAAAATAACACCACGCACCCGCATGATCATGCTCAATACACCACACAACCCCACCGGGGCCGTGTTGCGGGAAGATGATATCGGGCAACTGCGGGCTGTAGTAAAGGACACCAGCATACTGATCCTTTCCGATGAAGTATATGAACACCTGATCTTTGATCAGATACCCCACCAGAGCATGTTGCACTACCCCGACCTGCTGCAGCGCAGCTTTGTGTGCTTTTCATTTGGGAAAGTGTACCATTGCACCGGCTGGAAACTGGGCTACTGTGTGGCGCCTGCCGCTTTTACCAAAGAGTTCAGAAAAGTGCACCAGTACAATTGCTTCAGCTGCCATACACCCTCACAGGTGGCGCTGGCGGGCTTTTTAAAGAACAAGGAGTCTTACCTGCAGCTGTCGCCGGAGATGCAGCAGAAACGTGATTTTTTCAGTGGGCTCATGAAGGAAACACGCTTCACACCACTGCCCAGCTACGGCAGTTATTTTCAGTGCTACAAATATGATCGCATCAGCGAGGAAAGCGATAAAGAATTGGCTATCCGCATCACCAAAGAATATGGCATTGCCACCATTCCCGTGTCGGCATTTTACCAATCGGGAAAAGACAACAAAGTAATTAGGTTCTGCTTTGCCAAGAAAGAAAGTACATTGGAGCAGGCCGTTGAAAGATTACGGAAGATATAGTGCGCGTTAAGCAGTCTTTAAAAATGTCGAAGCAGAAGCACTGGCGACTACCCGTTGGCGAAGCAAATGCTCTCACATTTAACGTTTCACTTTTCACGTGCCTACGCTGATTGCTTTTGCGCTTCTTCCAGCTCCGGGTAGTGCCGTACACGGCGTTTGAGGTATTTATTATAGATAACCTCGCTCATAGGCTTACCCGATACCTTGCTTTCCACCCAGGAAATGATATCGAGGTAGGCAAAGGCCCGCGTTTCATAGCGGTCTTTCTCCAGGTGCCTGATCTTTTCGAGGAACTTCTCCAGCTCAGGCTTCAGCTGGCGGGGCGATAAGCCAAAGGAGTGACGCAGGAAGCGGAACATCTCTTCCTCTACCACCGTCAGGTTTTCCATTTTGGCCATGAAGCGGTATACCGATTTCGTGAGCGATTCCATCAGTTCGAAGTTGCCCAGCTCATAATGCGCCAGCAGGTGCAGCAGGCGTGCATAACATTGCAAGTCGCTGCGGATCTCCGTGCTGCCGTTGATGATCTTCTGTACGTAGTCGATCGACTTATCATAATCGCCGCTGCCAAAATAGAGCGTCGATATTTTATAGGTGAACACCATGATGCGGTGGTAATCCACATACAGGGAGTATTCTTCGAGGTCTTTTTCAATCTGCGGCACTTCAATCAGCCCTTCTTTGAAAGTGCCACGCATAAGATGCCAGTTCAGTTTGGCACTGTTGATATAAATGGAAGTGTGCGTTCTGAAGTTGTCGTGGATATTGGCCACAGGAGTTTTGGCATATTCCTCAAACTTATTCAGGGTGATCTCGAACCGCTCGAAGTTGCGCAGGTCGAAATGTGAATTGAGCAGGTTGTGCATGCCTTTGATGTAGTGACCGGTCTCTACCGTGATCATGAACGGATCGGCATCAAACAGATCGATCCACTTCTGGCTGTAGCGGTAATACATTAAGAAGTCCTGCCGCACGAAGGCATACCAGCAATAGCTTTGGTACAGGTATAGTTTTTCGTAGAAGCCCGTGATCTCATCATTGGGCGGGAGGTTTTGGATGAAGAACTCCCTGATACCAGCTTCGTCTTTTTCATTGCGCACGTGTCCGTTCCTGATATACCAACGGTATAGCTTCAGCGCCAGATTGGAGAGGCGTGTTACACGGTCAATGTGCCCGCTGATCTCTAAGGATTCTTTTACCAGTTCATCTGTTTTCTCCTGCGAGCTGCGCGTGATGTGCAGCGTCTCGATCTTTTTTTCCAATGAGATCACCTGCGCCAGGAAATTGAACTTCTGGTTGGAGCGGGCAATTTCTTTTACGCGCTCCAATATCTTCAACGCCTGGATCTTTAATCCCTTCGTGTATAGTATACGTGCATAGTCCAGTTGCTCTGTCAGTTGGAGATCTACATTCTCAGCGGTCTTCAATAAGCGCAAACTTGCTAACAACTGTTTGTAAAGATGCGTCTTGAGGTTGTTGAGTTGCGGTTTCTGAATGGAAGGAAGCTTTTTCAATAACAGTTTTTCATCATACTCATTCAATTTATCCAACGCATCAAATAACTGTATGATTTTCAGGTCTTCGTTGCCTGAGCTTCTTTTTATATAAAGTTTAAAATGTCTTTTCTCCGACTTTTCTAAAGAGTGAACTAACTGGAATAAGGTATCTGTTAATCTGTTGGCCATCATTATGAAATTTTCCTGAAACACAGCACCAGAAAGGGTTTTGTGCTTGCGTCACCCCTTTGGCATAATCAAATCCCTCATAAGATGTTTTGAATTAAGTGAAACCTCATCTTATTTTTGTTTCAGCAAAGACAAGATGAGGTTTTGAGTATCGCTGGCAAGTGAGTTAGAGGCCGGGGTGAAAACAGAGCAAAGTTACGTTCACCCGTACAAATAGAGATAGATTTTATTACCTTTTTTCATATGGCAAGCAATCGTTAGAGGTCAGCTGTTTCTACAGTGGACCTTTTTTCTTTTAAAAAGGCCCCGCGAATATAGTCTATAAAATATTTCCGTGTTAACTTTTCTTTAAAATCAGCAAAAATCCTTGTTTATATCGTATTTCCTGCACATTCTCCTTCACGCAGAACCACTTGCAGATCTTCCGAAAAGCATTTCAGCGCTAAATATCTGACTGGTCACACTTATTTGTGCCCGGATTTCTAATTTCGGGTATGATCACGATTGAACCCATGCTGGCCGACCAGGCACCCGTTCTGCTGGATATTTACCGCCAGGGCATCCTTTCCGGGATGGCCACCTTCGAAACCACGGTACCCGAATGGCCCGTTTTCAACGCCAAATACCTGCCCCACTCGCGCATTGTTGCCAAAGAAGGAGAAGAGATCACGGGCTGGGCGGCCCTGTCGCCTGTTTCCTCCCGCGATTGCTACCACGGTGTGGCAGAAGTAAGCGTGTATGTGGCCCAGGCCCATCAGCGCAAAGGCATTGGCCGTATCCTCTTACAGGCATTGGTGGAGGAGAGCGAACAAAACAATGTCTGGTCGCTGCTCAGTGTGATCCACGAAGAGAACAGGGCCAGTGTTCACCTGCATGAACAATGCGATTTCCGGTACATTGGTTATCGCGAACGCATCGCGCAGCTGGATGGCATCTGGAGAACGACGGTGATGATGGAGCGACGCAGCAGGAAAGTGGGGGTATAAACCACTGATCACTTCAACAATAATATAACAGCGGTCCTTTTTGCTGCTACTGTAAATCAATTATTTTCGTTGTACAATTTCAAATGAGCATGAGCCGGATAGATACTATTGTTTTTGACCTGGGTGGTGTATTGGTAGACTGGAACCCCGAGTATGTTTACAGAACTATTTTTGATAAGGAAGAAGACATGCGCTGGTTTTTCAGGAACATCACTACCAGCGACTGGAATGAAGAGCAGGATGCCGGCCGTTCATTGGCAGATGGTACAGAATTGCTGGTACAGCAGTTTCCCGAACATGAAGCCAATATCCGCGCTTATTATGGCCGCTGGGAAGAAATGCTGGGCGGCGCCATACAAGGCACTGTCGATATTCTCCATCACCTGAAACATAATACCGATTACCGTTTATATGCGCTTACCAACTGGAGCGCAGAAACCTTCCCCATAGCACTGAAGCATTACGATTTCCTCCACTGGTTTGAAGGCATCGTGGTATCGGGCGATGAAAAGACCCGCAAGCCTTACCTGCCCATTTATCAAACCCTGCTCAGCCGGTTCAACATCGATCCTGCCAAAGCCATTTATACCGACGACAACATGCGCAACCTTCACCCCGCCAAAGAAGTGGGGCTGCATACGATCCATTTTCAGTCGCCGGAACAATTCAGGAAAGAATTGATAGAGCTCGGCGTAACCGTCTAAGCCCAACGGGTTGCCACTTCTCCGGTTGGCGGTCTCCCCGGAACAATTATTGAAACAGTCATACTTCCTGCAGCGACCGGGAAGCCGCATGGCTTGCCTTTGTTTTTCTTCGGGATCGAAAATAAAACCAGCAAAAACGAAATTGTATATCAACCCTTTATGAGCATAAATGCAGCATATCTTATATAGTAAGCTGCATCTATGCTGGATCAGTGCTGTATATATGCTGCATCTATGCTGCATCCTATTCCAACCCGTTGTAAATCTGCGAAATAGCTATTTCGAAAAATGGAGCGATAAAAACCGCCTCCCGGCCGCCAATTTTACCTGCTCATTTTAAGAATCCACTAACAATCTTTTAAGCCCTTTTGAAGTCAGAGTAGGGAAGGAGATATAATTTATGAAACACCTGATAACCTCTTTATCGCTCGCCGTAGTCGTATTGTTAACTTCTTGTGGCAGTCAGAAATTCCAGGCTTCTTTTACAGAAGACAAGCCGTTGTATGCGGCCGTGAACGAACTGGTAAAGCACCCCAATAATATCAAGGCGCAGAATGACCTGAAGGAGTTGTATGCCTTATCGGTAGAACGCCATGAACAGGCGGTAGCTGTATATAAAACCAGTACTGATGAAAGACGTTGGGATAAAATGCTCAATGAATACAATGCCTTGCAGCAAATGTATACCCACGCTCAATCAGCACCAGCTTTGCTGAAGCTGGTGCAGCCCAAAAGCTATTTGCAGGAGCTGCAGGATGTCCGTGAAGATGCGGCTGAATATTTCTACAACAAGGGCGAACAGTTGATGGCTGCCAACAGCCGTGAACAAAGCTTGCAGGCCAATGAGGCGTTCCGCAGGTCCAACAGTTATGTAATTGGCTATAAAGATGCCAAACAATTGATACAACAGTCTTATGAACAAAGTGTGGTGAATGTGATCGTGAACCGCATTCAGGATGACAACCTTTTCTTCACCACCTGGGGTAATACCGGTATCCGTTATCGCCCCGAAGATTACCAGGAATCATTGGTACGTGAACTGGGTGGCCGTAATGCCAGCATCGTACCGGCCCGTTTTTATACCGACCGTGATGCAGACCGTGAAAACATCGATGCCGACTGGGCTGTGGATGTAAGATGGAGAAGCGTTGACGCTGATGCATCCGTACCCTATCAATTTAGCCGCAACGTATCGCGCAGCATTGAAGTAGGAAAGGACTCTGCCAACAAGCCCATCTACAAAACGGTGTACGCTACCCTGCACATTACCCGTCGCACTTTTAGTGTAAACGGCGCACTCGATTACAATGTGCACGACCTGGTAAACAACAAAGACATCGACCAGGGCCTGCTGACGCAAAACCTGAGCTGGGACGATAGTTATGCTACTTATACCGTCGACTCACGCGCCCTCGACAACAACGACTGGTTGCTGGTGCGCAACAGGAACAGCAACTTCGGCCCTTCGAAAGAAGAGATCCTGAATACGCTGATGAAGAGAATGTATCCCGACTTACGTCGCCGCCTGGAGCAGGCTACCAGCTAATAAATAATTGGACGGACGATCACTTTCATTTTGGTTTAAATGGTGGAAAAGAGAAAGGAGCCCTATCGTGGGCTCCTTTCATGTTGATTGTTGGGTTTGATATGAAATAATCGTTAGAGATCAATATTATTCGCGCATGGCAGAACTGATGATAGGTGCCGCGCCTCTTGTTTTTACCAGTAATGATTTTTCCCCCGTCTTCACGGTCTCTCTGGTGAGCATGGTTTGTACATTGGGCGATTTCCGCTTGCTGACATAGTAGCCCGCGAAAATGTCCCGCTCTTTTTCTTCAAAAGAGGGATTGTATAAAGTAAGCTGCCGCCATTTGCCGGGCGTTTCTTCTATATAAAAGCTGAGGTCGTCGAAGTAAAAGCTGCCATTACCATTTACGGAAGCGTAGAAAAAAAGTCTTTTGGCTTCCGGGCTCACCGTTCCAACTACTGTGTAGATGGTCCATTCCTGCTCGACCCTTGTTTCAAGGGTAAAGTTGCTGTTGATGAAATCGTCCTGGCCTTTGCCTACGCCAATGCCGTGGATGCGCACCTTCGACATGGTGTCGGTCGGGTCGGCTTTTACAGCTATTTCATAACGGAAGTTTTTACCCTGCAGCGAGGCCGTGGGCACTTCTTTCACGAAATAGAATTCTTCGGCGTAATGAAAAAAGGAGGCGGGTGTTTGTGCGTAAGAAATTAATGCACAGGATGTTGCAAAAAAGATAAGGGCTATCTTTTTCATGGGTACGGGATTTAGGTATCCCTATAAACGACCAATGGGAAAAGTTGTTGCGTTGGCCGGCCTGCCCGGGGCGGTTATTGACGTGGCTCAAATGCGTTGAAAAAAATAATAATATGGGTATCTGGTTGTCACCCTGAGCCTGTCGAAGGGTAGAGAAGGAACAACACTTCCTGAAATGGCTTTGAAGCTCAGTGCTGATCGAAATCCCGTGGAACTGGACAAGTTCTGCAGGTCTACTACTGGTAGTAATCGAATTCGTGTAATTCGATAAAATTCGTGTCCCCTTATTTAAACAATTGGAAAGCGATCAGGCTCATTACATAGGCCAGCCCGGTCATATAGATCAGCTGAAGCAGGGGCCATTTCCAGCTTTTGGTTTCTCTTTTCACGATGGCCAGCGTACTCATACACTGCATGGCAAAAACATAAAAGATCATCAGCGAGAGTCCGGTTGCCAGGGTATATACCTTACTGCCGTCGGGCCAGGTGGCGGCATTCAGTTTTCCCGTAAGGGTGCTTTCTTCTGCATCGGCGCCCCCTTCCACACTGTAGAGCGTGGCCATGGTGCCTACAAACACTTCGCGGGCCGCGAAAGAAGTGATCAGGGCAATGCCGATCTTCCAGTCATAACCCAGTGGTTTGATAGCTGGCTCGATGCCTTTACCCAGAATGCCTGCATAAGAGTTGGCCAGCAATTCGGTGTTCTTTTCACGTTCCAACTCGTCGCCTTTATCAGGATTTTGTGCAGACAGTTGTTCATATTTCTCGTGCACGGCGGCCATCCGCTCTTTAGGACCATAAGTGCTCAACGCCCACAAAATAAGGCTGATCACAATGATCACTTTACCGGCATCTACTACAAATATCTTTGCTTTACTTACCATCGTTACCAACACATTATTCCAGCGTGGCGCACGGTAAGTAGGCAGCTCCAATATGAAATAGCTTTTCTCTTTTATTTTGATGAACCACTTGGCTACATAGGAAGTAACCAATGCCATTACCAGCCCGAGCAGGTACAGGCCCATCATCACCAATCCTTGCAGGCCGATAAAGCCCAGGAAGTTTTGTTTGGGAATTACGAGGGCGATGAGGATCGTATACACCGGCAGACGGGCGCTGCAGCTCATCAGCGGGGTTACGAAAATGGTGAGTAATCTTTCTTTCTTATTCTCGATATTGCGGGCGCTCATGATGGCGGGCACTGCACAGGCAAACCCACTGATCATGGGCATCACACTTTTACCATTGAGGCCCACCTTGCGCATCAGTTTATCGGTGAGGAAACTAATACGGGCCATGTAGCCGGTATCTTCTAATATCGTAATCAATCCAAACAGGATCATGATCTGCGGAATAAAGATCACAATACCGCCAAGGCCAGCGACCAGACCATTCACCAGCAGATCACTCCACCACGCTTCCGGCAAATTGTTGCTCAGGAAACCGGTAAGGGCGCCAAACCCTCCATCGATCCAATCCATGGGAAAAGAGGCCAGCCAGAAAACGCTTTGGAACAACAGGAACAGCACGCCCAGCAGGATCACGTAACCCCAGGTGCGGTGCAACAGAATGTCGTCGAGCTTTTCGGTAAACAGGGTTTTCTCCAATGCAGAAGGCTCGGACACCGACTGTTTCAGAATAACACCGATGCGTTGATAACGCTGCAGAATTTCTTCTGCCTGCGTTTTGGTATGGTTGAATTTATTGGATACTTCAATGGATTCGATCTTATCCTGCAAGCCATTGTTCAGCGCAAACGACTCATGGTTGATCAGGTAATGGATCGCTTTGTAATCGCTGAGGTCGGCCACCACTTCTTTTACTTCTTTTACAGCGGTTGGCGCCAGCGCTTCGTTGTTGATGAAATCGCGCACCGGCATTTTGTACTTGCTCAGCGCTGTTTGCTCGATGGCTTTTTTCAGTTGTGGGATGCCTTTGTTCTTGCGGGGGTTGATGGGAATGACGGGAACGCCCAGTTCTCTTTCCAGTTCGGCCACATCGATCTTGATGCCTTTTTGCTTGGCCAGGTCCATCATGGTGAGGCCAATGACTACTGGTATTTTGAGGTCGATGATCTGGGAAGCGAAAAGCAGGTTGCGTTTCAAATTGCTGGCATCGGCTATCAGCACCACCATTTGAGGGTCTACCTCTTTGTCCTGCTGCATCAATACCCGGTAAGCTACCCATTCATCTTCACGGCGGGGGTACAGGCTATAGGTACCGGGCAGGTCGATAATCGTAGCCGTCATGGCCCCGGAAATGGCTGAGCTGCCGACTTTCTTATCTACCGTTACGCCGGGGAAGTTGCCTACTTTCTGGTTCATCCCGGTCAGGGCATTGAACAGTGAGCTTTTGCCACTGTTGGGGTTGCCTACCAATGCAATTTGAATCGATTCCCTCATGATAAAATACTACCTGCCCCGCTTTAGGCGGGGTATAAGGCCGCGAATTTACCGAAAGGAATGGCAGAGCCTTTACGAATTGAGTAAAAAAGGCGGGCTCAGCCCTTATTTGTGAGATTATTAGCACACCCCAAAGGTGAGTCGCCCTGCCGCGCTGCTTTGCTGTGCTGCAGGGCGGCCCACCTTTTCTCGCCGGTCGGCTTAAGCAATCTTATTGGACAATGGCTTCCCTTGTTCGAAGTCGTTGATACTCTGTATGGTAGTCTGGGCGATCTGGGTCAGGGCTTCATCGGTGAAGAAGCCCTGGTGGGCCGTTACCAGCACATTGGGAAAGCTCATCAGCCGCATAATGGTGTCGTCGTGGATGATCTCATCCTGCAGGTTGTGGAAGAAAAGCTTTTCTTCCTGCTCGTATACGTCGATGCCCAGGTAGCCCAGTTTGCCTGTTTTCAGGGCTTCGATGGCGGCCTTGGTGTCGATCAGGGCGCCCCGGCTGGTGTTGATCAGCATGGCCCCGTCCTTCATCATGTTCAGGGTGAGGGGGCCGATAATATGTTTGGTTTGATCGTTGAGCGGGCAATGCAGGGAAATGATATCGCATTGCGGCAACAGTTTTACGAGGGGCAGGTATTCTACGCCCTGCGCCTCCATATCCCTGTTGGCAATTACATCGAATGCCAGTACCCGGCAGCCAAAGCCCTGCATAATGCCGGCAAATACCTGTCCGATCTTGCCGGTGCCGATAACACCCACTGTCTTGCCGTGGAGGTCGAAGCCGGTGAGGCGCTCCAGTGAGAAATTGCCTTCGCGCACACGGTTGTAGGCTTTGTGCGTTTTGCGGTTCAGCGTGAGGATGAGCGCCACGGCATGTTCGGCTACCGCGTAGGGCGAGTAGGCCGGCACGCGCACCACGGGTATATTGTGGGCTTTGGCGGCAGCGAGGTCTACATTGTTGTACCCCGCACAACGGAGAGCTATGAATTTAATGCCTTGGGCAGCCAGTTGATTAATGACAGCTGTGTTGAGCTGGTCGTTTACGAAGGCGCAGATCGCCGTAAAACCGGTGGCGAGGTTTACCGTTTGTTCATTGAGCGGCGCTTCAAAGAACACCAGCTCATGGCCTGTATTGTAGCGGTTGAAATAGTTGCGATCGTATGACTGGGTGGAAAAGAAGGCGATTTTCATTGTCTGAACCGGGATTTAATACCTGGATTTGATGGATTTAAAGGATTGCCGGTAAAACGGTGTACCAAAGGTATTGGATAATCACATTGCATTCCCAATCCTTATCTTTGCCGTCCCTGCAAAATGCAGGTAAATAATTAGTATTAAGCTTTAACATCATGTTCAACAAACGGGTAAAGATCAAGGAATTATTAGCCACAGAACCAAGTGGCCAGGAAGTAATTGTAATGGGTTGGGTGCGAAGCTTTCGCAACAATCAATTCATATCGGTGAATGATGGAAGCACTAACAATAATATTCAGATAGTAGCCGAACTGGGTTTGCTGGATGAAGAAACCATAAAAAGGATTACAACCAGCGCCTCTGTAAAAATTACCGGCACTTTGATTCCTTCACAAGGCAAAGGTCAGAAGGTTGAAGTAAAAGCCTCCGTGGTTGAAATTTTAGGAGATAGCGATCCGGAAAAATATCCTTTACAATTAAAAAATAGACCCAGCCTGGAGTTTTTGCGTGAGATCGCTCACCTGCGTTTCCGCACCAACACGTTTGGCGCTGTGTTCCGGATTCGTCACTCACTGGCTTATGCTATTCACAAGTTCTACCATGAAAAAGGATTTGTGTACATGCACACGCCCATCATCACGGCCAGTGATGCGGAAGGCGCCGGTGAAATGTTTCGCGTAACAACGTTGTCACCTGACAACCCACCAAAGAACGATGATGGTTCCGTGAACTACAAAGAGGATTTCTTTGGTCGTTCTACTAACCTTACCGTGAGCGGACAGCTGGAAGGTGAGTTGGCGGCAATGGCCTTTAGTGAGATCTATACATTCGGCCCCACATTCCGGGCTGAAAATTCCAATACAGCGCGCCACCTGGCCGAGTTCTGGATGATAGAACCCGAGATGGCGTTCTATGACCTCGAAGACAATATGAACCTGGCCGAGGAGTTTATCAAATACCTCATCCGCTTTGCGATGGACAACAACCGCGAAGACCTGGAGTTCCTGGCGCAAAGGCTGGCCGAAGAAGAAAAGCAACTGCCGCAGGACAAGCGCAGTGAAATGGGGCTTATCGAAAAGCTGGAGTTTGTACTGAACAACAATTTCGAGCGCATCACTTATACAGAAGCCATCGATATATTGCTCAACTCTCCTGCATACAAAAAGAAGAAGTTCCAATATGAAGTGAAGTGGGGTGTGGACATGCAAAGTGAGCATGAGCGTTACCTGGTGGAGAAGCATTTCAAGAAACCGGTGATCGTTACCAACTACCCCAAAGACATCAAATCATTCTACATGCGCGAGAATGAAGATGGTAAAACAGTGGCGGCTATGGATATCCTGGCGCCCGGCATTGGCGAGATCGTTGGTGGTTCTCAACGGGAAGAACGTCTCGACAAACTCCTCAAGAGAATGGAAGAGATGCATATCCCGGCTGAGGAAATGTGGTGGTTCCTCGATACCCGTCGCTTTGGCACCGTACCTCACTCCGGTTTTGGTCTTGGCTTTGAGCGTATGGTATTGTTTGTAACCGGCATGACGAACATCCGTGATGTGATCGCCTTCCCACGTACGCCGAAGAGTGCAGAGTTCTAATAACACGAATTTTGGAACACGAATTATTGCGAATTGCACGAATTAAATACACAAGAGAGTCGTCGAAAGACGGCTCTTTTTATTTTATGCTACTTCCTGCTTTGGGTTTAATTTCTCTATGTCTTTATCGCAATTCGTGTAATTCGTCTTCAATTCGTGTTATGGAATTGCTTTTCCCCCGCGTCTCAATATAAAACACAACCATATGGCTGAAATAACCACCGCCACCACCGGCGACAAACCCGGTGTGCGCCGCAGTAAAAAACATTCTACCCGCGTGGACCTAACGCCCATGGTAGACCTTGGTTTCCTGCTCATCACCTTTTTTATTTTCACTACTACCATGTCGGAACCTATGGCGCTGGATTTAAAGATGCCTGATGATACAAAGAAAGTAGATGTTGAGATGAACGTTGGCGAGAGCGCGGCATTGACAATAATTCCAGTGGCCGATAATAAGGTTTTTTATTATCACGGTTCTTTAGAGTTGGCCATGAAAACCGGTACTTATGGGATCGTTAACTATTCTTTCAAAGATGGCATTGGCCAGGTTATCCGCGACAAACAACTGGCCATGGACAGGGCGGGGAAGGTCCGTAAAGATCTTACCCTGATGATCAAACCGACTGATAACGCCAATTATCAGAATGTGGTAAACATTCTTGATGAAGCAAAAATCAATGATGTAAAGCACTATGCGTTGATGAAAGTTACTGACAATGAAAAACAGGCGGTAGTGGAAAAGAATGGAGGCTTATAGTTTTTCAAATATTACTACCGCATATTTATTGGCAAACCCATCCCGGACAATAGATGATAGCCTTGAAAAGAATTTGCCGGGATGATCGAGGTAAAAGCGCAGTACGTTCTTTCTGAGATCTTCACTGCGCTTTTCCTTGCGCTGTATAAGTGGTAATGGATGATAGCGCTGTACCTGTATAAATGAATCGATCTCTTTCATGCCTGCTTCCAGGAACATTTTCTTAAAGGAGCTGATGGTAAAGTCGTGCAGGTGATAGGGGTTGGCATCCATGGAAGGGGTAACGGGCGCCGATGCGATAAATCGTCCTCCGGCTGCTAAATACGTTGAAATATGTTTTATAAATAGCGCAGGATCGTTCAGGTGCTCGATCGTTTCCAAAGAAACAATGTTGTTGAGTACAACACCCGGATCAAAGTGCACGGCATCAGCCGTTACAAAGCGGATTTTAGCATGTGCGTATCGCTTTGCCGCATAAGCAATACTGGTTTCATCTATATCGGCGGCAATGATCTGTTGGATCTTGTCTCCGTATGCTGTAGCCAGCAAATAACTTCCATATCCGGCGCCACAGGCAACATCGGCTACATTGCCGGGCTGTAAATGCCTGCCGGCATAGTGATACCGCTCCAGGTGCAGTTGCAGTGTTTCACTCCCCGTTATTTCATCTGTTTGAATGTTGTCGGGATAAATGCGCTCCATGCTCATAGCTGACCGGATTGACTGGTGGGCTCTTTTGCTTTGTTCAATGCGTCTTCCCGGATGATCTGTGTTAGCATTTGTTCGAGCTTGCGGATACGCGCGTATAATTTCAATACTACAAACCAGAAGATCAATATGCTGATATAGAATACAAGGTCCGCTCCACGCCCTACGCCAAATTTCGCGGCAATCGTATTGGTCAGGTCGGGCCAGATAATGAAAGTGGCAGCACAGGCCGCCATGCCTGTTAACAGCACGATATCCAATATCCGCTTCTTTAGCCGGATAATAAAGTAAAGGCTGATAAAAGCAAGGCCTGTTAACAGAACGAGTTGAATGCCGTTCATCGGAATAGTTTGTGTAAAATTAAATCAAATAACACTTTAACGCTGTCTATAGACGACTGCCCCTTTTGACGGGAGTAGGTTGTGTACTGAACGGTAACGGGTACTTCCGTATAGCGCAGTTTGTGCCGGCTGATCTCAAAAAGGATCTCTGATGCATGCGCCATCCTGTTTTCTGTGATCACAATCTTTTCGATCGCCGCCCTGCTGAATGCCCGTAGCCCATTGTGCGCATCGCTTAATAATATGCCACAAAACAAATAGTTTACAAACCGCCCTGTTTTTAAAGTAATGTTTCTAAAAAAGGGAATGCGGTTATTGTATTTTTCTATGAACCGCGATCCCAGCACCACTTCCGCTTCCTGTTGAATGATTGGCTGTATCAGCGCATGGAGGTCGTTGACGGCATGTTGTCCATCTGCATCAAAGGTGATAATGATATCAGGCTGCAGATTTAATGCATAGGCAAACCCTGTTTGTAGTGCGGCCCCTTGTCCAAGGTTTACCTGGTGTCTTAAGCACACAATTGGCAATCCTTGCAGCGTAGTATTTACAGGAATTGCCGAGCCGTCATCTACGATAATAATTTGAAAAGGCGCTTGCTGTAAAAGCCCTTCTGCCACCTGCCTGATGGTCTGTGTATCGTTGTACACAGGGATTACGATCACAATCTTTTTATGGGTGGTTTCTCTCAGCAGGCTCAACATAATAGGTAAATGCGGAATAGTCTTTGATTGTTGCCAACAGCTTTACGCCCGGCTGGCGGAGAAATGGTTCCAATAAAAATAATTCATTTTTATGGATCATTAGTAGTAATACTGCCGGGTTGCTGCTACTACGGGGTAACCTGTTGTTAAGCTCCATTGGATTAAATAAACCCGAAGCGCCATACAGACCTGCTGAAAAAGCGTGTCGCTTGCTGAATGCTGTTATCACTACCTGCCTGTTGGGATCCCGCTGCTGCGTTTCTTTGATAAACCGGATGACAAAAGCCTCTGCTGGTTCTTTATATGGCACGTCCTGCAAAGGCGTTACTCCCTTTGAACATTTCTTGACTACATAATATATTCCATGGGCAACTTCAACAGTGGTCAACAAAGTAAATAAAAGGATCGGCCAGCGAGCCCAACGCGTATTGTTTTTAGGTATACGCACAAAGCAATACCACCATGAACAGATATTGGTGAAGAAAACCGGGAAAATATAATACCGCTCATCCATCACATAAGTCCAGGTAAATAATGGCGGACCTATATTTTTATCGTGTGTGAGGGCTAAATAGACCAGCAGGCCAATAGTAGAGATGTAAATGATGTAGCCAAAAATGAAAAAGCCGGTAAAGGAATTATCAATCTTCCCTTTCCTTCTTATTGCATAATAAGTAAGCGCTGCTGTAAGCAATACAATGGCAGGTAGCCCCACCCAACGGGCTGCTGTGATCCAGGTGTGGTATTCATTATTGAAGATAATGCCGAGTTGTACTGCGTAAAAGTGAAGGTTTATAAACCCGCTTACAACAAAAGGATGCATCAATGCAAGATTGCCGGGATATATACCTCTTTTCACCGGGAGCAGGTAGTAAGCACTGCCCATGTGGAAACGCTGGTACAAAAGAAAGCCTCCATAAAACAACATTATACAGGATAAAAGGATGACCCCACTGTGCGACCAGCTTACTTTATTTTGGAGCAATCCGGTGGCTATCAGTGTTGCTGCAAGGCACACTGCAACAGGTATATTCTGGTACCTCGTAAAGCAGGCCAGCAGCAGAAAAAATAACAAGGGAGTTATTGTTTTCCATGAAATGGTATCCGATCCAATGCTTTTCACCAGGTAATATAAGGAGGCGGTTAAAAATGTAAGGGAGAGATGGTCCGTCGATCCTGCATTCGACACAATGAAAAAGCCCTGGAAAAGCAGGAAAAGATTGGTTAGCCAAACAGGGAATTTAATCAACAGCAATAGCTTACGGCAATACCCAAAAAAGAGCACAACTGATAGGCAATCCACCAGGAAACAGGCGAGCATATAGTTGTCTCCAACAAACGGCAGGAATAGACTCAGGAAAAGGTTATAACCAGGTGGCCATCCATTATGGGGCAGGTAGAGCATCTTGCCAAGATCTTCAATGGTTGAACTGGTGAGTGTTAAACCGTGTCCTTGCAGGAAGTTGTGGGTCATGGACACCTGTGCAAACTTATCAGATCCAATTCCCATGAATATGCGTATCATGCCTATCTCTCCTGCAATGGCCAGGAGTGTACAAAGAACAGATACCCAGGGGAGGGATAAATATTCTTTTGCACGTTTCAGCATAAGCGGTAGTTGGTTTTTAAGGGGGCCAAAATAGTTGATTGTGCGTAAAAAAGAGCTAATTTTATTAATAGAATCGAGAAAATCTAATCTTCAAATCATTGTCATATGGCTATTCCTGTCGTCAACCTCGCCGACTTCACTTCCGGCGATCCACAACTAAAGCAAGCATTCGTTCGCCAGTTAGGTAAAGCTTATGAAGATGTAGGCTTTGTGGCGGTGAAGAATCATGGCATCTCTGATGAGCTCATTGCCGATCTGTATAAGTATGTGCAGCAGTTCTTCGCGCTGCCTGCTGATACCAAGCGGCAATATGAAGTGCCGGGACTGGCAGGCCAGCGGGGGTATACTTCCTTTGGTAAAGAACATGCAAAAGGTAGTGATGCGCCCGATCTGAAAGAGTTTTTCCAGTATGGACAGATCGTGGAAGACAATGATCCGATCAAGAGCGAATATCCCGATAACGTACAGGTAAAAGATGTGGCTGCTTTCAATGTTACTTTTGAAAAGGCTTACCGTGCTTTTGAAAAGTCGGGCAGGGCTTTGCTGCAGGCCATTGCTATATACCTGGGCCTCGATGAGCATTATTTTGATGAGCATATTCATAATGGCAACTCCATTTTGCGCGCTATTCACTATCCGCCTATTACACAAGAGCCCAAATCGGCTATCCGGGCCGAACAGCATGAGGATATCAACCTCATCACTTTGCTGGTGGGCGCCTCTGCCGATGGCCTGCAAATCCTCACCAGGCAAAATGAGTGGGTAGGGGTTACGTCATTGCCTGAGCAGATTGTGGTGAACGTAGGCGATATGTTGCAAAGGCTTACCAACAACAAGCTGAAGAGTACTACACACCGCGTGGTGAACCCACCCCGTGAAATGTGGCATACCTCCCGTTTTTCGATTCCCTTCTTCCTGCACCCCAAAGGGGAGATGAGCCTCGCCAGCCTGGAAAGCTGTATCGATGCCGCGCATCCTAAAGCTTATCCCGACGCCACCGCCGGCGAATACCTCGATGAGCGGTTGAGAGAGATTGGGTTGAAGAAATAGAAATTATTTCATATATTTGTATTGCTCGGGTTGCGGCCCAGAGCCTAAGCAGCAAGGTGACCACTTCTTTGAAGTGATCACCTTGACTGTTTATAGGTATTCCTTGTAATCACATAAACATGTAATTTTATGTGTATTGCTTGCGAAAGCTGGGCTTTAACAGTACCTTGCACTGCAAGAGGCTCAATTTAACGCCTGCTTAACGCATCGCAGATTAGTTTTGTATTGTTAATTGGTTACCTCTAAAAGCTAAGACTATGAAAAGTATTTTACTTACAGCTTCTCTGGTGGTGGTAATGGCCCTCTCAGGCACAGCACAAAACTCCGAAAATCTACAGGAGCAGAACCCCAGTTTTATGATTAGTCAGGCCCGCTATATGAAGATGGCCGACTCTATCAACAGCTGGCATGGCACCACATTGCAGGAAACTTATAAAGCCATCGATTATCTGGAAGATAAGAGAGAGCAGCGCGCCAACCGCAGGGCATGGCGTCATGAGATAAGAATGGAAAGGGCCCGCAACAGTGGCTGGTACAATGGCTACTATAACGATTACAATTATTATCCCTATAATAGTTTCTATAATCGTTCCTGGGGCTATAACCGTCGCTGGAGCAATTATGCCTGGAGCACCCTGCCCCTCGCTGCCTCCATCGGTTGGTGGTGGACACGCTAATAGCTTCAACTATTCAATGAATTTCAACGCACCTTTTATAAATCTTTCAATATGAAAAGACTTTTATGGATTGTTACAGCCGCTGTAGCTGTAAGTGTTATCAGTGTATCCTGTTCACGCAAAGTAACGCGTATCGATCCGAGTGAGCAGATCGATCTGAGCGGACGCTGGAACAATACAGACTCGCGCGTAACGGCTGAAAAGATGATCGACGATATCCTCGGCGATAAATGGGTAGGTGATTATCAGCAAGGACATAGCGGCAACAGGCCTGTAGTAATTGTAGGCTTCGTGACCAACAAGAGTACCGAGCATATCGATGCAGAAACATTTATGAAAGATGTGGAACAGTCCTTCGTTAAATCCGGCAAGGTAAGACTGGTACAAGGTGGTAAGAAACGTGAAGAGCTGCGCGCCGAAAGGGCCGATCAGCAAACGAACGCTACCACCTCCAGCATGAAGAAGTTTGGTATGGAGCAGGGCGCCGATTTCATCCTGCAGGGTTCTATCAATTCCATTGTCGACTCTCAGAAACGTAAGAAAGTGGTATACTACCAGATCAACCTGGAGCTGACCAATATGCAGAGCAATGAAGTGGTTTGGATTGGTGATAAGAAGATCGCCAAATACGTGACCAACTGATTGGTGTCAACTCTTAAACAGGTGAATGGCAGATCCTACCGGCATGGTATTATCATGTAAACATATGGTAAGAGCATTGGCTGTTCTATTGCCAATGCTCTTTTTATTTTCCTGTGCTACGTACAACACCCGTATTGCCAGTTATTACACGCAGGTAGCGGATGGTAACTACAAGCAGGCTGACGCAGCACTGGAAAGCAACCGGCTTATAAAAGCACGGCGCAACCAGCTATTGTACCTGCTGGAAAAGGGAAAGATCACCCACCTGCTGAAGCAATACGACAGCAGCAACAACTATTTCAACCAGGCCGATAACTTCATGGAAGATGTGCGCACGTCGGCCAGCGATATTGCCCTGGGTACTTTGCTCAATCCGATGATGCAAACGTACAAGGGAGAGGATTTCGAGAAGTTCATGGTGCATTATTACAAAGCCCTGAATTATCTCTACCTCGGTCAGCGAGATGAGGCATTGGTGGAAGCCCGCCGTATCTCCCTGCGCAGTTATGAACAGCAGGATAAAAGCAAACGCGAGAACCGCTACACGGATGATGCTTTTTCGCTCATGCTGCAGGGCATCATTTATGAGCAGGCCAACGATATCAACAATGCTTTTATTTCTTACCGCAATGCGGCAGATATTTACCTCAAGAACAATAACCAGTATTACGGCACACCCATTCCTGAACAGTTGAAGAAAGACTTGTTGCGTACGGCTGAGCGCATGGGCTTTCACGATGAAGTGCAGCGTTACGAGAACCTGCTGCACACAAAGTTCGATGCGACGCCACCGCCCGAAGGGGGCGAGCTGGTGCTTTTTTGGGAGAATGGCCTGGCTCCGGTGAAACAACAGCAGGATTTCTTTTTTGCGCTCACCAAGGATGGCTTTGGCAACTTCATGTTTACCGACCCTACCGGCGCTTTCAATATTCCGTTCGACTTTGCCAGCACCAACTATAATAGGGATGATCTAAAGCTCAGTGAGCTACGGTCGATACGGGTTGCCTTTCCTAAATACCAGGAAGTGCCTGTTTTTTACCGCAGTGCCGACGTGGCCCTCAATAATGCCGACTACCGTTTCGAGCCTGCGCAAGACATCAATACGATTGCTTTTGCTACGCTGAAAGAGCGTTTCCTGAAGGAAATGTCATTGGCTTTGAGCCGGTTGGCTATTAAAAAGCTGGCAGAAGCTGCCGCCCGGCCAAAGAAGGATGATAAGAATAAAGACACCAAAGAAGCCATTGCTCTGGCTATCCAGGTATTCAACTTTGCTTCTGAAAAGGCCGATACCCGCAACTGGCAAAGCCTTCCTCATACTATTTCTTACATGCGCGTGCCCCTCAGCCGCGGCGTTAATGTGCTGCAAATCAACTTCTCCGGGGCAGCCAACAAGTCTTTCAACCTCGTAGTGGAGGGCAACGGCTCCCTACAGGTGCAGAATGTCTGCACTTTGCGTTAACTCCTTGTATCTGAATTGATTTTATGCTCTCAGGCCACTAAATGGTCTACTGATAGCCTATCCATGGCTGCTTTCTTCCATTTATCCTTCCCCTGATACCGCTCATCCAATCCATAAAAATTTATTCAAACAGGGGCATGCCCTCAGAAGGCCCATCTGTGCTGTGTTTCAGACAAAACTTATTAGCAGTCTATGGAAATTACCTTTCGACGGTAGGTACTTTGTGTTGCATAGTACTAAAATTCCCCCTATCTTTACATCGTAAATGATAACTTAAACTGGTAGCCAGGGGTCAATAACAAGTATAGCCATCAAACAGAAAGTATAGCCATGAGCCCCGGCTGCCAGTTTTTAAAAACAAGCGCATCGTATGAATATCGAGAACACACAGAGCCAGATGCGGAAAGGGATACTGGAGTTCTGCATTCTGTCCATCATTCGCCGGGGCGAAGCTTACCCGAGTGATATTGTGGACGAGATGCGGGGTTGCAACCTGCAGATCCTGGAAGGTACCCTTTACCCGCTGTTGACCCGGCTAAAGAACGCAGACATGCTCACCTACCGATGGGTAGAAAGCAACTCCGGCCCTCCCCGCAAATATTTTTCACTCACCCCCAAAGGCCAGGAGTTTTACAAAGAACTGGAAGCTACCTGGAATGAACTGGCTCATGCGGTGAACCAACTCACCAGCAAAAAAGAGTCACTGGTATCTACCGCCGGCAATGTTTCTTTTGGGGCCGAGAACTCCAACATACCAACCAACACTTCAACCGACAAACAAGACGAACAATGAAAAAGGTAATCAATATAAATTTTCAGGGCCGGGTGATTCCCATCGAGGAAAGCGCCTTCGAGCTCCTGAAACAATACATCGAAAGTTTGCGACGGTATTTCGCTAACGAAGAGGGTCGTGACGAGATCATCAACGATATTGAAAGCCGCATTGCCGAACTTTTTTCAGAGCGCATCAAGAAGGGTGCTACCTGTATTACCGATGAAGATGTAAATGCTGTGATCGCCAGCATGGGCCGTCCGGAAGATTTCGAGGCAGATGCTGCCAGCACGGAGACCAATGGTGGCAGTACTACGCAACAGCAGTCTTCTTCTTCACAGCAAGGTCAGTCATCCTCTACCGGCTCTTCCTCTACTTATAATTACGGGTATAACAGGCCTGGCCGTGGTCGCCTGTACCGTAATGCCGATGACAAGATCCTTGCTGGTGTAGCGAGTGGTCTCGCCAATTATTTCGGTATCGACCCCGTGATCATGCGTATCCTGTTCGTGGTGTTGTTTGCACCGTTGTTCTGGGTATACATCCTGCTGTGGGTTATTATCCCTTCACAATCCATAGAGACCAATATTACCAAGCGTCTGTACCGTAGTGCTGATGATAGGGTGATCTCCGGTGTGTGTGGCGGATTGGCTGCTTACCTCAACGTAGGTACCTGGGTGCCCCGGTTGATCTTTGCACTTCCACTTATTATCGGCGTGGTTTCGGGTGTATTCAATAATATGTGGTGGAGCCATGACTGGGATTTCTGGTGGGGCCCTAAAGTGATCACCGGTTCATTGGGCAGCTCACTGTTCCTTGCCTACATCGTGCTGTGGATCACTGTTCCGATAGCCGTTACCTCTTCAGAGAAGCTGGAGATGCGTGGTGAGAAGGTAGACCTCAACTCTATCCGCGATACTGTAAAGGAGGACCTCGAGGGTTTTAAGTCCAGGGCTGAAAGGTGGGGTAAAGAAGTAAAGGAATCGGCACAGCAATGGGGAGAAAAAGCGAAAGAGTTTGGACATACGGCCGGAGCCCGGGCCAAAACGTTCTCTGATGAAGCGGGTCCTGTAGCGCGCAGCGCCGGTAGTGGCATTGGTCATGCGATCGGCGTATTGTTCAAAGCCTTCTTCCTTTGTATCGCAGCAATTATAGTGGTAGCCTTGTTCACTGCCATCTTTGGCGGCATCTTCGGTGGCTTTACCATGTTTCCTGTAAAGGACTTTATTTTTACCGGCTTCGGCCAAAATGTGCTGGCCTGGGCCACACTGATACTTTTCCTGGGTATACCTGTAGTAGCGCTCATCACCTGGCTTATCCGCCGCATCATGGGTGTCCGCTCACGCAATCATTATCTCGGGTATGTGTTTGGCACTTTATGGTTTATTGGGCTTGTATGCCTGCTGATATTGGGGGGATCGATCGGTCGTGAGTTCAGGGCTTCTGCTGCTCCCGTGGAAGAAGCTGTTCAGATCACACAACCTGCCGGCGGTAAATTGTATATCGATGTGGCCAATACCTATGATCGTTATTATGGCAGTGATTGGTTTGGCATCGACCGCGAAGACTGGCCTTTTTATGCAGTGAACCCCGATACGTTGATGCTGAACACCATCCGGGTGAATTTCCAAAAAAGTGATGATGGTGATTTCCATGTGCGTCGCGTACGATTCAGCCGTGGCAAGGATCCTGTGGCTGCACGGAATCTCGCAGAGCGCATCACCTTCAATGTAGAGCAGAAAGATAGTACGCTGTTGCTGCCCAAAGCTTTTGCGGTAAGCCGGAATGAAAAATGGAGGAATCAGCAGGTGCTGGTAATCGTAGAAGTGCCCGTAGGCAAGCGCATCGAGATAGATCGCCGGATAGGAGATTATGAATGGTTTAGCATCAAATACAATCGTCGCCGGGGTTGGTATAATGATAACGACTGGGATGAGTCTTTGCACTGGCAAAGTGAAAAAGAGCTGATCATGACGCCTGAAGATGGATTGCAACGCGTAGATAAGTATGATGCGATGGAACTGAGAGGTGGCCGCTTCAAATTGAAGATAAAAGATCGCGATAAGGAATTGCACATAGAAGGCGAGATCAAAAAAGATAATGGT
>JAGIBF010000011.1:30015-33050 GCA_017744515.1 Niastella sp.
GGTAATGAATACCGTTACCGCCGGGATGAAAAAAAGAAAGTAGATTCTATTTCTGCTGACAGCAATAAGATAAAAGCCACTGCTTCCAATACGGAAGCCGATGGCGAAGATGATTCTTCAACAGGTTCTTCGCGCAGTGCACTGGCCGAATTGAGCGGCCCGGTGGGTGTACTGGCGAGACTGTTTTAAAAAGTTTGGCCTGGGATCCTCTATCCGCGGCCAGGTTGAAGTTGGAACAACGGGGCCGGTTACACTACGGCCCCTTATTTTTTACTTAAATCCCCGCTGCTTGCCTTCCTAAAGTGTAAAAAGTACCTATTTCCGCTCCGTTCCCACTCATTGTTTAACCATGTTAAGCCTTTTTTATGCCTATCTTCTTTTTATTGGCGGCGTTGGCGGCAACCTTTATTTTTGCCGCTCAAAATGATCAAATGAAGAATACTCCTTTCACGCAAAAACACATTTCCCTGGGCGCTAAGATGGCACCATTTGCCGGTTATAATATGCCCATTTCGTACACTGGTATCAATGATGAACACGCTGCCGTGCGCAACAATGCCGGTGTATTCGATGTAAGCCATATGGGAGAGTTTATCCTGAAAGGAGAGAAGGCGCTGGACCTAATCCAACGTGTTACTTCCAATGATGCCTCCAGGCTCACGGCGGGCAAAGCGCAGTATAGCTGTCTGCCCAACGCTACCGGCGGTATTGTAGATGACTTGCTGGTGTATTGCATTGAAGAGAACAAGGTGTACATGATAGTCGTGAATGCCTCCAATATCGAGAAGGACTGGAATTGGATCAGCCAGTTCAACACAGAGAATGTGGAGATGCACAATGTAAGCGACAAGACCTGCCTGCTGGCTATTCAAGGCCCCAACGCTACGAAAATACTGCAGCCGCTTACTGATATCGACATTCTCAATATGAAGTATTACACGTTTGCCAAGGGCAAGTTTGCCGGTGTGGACAATGTGCTGGTGAGCGCTACCGGTTATACCGGTGCGGGTGGCGTGGAGATCTATTTTGAAGATAAAGATGGTGCTGCCGATAAGATATGGGATGCCATTTTTGCGGCGGGCGGCCCGCAGGGTTTGAAGCCTATTGGTTTGGGTGCGCGTGATACGCTGCGTCTTGAAATGGGATTCTGCCTGTATGGCAATGATATCGACGATACCACCTCTCCGCTGGAAGCAGGACTGGGATGGATCACCAAATTTACCAAGGACTTTACTGCCAGGGGTATTCTCGAAGAGCAAAAGAAAGCAGGCGTTTCCCGCAAGCTGGTAGGTTTTGAAATGATCGACAAGGGTATTCCCCGTCATGACTATGAGATCTGCGATGCAGCTGGTAAGTCTATTGGTAAAGTGACTTCAGGCACGCAGGCGCCCAGCCTGGGCAAAGCGGTAGGTATGGGTTATGTGGAAACCGCGCTGGCGCAGCTGGACAGCATTATTCATATTAAAGTGCGCGATAAATTATTACAAGCCAAAGTGGTGAAATTCCCCTTTGTTTAGCAAAACAAGCATCGTGCTATGAGCTGCGAGCTTCGGGCAAAAAACCTGTGCTCATGGCTCGTAGCTCGTTGCTCGCAGCTGCTTTCTTGGCTTGCTTCTTGCTGTTTATATAGCTCCTCATAGCAAACCATAGCTCCCATGCCCACTATCCACCTTACCACGTTTATTGCCGCTCCCATAGAAAGGGTTTTTGACCTCAGCCGCAGTATTGAACTACACAAAAAATCAATGGCGCATACAGGTGAACAGGCTGTAGCGGGTACTACCATGGGACTAATCGGGTTGGATGAAACGGTAACCTGGAAAGCGAAGCACCTCTACAAAATGCGTATCATGAAAGTGCGCATCACGGAGATGAAACCGCCTTACTCTTTTACGGATGAAATGGTGGAAGGTTCTTTCCGGAGCATGAAGCACGAGCACCACTTCAAGCCGATCGAGAATGGTACGCTGGCCATCGACTTCTTTAATTTTGAAACGCCGTATGGTGCATTGGGGAAAATGTTTAACAATGTTTTCCTGCGGCGGTATATGGAGCGCCTGCTGGAACAGCGCAACCAAACGATCCGCGAATATGCAGAGAGTGACAAGTGGAAATTTATATTGCAGCGATAAAAGGTAAGAAGTAGGAAGCAAGAGGTACGAAATACAGCTATCAGCAACTTCTTACATCCTACATCATACCTCTGACCTCCAACCTCCGGCTTTTTCCGTAACATTGCACCAGATTTAAACTGTATTCCCGGGCATGACGACGACTAATAAACCTACGCTTTATACTTCCTTATCCCCCGCCTTATTGCACCTGTATGATCTGAACAACTCCATTGTGGTGATCATCGATGTGTTGAGGGCTACTTCCACAATCGCTACTGCTTTGTTCAACGGTGCTAAATGTGTAATTCCGGTAGATAGCGTTGCCAGGTGTATCGAGCTGGGCAAGCGTATCGATTCTATCACGGCCGGTGAACGTGACGGTCAGATTGCCGAAGGCCTGGAATACGGTAATTCGCCTTTTGAATACCCGGGAGAGTTTATCAAATCAAAGACCCTGGTGCTTACTACCACCAATGGCACGAAATTGTTACACATGGCATTGGAGCGGGGTGCAGGACAGATCGTAACGGGTTCGTTCCCCAACCTGTCGGCGGTATGTGATTATATCGTTGAGCAGCAAATGCCTGTGATATTGGGTTGTGCTGCCTGGAAAGACCGTGTAAACATTGAAGACACGTTGTTTGCCGGTGCTGTGATCAACCGTGTGAAAGAGCATTTTACCATCAATTGCGACTCTTCGCAAATGGCAGAAACCATGTATGATAAAGCGCAGAAAGACCTGTATGGCTTTATGCGGGATAAGAATGCTTCCCATTTTCATCGCCTGACCGGTTTTGGGCTGGAGAAGGATATCCGCTATTGTTTAACACCGGATGGAGCCAACATATTGCCCTTCTATGAAGATGGAAAGCTGGTGGTGCATGGCCGCCGGTAGTGGTTAACCATTGTTTAGTATAGGTG
>JAGIBF010000011.1:33060-106377 GCA_017744515.1 Niastella sp.
GTATAGGTGAACCTGCTGCCTTCGGATTCCGGCTTTTTGCCATATAACACAGGCGGTGACTGGGTATTAAGCAAGTTGGGCAAGCCCGGTTTTTGGCCATTTGTTAACAGGAAACCCCTGGTCCGGGGGGCAAAAATTTTTACTTTTTATAAAATTGACGTATTATTGTGCCGGAATAGGACTGATAAGTCATACCCGATTCTCTGCTAACTCATCAGTTTTTGTGCATTCCACTCAGTATAAACTCATTTCAAAAGATTTTTTTTCAACACACTAAAGATTGGTTTCTGATCAAGTGTTAAACTCTCAAGTTTTGTTATGTATGATATTCTCCAACTGAACGACATGCTCGTTCCCGAACTGCTTGATATTGCTGAGCAGTTGAAAATTCCCAACTCTAAGAAGCTCGATAAGCAGGGTCTCATCTACAAAATCCTCGACAAACAAGCCGTCCTGGCCAGCGATGACAAAGGTGCTTCCACAGAAGATAAAGGAAAGCGCAAACGCATCATTAAAACAACTACCGCCAATGCTACAGAAGAAGCAGACGTTATGAGCACTGGCGAAGAAAAGAATAAAAAAGAGGTGAAGAAAGAAGCGCCTAAAAAGAAAGCTGCTGAGAAAGTAGTGATCGCTAAAAAAACGGCCCGCAAGAAAACTGAAGATGAACAACCTGTGCTGGACATGCCTCCGGTGATCGAAGAAGAAGATGATGAGGACGAAGAAGAAGCGATTCAACCGCAGCATCAGCAAGGGGGTAACAATATACACCACGAAGATGAAGGTGGTCACGATGACCATCAGCCTGCCAATGGCAACGGTAATGGTGGCAATGGCAACCAGGACCAGCAGCATAAAGCATATCCCCGCCACCGTGAAACGGCCTTCAACATTGAGTTTGACGGCGTTATCCTCGCAGAAGGCGTACTGGAAATGATGCCTGATGGCTATGGTTTCCTCCGCTCTTCCGATTACAACTATCTTTCTTCTCCCGACGATATTTATGTATCTCCTTCTCAGATCAAGTTGTTTGGTCTGAAGACCGGTGATACTGTTTATGGCGCTGTACGCCCTCCCAAGGAAGGTGAAAAATACTTCGCTTTATTGAAAGTGGAAACCATCAACGGTAAAGCACCGGAAGATGTGCGCGACCGGGTTCCTTTCGATTACCTGACTCCTTTGTTCCCATACGAGAAGCTGAATATTTTCACGGCTCCCAATGCTTACAGCACGCGTATCATGGACCTGTTCACACCCATTGGTAAAGGACAGCGTGGATTGATCGTAGCGCAACCCAAGACCGGTAAGACTGTGTTGCTGAAAGAGGTGGCCAACGCTATTGCTGCCAACCACCCCGAGTGTTACCTGATGGTAGTGCTGGTAGATGAGCGCCCTGAGGAGGTGACTGATATGGAACGCAGCGTGAAAGCGGAAGTGATCGCTTCTACTTTCGATGAGCCTGCTGAAAAACACGTAAAAGTATCTACGATCGCCCTGCAAAAGGCCAAGCGCCTGGTAGAGTGCGGTCATGATGTAGTGATATTGCTGGATTCCATTACCCGTCTTGCACGTGCACACAATACCGTAGCGCCTGCTTCCGGTAAAGTGCTCTCTGGTGGTGTGGAAGCCAACGCGATGCAAAAGCCCAAGCAATTCTTTGGTGCTGCCCGTAAGATCGAGAATGGTGGCTCTTTAACGATCCTCGCTACTGCGCTGATCGATACCGGCTCCAAGATGGATGAGGTGATCTTTGAAGAGTTCAAGGGTACCGGCAACATGGAGTTGCAGCTGGATCGTCGCCTGGCCAACAGAAGGATATTCCCGGCCATCGACCTGGTAGCTTCGTCTACACGTCGTGACGACCTGTTGTTGGAAAAAGAAGTGCTGCAGCGTATGAACCTGCTCCGTGTATATCTTACAGATATGAATACCGAAGAAGCTATGCACGAGCTGCTGCGCCGCATGCGTGGAACCAAGGACAACCATGAGTTCCTGGCCAGCATGAATGGTTAATTCTAACACGAAGGACGAATTACAAGAAATAAAAAACCTGACAAGGTTTTGCGAGGCTCCAGCCCGGCATAAACTTGTCAGGTTTCTTCTTTTATTACGCAGCAGCTTCTATAATTCGTTTAATTCGCCCTGATTCGTGCAATTCGTGTTACTTGATCTGTACGTTCTTTAATCTTTCTGTTTTCCAGTAGCCCCTTAATGAACCCGCTACAGCGGTATCGGAAAGCTCATACAGGTAATAGGTTTTGGTGGGCAGGTGATAGCGCCAAAGCGTAGCAGCTTCCTGGCCTTTTTCGTTTTCATGCACCCCCATCAACACCAGTGTATTGTCATCGAGCCACAGGCCGTCTTCAATGGAGCCACCTGGTCCGAGGAATACCAACCTGGTCCTGGTACTATCTTTCAGGTTTACCAGACTCACTTCGAAATCGGGGCCTATTTCATTGCCGGTAAAGCGGCCTTTGCTGTCTTTCTGTATATCGATGTTATAACTGTCGAGGTCAATGAACATGGACTTGTCGGGCGAATATTTAAGGAAAGGGCCGTAGGAGGCAAAGAAGTTTTTATCGGGCTTGAAAGGGCTCACCAGTAAGGAGCTATCCTCCCAGGAACTGGTCATGCTGAATTTGTTCCAGTCGAACCCGGGCGCCTTCTTTTTGGCGTAATCCGATAGGGCAGAGGTGCTGAAGGTCTGAATGGTTTCGTCCGATAGCAACGTGTCGAGCGTTTCTACTACAGAGTCTTCCTGTACGGTGGCAGGATCAGTGGCCTGTGGTTCTTTGTTGGCGTTGTCTTTACAGGCTACTGCAAGCAAGACGCTCAATAAACAGGTATAGAATAGGTATTTCATGTGTGTGTATTGCTTCAAGTTACAATTATTGCTGTTGGCAAGGCAGCCTTTAACTTCACTTTAATAACGCCAAAACCACATACTTATGTTATAGCAGGCCGTATCTGCAACCCTTTTCTTTGCCTAACCAAAAGACTGCTAAAAACGGATATGGCAAAGATCAGGTTCAGGCGCGTTGAAAGACGGCGTTCTCTTATTGTGTACGGTGTATTGCTGTTGATAACATTGCTTACGCTCATCATAGCAGCCATCCGGCAGCCGGGTGGTTTTTCTGCTGAAGTTCTTTTGATCGTGCTGGCAGGCTTTGTGGCTGTTGGTTTTCAGCGGCAGGCGGGCTTCCCCGAGTTGCTGCAACGCACCATTTCCAACAGGCTGCGTTATGTGATGCCTTTGTTGACCGGGTTGCTGTTTGCCCTGCCCGATGTGATCCTGGTGAAGTTCATACAAAATCCGGGCCCCTACGACACGCTACCACCTTATTTCCAACCCTTTCCTTTTTCGGTGCTGCATTACGTTACCGGCGCTATTTATTCGGAAGTATATTTCAGGTTGATACTCTTTACGCTACTGATGGCGCTGGCACGCAATTACCTGTCTGTGCGGTATCACGCTATTGTTTTCTGGACCCTCGCGGTGTTCACTGCCCTATGGGAGCCGCTGGCCCAATGGCCGCAGGGGCCAGCCTGGTTTGTATTATACTGTGTATTGTCGGGCTTTCTCTTCAACCTCGTACAAGCCTGGTATTTTAAAAAAGCAGGCTTTCTGGCTGCACTGAGTGTACGCCTGGGGCATTACCTGCTGTGGCATATATTGCTGGGCCTGTATGTGGAACTATTTGAGGTAAGTAAATAACTCAATATTGGGGCTGCCGTGAGCCATAATATCCGCGCGACCTTCCTCCGCCCCATACCAGGCCAATCGTAATTGGATTGCCGGTTATATCAGTGCCGCCTTTGTTGCGGTAGTTGGTTACATTATACTTGACCTGCAGACCAAAGAAATCAGTTTTACTTTTATTATAGAAGAAACTATACTGGGCGCCACCATTGAAGTTATAACTGAGTATGGAAACTGGTTTCATCTGATCGCTGTTTTCATTGGAGGAATTATACACATCAAAGCCGTCCACACCTGCGCCCAGCGTTGCTTCCAGCAAGTGTGTATTGTTGCCCACGATCTTCCGGCCATACTCCAATCCAAGATAGCCGCCAAAGAAATGATCGGTATCGTACAGCTGGTCTCTACGTTTTATCTGGTAAGTATTTTGAGATTTTATAAACTTGAAGCTCATCGTAAATACGAGGCGATTCTTATCATCACGCCCGCCATATTCCAATCCAATGTAAGGGTGATTGCCCAATAGGGTGGCAGCTCCGGTAGGTATCCATATGCCACTTATCAGTGCAATGTGCACACCTCCCTGCTTACGCTGGGCAGCTTGAAATTCACTATAATATTTTACGAGAGAGGTATTTTTAAAAGTGGATTTGTCAAGGATTTTTTTTGTGTTTCCGGTATCGGCATACAGGTAGCAGAAATAGCTTTCGAGTTTGGATGTATCTACTACCGGCAACAGGGAGCGGGCCAGCTCTTTGGTGAAGGTATTGTAAGCGATCAATAGTTTGAGGTCCTCTGGATGGTAGCTATACCACCAACCCGGCGGGCTACTGCTGTTCAGGTCTTTAACCTCTTTAAATCTATCGATATGGTGAATAATGTTACTGTCATATAATAATTCTGAGAAGTGACGGTTTTTGATGGCCACCAGTATTTTAATACGCTGCAGCTCTTCTGAATTTTTGCATTTGTCTTCCCAGAATGAAATGGCCCTGATAACAGAATCGATGGGCTGTTCACGATAGATGCGGGGGATGGCTTCGAGGGCATTCTGTCTGACATCTTCACAACGTAAAACAGGTTTCATCAATTGGCTCTCCACGGTTTGCGCATGGAGTGTAATACCGGTAAGCAACAATGGTAAACTGCTATACAATAGTTTTCGCAGCAGGTGCATGGTATCAGGTTTTGGGTAAACCAAGATACTCATTCAGTACTTAATAAAAGGCTAAGATTTGGGAAAGCCTGCTGCGCCGTGTTTTTCAGGGGGTTAGTACTGACCTGCAACCAGGGCATCGATCTTCTTCGACAGTTTGGTGTCCTTATCCGTTACCACATCACCGGCGTCGTGTGTGTTCAGCCATATTTCAACGGTATTATATACGTTGGTCCAACGCGGATGATGGTTCATTTTTTCTGCTTCTATGGCCACACGGGTCATGAATGCAAAGGCTTCAGAAAAATCCTTGAACTGGAATTTTCTATAGAGCGCATTGTTTTCTTCCTTCCACATAGTAAGAAGTTTATTGTTGAATAATAATAGTGCCTTCACTCCCGACTCTGAATTAAAAGATCAGGTGCCCTTTGTTCTTGATCTTCTCATTCGTAAGCTCGGTAACAAGTTGTACGGGACCGATGCCTTTTATGGCACTCATGAGATTATTCAGAAAATCATCGGCCACCAGGTCGCCCTTCAGCAACCACAGGAAGTCGAGATGCCTGAATTCGGGCAACAGGTATTCCCCGTCAAACTGGTTATGGTATAAATAGTGTACCAGGGAGCTGTTGGGTTCGCGGTACTCGAAAATGGAGAAGTAATAATGCCGTTGTTTTTTGAACAGTTGTATCTCGATGTCGTTGTTGATGCGGAAGTCGAAGCGCAGCAATTGGTTGAGCTGCCAGCAAAACTGGTAGTTCTTCACCGGCGCCACAATACCAATAAGGCGGGTATTGTCGAAGAAGTCGTCGGCCAGGTCGTCAAAATCGAGCTTGAGCTTCATTGTAAAACATTTGCTTCGATAGCTTTCGTGAATCGGCAGTCGGCAATCGGCAGTGCCTTTGCTTCGACAGCTCCTTTTCAACCTATTAACTTGTCAATTTTTCAACGGGTCTAAAACTCAACTTCAGCCTCTAAAGTGTCTTCCCCTCTTTTATATTTCACCTTCGCTTTATCTCCCTTTTTGAATTTGGAGAGCGCCTGCATGTATCCTTCCATGGAGGTAGTAGAGAAATCTCCCAGTTGCAGAATAACATCGCCTGTTTTGATACCTGCTTTTTTAGCCGGGCGGTTGTCGCTCACGCCGTCTACCCGCACGCCACTGCCACTGAAGGTATAGTCGGGCATGATGCCCATGGTAACGCTAAAGCGGGTAGAGGTAGTGGTTTGTGCCTCCCGCGTTTTGGTGAAGGCCAGCTTTCCTTTGAGGTTGGCTGCCTGCACAATTTCTTCTATGAGCTTGATGATCTGCCATTCACCGGTATAGTTGATCTTGTCTGCATCGTCGGATGGACGGTGATAATCGGAATGTAATCCTGTGAAGAAGAACAATACCGGAATATCTTTCCGGTAGAAAGAAGTATGGTCGCTGGGGCCGGTGCCGCTGCTATCGAATTTGAGCGTCAGGGACTGTTTTTTGGTATTGAACTTACCCAGGGCCTCACCCCAGAATGGGGAAGTGCCGTAGCCACCTACAGTGACAGCTTTGCTGGAATCGTTGAGGCGGCCCACCATATCCATGTTGATCATATAGCTCACGCGCTGCAGGTCGATGGAAGGATGGTCGGTAAAGAACTTGGAACCATTCAGCCCCAGTTCTTCTCCGGAAAAGGCGAGGAACAGGTAGTTGTTGTTCTTGTTTTTGGATGCTTTCAGCAGCTTGGCCAGCTCTATGAGTGCCGCTGTGCCGCTGGCATTGTCATCGGCACCGTTGTGGATCAGTTTTTCGCTGGTGCGCAGCATGGAGTTGTTGTCTTCTCCATAGCCGAGGTGGTCATAATGCGCGCCGAGCACCACCGTGGTGCCGGCCCCGTTATCGAGATAGCCCACTACGTTGTTGCCGGTACGTTTTTTATCAACGATGTTTACCTTGATCTTCATGTCGTAGGTAGCCGATTCGTCTTTCAGGTAGCTCTTTTTCACTTTATCAGTGATGTAAAGGATGGGGATACGCGAAGGTTCCGGCCGGTCTTTGCCGTCATACTTCAGTCCGTCCGCAATGGAAGAACTGTTGTAGATGATGAGCGCATTGGCGCCTTTATCGGCCACCTTAACTGCCTTGTTGCGAATGGCCTGTATAAGATCGAAGTGAGGATTATCCTTGTTTTCTTCCAGCGTCTCTTTCAGGTCGAAAAACCAGGGCACGTCCCGTTCGGGCAGGGCGATGGATACGGCTTCTTCCAGACTGCTGTTGGGGCTGCCTGCCAGGGGGAAAAACTCTTCGTGGAGCTTCAGCTCATGGTTGTTGATGAAGAAGAAAGTGGTGCTGTTGACCTGTTTGCCATCGTTGATCTCGAATGCCTGGTACCAGGTGTTGTTGTCGCCTTTGGGTTGCAGCCCGGCTTGCTGGAACTGGCTGCTGATGTATTCGCGGGCCAGTTTCTCCCCGTTGGTGCCTGCCCGGCGTCCTTCCAGTTTGTCATCTGCCAGATAGCTGATGTGGGCCTGCAGGCTGGCAATACCTGCCTTATCGGCTTTTTTCAATTTCTGGGCAAATGTGTGGGTGGAAAGGAGTAAAAAGGCAAGAAGCAAACGCAAGGTTCGGGTCTTCGTCATATATAGCTGTTTTAACGGGAGATAAAGCGTCACAAAGTTATAGTTGTCAAAGGCCATACCAATAAATGTTAGGGGAATTTTATAAAGAATTTCCGCCTTTCAAAAACCGGTAGTAAGCGTTATTTTGCTGATTGGCTGGTTTAAAGCGCTGCGAAAGCCAGCGGAGGAATTAATAAAGATGATTTTGACATTAATAATTGATTTTACACTTTATAAGCTCGCCTTTTTTCCTTTACTTTTGCAGATTGCCCCTTTCGGAACGCTCAGTTGTCTGTTTGCCGTGGCAGGTAGGCGTAAGCCACTGATTATAAGCCATATTGCAAATTTGACAATTGTCAGTTGTGTTGGAGGCGACCGTAAACTATAACGCACAGCATGGCACTACCCCATCTCATAAAGTACGTCTATACGAATGGAACAGATGAAGTAATCCGTCGCGGTAAAAAGATACATGCTATCGGGTATGTGGAACTGGTGGATTATGATGAGCTTACTGATTCTGTGGTGTTCCGCGTAAAAGACGATAGTTACTCTACTTATTACAAGGTCAATATCCAGAAGTTCAAGGACCCGCGTACCTTATCGGTTCGTTGTGCCTGTCCTTATAACCTCGGTGATATCTGCCGTCATGAGGCGGCGGCGCTTATCCAATTGCAGGAGATGCTGGATAAGAACATGTTGAAAGCCGAAGACGCCGATTACGACCAGCGGCATACGGTGGTGAAGATGAAGATCATCGACCTGAAGACGCTGCGCCTGCTTTGTTCGCCCGAAAGCTATGCTACGGCAGAGAAATACCTGCGTACGCAAAGAGTGGACATCGAATATGCCAAAGATGAAGTAGTAAAAGCGCGGGTAAATATCGAGGACAAAGACTGGATGGTGGTGATCCGCAAGAACGAAGAAAGGAATTTCGATACGAGTTGTGAGTATGAAGATAAACTGCACCCGCTTGGCCTGCCCAAGGTGATCGTGTTCCTGCAATTGCTCAATAGTTACGGCCCTTATTATTTTGATACGATCCGCAACTGGGATAAGGAAAAGAACAAGCTGCTGGAAGCTTATGGCTATAGCCTGAGTGATAATCTCGAAGGCAAGTTTGAGTTTACGTACAAAGAAGGCAAGCCCTTCCTGCGCGTGCTGGATACCAGCATTAAACGCATTGCCCCTACAGGGTCTTCACGCCCATCGGCCAAGCCTTTGCCGGTGGAGGTAGAAACGCCGCAACAACAGGTTGGTACAGAGGTACCCGAAGGCGTCGAAAAAGCGCCCGATGCGCCGGCCCAGCGCCTGGGTATTGTATTCAATTTTAACCAGAAAGGTTATCCCGGATTCTCTATCGATGGCATTACCGGCGAATCCAATGAAGAAGTAAGCGCTTATGTAGGCAAAGTGGAAAAGCTGGACCTGTCGAAGTTTATCAATGTAGATGTTTATAACGATCATGATAAACACCTGATCGCTCCGCTGCGCAAAATGCAGGAAGGCGAAATTACCAAGTACCTCAACCGCAACTCTCCGTTCAGCGGCATCTGGGAAAATATTATTCACCACGAAGAAGACGATTTACCGGAAGAGACAAAGGCGCTCATGGTAGAATACCTGCATCCGAAACTCAAGAAGATGTTCTCGGATATTGCGGCCAGTCCCTTTGTGTTTTACCTCAATGGCAAGAAGCCTTTCAAAACAGAGAACCTGCACTCCGTAGGTATAGTAACCGATCATATTACGCCTTACTTCAAAGTAGTGGCGGGCAAGAGCAATTATGAAGTGGAATGCTGGGTGAAGCTGAACGGTCAGCCGGTGCCGGTTACCGAGAACGCGCTCAACAGCAGTCTGCTGTTCTTTTACCAGGACAATCTTTTCCTGTGGAATACACCTGAAGAGGTGAATCTTGTTACACGTTTTCATGGCAAGGGTAAGATCACGGTGCCCAAATCGCAATGGGCTGAACAGCTGCGACAGCTGGTATTGCCGCTGACGAAAGAATACCATGTTGAGTTTGACCAATCGCTGATCAGCGAGATCAAAGAAGGCGATCCGGAGAAGCGTATCATATTACAGGAGAAAGGCGATTACCTCGTGTTCCAGCCTTTCTTTTCTTATAAAGGATTTGAAACCAAGCCGGGTGGTAAAGATGAATTGATCATCCCCGATGGCGATAAGGTGTTGATCGTTCACCGCGATAAGGATAAAGAGCAGCAGTTCATTCAAAAGCTGGAAGCCCTGCATTCCAATTTCATCCGCCCCGAAGGTGGTCAGCAACTGGCCCTCAAAGGCAATGATGTATTGAAGAATAACTGGTTCTTCCTGTTTGTGGATGCGATGAAAGACATGAAGGTGCCGGTATTTGGTTTTGAGGCGTTGAAGAATTTCCGTTTCAATACGGCCAAGCCACAAACCAAGATCCACATCAGCAGCAATACCGATTGGTTTGATGCCCGCGTGGATATCGTGTTTGGTGAACAGAAAGTAACAGTTGCCGATGTAAAGAAAGCATTGGCCAACCGCCAGCAGTTTGTACAGCTGAATGATGGTACGTTGGGTATTCTGCCCGAGGAGTGGATCAAGAAGTATTCGTTGCTGTTCAGGGTGGGAGAGGGTAAGCAAAACCAGTTGCGCCTGTCCAAGTATCATATGAGCGTAATAGATGAGTTGTATGATGGACGCAGTGAGGAAGAGCTGGTATTGAAACTCGAAGAGAAGTATGATCAATTGAGGAGCTTCAATAAGATCAGGGAGATCCCGGTGCCGGAACACCTCGCTCATATTTTACGTCCTTACCAGGAGCATGGCTTCCACTGGCTCAATTACCTCAGCGAAATTGGATGGGGTGGTATCCTGGCCGATGACATGGGTCTTGGTAAAACCGTACAGGCCCTGTCGTACATGCATTACTACCGCAAGCACCATGGCCACCTGAAAGCACTGGTGGTTTGTCCCACAACGCTGATGTTTAACTGGGAAAATGAAATTCGAAAGTTCACACCTGAACTTACTTATTATATACACCATGGTGGTGAACGTACACGTAACAAAGAACAGTTTGCCAGTTCAGAAGTAGTGATCACTACTTATGGCACTTTGCGCAGCGATATCAAGTTGCTGGTGGATATCCAGTTTGACTATGTGATCCTTGATGAATCGCAAGCCATCAAGAACCCGGCGAGCAAGGTAACACGTGCGGCTTGCCTGTTGAATTCAAAGAACCGCATCTGCCTCAGTGGTACGCCGCTGCAGAATAATACGTTTGACATCTTCGCGCAGATGAACTTTCTCAACCCGGGTATGCTGGGTAGTCTGGAGTTCTTCCGCCAGGAATTTGCTATTCCGATCGACAAGTTTGGCGAAGCAGACCGCAAAGACCATTTGCGCAAGCTGCTGTTTCCGTTCATCCTGCGCCGTACCAAAGAACAGGTAGCTAAAGACCTGCCTGAAAAGACAGAGACGATTCTCTATTGTGAAATGGACGATGAGCAACGTAATATATACGATGCTTACCGCAACGACTTCCGCGATAAGATACTGGGCACGATCGAAAGTCAGGGTATCCAACGTTCACAGCTTACCATCTTGCAGGGCCTTATGAAGCTGCGCCAGATCTGTGACTCCCCGGCTATCTTGAACGAAACGGAGAAATTCCCCAACCACTCTATCAAGCTCGAAGAACTGGGCCGTGAGATCACGGAAAACATCAGCGATCACAAGGCACTCGTGTTCTCTCAATTCCTCGGCATGCTGGCATTGATCAGGGAAAAACTGAAAGAGCTGGATGTGGACTATGAATATTTTGATGGCAGCACTTCTGCCGTTGATCGTGAGAAAGCGATCCAACGTTTCCAGAACGATAAGAACTGCCGGGTGTTCCTTATTTCATTGAAAGCGGGTGGTGTGGGTTTGAACCTGACGGCGGCGGACTACGTATATATAGTAGATCCCTGGTGGAACCCTGCCGTGGAACAACAGGCCATCGACCGTACGCACCGGATTGGGCAGACGAAGAACATCTTTGCTTATCGCATGATCTGTAAGGATACCATTGAAGATAAGATACTTCAGCTGCAGGACAGGAAGCGCCTCCTGGCCAAAGACCTCATCACCGATGACGAAGGCTTCGTAAAGAGCCTTACCAGGGAGGATGTGGAATACCTGTTCAGCTAATCATGATAAGACTACGAACAGACCTGACTGGTTTAGCCGGTGCCTGTGGCTGGCAAAGCCCCGTCAGGTCTCTTTTCAGGGCTGGCCAACCAATTTAGATCAACAAATCGTTACCACTTAAACAATTCATCTCCACGGACCTGTAGATGGCTTATTAATTTCTGTCGGGTTCTGGTTAATTTATGGCGCGGGGCCTACACAAGTTTGTGTTAAACGCAGCGTCTAACCCTGTATATTTCGAACTTTTTATACAACCTGCATGAGCAAGATATTGACCCTGTTGATTTTATTGACCGGATTAGGCACTGCCGCCTTCGCACAAAAAGGGAGCGTGAAGGGCAAACTTACTGACTCAACCTATAAAGAAGTACTGTCCGAAGCGACAGTTTCCGTATTGAATTTCAAAGACTCTTCTGTAGTTGCTTATACTATTTCAAATGCCAAAGGCGAATTCGAGATCAAGAACCTCGATACCGGCACTTATCGCCTCAATGTTTCCTACCAGGGCTACCAGCAGTTTAATAAAAAGATAACCATCACATCCGACACATCGGCAATAGATCTTGCCATTGTTTACATGGATAAGAAAACAACCCTGTTGGATGAGGTGATAGTGGAAGCGCCCCCTATTTCAGTGAAGAAGGATACCATCGAGTTTAAAGCCAGCGCTTTCAAGACCAAGCCCAACTCTACGGCTGAAGATGTGTTTAAAAAAGTGCCGGGCCTACAGGTAGATAAAGATGGTAATGTAAAAGCGCAGGGTGAAGATGTGCAGAAAGTATATGTAGATGGTAAAGAATTTTTTGGCAGCGACCCCAAGCTGGCTACCAAGAATATCACGGCCGATATGATCGAGTCGATCCAGGTATTTGATGATATGAGCGATCAGGCGAGGTTTACCCGTATCGATGACGGCAGCCGTTCTAAAACGATCAACATCCGTCTGAAGAAAGATAAACGTAAAGGTTATTTCGGCCGCGCTGTATTGGGCGGTGGTTATAGCGAAGAGAATAAAGACTTCCGTTATGATGGAAGTTTCAACTTCAGCCGCTTCAATGGTGACCGTCGAATCTCTATTCTTGGTCAGGCCAATAATATCAATAAACAAAGCTTCAACTTCAACGATATTTCCGGCGGCGGTGGCAACCGTGGCGGCGGCGGAGGCGGTGGCTTCGGTGGTGGTGGATTTGGTGGCTTCGGCGGTGGCGGCGGAGGTTTTGGAGGCGGCGGTGGTGGCCGTGGCGGCGGTATGGGCTTCGGTGCGCTGAGCAGCGGTGCTTCCGGCGGTATCACCAAAACATTATCCGGCGGTATCAACTATACCGATAAATGGTCGTCCAAAGTAGATGTAACTGCCAGCTATTTCTATTCCAATACAAATAATCATGCTGAGCAAACCATCCGTCAATCGAGCGACCTCAGTAATACAATAAGAGGCAAGATCGTTACCGACTCTGCTGCTGTACAGGAAGAGTTTGCTTCTACGGATACAAAGAACCAGAATCACCGGTTCAACCTTCGTCTGGAAGCAGCGATCGATACCATGAATTCGATCCTGTATACGCCTTCGGCTACCTTCCAGCGTTCACAAACTTTCAACTACCTGGTAGATACTATTTATCGTTACTCTCCTACGAACGGTGGCAACTACCTGGCCAATACGATCCTGACCAACAGTTCAAATGAGCGGGAAAGCTATAATGTCAACAACAACGTGTTGTACCGTCGCAAGTTCACTAAACCGGGCAGAACGTTTACTTTAGGAGTGAACCATAGCCTTAACCGCAGTGAGACGGATGGCAAAACTTTTTCACCGATCCGTTCATATGATTATGCTGGTAACATCATCCAGGACTCCCTGCAGGATTTCATCAGCAATTCGTTGACAAAGTCATCCAATGCGGTTGTCAGCTCTTCTTACACGGAGCCGATCGATCACAATAAGTTGATCGAGTTGAACTATGCTTATACCAATACCCATAGCACTTCCGACAGGGTTGCTTATAACTATGACAGTACCAGCAAAGGCTATACGGTGAAGAACCTGGCACAGAGCAACTATTTCGAGAACGACAATATCAAACACCGGGCTGGCGCCAATTTCCGGGTACAAACTACCAAATACAACTTCCAGTTGGGTGGTGCTGTAGAGTTCTCCGATCTTACCAACCGCACAGTACGGCCGCTTACATCGAAGGATACTACTGTGCAGCAGAGTTTCTTCAACTTTCAGCCTATTGCCCGTTTGAACTTTACGTTCACCCGCACGAAGAACCTGCGTATCTCGTACATGGGGCGCACCAATCAGCCTTCTATTACACAGTTGCAGGATGCACCTGATTTCTCCAACCAGTTTTCGGTTACCAATGGTAATCCTTTCCTGAAGCAGGAGTATTCCAACTTTGTGAATGTGAACTATAGCTCTTTCAACATCTCTACTTTCAAGCTCTTTACTGCCAACCTGAACTTCAGCAATACCAGCAATAAGATCGTGAACGATGTGGACACCGTTCCTGATTATTTGAAGAAGTATAATAATACGCCTGGTGCGCAGTACATTGTACCGGTGAACCTGAACGGTTCTTTCAATGCCTCTTCTTTCATTACTGTAGGTTTACCATTGAGGGGCAAGTTGAAAGGTAGCAGCATCAATCTTACCAACAACGCCAATTTTTCACGTAACGCGGCTATCCAGTCAAAACAAACTTATTTCACCAACAACTTCGGTATTACGCAAACCGTGCGTTTCAACCTCGATATCAAGAACCTGAATGCCGGATTGGAAGGAAGCCTTACTTATAATAATATCAAGTATTCAGGCAACATCCGGAATGCTCAGGAGCAGAACTACTACACGCAGAACTATTCAGTGGACCTGGCCTATACTTTCCTGAAGCACTTTGTGTATTCTTCCGACTTCGACCTGAATATTTACAGTGGCCGTGGTGCAGGTTTCGACCAAAGCATTCCTTTGTGGAATACCAGCCTGGCCATGCAAATATTTAAAAAGCAGAACGGGGAGATCAAGTTTTCCGTGAATGACTTGTTGAACCAGAACCAGAGCATTTCCCGTACAGTAGATGGCTTGAACATTCGTGATAGCCGTTCGCTGGTGTTGAAACGCTATTTCATGCTGACATTTACTTACAACCTGAACCGTGCCGGCGCTCCTAACCAACAAGGTCGTGGCGAAGGTGGTCCAGGCGGCATGCCACGTCAAATGCAACGCTTCAATCGTGGCGGCTAATCCAAATAAGTTTTAATCCATCCCTTCACAAGCATAACAGGCCTCCGCAAGGAGGCTTTGTTATTTTCGGGGATGCAAACAGGCATAAAAAAGCCCCCACTTGCGCGGGGGCCCAGCACATACTGATTGTGGTTTCAGAGGTAAGTGCCGAAAAAGTTGAACCCTAAGGTTACGCCAGGTTGCCTGGAGCACGCCGGCGCATAATAAAGTTATGTAATATCTCGTTAGTCTTGGGTGGTTGTTTAGCGTTGGTGTAAGCGATTTTTATTCAGGGAAGTGGTGATGGGCGAACGGCCTACCATCAGAACCGAGAGGAGGCTGCCTAAGAACCTGATAATGTTGGAGGAAGGACGATACATGTCTTTACAGATCTTGGCCCGGTGAGTGTCGTAATACATGGTGTTTTTGTGCATGGAATAATGGATTTTGGGATCAAAGTTTAGGTATAACCCACCATCAACGCTACCTTAATTGTTTTATTGTGTATGTGACCAAAAAGTAGATTTCCTATTTCAGGGGCCGGATAGATTGTCTATTTTTCGGGCCTAAATCCGTGCTATGAAAAAGATCTACCTGCTCTTGTGGTTAGCTGCCTGCAGCGCCTCGCTCCAGGCGCAGGGTGTGTTCAGTAATAAGACCACCGCTGCCCTGCAAAAGGTGATTGAGGATTATCCCAACCGTTTTAAGAATATCAAAGGCGACCGGCTGACAGCCCATACCCGCGCCGTGGATTATAAAAGCCGCGTAGAGATTGCCGGCGCATTCAACTGTATCGTTACTGAATATTCCGCCAGCCCCAAAGACCAGTATAGCTGGAGCTGCGAGTTATCGCGCTCGGCCAATTTTGAGCAGGCCAAAGCCAGCTTTCATGATCTGTATACCCAGATATCCAATACCATTATCAAGATCGGAGGCGAAAAGCCTTTTATCCTGAACGGTAAATATGAGGCGCCTGCCGGTGAAAAGAAGGCAACTGCCATCCGTTTTGAATTACTATCTGCTCCGGAAGCAGTTCACTCACTTAAAGTAGAACTTACCCTGTATCACACCACGGAATGGAAAGTGATGCTGGTGGTTTACGATCAGCCGCAATACGATGTAGCGATGAATCAGTCCGAAAGTCAGTAAAGTCGGAAACTCCGCGAAGAAAGTCTTTCCGACTTACGGTCTTTCCATCTTACGGACCTGTTCTCATTTATTAACCTTCATTAACATTAAAGCAAGGCTGGTTAACCTGCTTTCCTGCCGCGTACTAATATTTTCGTAGATATAAAAACTCCGAAAATACGACCGGTATGAAAAAGATCTACCTGCTTATCATTATCAGCCTTTGCACCCTGGCCATCCAGGCACAGAAGAATGGCAGTATCAAAGGACTGCTGTATGATAGCCTGGCAAAACAACCGGTAGCATCTGCTACCATTACCGTCCTCAAGAAAAAAGACTCCTCGCTTGTTACTTTCACTATGTCCGATAGCAAGGGACGCTTTGAGCTTACCGGCCTGGCTGATGGTGATTACCGCCTGTTGATCACCCATGTCAATTACCACGGCAGCAGCAAAAGCATTACGCTGAATGAGGCCGACAGGAGTAAAGACCTCGGCAATGTTTTAATGCACGATGCCGCACAGGTGCTCAGTGAAGTGGTAGTAACTGCCGAGGCCCCGCCCGTTACGCTGATCGGTGACACGGTGCAGTACAATGCCGGTTCTTTTAAAACACCGCCCAATGCCAATGTGGAACAGCTGCTGAAGAAGATGCCGGGCATACAGGTAGAGAAAGACGGCACCATCAAAGCGCAGGGGGAGGAAGTAAAAAGGGTGATGGTAGATGGTAAAGAGTTCTTTGGTACCGATCCCAAGATCGCCACGCGCAACCTGCCTTCGGATGCGATCGATAAAGTGCAGGTATATAATAAAGCCAGCGATGCTGCGCAGCTTACCGGGTTCGATGATGGCAATGGTGAAAAGACCATCAACTTAAAATTGAAGAAAGATAAAAAGAAAGGGCTCTTTGGCAAGGCCACCGTGGGTGGTGGTAATGAAGGCCGGTACGAAGGCCGTTTCAACCTCAACTCCTTCAAGGGCGCGCGACAACTATCTGTGATAGGTATGGGCAATAATACCAATGCCGAAGGATTCTCTTTTATGGATATGCTCAGCTTTTCCGGTGGGCTTTCCAATGTAAGCCGCAGCGGCGGCTCCGTCACCATCTCCAGCAATGACCCTTCCATTGGTGGTTTTGCAGGAGGCAATAATAATAACAGTATCCGTACGATCTGGGGTGGTGGTATCAACTACAATAATATCATTGGCAACAATACCGACTTTACCAGCAGTTATTTTTATAACCGCTACAGCCCCAGGATTGAAAAAGAGACGAGGCAACAGAATTTCCTGTCGGATGGGTCGGTATTGAACCGGCTGTCGAATAGCAATAGCAACAATATCAATAACAGCCACCGGCTTAATATGAGTGCCGATATTAAACTGGACTCTTTCCACTCTATTAAGATAACGCCATCGCTGGGGTATCAGTCCACCGATAACAGCAGCTATAGTCAATATGAAACCCGCCGTCAAAATAATACCCTTGTCAACCAGGGCTTCAACAGCAATCGTTCTGCCAGCGATGGGTACAACTTCAGCAATAATATTCTGTTCCGTAAAAGGTTCCGCACCCGGGGAAGAACGTTTTCATTGAGCCTCACAACGAACCTCAATGCAAGCGACGGCGAAGGCAACCAGCTATCCGTAAACAAGTTCTTTAATCCCGATGGCAGTCCGTTCAGGACAGATTCAATCAATCAACGTAGCGACAACAGCAGTGACCTGAAGAGCTATAATGTGCGGGCAGTATACACGGAGCCTGTTACAAAGAACTCATTACTGGAGTTCAGCGCCAGCAACAGCCTCAGCAAAAGCACTTCTGAAAAGACTACCTGGGACTATGACAAGATCAGTGGTAAATATGATGCTGTGAATGCAGCGCTTTCCAATCATTTTGAAAATACATACGGTTACACGAATGCAGGTATACGGTGGCGCAGCCAGTTCAAGACATGGAACTTTGCCGTGGGCGCCAACTGGCAAAAGGCTGACCTCGAGGGCAATATCATTGCCGGTACAAAGGACAGTGTGATCAACCAGACCTTTTATAATATCCTGCCATCTGCCCGCTTCCAGTATAATTTCACCAAGTTCAAGAACCTGCAGATGAACTACAACGCTTCCACTAATCAGCCATCCATGTCGCAGTTGTCGCCGGTGCCGGATATCAGCAACCCGCTCAACATCAGACTGGGTAACCCTGACCTGCAGCAGGAGTATACGCACATGGCTACCATCAGCTTCATGTCGGTAAATCCTTTCAGGAATAAGAACCTTTTTGCTTTCTTCAACGTTCGGCAAACCAATAATAAGATCGTGAACTATGATACGATCGATGCCTTTGGCGTAAAGCGTACGCGGCCGGTAAATGTGGATGGTGTGTATAATGTGAATGGTACGGTGAGCGTGGGCCTGCCGGTTCGTTTCCTTAAAGGGAATATTAACTTTTCTACCGGCCTTGGTTACGACAAAAACAAACAATTTATCAACGGCGTGGGCAACACGATCAATACATTCACCGTAGGCCCCAACGTTCGCCTGGATATGAACCCGACCGATAAGTTTGATGTGTCGCTCAATGCAGGCATCAATTACAACAAGAGCGATTATTCTCTGCAGTCGAGCCTCAACACTACTTATTTCTCCCAGAACTATGGTGCCGATATCAACTGGCAGCTTCCGAAGAGTTTTTACTTCAGCACTGATTTTAGTTATACGGTCAACAACCGGCTGGCCGATGGCTTTAACCTGCGCGTACCATTGTGGAATGCTTCCATCAGCAAGCAGTTCCTGCGCTTCAACAGGGGTGAGCTGAAACTGACTGCGTTTGACCTGCTTAATGAGAACGTAAACATCAGCCGCACCAGTAACAATAACTACATCGAGGATAGCCGCATCAGAACATTGCAACGATACTTCATGCTGAGCTTTACTTACAGTCTCAGCAAGATGGGCCTTGGTCCGGCCCGGCCTGATGGCGGCGGCATAAGGATCATGAGATAGCCCTGAAGATAGTCAGTTTTGGTTGGGGTCTCCGCTTGGCGGGGGCCCTTTTTGTTTTCACAGCTATCATCCTGAATTGCTGTCACCCTGAGCTTGTCGAAGGGTTGTCGAAGGGTCTTCCAGGGAAGATAAACACTTTTTAAAGAGGCTTCGACAAAGTTTATCTCGCCATAGCGGGACTCAGCCTGACACATTAAGGGGAGTCTCCTGCAGGGCTGCTATTGCCGGGCGGCAGGGAGGCTCACCTTTAATTCATGTTATCATTAAGTAGTCGGGCGTAGAAAGTAACAGAAGATAATCAGCCAATAAAAAAAACAGGAGCCGGATTATCCGGCTCCTGTTTTTATCATCAACTAAATCCAATAAATCTTTAAATCGTGGTTCAGACTAATTCGACATCCTGAAGGTTGCTCCCCTGCCACCATTGTTACGCTGCATCTCCTGCATAAGCTTGTTTTGCTCTTCCCTGAATTCCTGCTGGGTGATCTTTTTACCACCTTTGGGTTCTTTAATAACAGCTACGTCTACTTTAGGCGAAACTTCCAATGCTTTGTAAACGGTGCGGCCATTGTTGATATCGATTGCAAGGATCAGACCGGGTAATTGCCCTTGTACTTCCGGGCCTGCCGCCACCGGTATGGCGGGAGTAAACCAGGCAGTGATATTAGCGGTATCGGGCAGTTCTTCACGCTTTACCTGTCCGTTGACTATGCTGGACTGCATGCGCATGGTGATGCGTTGAGCCGTAGCCTGCTGACAGGCATAACCCAGGATCGTTCTTGTTTCACCGGTAAGTTTCCAGCTGAGCTTGCTGATAGAATCGCTGACCACGAATTTTTTGGTGCCCAGTTCCCGCTGATCTGTAATAGTGCCTTTGGCAAGGTCGGTAAAGGTAGCATCGTCTGCGCCGGCGCCCATCATCCTGATTGAAACGCCGCCCCTGACCTGGCCACCACCATCCACGGTATTGTTGAATACCTGTTCGTCGGTTTCTTCCTGCGGCAATTGTTTGCGCAGCGACTGGTTGTTGGCAAACGACACTTCTATTTTATCCGTCCGGGTGCGCGGTATTTGCCGTTGCATTTCTTCGGGCATCCCGGCTATTCTTATCTGCATTTCGATGGTACGCTCGTAGATGACTTTACCTTCGGTTTGCTGGGCTGCTGCGGCCTGTACACATAAGGCAGCTGCCACTCCCATTGCTATTCTTTTCATAACGTTGATTGATTTTAACCAAAGCTACTATGGTGGGCTCTCGGGGCAGGTTAACGCACCTTGGTTTAATGTTAATTAAGGTTAAAACGGGCCAGCCTTAAAAAAGCAATCACCTATTTTTGTACTCATGCCGGCTCAAAAAACATCTTTCTTTTCATCCATCTCCGGGGCTTTAATGCTGCTGGCCATCCTGGCTATTGTGGCCTTCCAGGGCTACTGGCTGCAGAAGAACTACGAGGATGAGATAGGAAATCTGCACCTGCGTACCAATACCCTGTTCAGGGATGTGGTACAGGAAAGCCAGATCGAGCGGCTGAAGCTGGATACCAATCTCAAAATAAGGATGACGTCCCGGACCGAGCCCGGCGTCAGCGCCAGTTTCCATACATTCAGGATGCCTGATTCTGTAATAGGCAAAAGACGAATGGGCACCGTTATTTATTCCCTTGGTAAAACGATCCGGAATATCCGTCGCGACAGTTTAAAAGGACAGATCGATTCCATACATATCGTAACCCCGCCACGGTCCAGAGTTGCTATGCGTGAAGGATTTGATATAGTTCAGCTTTTACGGAATGTTGATTCGTTGCACGACTCCGTAACAGTGAAAGAGGTCACTACAAAGTATGCATCGGTGCTGGCTGCTGAAAAGATCAATATTCCTTTTGAGATTATTCGCGGCCCTGCTGAAGCGTTTGATGAAACGGGCCCGACGCCATTCAGAATGGATAACACCAATACCGTTACCCTTGGCTTTTCGCACCCCTATTCTTTTACCCTCGAGCTGCAGAATACAATACCGTATGTACTTAAAAAGCTAACGTCGCAAATACTGGTATCGGCATTCCTCATTGGCCTTACCATTTTCTCCTTCGTACTCATGTTCCGCAACCTGCGGCGGCAGCGCAGGCTCACCCGGCTCAAGAATGATTTTATCAGCAACATCACCCATGAGCTGAAAACGCCTATCGCTACGGTGAGTGTAGCCATTGAGGCCTTGCGTAATTTCAATGCCTTGCATGATCCGAAACGTACGGAAGAGTACCTCGATATTTCGGCCAGTGAGCTGCAAAGGCTATCGTTGCTGGTGGATAAAGTGCTGAAGTTGTCCATGTTCGAAAAGCAGCAGATCGAATTGAACGGGGAGCCTTTTGATTTGAAAGAGCTGGTGGAAGAAGTGGTAGCGTCCATGCGCCTTCAATTCGAGAAATACAAAGCCAAAGTGAGCATTCAGGCCCAGGGAGAAGATTTTATGATCGAGGCCGACCGCATGCACATCACCAGCGTTATCTTCAACCTGCTCGATAATGCGCTGAAATACAGCAAGGCCCATCCTACGATACAGATAGACCTCAATTCGCTGTCCAACACTATTGAAATGAGTGTTACCGATAATGGCATTGGCATATCGCCTGAATACCAGCAAAAGATATTCGATAAGTTTTTCCGTGTCCCTACGGGCGATACACACAACGTAAAAGGATATGGACTGGGGCTCAGTTATGTGGCTTATATATTGGACCGCCATAAAGGTATTATCAATGTAGAAAGTCAGCCCGGTATTGGCACCCGTTTCACCACTAAACTTCCCAAACCAGCATGAGCAAAACAAAAATCCTGTATGTAGAGGACGAAATGTTTCTCGGCAAGATCGTAAAAGAGAGTCTGGAGAGCCGCGGCTTCGATGTGGTGATGGAAAGCGATGGAGCAGAGGTGATGCAAACGTTCAAACGCATCAACCCTGAAGTATGTGTGCTGGATGTGATGCTGCCCAACAAAGACGGTTTTACGATTGCCGAAGAAATACGGGCCATCGATGAAAAAGTACCCATCATTTTCCTGACAGCCAAAACCCAAACCGATGATCTCGTAAAAGGGTTTTCTACCGGTGGCAACGATTATATCCGCAAGCCGTTCAGTATGGAAGAGCTGATCGTGCGTATCGACAATGCCCTGCGCTACCGCCACAACAGCCGTCCTGCCAGTGCTCCGCAGGACGAAGTGAAGATGGGGAAGTTCGTATTCCACTTTACCCGGCAAACATTGCTGGCAGGAAAAGAAGAACGAAAACTGTCGTTCAGGGAAAGCGAATTGCTCAAACTATTATATGAGAACCGCGATAAGATCATCGACCGGAAAGATATTCTCACACTACTATGGGGAAATGATTCCTTCTTCAACTCCCGCAACCTCGACGTATACATTGCCAAGCTGCGCGGCTACCTCAAAGACGATGACAGCCTGGCCATCATTACCATCAAGGGTATTGGCTACCGGTTTATTACCGCTTAATTAGTGTCAGCGTTTATCCCGCAAGGCGGCGGGACGAGCCTGTCGAAGCCTTCCGACAAGCTTAGGGTGACAAAATTTGAGATGACTGACGATTACCGGCTGGTCTTCTCAAAGATTGCCAGATCCACATGATGGTAAAGCTGGGGATGAAATCCGTAAAAGGAAGTATTTCTTCGGCAAAGTTGAACAGGCCACCAAAGGCGCCTCTCCACCCGCCAAACATACGGTAGAAGATAATGGCCGAAATGGGCGCCCACACGATATCCCCCAACTCACCGAATACCGGTATGGAGTAAGTGGCGTAACCAATGATATCCATGAGGATACAGATCAGTAAAGAAGCCTGGGAAGTGTTTTTGCGCATGGGTTTACTCATTAATTATCGTCAAGACGATAATTAGCCCCTGATAGTTGTATGGAAATTAACAGCTGTCAGGTTGAGCTTGTCGAAACCGCTTTCGACAGCTCTTCGACAGGCTCAGCGTGACATTACACCAGTAACGTCCTGCTTTTCAATACACCCACGATCTCTTCCATGCGGAAAGGCTTGGAAACATAGTCGTCCATACCGGCGGCGAGACACCTTTCGCGGTCGCCTTGCATGGCATCGGCCGTAAGGGCAATGATCGGGAGTTGTTTATACTGTTCACCCATCGCACGGATGTGGCGGGTGGTGGTGTAGCCATCCATTTCGGGCATGTTCACGTCCATGAAGATCAATACGGGATCATAGTGCGGTAAGATCTCCAGCGCCTCTTTGCCATTGTTGGCCCGTATAATGTCGAAGCCCATCTTGCGCAACACTTCCGTGATCAGCAGCATGTTGATGGGGTCATCTTCCACTACCATGATAGTAGCCGCTTCAGCAATCTTTTCTATATTGACCACCGACTGATCGGGCTTGTTGATCGCAAGACCTGGGGTGAACATGGCGGTAAGCATGGCGTGCAGTTCATACATTTTTACCGGCTTGGAAAGCATCTGTGTGATGCCGAGCTTATCCGCTTCGTGCTGAAACAAATTCCTTTCCAGCGACGAGAGCATGAGTATAGTAGGCTGTGCCTGGCCGGCATTTTTGCGTTGGTTCAGTTCCTGCACCAGCTGCAATCCGTCCATCTCCGGCATGTGGTGATCGGTAATGATGAGGTCCAGCGGTTCACCTGCACCTTGCATGCGCTCCAGCGCTATCAGTGCTTCGCGGCCGCTGCCAGCTATTTCACAAGGAATGTTGAAGTATTGGAAGATCTCCTGCATCAGTTTGCGGTTGGTGCTGTTGTCATCTACTACCAGCACTTTGCGCAGCGGAGGTTTGTGTTCGGGAGCTATCTGTGCATGCGCTTTCACTACTTCCAGAGGAAGGTGAAGGGTGAAGACGCTACCCCTGCCCAGCTCACTGGTCACGGTGAGGTTGCCATGCATTAGCTCGGCAAGGCTTTTTGATATCGTAAGACCGAGACCGGTGCCACCATATTTCCGGGTGGTGGAAGAGTCGGCCTGTGTGAAGCTCTCGAATATCTTGCGCAGCTTTTTATCTGATATACCAATGCCGGTGTCTTTTACCGACAACTCAATATCGAGATAAGGCTGGCCATCCTTTTGGTAAATGCTGCCTGCCTTCATCAGCGATATCAGGATCTCACCTTGCGGTGTAAATTTGATGGCATTGCCCAGCAGGTTCACCAATACCTGACGTATACGAACAGGGTCGCCGCCAAACTGAACAGGCAATTCGGGGTCGATATGGCAGATCAGCTCCAGGTTTTTCTCGAAAGCCTTTACCATCAGGATGTCTACTGTTTCTTCTACCAGCTCATCCAGGCGGAATGGAATATGCTCGATGTGCAGCTTGCCGGCTTCCAGCTTAGAGAAGTCGAGAATGTCGTTGATAATATCGAGCAGGCCATTGGCCGATTTCTTTACGTTGCCCAGGTAGTCCCTTTGTGTGCGTTGCAGATCTGTAGTCAATACCAGGTCGGTAAACCCGATAATACCATTCATGGGCGTACGCAGCTCATGGCTCATGTTGGCCATAAACTCACTCTTGGCCTTGCTGGCCTGTTCTGCCTGGTCTTTAGCTTGTACCAATTCCTGCTCCATCTGCTTACGTTCGATCGCTGCTGCCAGCGTGGTGGCGAAAGATTGCAGGATAGAAAACTCGGTGATGGTCCATTCGCGTTCTTCCCGGTCGCTGAAGCCTACCATACCCCAAAACTGGTGCAGGGTGAAGATGGGAACGATAGCAGCTGACTTCATCCCCATTTTTTCGAAGTAAGCACGGTCAGCGTCTTCCGGAATATCCTTTACATGGCCGCAGTAGGGCTCTTCGCGTTTCAGTGTTTTCCAGATGGTCGCCTCTTCATTCATCAGCATGTTTTGGAAAGCGGGGTCTCTGTGCATCAGCTCTCCCGTGTTGCTGTCCCAATGCAATAGCTGGTGTGAATACCATTTATTTTCCTGGTACCTGTATTCATTCTTATACACATTCACCGCACTCACCTGCAGCTTGATGCCCAATACCTGGATGGCTTCACCAATGGCTTCTTCGAGGTGGTTGTTACTGATCAACTGGTGAGTAGCCTCTGCCATAGCCTGCAGCAGAAGGTCTTTGTGCAGCAGGCGCTCCTCGGCCCTTTTCTGTTCTGTGATGTTGTGCGCAAAGCCCAGTACGCCCCATACAGCGCCATCCTGATCACGCAAAGGCACTTTCACGGTAGTCATTACCTGCGCTTTGCCATTTAAGAAAGAAGGCTCTTCCTGTATGAATTTGGCTTTGCCGGTTTTGATTACCTCATTGTCATCACTCCAGAAACCGCGTATATTAGTGTCGGTATCGCCTTCAACAATTTCTTTCGGGAAGCCGATCTCGATATCATCCTTGCCAATGAAATCCTGCGGGTTTCGGTTCATAGAGTCGGCAAACGATTGGTTCACCAGCAGGAAGCGATGGCCAAGGTCCTTGATGAATATCCAGTCGGGTGTAGAGTTGATCACGGTACGCAGCAGTTCTTCCGATTGCTTCACTTCTGCCCACAGTTGCTCACGTTCTACTTCAGAGCGTTTACGCTCGGTTATGTTACGGGAAGTGCAGATCAATCTTTTTACAGCACCTGTTTCATGTACAGGCTTGATGATGGTCTCCAGCCAGATGTAGTCTTCCGATTTGGTGCGCATCCGGTAACGAAGCGTCAGGTTCTCCAGTTCGGAGATAGCAGGCCCACCTTCCTGTTGCATGAATTTATGTACATCATCCGGGTGAATATACTTCAGTGCAGAACGGCCCTGCACTTCTTCCGGCGCATAACCCAACACTTTTTGTACCGAAGGAGAAACGTAAGCAAAAGTTCCATCGAGCAGGTTAACGGTGATGATATCCTCCGAGTGCTCGGCCAGCAGGCGGAACTGTTGTTCCCGCTGTTGCAACTCCCGCTCAGCTTCTTTTTGTACGGTAATATCCTGTGCAATACCAAAACCACTGGTGGCATCTACCATCTTGCCCCTGATGTACAGGTGACGGTAATTGCCTTTCTTCGTGATGATCTGGCAGCTGAAGTTCGTTTCGTAATCGTGGTTATACTTGTTGTGGATAGAGTTGGTAAGCTCCCTGATCACCTGGTTATGCTGTTCCGGTATCACATATTCCTGCAGGAACTCTTCGAAGGTCATCGTAAGCTCTTCCTGCGTTTCATGCTCCAGCAGGCTGCTGAACTCCTTACTCATGGTCATTTCCTGCGAAAAGAAGTCGAGCTTCCAGCTGCCCATCTGTGCATAGGTCATAGCATAGGATGAGGTGCGGATGGCCTCTTCTTTCAGTTGCTCGGCCATTACTTTGTCGGTTACATTGATACCGATACCCTGTATTTCCAAAGCACCCTTTTCATTTTGCAGGGCAATAAACTCCCATTCTGTCCACTGGAACGTTTTGGTGTGCTGAATAGGTTTGCGGATAAGCAGCTTAACTACCCTGCCGGGGTTTTTCCAGCACTCCTCTGCCATTTGCTGACAGCGGTAAAGGTCCTTGGGGTAGATCGTATTGTAATAAGGCTCGCCCATCAGGAACCTGTCATTGTAACCAAACGTTTCGAGGAAGCGGGGGTTGGCATACGTGAAGTTGCCATCGTTATCGATACGAATAACATAGTTCGTTTGAGAATTGAGGATGGAAGAAAAATAGGTTTTCTCTTTCTGCAATTCATTTTTGGCCATTTGTAGTTCCTCGTAGTTGCGCTGGTTGGTGCGGAGCATAGGTTCCAGTACAAGGAATACCAGGCATATAAAAGCTATGATAAGAGAAATGAACTTACCGGTGTTGATGGTAGAAGCTTCGCCCAGTTTTTCCATGATAATGCGGGAATACTTCTGGGCGATCGTGTTCATTACCGCAGTGTACTTCTTTTCATTGTGCAACACCTCTTTCCGGAAAGCTGCCCGGTTGGTATTCAGGGCCAGGCTATCCGATGCGATCACTCTCCCGTTCACATCCACAATCCCTTTGAAGTGAAGCTGGGCATTGGCAAACTGGTGCCTGATCTCGAATTGATGCTGGTGGGAAAGCGTATTTACTTTTTGCTGCAGGAAAGCGTTGTTGGAGGTAAAAGTGTCGACGGAGGATTGCAGCTCGTGGCGTAGCTCCTGCATTTCCTGTTCGGTAAGGCGGGGCCTTGTCAGCAATATGATGTCTTTACTGATCAGCTGGCTCAGGGCACGTTGCTCATTGGCAATATGGCTCACCTGCACGAATTGCTCATTCTCCTGGCTGCGCAGGTGAATAAGGTAATAACCCGTGAAGTTGAACAACAATACTGTCGCCAGCAGCACAATTGCAATACGTACCAGCTTACGGAACGGATTTTTCATGGTTTTGATGGGATATTCGACGAATAAATAACTGCAAAACAATACTTTCTATTGAATACCCAGGTACATTTTTTTAATATAATAGGTATTTCTACTGAAAATTGTTGATAAAAGTCATGCAAGTGGGTACTCTCTTGTCACGCTGAGCCTGTCGAAGCGTATTATCTTAGAAGCTCACCCCACTTTGAATACGGTTCAGGAGCAGGTTGTAACAATTGCGGATAAGGCGGTCGGCGATCTGGTTGCGGCTGGGTGGCCGGTCGTCAAACCGGTTATTGATCAAAGCCCGGTCGGCAGGCGTCAGCGCCCGCTGGTCGCCTTTATAAGTGGCCCTTTCCTGTTGCCACACATAGTTGTCGGGGAAATTGTCGTACAAAATATTCCGGCCGGTAGCCCAATCATAGATCCGGCATTCAAGCGAGGCATTGCTTTGCAAGATGCGGCGGCTTACATAAACTGTGGCATATACGGTGGTGTACACGGGTTTGGGCGGATTGCTCTTGGTACTGCCCGTTTGGATCTGTGCCGAACGTTGAATGGTGTAATTGTTGGAAGAAAGCTGACCGATGAAAATAGACGTGAAGTTGAGGTCTACTACCCGGTCGGCCCGTATATGTTGCCCGCTGGCCTCCCAGTCGGTAAAGAAACGTACATGCTGAAAAGCACGCGCATTGAGGTCGCGCACCATTTGCTGCTGCAGCCAGTCGTTGGAAAATCCCCAATAATTGAAACCATACCGGTCGTAACGCACAGGGTTTACCACCACGCGTATCTGGCCCTTTTCTTGTGCCTCCCGCAGCAAGTTGTTGACGTCTTTGAAACCGGGCACCGCATTATTGGCTTTGCTGAAATAGTCATACGCCTGCTGGGCATATTGGCGGTTGTTGTAGTTGAGCGCGCTGAGCCCCTGGTTGTAATATTCGGTAGCGGCTTTTTCTTTGGCGCTGGCAATGGCGGCAGAGGGGTCTTTGATAGCTGGTAATGCCTGGCTGGCTGCCGGAGAGGCTTTGATGGCCTGGTACATTTGCAACAGCACTTCCCGCTCTTTGGCTATTTCCATCCAGCGGTCGCCGAGGCTGCCGCTGTTCTTATTGGCAGTGATGATCTCTTTACGCTTTTCCAATGCTGCCTCGTAAGCAGCAGGAAGCATATCGGCTGCCTGTTTATCCTGGGAATTCTTATTAAGCCGTTCGATCAGGTCAAAAACAGTCTTGTCCTCGAAAGTATATCGATTAGACAACCTGTTGCCCGATCCGCAGGCCAGCAGGCAAAGCAGCAAAATGCCATAAAGAAGACGGGTGGCCATAGACTATATGAAGATAAACAATAATCTGTCACCCCGAAGCCCAACTTGTCGCCTGAGCCCGGTTTGTCACCTGAGCCGGGTTTGTTACCTGAGCGGGTTTGTCACCCTGAGCTTGTCGAAGGGTCACCAAAGCAAACACCTTCGGCAAATAATAAGTAATCAATAATTAATAATCGATAACCTGCTCTTCAATAGCAGCCGGCATTTGCCGGAACTCATATTGCTGGTTCCGCAGCTGTGGCTCGAAACCTGCTTCGCGGATGGCCTGCTGAATACTCTTATAAGTGAAACGGTGAGGAGCGCCGGCAGCACTTACCACATTTTCTTCCAGCATGATGCTGCCAAAGTCATTGGCCCCGCCATGCAAAGTGATCTGCGCAGTTTGCTTACCCACTGTGAGCCAGGAAGCCTGGATGTTCTTCACGTTGGGCAGCATGATGCGGCTGATGGCGATCATGCGGATATATTCATCGGCTGTGGTAAGATTATGTACACCGCGGATGCGTGTGAGCAAAGTATCTACATCCTGGAAGGTCCAGGGAATGAAGGCCAGAAAACCCTTGGCATGTTCGGGCTTGCGGCTTTGCACCTCGCGCAGCTTCACCAGGTGCTCGAAGCGTTCGCGCACCGTTTCTACGTGGCCAAACATCATGGTAGCAGAAGTGGTGATATCCAGCTTATGCGCTTCATGCATAATGTCGAGCCATTCCTGCGATCCGCACTTTCCCTTCGAGATCAACCGGCGAACACGGTCTACCAGTATTTCAGCGCCGGCGCCGGGCAGGCTGTCCATACCGGCTTCTTTCAAAGCCTTCAACACCTCATGGTGCGTGGACTTTTCCAGTTTGGTAATATGCGCCACTTCGGGCGGTCCGAGGGTGTGTAATTTAAGGTGGGGGTACAGGCTTTTCAGCTCGCGGAAAAGATCAACATAAAACTGTAAACCCAGTTTGGGGTGGTGGCCACCCTGTAATAACAGCTGATCGCCACCCCAGCGGATGGTTTGTTCGATCTTCTTTTTATAAGTATCTATATCGGTAATGTAGGCGTCTGCATGGCCAGGTATCCGGTAGAAGTTGCAGAACTTACAATTGGCCGTACAAACATTGGTGGTATTGACATTGCGGTCGATCTGCCAGGTTACTTTATTATACGGAACCTGTTTTTTCCTCAACTCATTGGCCACATACATCAACTCGCTAAGTGGCGCTTCCTCAAATAAATACATGCCTTCCTCGATGCTCAGGAACTCAAACTGCAGGGCTTTCGAATAGAGATCGTCTGTTTTCATAACAACACATTAAACAACAAAAGTACTAAACGATCGGTTTTGCGCAGCCGTCACTATTTTTTATTCCAATGGCTATTACGTTTGCTGTAAATCAATTAACTTATGACCAATTGCCGGTATTTGTCGTTTGTCAGCTGAAACCTGCCATTCAAAGACAAAATCAAGGGCTTACCGGAGAAAATCGTAACATAGCCTATGCGATTGTGCACCATTACTACACTGCTCCTGGTGATAATAGCCTGCAACTCCTTGCCCGCACAGGAAGTCTTTGCACCTGCGCCTGCCAAACGTATTACGACCTTTAGTTTTAAGATGCTGACCGGTGGCATCATTACCCTGAAAGCCAAATTGAGTCAGTTTCCCGATTCACTCAATTTTATCCTCGACACGGGGAGCGGAGGCATATCACTCGATTCTACCACTGCAGCCAGCATCAGGATCCAGACACAACCCAGCGACCGCACCATCCGGGGCATAGCCGGCAGCATGATGGTACGCTTTGCTTACAACCAAACCCTCTACCTGCCCGGTCTCACGGTGGACAGTCTTAACTTTCACATCAATGATTACGATATCCTCACCAGCGCCTATGGCGAAAAGATAGACGGTATCATCGGCTTTAGCTTCTTATCACGCTACCTGGTAAAAGTTGATTACGATAGCTCTAAGATCCATGTGTATACCAAAGGTTCTGTGAAATACCCCCGCGGTGGATTTTTGCTGAAACCCCAGCTGCAATATATTCCTATTCTCAGCAGTGAGGTAAAAGATGCCCGGGATATTACGGCCCGCTTTTATTTCGATACAGGCGCAGGCATGTGCCTTCTGATGACCTCCGATTTTGTGAATGATAGTGCTGTCGTAAGCAAGCGGCGCAAATGGTATGCTACCCAGGCCGAGGGCCTGGGAGGTAAGGCCCCCATGAAGCAGGGAGTAGTAAGGCAATTGAAACTGGGCCCTTACAAATTCAGGAATGTGCCCACCTACATCTTCGATGATGAATACAATGTGATCCAGTATCCCTCGCTCGGTGGCCTCATCGGCAATGACCTGCTTCGCCGGTTCAACCTGATCATCAATTACGAGCGTTCTGAGATACACATGCTGCCCAACACACACTTCAAAGACGTATTCGATTATGCCTATACCGGTCTCGGCATGTATGTGGTAGAGGGAGAGATATTAGTGATAGATGTAATGCCCGGTTCACCGGCAGAACAGGCCGGCTTCAAGCCCGAAGACGTGATCATAGCGGTACAGAACAACTTCAGCAAAAACATCCAGGCCTGGAAAAACCTGATGCAAACGCCCGGCGAAAAGCTTAAAATACTGGTGCTGAGAGATGGAGGGCCGATAGTACTTACCCTAAAGGTCAAAAACATACTTACCGGAAAATAGCTGGCGAAGCTTAATTATGTGATTGATAATCAGCCACAATGTGGGGATAATCATTTAGAAATCATTCCTGCTGAACATATTACCCCAACTTGTCGTTAATTTGCTGTCCCCCTAATGGATATTACGGGCCGGGCCGGTGAGCCGGTACGCCGATGTAGGATCTGCGGGGTTAAAACAAGCAAGAATTCCATGATACATTTTGAGAAGTTTACATTGTCCAACGGCTTGCGCGTAGTGGTGCATGAAGATCCGGCCACCCCCATGGCTGTAGTTAATATTATGTATGATGTGGGAGCACGTGATGAAAATCCCGGTAAAACGGGTTTCGCCCACCTGTTTGAGCATTTGATGTTTGGTGGCTCCATCAATATAGAAGATTTTGAAACACCCCTTCAGATGGCGGGTGGCGAGAACAACGCCTATACCACCAATGATGTGACCAATTATTACGTGCAGTTGCCAGCCGAGAACCTCGAAACAGCCCTATGGCTGGAAAGCGACCGCCTGTTGTCGCTGGCCTTCGATGAAAAGAGCCTCGACGTACAGCGTAAAGTAGTGTCCGAAGAATTTAAAGAGCACTATATCAACAAGCCCTATGGAGATGCATGGTTCAAGCTCCGCGAAATGGCGTATCCCAACCACCCATACCGCTGGATGACGATTGGAAAAGAGCTATCGCATATTGAAAATGCTACCCTCGAAGATGTAAAAGCATTCTTCTTTAAACATTACCGCCCCATCAATGCCATCCTGGTAGTAGGCGGTAATGTAAAAACAGCGGAAGTAAAGAAGCTGGTGGAGAAATGGTTTGGTGATATCCCCGCCGGAGAACAATATGTGCGTGCAATACCTGATGAGCAGCCCCAGACTGCCCCACGCCGGATGGAAGTAAAAGCAGATGTACCACTCGATGCCCTGTACAAATGCTGGCACATGGATGCCCGCATGGACCATGGCTATTATGTTGCCGACCTCATTACAGAAGTGTTGGGCGGTGGCGGTTCATCCCGTTTGTTCCAGTCGCTGGTAAAAGAAAAGAAACTCTTCAGCCATATCGAATGCTACCATTTCGGCTCTGTCGATAAAGGTCTGCTGGCCATTGAAGGCAAGCTGGTAAAAGGCGTGAAGATGGAAGATGCGGAAAAAGCGGTGGAAGAAGAACTGGACAAACTCATGAAAGAAGGCATCACCGATAAGGAGCTGACCAAGGTTAAAAATAAGACCGAGTCGGCCATTGCCTTTGAAGACATGAGCGTGATGACGCGCACCAACAACCTGGCCTTCTATGAACTGCTGGGAGATGCGGCGCTCTTCAATACCGACCGCGAAAAATACTTCGCCGTTACCCGCGAAGACATTTTAAAGTACAGCCGGAAAATATTCGACGTGAATAATTCCAACACGCTGTGCTACTATAGCAAGAATTGATGTCAGGTTGAGCCTGTCGAAACCTATCCTTCGACAAGCTCAGGATGACAAAGACTTTTTTAAACATTTAGTGATTCGATCGAACAATGCTAAACAGAACAATTGCACCCGAAATAAAAGAACCGGTTGATTTTAAGATAAGCTTGCCCGGCTGTCAGAAATATACACTTTCCAACGGAATAGAAGTATATGCAGTCGACATGGGCAGCGAAGAAACCCTGATGGTAAATTGGGTATTCTATGCCGGTAACTGGTACGAAGATTCGAAAGCAGTAGCAGCAGCTACCAACTTTCTGCTGAAGAATGGAACTTCCAAACGCAAGGCTTTCGATATCAATGAACATTTTGAATACCATGGCGCTTACCTCAACAGAGGATGCTATAATGAAACGGCAGAGCTTACGCTCCACTGCCTCAATAAGCACACCAATGAACTCCTGCCCGTGGTGGCCGAGCTGATCACCGATGCTGTTTTCCCCGAGGAAGAATTGGCCATCTACAAGCAGAATGCACAACAACGCCTCAAAGTAAACCTGCAGAAATGTGAGTTTGTGGCAGGCCGCCTGATCGATGCTTACCTTTTTGGAGAGAAACATCCTTACGGTACGTACAACAACGCAGAAGATTATGATGCCATCCGCCGGGAAGATATTGTAGCATTCTACGATAAGTACTACCGCAATGGCCGCTGTGTGATCTTTGCCGCCGGCAAGTTGCCTGCCGACCTCATCAGTGAACTGGAAAAACATTTCGGCTCCTTGCCCCTCCATTCTCACCAGCAGCATGTTACCATCGTAAAGCATCCGGTGCATCCCGCTCCTCAAAAGAAGAGCCATATCATCAATGATACTACTGGTGTACAGGCTGCAATACGTATTGCCCGTCCTTTCCCCAACAGGCAGCACCCCGATTTCCAGAAAACCATGGTGCTGAACAGCCTTTTTGGCGGCTTCTTTGGCTCACGGCTGATGACTAATATCCGGGAAGACAAAGGATACACTTATGGTATTTACAGTTATCTGCTGAATCACATCAACGACAGCGGCTGGATGATCAGCACCGAAGCTGGCAGAGATGTGAGTGAAGCTACGGTAACTGAAGTGTACAATGAGATGGCCCTGCTGCGCGAAGAACCGGTAGATGACGAAGAACTGCTGATGACCCGCAACTATATGATCGGCTCCATCCTGGGCGATCTCGACGGCCCCTTCCAGGTAATCGGTCGCTGGAAAAACCTGGTGCTGAACAACCTTGATGAAGAATACTTCAACAATGGCCTTCAGGTGATCAGGACCGTAACAGCAGAGGAGCTGCAGGAGCTGGCCAACAAATACCTGCAGCCGGAAGACTTTTATGAGCTCGTAGTTATATAATAACTATGTGTTAACTTCATAGCTATCGCCGCCCTGGTTCGTGTCCTTACGAACCAGGCTGCGGTAAGCACAAAAAGAAACAGCTATGAATTTTATCATGCGCATCATTGTCACCTCGATTATTGCCTTTGGATTGTCCTACATCCTCAGCGGCGTACACATTGATTCATTTTGGGCAGCCATCGTCTTCGCTATTGTGCTTGCTGTGCTGAATGCTGTTGTTAAGCCCATATTGATATTACTCACGCTTCCCCTCACACTATTTACATTTGGACTATTCCTCTTTGTGATCAATGCAGCCATCATATTGCTTACGGCTGAATTTGTAAAAGGATTCAGGGTAGATGGCTTTTGGTGGGCATTGTTATTCAGCCTGCTGCTGTCCATTATCACGTCGGTACTGTACAGAGAACCACGTCGTGACCGTGAACGGTCAAATTAAAATAATTATCATGATTTGGGCGTGAGGAGAACGCTGTATGGCTTGCCCACAGTGCATTACAGGGCAAGTAATGCAATTGGAAATACCTCATATTGTACAAACAAATATTTGATATTTCTCTGTCATTAACCTATTTTTAACAACGTCATCCCAATCTGCTTGTTCATATGCACATTAAAGCAATTGCCTGCTTTAATCGTAAATCATCACGAATATTCAAAGCCATTAGAAACAAACACTCCGGCTTGTCATACGAAGTACTCACCTGACCCTTCTACTATATATATTCGGTCCCAACCGTACCGGCACTGATTTGTACAACTAAAACCAAACTAACGCATGAGAAAAACAACACACCTCTCGTGGTGCAATCCCTTTGCGCCATCTGACAGTCATTTCCTGTATAATTCACAGAAGTACCGCAAAAAAGTGGCATAGCTGATTTGCTACCCCTTTATTGATTGTTGCTGCTAACCCGCACGGATACTGTACAGTTGCCCGTGATGTTATTGCTATGGCTTCCCGCCAGGCACTTATCTGTTTGCTAAACGGACAGAGATTCTACGTCCATTCCTCAACCAAAACAAAAAGGCACACATGAGAACACTGCTTCTATACCTGTTATGTTTCACAGTTACGGCTAACAGCTTGCTTGCCCAGTCACGGCAAATAAAAGGCACCATCACCGATAAGCAGGGTATGCCGCTTTTCGGTGCTACCATCAAGATCAAAGGCGTCAACAAAGGAACCTCATCCGGTCAGGATGGCACCTTTTCCATTACAGCCGATGCCGGCGCTGTATTGATTGTATCGGCGATTGGCCATGAAACACAGGAAATAAAAACAGGCACAGCCGCTGCCATCACCGTTACGTTGGCCGATGATGTAAAAACATTGACCGATGTGGTGGTAACCGGTGTGGCACAGGCCACCAGCAAGGAAAAATTATCCTTCAGCCTCACCAAAGTATCTGCTGAAAAAATAAATACGGCACCAGCCCTCGATCTTTCTCAAACACTGCGCGGAAAAGTGGCCGGCATACAGATCACCCAAACGCAGGGCGATGATGGCGCTTCGGTATTCCTGCGTGGCGCCAAATCCATGTTTGGCAACATCTCACCCCTCATCGTGATCGATGGCTTTGTAACCAACTTCAGCCTGTCGGACCTCAACCCGCAGGACGTGGAATCCATCGAAGTGGTTAAAGGAGCGGCCGCTTCAGCTTTGTACGGCACCCGTGCCGAAGGAGGCGTAATACAGGTGATCTCTAAAAAAGGAAAAGGCACCAAAGGCGTTGCCATCACGATAGACAATGAAGTGGGTGTAAACAATATTCAAAGAACGCCGGAGCTGGCTACCATGCACTATTATGTGCCCAACGACAGCGATCCTTACGGATTTGCCTATGCATCAGGCAGCACCACTTCGCGCATTGCCAGCTACAAGCCCAACGGCTTCTCTGTGAACCTCAGCCCGTATAAAAATTCTTACAACAATACCGATGCGCTCCTGGGCGATAATAAATACTACAGCAACTATGTATCGATCGCCACCTCCGGTGATAAATACAATGCCTTCCTGTCTTTCAGGAACCAATACACCGGCGGCGTTGCCGAGCCGATAGACCCGAACAAGAAAAAGTCATTATCACTGCGTCTCCAGTTCAGGCCCACACCCAAGCTGGAAGCAGAAGCCTATGTCAATTACTTCAACGAAGTAAAACCATCTGCGGCGGTGACGGCCAATGGACAGGGCACCTTCTTTGCGGCCAGTCTGCAGTGGGAGCCATTCATCAACCTCGCCGCTAAAAATGCCGCAGGCAATTACAATGTGCGGCCCGAAGGCTGGAATATACAAGGCGCCAACCTTACCAACCCGATGTATGAATGGAGCAAACGGGAATACACCAACAACACCGATAACTATCTGGCAGGAGGTAAACTGCGTTACAAGATTTTGAAGAACCTTTCCGTGGAAGCATTGGGCTCTGTGCGCAAACAAAATTATACTGCTTCCGACACCTACCCGCGCGGCTTTGAGACCACTACCACCAGCGAGTCGCTGAACAATGGCAACGTATCACTGGGCTACAACTACTACCAGATGGTGAACGGGCAGGCACAAATAAACTACAACACCCGCTTTGGAGAAGATGTCACATTGGGCGTAACAGGTAAAATGGTATATGAAGAATGGTATGAAAAAGAGTTCGGCGTATCGGGATACGACTTTAGCCGCAGCTCGGACATTTATGTCATCGGCAACACCCGCACCGATACAAGAAGTGGTTACGGATCGGATATGTTCATCAACCAAACAGTAAACTACGGTTACTACCTGAACCTGCAAACCTCCTGGCGCGATAAAGTATTTCTCGACGCCTTGGCTCGTATAGACCAAAGCTCCCGTTACGGAATAGATGAGCAAACAGCTTTCTTTCCCCGCGTGTCATTGGCCTACCGGCTCACGCAGGACTTTAACCTCGGCGATGCGATCACCGAATTAAAAGCCCGTGTCAATTATGGCGCAGCAGGCAGCGTGCCGGCCTATAACCTGAAGAATAGCCGCGTTTCGGTATCTGCCAGTGGCTTTACATTGAACCAGCTGGCCAGTACCAACCTGCAACGCTCCATCACCCACGAATGGGAGTTTGGTATCGACGCCGTATTGTATAAAAAGATCAACGTACAACTGAACTATGCCATGGCCAGAAGCCAGGGCGATGTAGTGCGGCCACCGGCATTTACACCCTACGAAGCAGCCGGTGTATACAAGAACTTCGGCGTTACCAAATCCAACTCCCTGGAGCTGGAAGTCAATGGAACCGCTGTTGATACCAAAAACTTCTCCTGGGACTTCGGTGTCACATTCGGGCGCGTAAGAAGCGAGATCAAAAGCCTGGGTGTAGGACTGCCCGCCTTTACAGACGGACTGTTCTGGAAAGATGTAGGAGTTAGCCCCTTTGCGATGTACGGCAATAAAGTGCTCACGAGCCTTTCTGAATTGGAAGTAGACAAAACAACCGGCAAAGTGATCAATGCAGCAGGTGGTGCATATACCCTGAATGATTTTAGCATCAACAGCCGGGGCTTTGTGGTGCTCACAAGCCAGATAGGTACGAAAGATGAAAAGCCACTGTTGTTACAAAAGAATGGAGCCAGCCTGTCTACCGTGATCGGTGATGCACAACCTGATTTTCAGGTGGGCTTTACCAATACATTTACATTCTTTAAAAACCTCACCCTATATGGCACCATCGACTGGCAACAGGGAGGGCAGAAATATGACCAAACCACCCAATACCTTTCCTTCGATGCGCGTAGCGGTATCTGGCAGGACTATGCTTCATCGGGGTTGCCCCTTACCTTTTTACAAACATTGTACAACGGTAACTCCTACACCAACTTTTGGATAACCAATAGCAGCTACGTAGCCCTTCGCGAACTTTCGCTCAGCTATCGCTTCCCCGGTCCGAAAAAGCAAAAAGTGTTCAGAGATATCAGCCTTTCAGTCATCGGCAGGAACCTCTACACCTTCACCGACTTCAAAGGCACGAATCCTGAAGGCAGCCATGAATACTTTCCCTATCCTGTATACAGGACTTTTTCAACCAGGCTGATCGTGAATTTCTAAACGACCTAAAAAGAAGAATATGAAAAAATATATAGTTATACCTGTACTACTGATAGGAGTATTTAGCTCCTGCAAAAAGCTGCAGTTCGACGATCCCACCACCTATACACTGGAGGAAGGGATATCCAAAACACCGGACTATTATTATAAACTGGCCGCCGGTAATTTTTCCAATGCATTGTGGAATACCAATTCCGCCTACAACTTTGGATATGGCATCAGCGCCCTGGCCGATCAGACAACGGTTACCAACCGCGTGCAGGAATGGTGGGACTTTGCCATAGAGCCCCGTAAGCGGCTCAACAATAGTTTGTCCTACGCGGGGTACTCTCATTTCAGCTCCCCCTACAGTAGTTTCTATACGCCCAACCTGAATGCGAACGTGATCATCGAAGCACTGGATAAAGGAGAGAAAGGCATCGACGATAAAGGAAGAGACCGCACGAGCGAGATATATGCCATTGCCTATTTGATCAAAGGCATATCATTAGGATACCTTGGCGCTATTTACGACCGGGGTATCGCTGCCAACAAGAACCTTGGTCCCACAGGCCCCAAGGATCTTCCCAATTCATATAAGCAGATGATCGATACGGCAATGGTCTTTTTCGACAAAGCGATCGCTGCAGCCAACGAGACTACCACCATGACTGTCTCCGATTTTTATATCAATATAACATTCAATAAAACACAGTTTATTCAGCTGGCCAATTCTCTGGCAGCAAGAGTGTTGGCCAGCGTGCCCCGCGATAAAGCAGAAGCAACGGCCCTGGGCGCCACCTTCTGGAACAGAGTATTGAAGTATGCAAACGCCGGGGCCACCACCGATCTGATGTCTTCATACGTAAGCGGCGGTTACTACAACTATATGGTGCATTATGGGCTCACGGAAGCGGGCGGCGGCCCTTACCTGCCGGCTGATATTAAAGTAGCGCACCTCGCTGATAAAACAGGTACCTATCCCAATAGCTATCCGTTGGATGAATCAGTGACGCTGGCACCTGTGCAAACAGATGATGCACGCTTTGCCCAGTACTTCAAGTATACCACCAACTTTGGTTACCTGCGCGTAGACCGCGGCCGTAACCTGTTTTCCAACTACAAACACAACCGTTGGTCGCAGGCCGGCGCTAATCCCAACTCTACCACCATAACAGGCTATCCCAACCCTGTTTTCCTGGCCGAAGAAGTGCGCCTGCTAAGAGCAGAAGCCAAAATGTGGGCCGGTGATATCGCCGGCGCAGCAGCAGAGCTGAATGCACCGGGCGCTGATAGAATTGCTAAAGGAGGGTTGCCGGCCATTGCAGCAACAGAAGCGGCGGTAAGAAAAACATTACACTATGAATACGCCATCAGTATAGATGTATCTGGCAGCGCCATCAACCCTTGGGTGTTCATGCGCAGGAATGATCTGTTGCAGCCCGGTACGCCTACCGAGTTCCCCAATCCTGAACAACAAATGCTGTTAACGCCTGAATCCGTGTACACATTCGGCGGCCTTGATTACGCGGGTGAGAAAGGAAAGTTTGGAGAGATCGCTACCGCCACCAAAGCCAGCGGCTGGAAATAATCCTACCCTAATACATAAGGCAGGGGGAGTGTTCATGTGCACTTCCCCTTTTTCATTTTATTGCTAAAAGGTGGGTCTCCCTGCAGCGCTGCTATATCGGGCGGTGGGGAGGCTCACCTTGCTTTAATGATATTGAGTTAGAAGTACGAAGAATCCCAGCTGATCGCTCCTTTTGCCCTTAATTGACTTTCTATTCGCTTGAAAAACTTTACCAGCAGGAAGCTCACTCCGGCCATCACCACCAACAGCGGTATATCCCATGATTTATTATAGGCCTGCCCCGCAAGGATCCTGCCTTGCAGGATCAGCAGCATGATGCCATACCATATGCCAAATGTCAACACAGTTTGCAAATAGATCCCGGCATACACTTTCCAGGAAGGGCGCGATACCCGGACTTTTTTTTCCAAAACCCGCGCAACATCATCATCACCCTCAGGAGGAGCAACAGATTTTTTCCGTTCGAAGATCCGTGTCAATTCATACACCGGCACGGCAAAAACTGCGATCAGGTACAGGCTGCCCGTTTGCTTGTAATTGCTGGTATCGATATTGGAAACGATCATTACAGCAGAAGTATAAAGCATTACGCCAAAAATAGCCGCATGCAACAGCACATTGGGCGTAATATCGAGCAGGTTGACCCGGAACCGCCCCCAGGTATCAGTTTTGATGATAGGATCATTCTCAAGCAGGGAAAGCACTAAAACGATCAACGACCAGATGACCAGTACAGCGGCGGTGAGCAACAATACCACCAGCAGACTCTTGCATTGAATATTAAAACACCTGGTTCGCCAGGCATACCAGCCCAGCCCCAAACCGGGCAATAGAGAGGGCAAAATAGTGATAAGGCTGCGGGCGATCCGCCGTAATAAATTCATATTGTAAAATTAAAAGATAGCCTTCCCCGGCTACCTTACGATATATATCTTTGGTGTATGCAATTTAACCGTAAAGATCTATCCAACGAAACCCTGATCCATTTTTATAAAGACCTCTTGCTTCCCCGCATGATAGAGGAAAAGATGCTGGTGCTGTTGCGGCAGGGAAAGATATCCAAATGGTTTAGTGGCATAGGGCAGGAAGCCATTGCAGTAGGCGCGGCGCTGGCACTGGAGCACGACGAATGGATCATGCCATTGCACCGTAACCTTGGCGTGTTCACTACCCGCAAAATGCCGTTGAGTAAATTACTGATGCAATGGCAGGGCAGTCAGGAAGGATACAGCAAAGGACGAGAGAGAAGCTTTCACTTTGGCAGCAAAGAACACCACATCTGTGGAATGATCTCACACCTCGGTCCCCAGCTGGCTATTGCCGATGGAGTAGCACTTGCCCATAAATTGCGTAAAGAAAATAAAGTAGCCCTCGCATTTACCGGCGAAGGAGGCACCAGCGAAGGCGATTTTCACGAAGCACTGAACACAGCTGCGGTGTGGGACCTGCCGGTTATCTTTCTCATTGAAAATAACGGATATGGCTTGAGCACCCCCGTTAGTGAGCAGTATCGTTGCGAAAGCCTGGTAGAGCGAGCCAAAGGCTATGGCATGGAAGGAACAAAAATAGACGGCAACAACCTGCTCTCAGTATATGATACCATTAAAGGTGTGCGCGACTATTGCCTCGAAAAACAAAAACCCTATCTTATAGAATGCGCCACCTTCCGCATGCGTGGCCACGAAGAAGCCAGCGGCACCAAATACGTACCACCGTATTTGTTTGAAGTATGGGAAATGAAAGACCCGATCAGGAACTATGAACAATTCCTGTTGGCAGAACAGGTATTGGATGAAGAACAAATACTGACCATAAAGCAAGACATCAAAGAATACATAGAAGTAGAACTGTCCATCGGATTCAATACCGCACCCATTTTTGCTGATACCGAACAGGAGTTGGAAGATGTCTATGCCCCTCGCCCAACAAATGCGCAGGCTGTTAAAGTCATAGACAATGCAACTCCTGCCTCCGCCCTCTTACTTCCTGCTTCCGACCTCCGACTCATCGACGCCATCAAAGAAGGCCTGCACCAGTCGATGGAGCAGCACAGCAACTTCCTCCTCATGGGTCAGGATATTGCAGAGTACGGTGGTGCATTCAAAATAACCGAAGGCTTTGTACAGGATTTTGGCAAAGAACGCGTGCGCAACACCCCGCTTTGCGAAAGCGCTATTATAGGTAGTGCACTGGGCCTTAGCCTCGAAGGATACAAGAGCATGGTGGAAATGCAGTTTGCCGACTTTGTGACGATGGGCTTCAACCAGATCGTTAACAACCTCGCCAAAATACATTACCGCTGGGGGCAGCCCGCCGATGTGGTTATCCGTATGCCGGCAGGTGGCGGAGTAGGGGCCGGACCATTCCACTCACAAAGCAATGAAGCGTGGTTTGCACATACGCCCGGCCTTAAGGTGGTATACCCTTCCACACCGATGGATGCCAAAGGACTCCTGATCGCTGCCATCAATGATCCAAACCCTGTTATCTATTTTGAGCACAAAGCCCTCTATCGTAGTGTGAATGGTCCGGTGCCACAGGAATACTATGAAATAGAGATCGGTAAAGCGCGCGTGGTACAGGAAGGAGTTGATATATCCATCATCACTTATGGCAGTGGTGTGCACTGGGCTACGGAATATGCCAATAGCCATGACTATATTTCATTTCATATCCTCGACTTGCGGACATTGTTGCCGTTGGACTATATCGCCATCCGCAATGCAGTGGCCCGTACCGGCAAAGTGCTCATACTGCATGAAGACACCCTGCTGGGCGGCATTGGAGGAGAACTGGCAGCCTGGATAGGAGAACATTGTTTCGACCTGCTCGATGCACCCGTAATGCGTTGCGCTTCCCTCGATACACCCGTACCATTTAACACAGAACTGGAAAGCAACTTCCTGGCAAAAGCAAGACTGGATGAGTACATCCGGAAGCTGATTAACTATTGATTAAATTAAAATACCATAATATATTATAAAAGCCACTCAATACTTCGGGTGGCTTTTTTATTGCTTCTACTTGTGTAATCAGTTTATCTTCCGCATCTTCATCCAAACGCCCTGCTTGCATGAGCCGTAAAACCCTGTGCCTCTTACTGCCTTGGTTCGTGTCCTCACGAACCAACAGTGTTATTTTACTTTTCCTGGCTTCACTCATTTCTTTGCCGACACTGGCCCAACACAACCTGTCGGGCAGCCGCCAGAAAAGCGCCTGGACCTATATATACCGCCTTACACCAAAAGAAGCCCTGCTCTTGCACCGATCGAACATGGATGAGCTGGACGAGAAACACCTCCATACAAAGGTGGATTCTTTTGCTACGGATAAAAGTGAAGCGCCGGAACTGAAGCCCGGTAATTATCTTTTTGTACAGGCAGTCAACAACGAGCTGGAAGACGAATTAAAAACCATCGACGACCTGCAGATCAAACTCCTGAGCAATGATCGCGATCTGTTGATTGCCTTGCATGATAAGAACGGGAAGACTATAAAGGACGCACAGATAGAAGCCGGAAGGAAAAAGATGGTCTATGATGACAGATTGCAGGTATTCCGGCTGAACAAAGAAAGGAAACCGCGTACAATCAAAGTCTACCACCAGGGCACGCTACATTACTACACACTTGGTAAAACAGGAAGAGGTTTCTGGTTTAAGTTAGCCTGGTATTCCCCGCTGCGTTATGTCATACAACCAGTCAGGCGACTGATAAACCCACGCCGGTTCAGGCGTTATCAAAGCTATTTTGGTTCCGGTACCACTTATGAAAAGAAGTTTACCGGGTTCATGGTTTTCAGTAAGCCAAAGTATAAGATAGGCGACACCGTAAAGCTAAAAGCCTGGGTGGCTACCCGGAAAGGCAAACCAATAAACAGGCCTTTATTACTGCGCCTGACTGATTATAGATTTGAGAAAGATACCATTCTTACCACCCTCAAGCCCTACCGCCCCGGCGGTTATGAATACAGCTTTGTAATAACGGATAGCCTCGATCTTACCCTCGACCTGGACCACGGAATCACCCTCGAAGAACTGAGCAGCCGTAAATACAACCTGCATGAATATGACGGTGATTTGGAAGAGAGAGAATATGCACTGAAACGTTCTGTGGTTATGCGTGGTAAATTTTACCATGAAGAATACGAGTTGGGTTCCGTTACCTTTAAAGCACGCAGCGATAAAAACGAACATAACCGCGGTAACCTGGTAGCAGTGTATTGCAAAGCCACCGATGAAAACGAGATGGCGGTGATGGATGGACGAGTACAATTGCTGATAAAACCCGTCAGATACGGCGAAAAGGAATTTTACGGTTCCCAGGTATTCCTGCCGGATACACTGTGGAATCATGAACAACCCCTGGAAAGTGTCGGCGAGACAAAGATTGTAATTCCCGATAGCGTGTTCCCGATGGCATCTTTCAAATACGAGATCACCTGTATTTTCCTGAACAGCAATAACGAAGAAAAAACGGTCACCTTACAACAAAGCTTTTCTGCAGAACGCCGGCAGGTAAAGTTTGATCAGCAGGAAGACAGCGTACATATCTCCCTTTGGGAAGCCGGTAAATCAATACCCGCCAGTGCCACATTGCTCACCTATGCCGGCAGTGGCAAAGTAATAAAAGAAGAACCGGTGCAGCTGCCAACGACTATCCGTCTTGACCCCTTTGCAGAATTTTATGAGATAGAAAATGATTCACTGTATGAGGATTTTCATCCCGGAAAAACAGAAAGCGTTATTAGCTGTCGTTCCTTACGCACACGCGATTCGGTGATGATACAGGTAGTCAACCCACGGCGCCTTTCCTTTTGGTATACCATCTTCGCAGGCAATAAGGTCATAAGCCGTGGATACAGCGACTCCCTGTTGTTTGCTGAGCGGGTACGCACACCAAAGAATTATTTTATTTCACTCCAGTATATTTATGCCAATACCGCCAAACAGGAAAACTATACCATCCCATTTAAAGAGAAAGCGCTAAACATACAGGTCGATCAGCCCGGTCAGGTATATCCCGGCCAGCAGGTCAAAGTAGATATCGCCGTAACAGATGCAGACGGAAAGCCGGTACCCGGCGCAGACGTAACAGCCTATGCATTCACTAAAAAATTCAGTAACGCAGCCACTCCGCGTGTCCCCTACCTCGGAAAAGCCTACAGAAGCCGCAAAACATACAATCAGTTTTATCACCAGGAGTCCACCCTCAATGATGGTTCTTTCACAATGAATTGGGAGCGCTGGAGCAAAGAGATGGGATTGGACAGCATAGAATATTATCGTTTCCTGCATCCGGATACGATATATACCAATACGGAAAATGCCAATCACAACATTACACAAATAGCCCCCTTTGTAGTGTTTAGAGGAAACCTGCAGCCGGTGCATCTTTTATACATAGATGAAGAACCTTATTTCTTCAGCCAGGCACAACAACTCCAGCAATACAGCTTTGCCGTAAAGCCGGGTAAACATGCACTTAGAATAAGAACCCCCAACCGCCTCATTTACGTCGATAGCATCTGGGCCACGGAAGGCATGAAAACATTCCTCTCCATTAACGCCGATACTTCCAACAAAGCTATCCGGCAGCGGAAAATGCCCGACACGCTCACCAACCAGGAAAAAGCGCTGTGGAGTAAATACATGATCCTGATGGAAAACACCTTTGGCGAAAAGCTGGCCAGCGTTGAACAAAATAACAGGATTACAATAGTTAACCTTGCTGGCAGGTTACAGACAGATGGAGGGTATTATGCAGATAGGTACAGCATTCAGAATATATTGACAGGACCTTTAGCCCCCATCACGACAACCCTGCAGGTCAAAGAAAGATTCGTTCAGCCATTTCAGCCAGAAGGCAGCTACCTCTTCAATATAGCACCAGGATTGATCAAACAAAAGCAATTGCCCTATGGTAGATATCCCTTTAACAGCCGCTTGTTCTGGGATTCGCGAAAGCCTGCTTTCAAAGATTTTGCACTCACTACAGCAGCTGTAGATAGTCTGTGGCAGGATTTTCTGGACCACCGCAATGCTACCGAAGACCTGTTCCGCAATACGGAACTAAATGCTACAGACAATGGACGGTTACAGATCGGACGCCCATTGGATGAACAGCGTAAGGATGTTTTTGTAAGATCAGTGATCCTCTTCCGCTATGATGATCCCGACTTTGCCCGTATCTATAAAGGCAATACGCAGGATATGGGATACGTACAACCTGGCATGTACCGGTTGATGCTGTTACTCAGGGGCGATCAATATTATATAAAAGACAGCTTGTTGATTAAAGCATATGGCATTAATTATTATGCCCCGGGTATTATTACGCCCCGCCCCCAAGACAGTACCAGCATACGGATTGCCGCCATCATCAATAACCGGGAATCGAACTGGCGCAGCTACCACCAGACAGAAGACCTCGATAATATTAAAACAACCTTCCATAATCAATACCTCGACCTTTCACAGTATTCAAAAACGATCAGTGGGCATATCGTCGATGGAAGAGGTGACCCAATCCCGGGAGTCATGGTTTCAGTAAAAGGTACCAGTGTAACCACCGTTACCAATATAGCGGGCTATTTCGAATTACGCGTTCCTGAAAAAGGGACCATCGTAGTTAGCGCTGTTGGGTACGTTTCCGTCACAAAGAAAATTACAGAGGCAGGCACCTATGATATAAGAATGGCAGAGGCAGAAAACGCGTTGCAGGAAGTGATAGTAGTAGGTTATGGCACAGAAAGAGGAAGATCCATTACTGCATCCGTTACTTCTGTTTCGGTCAACCAGCTGGGGTTATTACAAGGAAGAGCCCCCGGCATTATGATACGGGGATCATCTTTCGAACAGGACTACAAAGCCAAGCCGCTGGTGTTGGTAGATGGCCAGCCCATTATGGGCGACTGGAATAATATGGATAAAGGCCTCATCGCCGGCGTAGATATCCTGAATGATGCTACAGGACAAGCCATATATGGCTCACGCGCTGCCGGTGGTGTTATCCTGATCACTACAAAGAAAGGCCAGCTGGAAAAAGAATTGGCACGGGAAGAAGAAGCGATTCAACCAGGCAATACCCTGCGAACAAAATTCCGCGACGATGCTTTCTGGCAACCTTCCCTCCGGACCGATAAACACGGAAAAGCATCCTTCACCACCACCTGGCCCGATGACATTACCAACTGGCGCACGGTTGTCATTGCGATGAGCAACAACAGGCAGACAGGCATTGCTGAAAGCGCTGTACGTTCCTTCAAGGCATTGACAGGCGCTATCGCCCTTCCTCAATTCGCAGTAGTGGGCGATTCCATACAGGTGATCGGCAAGACGATGAATTATGGCCTCGACACCATCAACGTAAAAAGAACATTCAGCATCAATGGAACAGTAAAACAGGAAGCCACTATCAGCGTCACGAATGCCCGTATAGATAGCTTCATGGTCGCGATCGTACAGCAGGATTCTGCTAAATTTAAATACACAATCCAAAAAGACGACGGATACTTCGACGGAGAAGAAAGAAGCATCCCCGTATTCAAACAAGGCGTGCAGGAAACCAAAGGATTCTTTGCCACCCTTGAAAACGATACAACCATTACGCTGCAGCCCGATGCAGCCCTGGGTAAAATGATCATCCATGCAGAGACCTCTGTATTACCGGTATTGCTGGATGAAATAGAGACACTACGCAACTATGAATACCTGTGCAACGAACAGGTGGCATCTAAACTTAAAGCACTGCTGCTGAAGAAGAAAGTCTACGGCTATCTTAAAAAAGATTTCAAAGAAGAAAAGAATATACGTGAGCTGCTTGCCCGGCTCAACCAAAGTAAGTCAGAAGGATTGATGTGGGGTTGGTGGAGCAACAATACCCCCGTGTTGTGGATAACACAACACGTTGCAGAAGCGCTGCTGATGGCAGAGCAGCAGGGATACACGGTCAATCTTAACAAGCAAGCCCTTATTGACTACCTGGTCCTCAATTTCAATCAGTATCAGCTCACAGAGAAGATTACAACAGTACGATTGCTGCAGCTTCTTTCCGCAAAAACCGATTATAAGAAATACATCGATACACTGGATAAATACGTAAAGAAAGAAACACTGTATGAAAAGCTACAGGTATTGCAGCTGAAACAAGCGGCAGGCTTGCCGGTCCTGCTCGATACGTTTATCACAAAACAACAGCGAACCATGATGGGCAACCTGTATTGGGGAGAAGAAGAGGACAGGTATCACTTCTTCAATAACACTATACAAAATACCCTCGCGATGTACCACCTGCTGAAGCACGCAGGCAACCAAGAACAATTGTTGAAGAAGATCAGGTATTATTTTCTGGAGAAACGGAAGGATGGTAAGTGGCGCAACACCTTTGAGTCGGCGCTCATATTGGAAACCATCATGCCCGACTTATTGAATAATGAAACCGCCTTACAACCTGCTTCACTGACGATCACGGGAACCCAGGCAAACGTTGTCAATACGTTCCCTTATACAACAACGGTCTCCGGTACTGATAAAATGACGATTACAAAACAAAAAGGAATGCCGGTTTATTTCACAGCATACCAGCAAAACTGGAACCCTGCTCCCAAAAAAGTTGAGGGCGACTTCATCGTGCAGTCCTTCTTTGAGCACAACGATCAAACAAAAGCAACATTAAAAGCAGGAGAGCCGGTTACTTTAAAAGTGGAAGTAACGGTGAAAGCAGATGCCGGCTACGTGATGGTAGAAATACCGATACCTGCAGGTTGCTCCTACAAAGACAAAAACCAGTCATGGCAAAACAATGAAGTACACCGGGAGTATTTCAAAAATAAGGTAAGCATCTTTAGCAGCAGTCTTCAAAAAGGCAAATACACATTTACAGTGTCACTCCTACCACGTTACACAGGAAGCTATCACCTCAACCCTGCCAAAGCCGAAATGATGTACTTTCCGGTATTCTATGGCAGGGAAGAAATGAAGAAGATCAGCATACGGTAACATTATAATTTAGCTGGCCCGTAAAGCGCTACGCCACTTCTTGTTTTGTTGTGTTTTCCATCCTCTACCACCAGCTTGCCGTTCACGAGGATATATTGAAAGCCTACAGAGTATTGATGCGGTTGTTCAAAAGTGGCTTTATCGCTAACCGTGCTCTCGTCGAAGATGACGATGTCGGCGGCCATACCTTCCTTCAGCAAGCCACGGTCTTTGAGTTGGAACTTCTGGGCAGCCAGCGAGGTCATGCGGCGTATTGCCTCTTCCAGTGACATTACTTTGGCCTCACGCACGTAGCGGCCCAGAATGCGTGCATTGGTGCCATACCCACGGGGGTGAGGCATACCCCTGTCCGGCACGGGGATACCGGCATCGGCGCCTGCCATGCAGAAAGGATATTTCATGATGTACTTCACATCATCCTCATGCATACTGTGATAAACCATCTGTGCGCCGCCCTTCTCCACCATGTCCATAATGGTCTCCGCTTCATAACTGGCTTTGCTTTTGCGGCCCATCAGTTTGTTGATCTCGGTAATGCTCTTGCCATTGTAAGTACTGTCAGAGGAATAATTGGCCACCACTGCGTAACTGTAATTCTTAAACTTATAGCGCGCCAGCTGCTCCAGCATCTCTTTCTTGATCTGTGCCCTTACTGCGGGGTTATGTAAACGAGCTTTCACGGAGTCCTGACCACCGGCCAATGCCCACTCGGGCAGCCTGACACCGAGGTTGGTACTGCTGGCAGTATAAGGATATTGATCGATGGTTACGTCCCAGCCTTCAAGCCTTGCTTGCTCGATCAGGCCAAGTGTGATATTACTTTTGCCCCAGTTACTTCTGCCTCCGATCTTGAAATGCGATATCTGTACAGGAACATTCGCTTCCTTGCCCACCTGGATAGCTTCGTTGATCGCTTCCACAGCACTGTTCTCTTCATTTCGGATATGCGAAGCATAAATGCCATTGAACCGGCCTGCTGCCTTGGCAAGACTTACCACTTCAGCAGTATTGGCAAAAGCGCCGGGAATATAAATGAGGCCGGTAGACAAACCCACAGCACCTTCTTTCATAGCCTGTTCAACGAGGCTGTCCATCCTTAGCTGTTCAGCAGGAGAAGGCAGGCGGTTATCACGCTTCATGATCTGTTCACGAACAGTATTGTGACCTATTAAAGAGGCCACATTGATAGAAGGGCGCAAGCTATCCACGCGGAAAAAGAAACGCTTCAGGTTGCCGGCAGAGCTGCCGCAATTGCCGGTGACGACTGTTGTCACCCCATCATAAATATAATTGTCGGCAGTAGGTTGATCAAAAAGACCGCCTTCGATATGTCCATGCACATCGATAAAGCCAGGCGCAACGATCTGCTTCTTCGCATCTATTATTTTAGGAGCAGTATAATTGGTGAGTTTGCCAATGGCAATTATCTTTCCATCCTTTACCGCCACATCCCCATAAAACCAGGAGTTGCCGGTGCCATCGATCACCTTGCCATTACGGATAATAACATCAGCCGTTTGCTGTTGTGCCATCACAAAAACCGGCATCAAAAAGATAAGGAACAATAACTTTCTCATAAGCATTATTGAATATACTATAGTAATAGAAGTATTGACTCTGAACTCTCGACTCTAAACTCTGAACTTACTAACTTACTTACTCCCCAGGGTGATAAGTTCTTTCCGCGTTCCTCAACACATCCGGCTTATAAAACAACACATCTTTAAACTTTCCTTGCGTATACATCTCCGCCTGATCACCAAAGTGCGAAGAAGCAGGATCGCTGCTATTGCCACCAGCAAGCAAAGACTTTGCCTTCACAGTTTTTCCAAACTCAACCGCACAGATAAAACTATTACCATTATATCCATAACGTTTCTTGGTACCATCCATTACGCGGCTCACGAAAGAAGGGAGACAACCCCACGTAGAAGCAGCCATGCCCGAAGGAATACTGGGTTTGTTGTCATCATACGTTTCCTGCAACTGACCCGTCAAACGTTGATAGCGGTTGATATCACCCCACGGAGTATTCCAGGTGCCATAACGCCTGTTTAGATTGCGTACGGTAGCCGCCAGCGGCTCCAGCAATTGTTGAGGCGTGGCGCTTTTGGCAAACACAGATACTCGCGCCACAAAATCCAGAGCATTAGCCCTGTTGATGCTTGCCTGTAAAGTTTGCCCCCATTCAATGGCAAGCGAAGTGGCAACCGAATTGGCAGATGTATGCAGGTCCCACTTGCCCAACGTGGCTATCGGCTCGGCCAGCAAAGCATGCAATGAGTCGGAAGCCGGAAGCGAAGCAAAAGCCTTTACGGCTGCCGGAACCAATTCTTCAAAAGCAGAGAGATAAGTATCATAACCGGCAGCAATCAATTTATCAGGAGTAAAACTATTTTCCTTGCTCAGCACCCGCACGGCATTGATGCCCCGGAAGTTCTCGGCCTCGGTAGACATATAAGCAGGGTAGTCGGCCTTCCGGGGACTACTGCTGCCGGACGAAGTAAAAGGAGTGGAGTTACAATTCTGTATCCAGCCGCTGGCAGGGTTATACAAATGAATAGTTTCATCCAGCTTATGTAGGCCCTTCCATTCAGTGGCCTTGATACTGCCATCCACAGGTTTCGACCAGTCGAAACTGGTATCGCGCCGGGGAACAAAGTTGCCATGCCAGTAAGCAATATTGCCTTTGTCATCTGCGTACACGGTGTTGTTGGAGGCATTCGACAATAGCTCCATGTTCTTTTTGAACGAAGTAAAGTCGGTACTCTTGGTCCGTTGCCACGCCTGGATCAAGCCATTGATATGACGGTTCACCGCCCGCACACTGATCCATTGACCATTGCGCTTGGCCATCACAGGACCATGATGTGTGGAGAAAGTAGTAACCTGTTTACTGCTCATGGTATTGCCATCCTTATAAGCAAGTGTAAACGTTTGTTGCTTCACAGGTCGCAGCTGACCGTCATATTTATAAAAGAAGCCGTTGTCCTGCTTCACTACTTGTTCGGCATAGGTATCAGCTACATCGGCATAGCCCGACGTATGCATCCAGCCACAGTGCTCATTGAAGCCCTGATACACAAAGAACTGGCCCCAGGTCACAGCACCATAAGCATTAAGCCCTTCCTCACTCACCATATGCACTTCAGGGCGGAAATAAAAAGTTACGTGTGGGTTGATATACAAAATTGGGTTGCCCGATGCCGACAACTTGGGGGCGATCGCAAAACCATTCGAACCGGTATGAATATCTTCAGGATTGGGAGTGGTTATGGAAACAGTTGAATTGTCACCCGTATAAAAACGTTGCAACTCACCACTGGTCACACCGCCGGTATTGATAGCCGAAATACTACCGTCGGTCCACATGAGCGGGTACCACGGCTCAAAGTAGTGCAGCAAGGCGGGCTTCACCTGCGGATGCTTATACAGGTAATAGTTCATCCCATCTGCCCACGCATTCAACAACTTTTTCAGCCAGGCGGGGCTTTTGCCATAATCGGCCATAGCGCCGGCAGAGTCGATCACCATCTTAGTGAACAGGTCACTATAAATATTATTGACGCCACTTACCTCAGCGGTCCTGCCGAGGATATCGATGTAATTACTTTCAACCCGTTTGAAATCATCTTCACATTGCGCGTACATCAAACCGAATACCGCATCTGCATCCGACTTGCCATAAACATGCGGAATGCCCCATTTGTCACGGATGATGGTCACCCGCTTAGCCTGCTGTTCCCAACGTGTGATTATTGCTTTTGAAAAACCTTGTGCAGCTACCTGACCACACAGTAGCAGGAAGAAGAATAGTTGACAGATACGCATCGCTTGCAGTTATTTTACAGTATTGGCTTTGAATACCCGGATGAAATTTTCACCAAGTATTTTACGGATATCTTTTTTGCTATAACCCCTCTTTACAAGTTCATCGGTGATCAAGGGAAAGCTGGTCACATCATCCAGCTGCTGCGGCGCAGAACTGATGCCATCGAAGTCGGAACCCAGGCCCACATGATCCGTACCCACGAGTTTTACGATATAGTCGAGGTGGTCGATGAGCAACGAGAGCGGTGGACGTAACACCTTTACTTCATCGGCATACTTCTGGAAAAGATAGTTGTCGGCAAAATAAGGGTCCGATACGGTACTGCGGATAGAATCCCTTTCCGCTTTATGCTTCTGCGTAAAAGCACGGTTACGCGCTACAAAACCACTGTCCAAAAAGCCGGAGAAGAAATTAAGGTGAATAACGCCGCCATTTTTAGCAACCGCTTTGATCTGGTCATCCTTCAGGTTGCGGAACACGGGACAGATGCTATACACACAACTGTGCGATATCAACACAGGTTTGCTGGTGGTATGGATGGCATCCCAGAATGTTTGTTCACCCACATGGCTGAGGTCCACCATCATGCCCAGCTCATTCATGCGCCGCACGATCTGTTTGCCAAAATCAGTCAATCCCTTTTTCCGGTCCTTCATATCCTGCGTGGCGGAGTCGGCGCCAAACTGCTGGCGCGAACCCGGTGTTTCATCCATCGCAGAAGTAGCCCAGGAAGTAGAGTTATTCCAGGTGAGCGTCATGTAACGAACGCCGCGTTTAAACAGGCTGTCGAGATAATTGAGCCGGTCTTCGATCATGTGGCCACCTTCGAGGCCGATCATCGCGGCCAGCTTCCGCTGTTTCACCACTTTCTTCAGTTCGGCAGGCGTAGTCACCAGTGCGATCTTGTCAGGGTTACGTTTAATAACAGCATACAGCGTATCGATCTGTTGATTCGCACGATTGAAACCCTTACCCGGTCCATAAGAACCATCACTCCACACAGAGAAAATTTCTACATCCACGCCACCCTCTTTAAAGCGCGCAAGATCAGAATGAGTCTTCCCCTTTAATGGCTGATCAAACGATACCTTCTCATCGATCGCAGAAGTAAGAATGTCATTATGCGTGTCTACAAGAATAGATTTAAAATGAAGTTTCCTTGATTGCGCCTGCAAAAAAACGCAATAATAAAGGACAGAACTAAGCAGCAGAAGTTTTTTCATGTGATGATTATAAACTGCACTAAATTTAGTCAACACTTTACAAATCCATGCTGCAAATTGTGCTGATCGGAGAAGAAAATCCTGAATTGGATAATATTCGCAACTTATTTCGCGAATATGAGCAGGAGTTGGGAGAAGATCTGTGCTTTCAAAGCTTCGAAGCAGAACTAAAAGATCCCTTGAAAAAATATGGACCGCCCACAGGAACCCTGCTATTGGCATATTGGGAGCGGGAAATTGCAGGTTGTATTGCACTTACAGCCATGCAGGAGCCTTCAACCTGCGAAATGAAGCGTTTATATGTAAAGCCAGCCCTTCGCAAATATGGCATCGGAAGAAAATTAGCAGAAGAGCTGCTAAAGCGCGCAGTCGAGAAAGGTTACACCACCATGAAGCTCGACACATTGGAAAAACTGCAGGCTGCCATCCGTTTATACGAACAGCTGGGTTTTGAAAAGACTGCCCCCTACTACGCCAATCCCTTGCCTGGCGTGGTATATATGGAAAAAAAGCTGGATACCGCAAATTCGTTGTAACATATCACAGGCTCGTCCGTCTCATATAAGATATGCGAAACATTCTTTTTGCGCTGCTACTGCTGCAGGCAACCAACACTACTGCACAAATAGACACGGTGTCTAACCTGAGCGACACCGAAAAACTGTATGGCCTCTCTGTCTTCTGGAAAGAAGCCGCCTATAACTTCGCCTACTTCGATAAAGCGAACATTAATTGGGACAGTGCTTATCAGGCATTTATACCAAAAGTGCTGGCTACCCGCAACACCTGGGACTATTATCAGGTAATGAAACGATTCTGTGCCTTGCTGAAAGATGGTCATACGAATATGTATCCACCCAACAACAAGCTGATAAAAGGTGGTGCCCTGTATTCGCCGTTGTTGTTTTCCTGGCTCGACGACAAAGTGATTATTACCAATGTGCCTAAAAAAGATTCCCTAACCATCCCACTGGGATCGGAAGTTGTAACGGTCAACAATATGCCGGTCATCGACTATCTCGAAAAAGAGATCATTCCCGGCATCTCGGCTTCAGCCACCCACCAGCTTTGGAATGATGCAGCCGCACAGCTGCTCTCCAATGTCGATACAAATACTTTATTCAACCTGACATTAAAAACACCGGCAGGTAAAACATTTACCCACACCACACACCTGCGCACCATCCGCTACAACTGGGCTTACCCACTACCCAATACACCCTGGAAAAGATTTCGATACGATAAACTGCCCAAAGACATCGCCTACCTGCAGTTCAATACATTTGGCGCAGATAGCGTGGTATTCGATTTCAAACAACGGTTGCCCGAATTGTATGAAGCCAAAGCCGTAATTATAGATCTGCGTAATAATGGCGGAGGCAATACGAGTATAGGTACGGCCATTCTCAAATACTTTACCGATCAAAAATATATAAAAGGATCTACCTGGCGTAGCCGTGAGCATATAGCATCCTTTAAAGCCTGGGGTAAATTCATTAAAGACGAAGAGCTGGAAAAACACCTGAAAGAAAATCCGTTCAACAGGGTAATGATACAGAAGACCTATGATATCTCCCGTGGTAAATACTGGCACTATGGCGACACATATTCTACTTATAATGAAGTCACCGACAAAAAGATAACAGTACCGTTGGTAGTATTGATTGGTAACAATACCGCTTCTGCTGCGGAAGATTTTTTGATTTCCCTTGATGACCTCAAAGGAAGAGCAGTAGTGATAGGCGAGAGGACATATGGTAGCACTGGCCAGCCATTATCATTTGATCTTCCCGGGGGAGGCTCGGCAAGAATATGTACCAAGCGCGATACCTATTCCGATGGAAGAGAATTTGTAGGCTACGGCGTTAAGCCGGATATAGAAGTGAAGCGTACTGTAGAAGACTACATAAAGAAAAGAGATGCTCAGTTGGAAAAAGCCATAGCTATACTAAGTGAGAAAATAAAATAGCTCAGTGTCACCCTGAGCCAACCTTGTCACTCTAATCCCTCTTGTCACCCTGAGCCTGTCGAAGGGTTGCGAAGGCGTGTCCAGGGGTGGGTCGCCCACGAAGAGCTTGTCCCGCCCGGCGGGAGCGGCCCACCCCTAGTCTAAGAAATTTCCATAATGCGAAAGGGAGTCCCTCAAAAGACTCCCTTTTCCTAATGTATATATAGAGTGGATGATGTTTAGCCCAGTGACTTCAACCATTTAACGAGTTCGTCTTTGCCCTTACCGGTCTTTTTTTGAAGACGGCCCAGCAATTCGTCATCTTTACCCTCTTCATATTTCAGATCGTCATCAGTCAGGTCACCATAGGCTTGTTTCACCTTACCCTTCAATACATTCCATGTTCCTTTTAATTCAAGCTTGTCCATAACTTTCAATTTTGATTATAGGTAAGTATAAAAAGCCCATGCCAGCAGGATCACATAAACCGGTAAAAAGGGATGTGGAATTATTTCTACTAAATTGGTAAAAAGCACTACTCCCCGGGATGATAAGTCCGCTCGGCATGCTTTTCAACATCCTCTTTGTAAAACCAGGCATCTTTAAATTTGCCCTCCACATACAAAGGTGCCTGGTCCAGGTAATGCGAAGAAGCGGGATTGGCGCTTTGTCCGAAATACATAATAGAGCGCGCCTGGATGCGCGGGCCAAATTCAACAATAGAAGTATAAGTATTACCACGCGTGCCATAAAACTTTTGCTGCCCGCGGGCTTGGCCATTACCAAAAGCAAACAGCGACCCCAACGGACTGGGCACGGCAGCTACAGGCCAGCTGGGTTTGTTATCGTCAAACCTTTCAGGAGAACCCTCCACCCGTTGCAGACGGTTGATATCGCCCCAGCTCACAAAAGCAGTACCAAACCGCGCAACCAACGCATCGATAGATTTGCTGAGCAGCTCAACAGCTACTGCGCCAGGCATAGGCAGTTGGTTGCCCTGCAGATCCGTGGCATTATCATCACCAGTCGTTTGCCGTGGTTGATTCCTGTTCCAGTTGTCATACTGGATATACCACATCACAGCAATACTGGTGGCCTGGCTGGTCAGCGTATACCGGTAATTCCAGCGGCGCAGTGTATCGGCCACGGCGCCCAATTTTTCTTTTAGTGCCGGTGAAGCGGCAGCCATACTATCATAAGCCTGTAAGATTTGCGGCAGCCACCCGGCCATCATGGGCAGGTGATTGCTAACCACGAGTTTTTCAAATTCAGCAAAAGAGATTTTCTCCGGACCCGATAACAAACGCACCGCTTCTACAGCACGGAATATATGTTTATCATAAGCCATGTAGACGGGATAATCATTCTGTTTTGGACTGCTTACCGTTCCTGCAGCCATATAAGGAGTAGAATTGCAGTTCTGTATCCAGCCCGAAGCAGGATTGATGACATGCGCAATCTCTTTGAGGCGATGCAATCCCTGCCATTCAGTAGCAGGATCGCTGCCGTCAACAGGCTCACGCCAGTCAAATAGAGTGGAGCGCCTTGGAACCGCATTACCATGCCAGTAAGCGGTGTTGCCATACTTGTCGGCATACATGGTATTGGGATAACCCAAAGCCCTTTTGTTCATGGCAGCGGTAAACTGCTTCAGCTTCTTCGAGCGGCACATTTGCCAGCATTGCTCGATATAACTCGATTGAGTGCCGGTAACATTCCGGATGGTCACTAGGAATGAGTCACGCCGGGCCACTACTGGACCATGATGCGTTTTGCGTAAAGTCACAACCCTGCTTTGAATACCGGTAGCGGTTTTATAACGAACGGTATCCTGCCAGACGGTAGCAGTTCGGTAACCGTTGCCATAACGATATTGAGCAGTATCGGTAGGATGATCAAAACGTTCGAGGTATACATCGGTAAAGTCAACACCGGAGTTGGTATGCGCCCATCCGCTGTAAGCATTGAACCCACTCCAGATATAAAAATTACCAAAGATGGCAAACCCTGAAACATTTAAACCCTGCTCACTGATCAGATGACACTCATACCGCTGTCCGCCACCAAAAAAGTTGACATGTGGATTGATCAACAACATACTGTGACCGTTCGCTGATTTCGATGGTGCGATCGCCATAGTATTGGAACCATTTTCCCGTTCCTCGATTCCGGTATCATCACCTTCCCCTGCTGCGCGGGGCAATAAGGTACTATTGTAAGCCCGCACTTCGGCACCGGTAATGCCATGCGCGGAAGGATTGTCGGTACCCGGCAACAGGAAGAACCAGGGTTCGTAATATTGCAGTAACCGGCGGGTAGCATCAGGATGTTTGTATAAATAATAATTGATACCGGCGGCAGCGCTGTTACAAAGGCCCTTGATCAATGAAGAAGCATTCGCGAAATCAGCTTTTGCCTTCGTTACACATTCGAATAAAGCTACGGAAACATCACCTTGCAGACGGCCTTCGCCATACACTTCACCGGCACGGCCAAGCGCACTGATAAAAGATTCTTCCAGCTGATGAAAATTGTCTTCACACTGCGCATACATCACACCAAAAGCACAGTCGGCATCCTTTTTACCATAAATGTGAGGCACACCCCAGTTATCACGAATAATATTAATGCGTTGCGCTTGTTGCTGCCAGTTGCTGACCTCCTTGGCACTGAATTGAGCCAATAATTGCAGAGGAAGAAGACACAAAAGAAGAAACTTTTTCATGTGAGATGTACCCGCTGGATTTTGGGCAAACAAGATACGAAATGCAATATTTTGGAAAGGCGCAGTAGTGTGCGTGCGTAGTGGCGAATTAAGTGTCCGGCCGGTCCCTTGCACGAAGAAAGCTGCAAAAAAGGAGTAAAAAGCATGAAAAAAGCCCCAACTGGAAAGTTGGGGCTTACACTAATCAAATACCATTAACCATTAAACCTTATCCTATGAAAGAACAAAGATAGAGCGTATTCTGATCGATGGCTAATGTTGGGTACCAGTGTTTTAGCCCGCTAAGGGGAAACATGTAGCTGCGGTAATGAAAAGCCGATATATATATAACCAGGACGCCGGAAAGCAGGAAAATAAAACCTTGATTTTATCCTTCCTTACTTCCCGTCCTCCCGGTCTTTATGATGGTTCATCTTTCAGTTTTTCAGACTTCCAGACTTCCCGTCCTTCGGACTTTGCCCGGCAACGGAGTTCCTGCTGAAACGAGGCCCCGGCAAAACCACCAAAGATTGCAGGAAGCATCCTGGCTGGCTGTTGTTTTTGAACAACGATTGCCGGGGGTAGGAGCGAGGTAGCAGTGTACTGCCGTTGCCGGTGCTGCTTTTTAACCTGCTTGTGAGCAACGATACATGAAGTTGGCCGTGGCCAGGGGCAACAACTAAATGTAGCGCTACAAACAAGGTTTGAACAACATTGGTCATGACTAACAGTTCGAAACAAACGTACAACACCAAGATACCCGTTTCCAAATTTATTTATCCTGGTTTTGGATAGAATAGGATGGAATGGGATAAAGTGATTCCTGTTTTATCCCATTCCATCCGAAACTCTCCCATTTCATCCCACTCAACACAAAAATAAATTTGGAAACCGCATTACTGGTATGCTATATTCGACGCTTGCTATTAGAGACGGTCAGAAGAATAGAAACGGGAAAAACTTCCGAAAAGGGAACAAAGTAGGAGCAGTAAGCCCTTCATGCAAATACAAGTTGAAAAGCATTAATCCTCTCTCGCACCCTTCTCACCCACAAACCAATGTTCCTTGTTTCTAAACAAAACATTGAAAGTAGTGAGCGAACCATAAATGCGGGTGATGTATTGTTGCAGGTTTACTTTGTCGGCATCACTCAGTTGTTTATGCGCATTTATTTGCTGTTCCAGTACACGCAGCCTGTCGCGCAACATCACGATCTTGTGAAAGAAAGCCTCGATGGGAATATCTTTAGGCTTTTGACTTTTATCAGCTGGCTGTAGCAACATAGTGCCGCCTTGCCAGCGATCACCCAGGGGAACGTTTTCTGTAACACCACCCCAAAGCCTTAGTATTTTAAGCAGAGATTTTTCTACATCCGAATGCGTTTCGATTTCTTCCGTTACATTTTCCGGAATGATCTCATCGAGGTTGGTATCATTCTTCTCTACCTCTTTGATACCATGATTGATGAACGAAATAAGATAAGTAGCAAAGCGAACACCTACAATAACGCCGGGGCCATAATGCGTGTGTTGCAAGCGGGTGCCAATTCCTAAAGTAAGTTGATCCATAATAACAGTTATATTAAATACTTCCTGTCACCCTGAGCTTGTCGAAGGGCTTCGACAGATTCAGTGATGACGTTTACTTCTTATAAAACTCATACGGCGTAAACTCCACAAAGTCAGCCATCGTCACAGTCACTGATTTCACTTTGCCTTTGTCTGCAACAAAAGGCCATACCTTGATCCCATACAGCGCCTCGCTCCAGGTAGCCAAAAAGCGGTTGCCGCCCAACGGCTCCAGCGTAACATAGCGACCCTTGTGGTGCTCAAAACGCGCCACCAGTTTGCCCTCTTCAGGTTTGATGCTCATCTTGCCATATACTTCATGCGTATAATCGCCCGCATAAGCAGCCAGCGCAAGAGAAGTGGTAGGTTTGGTGGCAATAGTATCCTGCTTCTTTTTCAGCCACTCCTCCGTTTGCTTTTCCTGCGCTTTATTATACCCGATATATACATTACTGTAATTGCGGTAAGGCAAACCGAGATAAGCATCCATGATCTCATAACGCAGCGCCTCATAGAAATTGTTGGCGTCTGTATTGGTGAATACTATAATGCCCAGCTTTTCTTCAGGCACCATGGCCACACTGGTCACGAATCCATTGACGCCACCCGTATGACCAACGAACTTACGACCACTATATTCCTCCAGAAACCAGCCAAGCCCATACAGAGAAAAGTGAGCCTTGTTATACATGTGACCGCCATTCCCTAAAATAGAGTGAGGCAGGCATGTTTGGCCAATAGCGCTGCCGGGGATCACCTGCTTATCATTGTACTTGCCATTATTAAGTTGTGCCAGCACCCAGTGACTCATATCACTGACAGAAGAGCTGATGGCGCCTGCCGGAGCCATATTATCGATCCTTCCATACGGTATCTTTTTCAGCACACCCTTGTCTACGGTATGCGCAGCTGCTTTATTGGAGGCAGTATTGATTGATGCCGACAAGGCCAGCGTACGTTTCATGTCCAGTGGCGTGAAGATACTTTCCTCCAGAAATTGTGCCCAGGTTTTGCCGCCGGTTGCCTTGGGAATGATCTCGCCAGCAGTCATAAAAGCAGCATTGGTATAGCCCCACTTACTGCGGAAACTATACAGCGGTTTCACCTTCCCAAACTTCGCCCGCACCTCTTGCAAAGTGAGGTCCGAATCGAAATACATGAAGTCGCCCTGGAAAGTTTCGAAACCCAGCCGGTGACAAAGCAGGTCCCTGATATTGGCCTCCTTGGCAACCCACGGATCATACAATTTAAAATCAGGCAACCATTTTTGAACACGGTCATCCAGCGACAACTTTTTATCAGCATCCAACATAGCCAGCGCCGTAGCAGTAAAAGCCTTGGAGTTGGAGCCGATCATAAAAAGCGTATTGGTATCTACCCTATTAGCAGTGCCAGCCTCCTGTACACCATAACCCTTCATCACTACTACTTTTCCATCCTTGATCACGCATACGGCCACGCCCGGTATCTGCCAGTCCTTCATCGCACGCTCAACATAAATATCCAGACTGTCCTTGATAAAAGAAGGAGCATTGTCCTGCGCATAAGCTGCTATATGCAGTAAACAAAGCAACAGAATGTAGTAGATGGTTCTCATAACATTAGTTTTATGTATCATATTGTAGCCAGTCGAAGCAAACGCCTCTCACTTCTCACGTAAAAGCAGTTTGCCCACTCACCAGACTAATCATTGATCGCCTGGTACACCAGCACCTTATATATATTACCCAGACTGCCCCATTTGGTAGGATATACGTTTCTGTAAAGCAGTCCTACCAGCTTTTCCTTTGGATCAACCCAGTAAGTAGTAGCAAACATACCACCCCAATCAAAAGTGCCTTCCTGCGTAGGCATGGCAGCACTGCCCTTTTCGGTGGTGATGCCAAAGCCCAGGCCAAACTTGTTGATGCCACGCGAAACATCACCGATCTGGTTCATGGTCATCATCCGCACAGAGTTGCGGCTTAGCAGGCGCTTACCATTATATTCACCACCATTCAGCAGCATTTGCAAAAAGAGGGCATAATCATAAATAGTAGAAGATAAACCGCCGCCACCGGAAAAGTAAGTACCCTCAGTAGCCGGGTAATCACGGGAAAACTCGCCATTGATACCGATTCGCTCGGGCATCGCCTTCACCCGTTGAGTAGCGGTATCATCCGTATACAACATCACCAGCCGCTTGTATTTATCTTTAGGCAGGTAAAAATAAGTATCCTTCATACCCAGCGGCTCGAAGATGCGCTTGCGCAGGAAGGCGTCCAGGCTCATGCCTGAAACTACTTCAACTAAATAACCCAATACATCCGTATTAAGGCCATACGTCCATCGCTCACCAGGCTGGTGAAACAGCGGCAGGCGCCCAAGGATCTTCATCTTATCGGCCAGCACGATCTTGTCGACACCGATACCGCCTACCACTCCTGCTTTGGCGTATATGGCATTCGCTTCGGGAGTACCGATCTGAGCGTAGCCGATGCCGGACGTATGCGTGAGCAGGTCACGGATAGTAACCTCCCTTTTGGCCGGAACAGTGGTATAACTTGAATCAGCTTTATTGAATTTATCCAGCACGGTTGGCTTCCTGAACTCAGGAATGTAATTGGAAATAGGATCGTCCAGCATGAACTTCCCTTCCTCATACAACATCATCACAGCCACACTGGTAATGGCCTTGGTTTGCGAAGCAATGCGGAAAATGCCATCCTTTTGAAGCGGTGTGTTTACATCCTTATCGTAACCGACACTCTTATAATAAGCGATCTTGCCATTGCGGATAATGAGCGCTACGGCGCCATTCATGCGGCCCTTATCAACATATTCCTGTAAAACCCTATCGATACGTTGCAAACGCTCAGCAGAAAAACCCGCAGCAGCAGGAGTGGACGCCGGAGTAATAACAACCGGAATAGGTTTGGATTGAGAAAACGCGGCGCCTGTAACAAGGCAACAGGCAATCAACCATGCTATTTTTTTCATATATGCCAGTAAGTTGGAATGAGAATTCAAGATAGGAATTTAATTCATAGCTACGAGCCTTGGGCTGCGGACCACGGAACAGTTACTGTGTTTAGCTCGCTGCTCGAAGCTCGTGGCTCGCAGCTTGGCATTCACAGCTTACTGCTGTTCCTGCTTCAGTTCCCCCATAATAAGCTGTAAACGGTGGAATTTTTCGAAACTCTTTTTGATGTACAGCTGGAATTCATATTCCGTGGCTTGTTGTACCAGGTATAATGGTGGTCGGTATTGCACCATGAAAGTATCCAGGTCGGGACCGCGCAGTTTGGTAAGTTTGATCACCAGCGCGCGGCTGAAGCGGTGATCGATATACTTATCGATTTCCTCCTGTTCCAGTCTTCTTCGGAAAGACATCATATCGCGGTTGCGCCGGAAACGGAAGATATTGATGAACTCACCAAGGTCCATACCTACGCCGGTAGGAGCGGTACCGGAAGTGATAGGTAAAGAAGATACACTCACACCCGGCTTTTCAAAATTGAAAGCTTTGGCATAATCGAGCCGGTTCTGGATAGAATCCCGTTTATAGTTGGGTAGCTTCACCAATACTTGCTTCAATTCCGTGACGTTTACATGCAGGGACACTTCAAACAACTGCATATTGCGAATGTTGACCACGGCATATTTGGGAGTAGGTTTACCCAGGTAAGAAAACCAGATGGAATCCGATTCAGGCACCATCAGCGAATAGCGTCCCAGCGAATCAGTAATGGTGCCAGCCCCCGAATTACTCATCACACTCACAGCCTGCATAGGATTGCGCTGCGACATATCATACACCCGGCCGTTTACCCTGACCTGGCCCACGGCAGTTGTTGTGGCTGCTATACACAGCAACAGGCATGATATGATTAGAGCCAGTCTATGCAAAAAAGTAGAATTAAGGTTGTGATATTACGGTAAGATTGCGACATTGAAGGTGCCGGATGCCAATTTAACGTTGCTTTTGCAGATGCGCCACCACTTCCTGTATAACACGCGGATAATGCGTATGTTCCAGCAAGTGAACCTTCTGCGCAAGCCTAGCAGGCGTGTCTCCTGGCTCGATGGCGCAGGTAGCCTGGAAAATAACAGCACCGTTGTCATATACATTGTCCACATAGTGGATGGTAATGCCGCTTTCAGTTTCTCCGGCTGCAATGATGGCCTCGTGCACATGCATCCCATACATGCCTTTGCCACCATACCGGGGCAGCAGTGCAGGATGGATATTCACGATCTTGTTGGGATAGGCCGCCGTAAGCGTGGCCGGCACTTTCCACAGAAACCCCGCCAATACAATGAAATCTATACGGGCCGCTTTCAATTCATCCACATACCCATTCCCCCGGAAAAAAGGCTCCTTTTCGATCAGTAAAACAGGAATATGCTCCCGTTCAGCAATACCCAGTACCCCTGCACCAGGTTTGTTACAAACAATAAGCGCTATGTTGATCGATTGGCTGTCACGGAAATGATCGATGATCTTTTGCGCATTGGAGCCCGCGCCCGAGGCAAAGATGGCTATACGCACGGCTGTCGTCCGATGGCCGGTGGCCGGCACTGATCCTGTAGAAGGTTGATGAGTTTTCTGTATCAATGTATGTCCTGTATTTTGACTCTGAACTCTCGACTCTCGACTCTGAACTTTGAGCTTGCTCCCCATCTTCCTTAAATAACTCCTGAAAAAGTTGAACTGGCCCGTCGGAATGCTAATAAGGATCACACAGAAAGGCCAGAGGATGGTGACAAGAATAATATAAAGAGGAATACGGATAGCGGCCGATTCGATATCGAATAAACCCAAAAGCTGGCGGCCAAGATAACCACAAAGACTTCCACCAACAGCAAAAGTTACCAGGATGAGCAGCAAGCGCCATCCGTTAACCTTCCATTTCTGTTGAAGCCTTTCAAACATGCACGCAAAAGTGCGGTAAATTCACCATAGATAAAACAGATTCAGGCTGATACCGAAATAAATTGACCTACTCAACAATAAAAGGTTGGACACCTTACGTTTACAGAGGATTGCAAACTCTTTCGTGACCCAAAAACCTTGATATGTTTTTAATCCCTAATTCGTTTAAGTGTAAATTTTACATGCCACCATTCCCAAAATCGGCTGACAAAAACATGACATAAATGTCATGACAGAATGAAAGATGATACTAAAAATCGGCTGAAACCCGCGCCCAGCCTACGTTAAAAAAAATTTAAACATGTTGATATTTTGTTGAAATCCTGACTTATTTTTGCAGCCAATTCAGGAAATTTTTCCACATAATCTCATCATATTCAACTGATATGATCGACCATAGACCAATTGTTAAAAGAACCCTTCTCAGTGCCTTATTGATCGTTGTATTGTCGTTCGGAAACAAGATGGCAGCGCAGGATGGAAAAGCGCTATTCGATAATAATTGTGCTTCGTGTCATAATGTATTCAAGGATATGACCGGACCCGCCCTTAAAGGAATTGAGGATCGGGTAAAAGATAAAAAGCTCCTCCACGACTGGATTCGCAATAACCAGAAAGTATTAGCCACTGGCGAACCATACTTTACCAAACTGTATGCTACATGGAAATCGCCTATGAACGTTTTCCCAAACATCACAGATCCGGAGATCGAAGCAATCCTCAAGTATATCAGAGAGGTTAAGCCACCTGTAGCCGCTGGCCCCAATAGCGATAATGCTCCTGACGGCAAAATGGGCGAAAGCGACAACGCCATCATGTACGGCGTGTTGACCCTCATCCTCGCTGTAGTAGCATTCGTAATGCTGCAGGTAAACAGCAACCTGAGAAAACTGGCCGATGATAAAGAAGGCATCCCCTCAGGAGAGCCCATTCCTTTCTACCGCAACAAAACCTATATCACCATATTCACCCTGTTCTTGTTTGTGGTAGCAGGCTTCTTCTTCGCGAAAGGCGCCATTGGTTTGGGACGTATGAAAAACTACCAGCCCGAACAACCCATCTTCTATTCACACAAAGTACACGCCGGCACCAACCAGATCAACTGTTTGTATTGCCACGGTAGCGCATGGGAAGGCAAGCACGCCACCATTCCTTCAGTGAATGTGTGTATGAACTGTCACCTCACTATCAATGAATACACAGGTGCCCCCATTTTCCGCGAAGACGGCACAGAAGTCAACGGAACTGCAGAGATCCAAAAGATCTATGCTGCTGCCGGATATGATCCAAAAGCAAAAAAATACACAGGCAACACCAAGCCTATCGAATGGATCAAGATCCACAGCCTGCCCGACCACGTATACTTCAACCACTCACAGCACGTAAGAGCTGGTAAAGTACAATGTCAAACCTGCCACGGCGAGATCACCGCTATGCACGAAGTATACCAGGCCAGCGAACTGAGCATGGGATGGTGCGTAAACTGTCACCGCGAGACCAAAGTGGATTTCAACAACGACAAAGGCGAAGGAAATAAATTCTATAGCATTTACGAGAAATACCACAGCGAGATCAAAGCAGGTAAAAGAGACAGCGTAACCGTAGCAGATATCGGTGGTTTGGAGTGTCAAAAATGTCACTACTAAAATGCTAATGTGCGATTTGTTCGCGCAGCGTAAGATCACAGTTTGAAATGTTTCTTACCCTAAAACAACCAAAAGAACCATTTTCAAATTTTCAAATTGCCTAATTTTTCAAATTAATATAAATGGCTAAAAAAAAGTACTGGCAGAGTTTTACAGAGCTCAATAACAGTGAAGCCCATCAGCAGTTGGCCAAAGACGAATTCCCCGAACCATTAGCTACCCAGGATAATGGCAAAAGTTTAGCCGATTCTTCCGCTACCCGCCGGGACTTCCTGAAATACCTTGGTTTCAGCACCGCCGCTGCTATGGTAGCCGCCAGTTGTGAAACGCCTGTACGCAAGGCGATCCCATATGTAAACAGGCCGCAGGACATTATCCCCGGTGTGGCTGATTATTATGCCACCACCTACATTAGCGGTGGAGAAGCCATCCCCGTTATAGCCAAAGTACGTGACGGACGTCCCATCAAAATAGAAGGAAACACGTTATCAGCCTATACAAAAGGCGCTACTACCGCCCGCGTTCAGGCATCAGTACTGGACCTGTACGATACAGCACGCCTCAAGCATCCCATGGCAAACGGCTCTGCAGCCAGCCATGAGGCCATCGACAAAATGATCACCGATGCACTCGCAGTGCTGGGTGGTGCTCCTGTTGTTCTGCTTACCAGTACGATCACATCTCCATCTACCAAACAGCTCATCGGAGAGTTCCTGGCGAAATACCCCGGTAGCCGCCACGTACAATACGATGCAGTTTCATATAGCGGCCTCCTGCTGGCAAATGAAGCTACCCACGGCGTAAAAGCCATCCCTTCATACCAGTTTGAGAATGCCAATGTTATTGTGAGCATCGGCGCCGACTTCCTCGGAACCTGGCTCAGCCCCGTTGAGTTCCAACGTGGTTATGGTGCAGGCAGAAAGGTGAACGAAAAGAACCCCACCTTGAGCAAGCACTTCCATTTCGAAAGCATGATGAGCCTCACCGGCGCCAACTCCGATGAGCGCTTCACACACCGTCCTTCCGAAACAGGCGTGGTAGCAGCAGCCCTGCTTAGCGCAGTAAGCGGTCAGGGAGCAGCCGGCGTAACCGGTAAGCTGAAAGAAGGCATTGAAAAAGCAGCGAAAGAGTTGGCTGCCAACAAAGGCAAAAGCCTCGTGGTTTGCGGCAGCAACAATCCCAACATACAGATCATTGTAAATGCGATCAACGAAGCCATCGGCTCTTATGGATCAACCATCAGCTGGGCTTCACCCTACCTTGGTCACCAGGCGCTCGATAGCGAAATGGCTACCCTCACAGCCGATATGGAAGCTGGCCGCGTAGGCGCCCTGCTCGCATACGAAGTGAACCCTGTTTACGAATACTTCGACGGCGAACGATTCAAAAAAGCCCTTCAGCGTGTAAAACTGTCTATCTCCTTCAACGATAGACTGGACGAAACCACGAAGGAATGCAAATACATCCTGCCTGCCCCTCACTTCCTCGAAAGCTGGGGTGATGCAGAACCCAAAGCTGGTCAGTTTAGCATGATCCAGCCTACCATCAGCCCCTTGTTCCAGACAAGGCCATTCCAGGATTCACTCCTGAAATGGGCTGGTAACACAACAACCACCTACGACGTGTTCTTCAGGAACTTCTGGGTTACACGCCTGGGCAGCACTGACCTATTTAATAAAGCCCTGCAGGATGGTGTGGTAGAAACCCTGCCCAATCCGGCAGCACGTGCCTTCAACGGAGGTTCTGTAGCACAAGCTGTTGCAGCCGCTTCAGCCCTCAAAAAAGCAGGCCCTGTAGAACTGGTTGTTTACCAGAAGATCTCCCTCGGAGATGGTAAACAAGGCAACAACCCCTGGTTGTTGGAAATGCCCGATCCTATCACCCGCGTAAGCTGGGACAACTATGCCATCATTTCACCGCAAATGGCGAAACAGTATGGTATCAACCTGAGCGAGCGTTGGGAAGCAGATAAATACGAGATCAATCCCGAAAAACCGGTGATCAAGGTGAAAGTAGGTACCAAAGAAGTATCGCTCCCCGTGATCGTAATTCCGGGTATGCAAACCAATACCATCGCCATCGCGGTTGGTTACGGACGTGCCAAAGAGATCGGAAGATCAGTAATAACCATGGACGGTACATCACTGGGTAAGAACGCCTATCAGTTCCTCAGCTACAATGGATCGACCATTGAGTGGACTGCTGCAGATGTTACCGTATCCAAATCTGATGAGATCTACAAAGTAGCGATGATGCAAACGCACAACAGCTACGAAGGCCGTCAGGAAGTGGTGAAAGAAGTTACCCTGAAAGAATTCAAGGAAGATCCTAAAGTGATCTACAACGAAAGAGCGAAAGAACTGGAGCCATGGGGTGGCATCAACGATTACGAGAAAGACGGAACATTATATCCTCAATACGCCCGCCCCGGTATCAAATGGGGAATGAGCATTGACCTCAACAGTTGTTACGGTTGCGGCGCCTGCGTGGTAGCCTGTAATGCTGAGAACAACATCCCTATCGTGGGCAAACGCGAAGTAATGCGCTACCACGATATGCACTGGCTGCGTATCGACCGCTACTTCAGCGGCAACCCCGAAGATCCGGAAAGCATCCAGACATTGTTCCAGCCTATGCTGTGTCAGCATTGCGACAATGCACCTTGCGAGAACGTGTGTCCGGTAGCAGCTACCAACCACAGCTCAGAAGGTTTGAACCAAATGACTTACAACCGTTGTATCGGTACAAGATATTGCGCCAACAACTGTCCGTTCAAAGTACGCCGCTTCAACTGGGCCGATTATACAGGAGCTGATAGCTTCGCTGATAACCAACGCCCGCTGGTAGAAGAAGGCAAGCTGGACGATGTGGTGCTGATGATGAACGATGACCTCACCCGCATGGTGCTGAACCCAGACGTAACAGTACGTAGCCGTGGTGTGATCGAAAAATGTTCATTCTGCGTACAACGCTTGCAGGAAGGTAAACTGAAGGCTAAGAAAGCCGGCCGTCCGCTGGAAGATGAAGATGTGAAAACAGCTTGCCAGCAGGCTTGCGCTGCCGACGCTATCGTGTTTGGTAACGTCAACAACCCGCAAAGCGCTATTAGCCAGGTTCGCCAGCAAAACAGCCTGCGCCTGTTCCATGCACTCGAGCAGATCCACGTACTGCCAAGCGTAAGCTACCTCGCTAAAGTGCGTAACACAGACGAGATCAGCAACCATGGTGTGTTGACCGGTGAAAAGATTGAGCTGGCTGAAGCACACAGTGCACATGGCGAAGAGAAGAAAGAAGCTGCCGGCCATCATTAAAAGGCAGTATAGGAAGCGTTGAAAAGGAAAGGTCTAAAAAACTAAAAAATTCAGCTAAAGCCTAAAAGCTGATAGCTAAAGCTAATAAACATGGCAGCAAAGTACGAATCGTTAGTAAGAAACCCACTGGTCGATGGTGCAAAGACCTATCACGACGTTACGGAAGATATAGTACGTCCAATTGAAGCGCCCCCTTCACGCGCATGGTGGATCGGCTTCATTATCTCCGTAGTGTTGTTATTATTCGGCGTATACTCCATCTACCGTGAGGTAACCTATGGTGTGGGTCAGTGGAACCTGAACAAAACTGTAGGTTGGGGCTGGGATATCACCAACTTCGTATGGTGGGTAGGTATCGGTCACGCCGGTACACTGATCTCAGCGATCCTCTTGCTCTTCCGTCAGGGATGGCGTACAGGTGTAAACCGTGCTGCGGAAGCGATGACCATCTTTGCGGTAATGTGCGCGGGCCAGTTCCCAATCTGGCACATGGGTCGTGTGTGGATGGCCTTCTTCGTACTCCCTTACCCCAACACCCGCGGTCCGTTGTGGGTAAACTTCAACTCACCACTGCTGTGGGATGTATTCGCGATCTCTACTTACTTCACCGTATCACTGTTGTTCTGGTACTCCGGTCTTCTTCCTGACTTGGCTACCATCCGCGACCGTGCTAAGCTGAAGTGGAGAAAACATATGTATGGTGTACTTTCTTTCGGCTGGACCGGTTCTACCAAGCATTGGCAGCGTCACGAAAGTCTGTCACTGGTACTGGCAGGTTTAAGTACCCCACTGGTATTGTCAGTACACACCATCGTATCCTTCGACTTCGCCACCTCCGTAATTCCCGGTTGGCACACCACGATCTTCCCGCCCTACTTCGTTGCGGGTGCGATCTTCTCCGGATTTGCAATGGTGCAAACCCTCCTGCTGGTAACACGTAAAGTGCTGAAGCTGGAAGATTACATTACTATGGAGCACATCGAAGTGATGAACAAGGTTATCGTGTTGACAGGTTCTATAGTAGGTATCGCTTACCTCACCGAGTTGTTCATCTCCTGGTATGGTGCCAACAAATATGAGAACTGGGCCTTCTTCCAGAATAGGCTGAACCTGTTCAGCCCCTACGGATGGAGCTACTGGCTGATGATGGGTTGTAACGTGATCTCTCCACAGATCTTCTGGTTCCGCAAAATGAGAAGGAACATCGTAGTTACCTTCTTCATGTCGGTGATCGTAAACATCGGTATGTGGTTCGAACGCTTTGTGATCATCGTAACCTCTATCTACCGCGACTACATACCCAGTAGCTGGACTACCTACTATCGTCCCACAGTTTGGGAAGTAGGATTCTACATGGGTACATTCGGGTTGTTCTTCACCTGCTACTTCCTGTTCTCGAAGTTCTTCCCCGTAATCGCGATAGCTGAGATCAAGCACATCCTGAAAAGATCAGGAGAGAACTATAAGAAGAAAATGGTGGACGTGGATGCCAAAGAAGCCGACGAGTATTTCCACGAAACACAACATGCACATCATTAATCAGAAATTTTTAAAATCACTATATGGCGGTTAAAAAATTTGTAGTGGGTTGTTTTGAAGAGGAGGAAGTGTTATTCAATGCGGTAAAAAAAGTACGTAAAGCAGGATATAAACTGCATGATGTATATACTCCTATGCCTATCCACGGACTGGATACTGCCATGGGGCTGCGCGATACCAGCTTGCACACAGCAGGATTTGTGTATGGTATTTCAGGAACCACAATTGCCCTGAGCAGCATTACCTGGATATTTACTACAGACTGGCCGCTCAACATTGGTGGAAAGCCACACTTCGCTGTGCCAGCCTGGGTGCCCATCACCTTCGAGTTTACTGTATTATGCGCCGCTGTAGGGATGGTATTGACATTCTGCTACCTCTGCCAGCTCGCACCCTTTGTAAAAAAGCACCATTTTCACGCGCGTGCCACCGATGATAAGTTTGTAATGGTTATTGAATGCACCGATAAAACCAATGATGTAGAAGTTAGTGCATTCCTGTCCGGCCTTGGAGCTACAGAAGTGAATGTACAGCATGCCGAAACCGGCTGGTGGCTGGGTCGCTACGACAAGGAAAGAAAACTTTACGCAGACAAAACAGTTACAGCATAATCTGAATATTCAGTACGATGAAAAAATTATCAATCATAGTTGTTTTAGTAGCCCTGGTAGCCTGGAGTTGCGGCGATAAAAGGAGCCCCGGACGTGTATATATGCCTGATATGGCCTATAGCCGCGCTGTGGAAACCTATACCTCCCTGGATACTTTACATGCACAAGGCATTAATTACAATGCATTGCCTGTTCCCGGTACCATTAAAAGAGGTGAGTTGTTCCCTTTCCCCATCACACAGGATAAACAAGGTGAGTTGGTAAATTATGAGCAGTCTAAGCAGGTAACCAACCCATTGCCCCAACTGAGCAAAGCACAGGTTACAGAAGCAGAAAGATTGTACCTCATCAACTGTGGCATTTGCCATGGTAAAGGATTGGATGGCCAGGGCGTGCTGCACAAAAGAAGCGATGGCTCTGATGGTCCTTATGGAGCTGCTCCTGCCAACTTCGTTTCAAATCCAACCTATGTCAATATGCCAGCCGGACAAATGATGTACTCTGTTACCTATGGTAAAGGACAGATGGGTAGCTATGCTTCCCAGCTCAGCACCACACAACGCTGGATGGTGATCCAATACATCAAGGCCAAGCAAGCTGAAGCAAGTGGTGGTACTGCCGCTGCTGCAACCGATACAACAGCCAAGGTTGCTGCTGATACAACCAAAAAATAACCGACACGAGATACTGAAAATATAAATAGTTGATAATGGCTTCAAGAGAATTTTTTGAAATACCCAAGCGATATAAGACCTGGTCAACAGCTTTGATAGGAGTTGGTGTATTGTCACTGATCATCGCATTTATCGCTTATGGAAGAGGAGAGCATCCGCAATTATTCTGGGGCAGCCTGTTGCAAAACAGCGTGTTCTTCCTGCTGGTAGTAAATGCTTCCATGTTCTTCATTTGCGCTACTACCCTCGCAATGGGTGGCTGGCAAATGTCTTTCAGAAGAATTCCTGAAGCTATCTCGACTGCCGTTGTGCCTATCGGAGTTATTACAGGCATCGTATGCCTTTGCCTGGTATTGATCCCCGGCACACATATTTACCACTGGCTGCATCCCGAAGGAGACGCCATTCTGGAATACAAGAAAGGATTCCTGAATGTTCCTTTCTATGTGACCTGGAGCTTGCTCACCATCATATTGTGGATCGTGCTGGGCCGTAAAATGCGTCAGCTTTCCCGCTCCCTCGACAACAATCCTTTACCGGATGTGGAGTCAGGC
>JAGIBF010000120.1 GCA_017744515.1 Niastella sp.
CTATAACAGTAATGGCATATACGATGAACAGTTCCCTTGAGTTTCGCCGGATACTTACCACAAAGGTGAGCACCAGGAAGTAAGGGAAATAGAAAAGGTACTCGCCTGCTTTAAGCCCTTCTATGTAGCTGATAACGATAAGGTACAGGTTAAGGTTTACCACTGCTATGATACGCCCCACTTCCAGCTTCCGGCGAGAACCAAAATAGAAGGCCAGCAAAAAGAAGTAGGCTGACGTAATATTAATAAGGGCGCTGATATAGAGTTTGTGGTAGAAGTAGGATATAACGGAGAAGAAGTTAACCAGTAATGCAAGGAGTATGAACTGGTTAAAGCCTATGATCTTTTTTCGCTGGTCTTTTGTGATACCATCCTGCAAGCCGGAAAACACAATATCCCGGTAAATTGACCACCCCAGATATAATAATTTCTCCTTCATAGAGTTATTGGATTAGGCATTTTTCACAAAAACTGGTTTGTTAACCTGTTATGTAACGAAAAAACCGAAAATCTATTTCTTATGAATCAGCCGACCCTACCTAAGCATTTCATTTTCAATGAAAAAATAAACGGCGATTATCTATTCAGCCTATATGCCGACGACTATCCTTATATAGAAGAGGTGTTTTCGGTGACGCTACAGCACTTCGATCAGGACATTGCGTTTATCGAAGCTGCCTATGCAAGTGGTAGTGTGGCCGACCTGAAGAAAGGGGTTCATAAGGTAAAGCCGGCCTTTGGCTTTGTAGGTCTAACGGATATTCAACAACAATGCGGGGATTTCGAAGACGCTTGTCTTCAAGCATCGGAAACGGAAGAATTAAAATCCGGCTATAAAAATTTAATGGCATCTCTTGAGGAGGGTAAGATGATCATAGCCGCCGAATTTCGTAAGTTGAAAGACTTTAATTCCAATCCGGTATGAATTTAAAATGTGTCATCGTAGAAGACCTGCAGGTAGCTGCTGACTATCTGGCCAAGTGTTGTGAAAAGAGTGGCCAGATAGATGTGGAGGCTCATTTTCCCAATGTACAGGAAGCGCTTGTGTACCTGAACCAGCATTCGGTAGACTTATTATTCCTGGATGTGGAGATGCCTGGCGCCACCGGTTTTGAGTTGCTGGACCAACTGGCTTATTTTCCCAAAGTAGTGCTCACAACTTCCAAGAGTGAATATGCTTATGATGCTTTTGAATATAATGTAACCGACTTCCTGAAGAAACCTTTTACTTATCAGCGCTTCCTGGAATCGCTGCAAAAGCTTACTGCTCCTTCTACAGAGAATAACATCTCCAGTACGGCTACTGATCACATCTTCATCAAGAGTGATGGTAAGTTGGTTCGCCTGAATAATGACGATATACTGTATATTGAAAGTATGGGGGATTATGTGAAGTTTGTAACGGGCGATAAGAAGTATGTAACGCACAACACCATCAAGAACCTTGAAGAAAAAGTCAATAAGAGCTGTTTTATTAAGGTACACCGTTCCTATATCATCAACTTCACCAAGATCGACGACATCCGCGAAAACGACCTCTTTATCAAGGGTAATGAGATCCCGATCAGCAAGGCTCACCGGAGCGAAGTAATGAAGCGGCTCAATATTATTTAAGCCACGAGCTTTGACCTGCGAGCAAAATACACTTTTGCTTTGATACCAGATTTCTCGCTCCGCTATCGCTTCGTTCGAAATGACTTCCCCAACACATTCAACAATTTAACTATCAGTCTATTAGGTCATTTTAGCCCCTTTTTCACCAGTCTGGGCCTGTTTGGTTTATCGAAGAATCGGGTCGTTTCGGCGCCTTTTTACGGCCAAAAATCTAAAAAACTTCCCCCCCTGCGCTCCTTTTTACACCTTTGTATCAGCAAGCAACGAGAGACTCAAACTACCAAAGCAAACTCCTTATAAACTCATTGATCGCGACGGTTATCTCGATACTTTTAGTTACGCAAATGAAGTCCGTACACGAATGAAAACTAATGGGTAAAATGCTCCAGCCTTTACCCATCGCCCAACCCGGGGCTTCATTGGAAACAGCCGAACCACCTGGTTCGGTTGTTTCTTTTTAGGGTGTGGTTGACTAACAGGAGCATGCTTCCAAAAAACGACGTTCGGCCACTGTTTGGCGAAAAAAATAGGTTATAGTTAAAAGAATCTGCATCTTTGTTTTACTGAAAGTCCGGCACCTGCTCCGGATATCTCTCTAAGACGGCTTCACGGAGCCGCACTGCATCCAACTATCCCCTGAAAGATTTATACGGATAGAAAGTAATCTCCTCGAAGGAAAACCTCTGCCAATGTCTATGATGACCACGTGCATCCGGTATTCTATCTTGACCCATGTCTGATACCATATCAATTTTTTAGTAAGACGTTTGACGACCCACAGTAAAGAATTAAAAGCTGCTCCGTGAAGCAGCTTTTTTCGTCTGAACCACGATTTATTGGATTTAATGGATTGGGAGGAAATAAAAACGCCGCATCTTTCTTCGGAAGACACGGCGTAAAAACGTTTAACACTATATTACCCTAAACCGACTTCGTCGTGACGTTCCGGGATAACGATATCAGTGAATCCTTTTCGCATCAGGCGTTGTTTGAATTGTTCCTGCACTTCGTATTCTCCATGTACCAGGAATAGTTTTTTAACCTGACGAGGGTCCTGACCAGCGAGGAACTGGCTAAGGTCTTCATAATCTCCATGGGCGCTCATGCTGCGGATCGATCCGATCTCAGCATTGACTTCATGCCGCACACCAAAGATGCCTACTTCTTTAGCGCCTGCCATGAGACGGCCACCTAATGATCCAGGCTCACAGTAACCAGTAAGCAGTATCGTATTGCGGCTGTTCTCGATGCTGTTGCTGATGTGGTGTTTTACCCTGCCTGCCTCTGCCATACCACTGGCTGAGATGATAACACAGGGTTCGTTGCGGAAGTTGAGCAACTTGGATTGATCGACTGTTTTTACATATTTCAAACCGGTAAATCCAAACGGATCATTGTCTGTTTTCAATACCTCCTGTATATGCTTGTTGAAGTATTGGGGGAAACGTTTTAATAATTCAGTTGCTTCAATACTAAGGGGGCTATCTACAAAGTAGTCCAGCTTTGGCAAACGGTTTTCCAGCTCCAGTTGGTTCAATGCGTACAGCAGTTCCTGTGTTCGACCTACGCTGAAAGCAGGCATGATGAGCTTTCCTTTCTTTTGCAGGCATGTTTTCCCGATCCACTGGAGTAGCTGATCAGGTGTTGTAAGGTGCACATCATGCAGGCTGTTGCCATAGGTTGATTCGAGAAGGATATAATCTGCCTGTGGAAAGTTATCGGGTGATTTCAAGATCACATCGCGGTAGCGGCCTACATCGCCACTAAAAGTAATGCGCGTGGTTTTTCCGTTCTCCTTCACACGCAGGTGCACGGCTGCACTGCCTATGATATGGCCTGCATCTGTATACAACAGTTCTACATTTTCGTCGATGGCATGCCAGTTGCCATATTCCACTGTTTCAAAAAGCGCCATCGCCTCCCAGGCATGTTCAGTAGTGTATAGCGGCTCTATATAGGGTCTTCCTTCAGCAGCCCGTTTTTTGTTGATGTATTTTACTTCGTTTTCCTGGATACCTGCAGAATCTTCGAGCAAGATGGCTGAAAGGTCTTTGGTGGCCGGGGTACTGAATATTTTTCCGTGGAAGCCATCTTTCACCAGTTTAGGTATCAGGCCGCTGTGGTCGATGTGGGCATGTGATAAGATGAGGTAGTTCACCTCCCGGGGATCGAAGCCCCAGTTGTTGTTGAGGCCATCTGTTTCGGCTCCCATTCCCTGAAACATTCCGCAATCGAGCAGGTACTTTTTTCCATTCGTCAATGACAGCAAGTGTTTGGAGCCGGTAACGGTACGGGCAGCTCCGTGGAAAGCAATTTTCATTTTTTTATTTTAAAGGACCATGTAAATAAGAATTCGGCTACTGATTCTCCCTGTTCATTAACGCCTGAAGAACGGGTCACCAGGGTCTGCGAGTCGCCAGTGGCTATGGCTCTTTCTACCGCTTCTCTTAGCGGAACTCCTTCCGCACAGGTAAAGGTTGTTGTGCCCGTGGCTTTTTTAAGGTAGGTAGCCTCCATTTTTACGATGAGCATGGACACGGCAGGCTTGCGCTTGTATATATGCACCATGGCCAATGACCCGGTGGAAAGCTCGGCCGCCATCGCCAGACAGGCAAAGTAGGTTGAACGGAATGGGTTTTGTGAAAACCACTTGTACGGTACTGTTACTGTACATTGCTTCTCATCTACATCCATCAGGCGCACACCTGAAAAGAAGGCGGCAGGCAATTTGGTAAAGAGAAAGATCCTGCTTTTAACAGGATGCTTCATGAGTTGTATAAAAGTTTGTCCGGGGGTCAAGGTGAATGGTTTATTTCGGCAATCGGCAGTGGGCAATCGGCAATACACTTGCGCGACACTTAGTAGCCGGCGATGTGTTATTTAGTTACTTCAACAATGGTGGCTACTACTTTGTTCTCATCGCCTCCGGCATTAAAGTGCATGGTGCCTTTACCAGTATTGTCGAAACGTACATTTCTGATGAGGCGGCCGGACAAGGCATTATTCAAACGGGTAGCATAATCTGTCTGTGGATTGCGGCTGATCTGTTCATTGAGTGCAAACCAGTCGAGTGGTTCTTTGCTCACTACCACTGCCATCACATCACGGTTGCCGATGCTGTCGGGCGTCATGCTCTTGTCTTTCGGGAATAACCGGTATCCTGTAATGCCACAGAAGGGCGCGTATTTTGTTTTCTTCGGATCGTCTTTGCCTGGATACGGGAATAGGGTGTAGCTGGTACCATCTGTTTCTTTACCGAATACATAAATGTAGCACTCCGTGCTATTCTTTACTTCTACTTTGAAACGGCTACCGGGCCGCACGGGTGAAGTGGTTTCAAACACATTGTTGCCGGTAAGCCTGAGTGGTATATATCCTTTAGGGACCATTCTTCCGTTTTCTTCTTCTACCGGCACCAGCCCTACTTCACATTCAAATGGTTGATTGGCGGCGGCGCCTGTTTTAGCCATTGGCTCCAGGCCATAGGCTTCCCGTACAAATGTTCTGAAGTCGCCATAGCGCACCCAGGCAAATCCATTGTTGCCCCACTCTGGTCCCCAGCTATTCATTATGAGGAATGCCCCTCCGTATTTGCGATCGTCATACCCCACCACGCACATAGCATGGCCGCCAAAGCCCATCATTTGCTGATCGCCGGGCTCAGGCTGCCAGAGGTCTTGTCCTGCCATGGACTGCATAAAGCTGGAGCCTACCATCATACCAATCACCACGGGAGCACCTTGCGAAAGGTTTTCGCGGATGGCCCGCATATCGATCTGGTCGGTACGATCGCCTTTTGAAAGGCGGTTGAAGCCGCGCATCTTGTATTGGCCTGCGTCCTGTATCAACTCCTGGCTGGGCGGTCGTGTACAATCCTGATCGGTATAAGGGAATTTATCGTAGGCAACGGAGCCTTGCTGTGTCATGTATTCCATGGCCCTTATGATGTAAGAGCCCTGGCATCCTTGTAAGCCAATCTGGTTATACAGGAAGGATGGGCTGAAACGCAGGCTATTGGGCGCACCATCGGTACGTGCTGCTTCAAGGATCGTACGGGCGCCATAGGCACTGCTCCAGGCCACACAACTTCCCTGCTGTCCCTGGTTGCCTACTGCCGGTGCAAACCGCTGCAGGTTGGCACTTTCAGGCAGGGGGTTCTTGTTATCATCATCTGCCAGTGGTTCATAGATGCTGGCTTTCTCAAACTGGCGTGGGTCCAGGAACCCACCGGTAGCCAGTTGTGCAATCTGGCCGAGGTTGCAACCGCCGCCGCCCCGGCCCAACAGGAAGTATGCTCCTACTCCGATGACCAACAAGAATATTATGCCTTTGCCCCGGAAAAGCCCGAGCAGCAAAGGCAGGAGGTTGAACAATCCGCCCCCACCACCGCCCCCACCGGGGAAATTGGAACGGCCACCACCACCATTGTCGTTACTATTATCTTGTTGATCCTGTGGATCATCGGTCATACGTATAGGCATCTGGAAAAAGTTTTGGTTCTGTAATTAAATGTACCAAGATTTCAGAAATGGTACATGAAGAAAATAATAAATAAGTGAATAGCCAGTGGTGAATGGTGAGTGGGTGTTTGCTTTGAATATAGTTGACTGCCTTAGTTGGCAGTGCTTTTGCATAGTTGGATGAAATAAAAAGAGCTACACAACCCGTGCAGCTCTTTTAGAAAACCCAGCAGTAAAGATCATTATTCCAGCAATGCTAACTATAGTTATGTACGTAGTTGAAGAACAACCAGATTTAGTCTTCAAAAGAATTTTTACCACATCGTGGTATTTTATGCACCTGGCAAAGCGAGTAACTTGCCGCATCATTCGTCACCATCATAACCTTAAATAAAGTATCATGGCTCTAAAAAAGAAAACCTCCAAAAAAGCAGTTAAGAAAGCCCCACCTCCTAAAGCCGCTACAACCAGGAAAGCTTTGAAAGCAACCGCTACCAAAGCGCTAAAGTCAGAACCAGTGATCAGAAGCAAAGGTCAACATGTATTGTATGTCGATTCGCGTTTCTTCTTTCCAGCTGATAGCAGTCTGGGTTATATAGATCACTTCCAGGAAGGCCGCCAGACGGTAGTTGCAGGTACCGGCCTCGTAGCAGCGCTTCCTTTACCAGTGAATGCTGTGATCAAATCCGTGACTGTATATTATAAGAACACCGGTACAGAAGATATGCAGTTCTTCATCCTGAAGAAGAGTATCGATCATCATTGTCCCAGTGGTGAAGTGGAAGTAACGATCGACTTTTTACCTCCTGCCACATTAGCTCCGGACAACTTTGTAGCCAAGTATATCGACCATTTCGATGCAGGCGGTTTAATTAAAGACAAGTACCTGTATTTTATGGAAGTGTATGGCACCGGCAAACTTAGTGAGAAGGATGTACGCCTCTTCAGAGGTATCAGGATCGACTATACGTATTTGGGATAAGCCGGAAAGATCGAAAGTCAGAAAGTCCGCAAGTTGAAATAGTTAGTATAGCATGAAAACAAAAAACGGGCCTTCCGTAGGGGAAAGGCCCGTTTTGCTATTACTTTCTTTGAATATTCTTTGACAAGTTCCTGGACCAGGGTGAGCCGCCCTTTAGAGGGCGACCCACCCTTCGACTATCCTTCGACAGGCTCAGGATGACATTCCTCAGGGTGACATTATGCAGGATGGCATTTAATTATAACACTTCAATCTGATTGCGAAGCAGGTCTTTAAACTCATCGCGCTTGCGAATAAGATGCGCCTTTCCATCTATTACCAACACTTCGGCAGGTTTGTAGCGTGCGTTGAAATTGGATGACATTTCAAATCCGTACGCTCCGGCATTACGGAACACCAGGTAGTCTCCTTCTCTTACTTCATTGAGTGTGCGGTCCCAGGCGAATGTGTCTGTTTCGCAGATGTTGCCTACAACAGAATATTTCTTTGGTTCACCATCGGGATTGCTGATGTTCTCGATATGATGGTATGCATCATAGAACATAGGGCGAATGAGGTGGTTGAACCCGCTGTCTACGCTTACAAAGGTAGCAGCGGACGTTTCTTTCATTACGTTGACCTGTGTAACGAAGTAGCCGCACTCGCTTACCAGGAATTTACCGGGCTCAAACCAAACCTGCAAGGGCCTTCCACCGGGATTGGGATGAGCTGCAAATGCTTCTCCTACTTTCTGTGCCAACAGGTTGATGTCTGTTTCCACATCACCTTCTTTGTAGGGTACTTTGAAACCACCGCCCAGGTCGATAAATTCCAGTTCTTTGAACTGGGGCACAATGTCAAAGAGTACTTCTATGCCTTTCACGAATACCTCTACATCTTTTATCTCACTGCCTGTATGGATGTGCAGGTCGCTGATACGGATATTGTGTTTCTTTACAACGGCCAGTATCTGATCAATCTGATCTACCGGTATACCGAATTTACTTTTGTCATGACCGGTAGATATTTTGAGGTTACCGCCTGCCATGATATTGGGGCGCAGACGCAGGCCTACCGGGTAGCTGTGGCCATAAGCCGCTCCAAATTTATCGAGGTTGGAGAGGCTATCGATGTTGATGATGATGCCCAGCTCTTTGGCTTCTGCGATCTCACTGAAGGAAATACCGTTGGAAGTATACAGGATACGCTCTGGCGGAAATCCTGCATGGAGGGCCAGCTTTGCTTCGTTGATGGAGCTACAGTCTACATTGGCCCCGAGGGAACATATGTATTTAAGAATGTTTACATTGGTCAACGCTTTGCTGGCGTAAAAGAATACCGTATTGCTTTTACTGAAGGCAGTGGTGAGCTTCTGGTATTGCTCTTTTATTTTTTCTGCATGGTATACGTACAGGGGTGTACCGAATTCACCGGCCAGCTGGGCTAAATATTCTTTTGAGAGATGCTGTGACATAGTTTGCGAATATACTGGTAAAAAAAATGTCACAGCAGGTGCTGTGACATTTGTATCTCAAAAAGCGAAACACGAATTACACGAATTGTGCGAATGGAATAATCGCTCTAATCAGACGTTGTTATTTGCGCTTGTCGTCGTCCTCATCCTCTTCGCTATCTTCCTCGTCATCATCGCCTTCTTCATCGCTGTCCTCTTCATCTGATTCATCCTCCTCACCGGCATCGTCGTCCTCTGCTTCGTCATTCGCTTCTTCCCCGTCACCAAGGTCTTCGTCTTCTTCCTCTTCACCATCTTCTTCCTCATCGTCACCACCTTCTACTACTGCTTCTTCAGTGTCTTCGGTATCAATCTCTTCTGCACTGTCTTCTATCTCTGTACCTTCTTCGGTATCTGCTTCTGTTTCAGTTGCTTCTTCTCCAGCCTCTTCGTCTGTTTCTTCCTCACTGGCAAATGCAACGGCTTCGCCATTGATATGTCCTGTGGTCAGGCCTTCTATCAGTTCGCCGTTCTCGCCTACTGCCAGTACAGCCGCTTCTTCTTTTTCATCACCGGTATTGCCTGCAGCTTCGCGGGTTTCCTGCTCTGCAATGGCATCGCTTACGTTGGTAGCATTGACCATGGCATCATCAAATACTTCTTTGAGTTTGGGCAGGTCTTCGGCCGAGTTGATACCGAAGTAGTCCATGAAGTTTTTGGAAGTACCGTATACAAGGGGATGGCCGGGCATTTTTTCGTTGCGGCCGGTGATCACGATGAGTTCTTTTTCCAGCAATTTCTGGATGGCATAGTCACTGCTCACGCCACGGATGGCTTCGATCTCCGCTTTGGTAACAGGCTGTTTGTAAGCAATGATGGAAAGGGCTTCGAGGGCAGCTGTAGACAGGCGTTTGAGAAACTTATCGCCATTGAGCTGGGCCACTGTCTTATGGTAATCTCTTTTGGTCAGGAACTGCCAGCCACCGCCGCTTTCCCGTACTTCAAAAGGGTAAAATTCCGATTTGTATTTTTCCACGATACCTTCCAAAGCAGACTCTACCTGATCCAGCACGATCTTATCTTCCATAAAGCCAAAGGCATTATTGATAAGCTCGGTCAATTCCAGGCCTGTCAATGGTTTGTCGCTGGCAAATATGAGGGCCTCTATATGTGGTATAAGATGTCCTATTTCCATTCTGGCTATTTATAAACAATACGCTATTACCCTTGCAATGCTGCTGCGCCGCTCACGATCTCCGTAAGCTCGGTAGTGATGGCAGCCTGACGGGCGCGGTTGTAAGATATCTTGAGGTTCTTCAACAACTCATTGGCGTTTTCTGTAGCCTTATCCATGGCTGTCATGCGGGCGCCATGTTCTGAAGCATGGGCATCCAGGACAGCCTTGAACAACTGGGTGTTCAGGATCTTGGGCATCAGCTCGGCAATGAGCTCCTGCTGGGAGGGTTCGAAGATGAAGTCGCTTTTCTTAGCGCCTTCTTTCTGCTGTACTTTGGGGATGGGAAGGAAGCGCTCCAGGGTAAATACCTGGGTTGCGGCATTCTTGAATTCGCTGTATACCAGCTCCACCACGTCGAACTGTCCGCTTTCGAAGGCTTTTACAGCTGCCTGTGCGCAAGCTTGTACGTTTTCGAAAGTGAGGCGGAGGAATATATCTTTATAGGTATCGTCGGCATTGAACTTGTTCTTGGAAAAATGCTCATATCCTTTTTTACCGATGTTCCAGATCTGTACATTGCCTTTGGCGGCCTGTGCAGCATATTTTTCTGCGATGGTAGCCTTTGCCAGCTTGATCACGTTGGCATTGTAGGCTCCGCTCAAACCACGGTCGCTGGTGATCACGATCAGCAACACTTTCTCAACGGGCCTTTCTACTGCGAGGCTGATACCCACTTCGCCGTCTGCACTGCTCACGATATTGCTCAACACTTCCTGCAATTTGCGGGCATAGGGGCGCATCTGAATGATGGCATCCTGTGCTTTACGCAGTTTGGCAGCACTCACCATTTTCATGGCTTTTGTGATCTGCTGAGTATTCTGTACCGACTTGATCCTGTTACGAACTTCTTTTAATTGACCTGCCATTGCAGAAAGGTTGAAAAGTTGATAGGTTGAAAGGTTAATAAGGTTTAAGCCCCTAAAACTGACTGGCGTAACTGTTTAATTACCGACGATCAGCCCCTTAAAATCGGCGGCAAAGGTAGCGTATAGCGTCGGGATTTCCATCCCGTTGTGGAAAATTCCGGCGACGGCCGGGATAAATGATGCCCCGGACGTAAAACCAGTCCCCTGCCCAATTTCGTATACTTATTAAACTACACTGCTGTGACGACAATCTTCATCACCGGGGGTACCGGCTATATCGGTAAACGACTCATCAGGGCCTTGCTAAAGGAAGGCGATTATGAGGTTAAAGCGTTGGTTCGCAAGCAGTCAGCTCACAAACTACCCGCCGGGTGCGAGGCTATTACCGGTAATGCCCTGGATGCCACCAGCTACCGGGATAAGATCCCCGACCGCGCCATTTTTGTGCACCTGGTGGGCGTGGCTCATCCTTCTCCCCGCAAAAAACAGGAATTCCGCGAAATAGATGGTGTATCCGTACGCGAGGCAGCCATCGCCGCCATTCAGGCCCATGCGCGTCATTTTATATATGTAAGCGTGAGCCAATATCCCAGCCCGATCATGAAGGATTATCAGGCGGTGCGCTGCATGGGCGAGAAGCTGGTGAAAGGCACCGGCATTCCCTGCTCTTTTGTGCGTCCCTGGTATGTGCTGGGTCCGGGGCACTGGTGGCCAATATTGCTCTTGCCTTTCTACTGGCTGGCCTGGCTGTTCCCGCCCAGCCGCGAGATTGCCCGGCAGCAGGGGCTGGTGACCATCGGCCAGATGATCGCTACGCTGGTATATGCTGTCCGGAATGCGCCGGTGGCTCCCACCGTTTACACCGTGCCTGATATCCGGCAGATCGGCACAGCTCCTTTGGCGCTTCAACCAGCTTAACCAATAATCGTTCCTGCAGTTTATACCTGTCCGTAATGCTTCCTTTCTCATTAATTGATCAATGCTTGTTTGCAGGCTGTTCTTTCTTTTTGTGTTGAGTAAAATATTTAGCACTTTTGTTGCTTGTTCAATGAAGTCTATGGCCAAAGCGAAGCAAAAAAAAGCAGAACCTGTAATCCTGGTGACCAACGATGATGGTGTTACTGCACCGGGTATACGTAACCTCGTAGAAGCGGTAAAAGACCTGGGTAAGATTGTAGTGGTAGCTCCTGACAAACCTCAAAGTGGCATGGGCCATGCCATTACCATCGGTCAACCTTTACGCCTCACTCCCGTCCAATATTTTGAAGGCATTGAAGCCTACCAATGTACCGGCACACCTGTGGATTGTGTAAAGCTGGCTGTAGATAAGATCCTGCACCGCAAGCCTGATCTGTGCATCAGCGGCATTAACCATGGCGCCAATCACTCGATCAATGTTATTTATTCCGGCACCATGTCGGCCGCTGTGGAAGCTGCTATCGAAAGTATTCCTTCCATCGGCTTTTCCCTGCTTGACCATAGCATCGAAGCAGACTTTACCGGCGCCCGCAAATATGCCCGCATCATTGTGCAGCAGATACTGAAAAAGAAGGTGGACAAACACACTGTCCTGAACGTTAATATTCCCGCCATAGACGAATCGCTTATTAAAGGGATACGCATTTGCCGGCAGGCTTATGCCAAGTACGAGGAAGATTTTGTGGAACGTAATGACCCGAATGGCCGGAAGTATTACTGGTTAACGGGCGAATTCGTGAATTTCGACAAGGGTAGAGATACCGATGTATGGGCCCTGGAAAATAATTACGTAAGCCTCGTGCCTGTACAATTTGATCTGACGAATTACGTTCTTAAGGACAAACTTCAAAAAACGTGGAAATTCTAATGTTCAAGAAAGACGACCTCCGCTTCGGTATGCTTCTTGGCTTTATAGCTCCCCTGCTAAGTCTGGTGGTTTACTATTTTGTGAAGTTTTACCCGCTCCATTCTGTTAGTGACTTCTTTTCTTTCGTAGCACAGAACAAGAACCAGGTAACTGCCATTTCGGTACCCTGCCTGATCCTTAACATTGCGCTCTTCACTTTTTATATCAATACGCACCGCGACAAAACCGCCAAAGGTGTTTTTGCCATTACCCTGATCTACGCTATCGCTGCCCTGCTGCTGAAGTTTATCTTGTAAAGAGTTGCTGGCTTTCTTTTAGTTACTTTGCAGCCGAAATGTAAAGATCGATATGCGTTATTACATCATAGCCGGCGAGGCCTCGGGTGATCTGCATGGCAGTAACCTGATCAAAGAGTTGAAAAAGCTGGACCAGCCGGCTACCATCCGCTGCTGGGGCGGCGACCTGATGCAAGCTGCCGGCGGAGAACTGGTGAAGCATTACCGTGACCTTGCTTTTATGGGGTTCATCGAAGTAGTCAGAAACCTGGGTACCATCCTGCGCAACCTGCGCTTTTGCAAGGAAGATATTTTAGCGTTCAAGCCCGACGCACTGATCCTGATCGACTACCCTGGCTTTAACCTCCGTATTGCCGAATGGGCCAAACAGCAGGGCATCGCCGTGATCTATTACATCTCTCCGCAGGTATGGGCCTGGAAGGAGAACCGTGTAAAGAAGATGAAGGAATGCATCGATAAAATGCTGGTGATCCTGCCTTTTGAAAAAGACTACTATCGCGACAAATGGAACTGGGAAGTGGAGTACGTGGGTCATCCGCTGGTGGAAGTGGTAGAAGAGCGGCAGTTGGGAGTCGGGAGTGCTGAGTCGGGAGTGCTGAGTCCAGGTTCACAGACTAATAGCAAACAGACTTCATCTGGCAAGCCTATTGTGGCCTTATTGCCGGGGAGCAGGAAGCAGGAGATATTGAAGAAGCTGCCCATCATGCTGGAAGTAAGCAAGGAATTTCCCGACCTGCAGTTTGTGGTGGCCAAGGCGCCGGGGCAGGAAGACAGTTTTTACGAATCACTACTACAGGGTTATCCCAACGTTTCTTCGGTAAGTGGTAAAACATACACTTTGTTATTGCAATCGCAGGCAGCGCTGGTGACCTCCGGCACAGCCACCCTGGAAACTGCCTTGTTTGCCGTTCCTGAAGTGGTGTGTTATAAAGGCAGCAATATCTCGTACCAGATCGCTAAACGCCTGATCAAGGTAAAATATATATCCCTCGTCAACCTCATCATGGATAAGCTGGTGGTAAAAGAACTGATCCAGGATGATCTTACGCCCACGAATCTTAAACGCGAGCTGCATGAGCTGTTGTACGATCCTACGCGCCGGGAACAGCTGCAAAAGGATTATGCGGCACTGAAGCAATTGTTGAGTGAAGGTGGCCATGCTTCTGCTAAAGCAGCGGCGAGCATTGTACAGTTTATGAAGAATGATTAACTCCATAAGTGGCTTCGACATGCTCAGCCCGACATCCGTTAAATAAATAAGAGCGGGCTATCTGTAGATGGCCCGCTCTGTTTATGTGGAGGCTTTGAGTGCTTTAGCGTACTACCAGTTTCTTCACCAGTACGTTGTGTCCCTGAATTACTTTCAGGTAGTAAGTACCGGCTGCAAGCCCGCTAAGCGGCATTGCTACTGTTTGCCCGGTGGTGGTTACCCGGCGGCGGGAAACGATCTTTCCATCCGGTGACAGCAGGAATACTTCTGCATCGCCAATGGCCTGGGTAAACAGCAGTTGTACCTGCCTGTTGACATCGGCTGGGTTGGGCACAATCACATAGTCGAAGGTTGCCTGTGTGCTCAATCTGCCCAATCTTGTGGGTGAGAAGGTAGGCCGTCCATCGTGGTCTTCCTGCCTGATGCGGTATTCGTATAATATGCCCGGGTTCACTGCTGCATCTGTATACGTGTACTGATTGCTGCCAGTGGTATTGACGTAAGCGATCGTCTCAAATGCCGCAGTACCGCTTTTGCGTTTTTCTATCGCATATCCTTTCACATTGCCGAGGTCTTCTACTTTCCAGGTGAGCTGCAATTGCTCATTGCGCGGCCTTACGGTAAACTCAGTAAAGATCACCGGCAACGCAGCATCTGCCGTGTACATAGACGATGCAGGTATCGTTTGCCTGAACACTTGTGGACCGCTCCATTCCAGGGAGATGGTAGACGTGTTTCCAAAGTTGGCCCAGTATTCAATGCGGATCTTGTATTTGGTGCCTGCTGTAAAGTTGATCGGTTGGTCATCTCCACCCACTGAACCGCCATTCCACCTGTCGATAAACAACTGGTCGTTGATATAAAGCCTTGCTTTACTTACGAGGTTATCGAGATAAAGAATATACTGACCCGTTGTGCGTGGCTGGAGAAACCCTTCCCAGAGCACCGTGAAGTTTTGTGTGCTTACTCCCGGAGCCGGTGAACCATCCCAGGAGAAATCAATGGCAGGATCTACACGCATATAGGTTACCGGCCCGGTAAACAGTTCCGTATTGGTGCGATACTCAGCTTTCAATCCCTCACCAGCGAAGGTGGCCGATTTGGTGTATAAGGCCGTGATGGTCGTGTCGCTATCAGGCGTATTGAATGTAAGCGTGCGATTCGTATTACCATTACCCCAGCTGGCGAAAGTAAACAAGGTGTCGGCAATCAGGTAAGTGGCCTGTGCAGTGATATTCCTGGTTACGCCTTTCACGCTTGGTTTGTAAACCTGTGGAGGTGTGATGGAGCCATCCATATTCAGGGGTATAGCAACAGGCCTGCCTTCTGTAAGCGATTTGACATGCAGGGTTACTTTTTCCGGGTACACTTCGCGGTAAACGGTAGATTTCAATCCCACACTGTTGGTAGCCGTGAGATAAATACGGTACCATACCGTATCCGACACTTCTATATTACCCGGCAGGAAATAAGCGCCCGTGACCTGATCGCCCGGTGTAGGATCGAGACCGGGATGGTAATGGGTATCGTGGTGGAAATCTATCTTCCATGTCAGTTTATCTGCTGTAAGCGTACCATCTACTGCATCAGTAGCATGGCCGCTGAAGTTCATGGTAGAATAGGCTACGTAGGTAGCGCCATCTGCCGGCAGATCGATGACTGGTACGGGATTGGGTCTTGAAGTAACACGCAGCACGGCCGCATTGCTCGTAACTGTTCCAAAGCTGTTGGTAACGCGGCAAGTGATCAGTGCTCCGCTATCTGAGAGCAATACATTTCTCAGCACAAGGGAAGAGCTATCGGCATTGGGGATATCAACACCGTTGCGCAACCATTGGTAAGTAAGTCCAAGACCATTGGCCAATACTGTAAATGTGGCGCTATCACCTGCAGAGACAAGAATAGTTTGTGGGTCGGCTCCTATTGCGGGGGCTAATGAACCTGTGTATTCCACTTTCCAGAGGATGCCGTCCACATTCTCTTCACCTTGCTGGGGCAAACCTCCCCTGTCGAGGTAGAAGAATTCGCCGGAAGGCTTCACGGCACAGGCTACCGGCCGCTTCAGATTAGTACCAAACACTCCTTCGGCCTGGTAAGTTTCCGGGTTCATCACCTTGATGGACTGGTTACAATAGTCGGTATAGAAATACTTGTTGAAGTATTGTGCCGGAAAAGCCGGCTGCGCAGGTGCATAGAACACTCCTCCCACAATAGCACAACCTTCGCTGTGTGAATAATAGAGGGCAGGATCTACATAATTATCCGGCGGCGTGGTGCCCGCCTGAATGGGCCCTTCCACCGTAGCCCAGCCGTAGTTCTTTCCCTTCTTTATATCATTGATCTCTTCCCACTCATTTTGTCCTACATCACATAGCAGGTACTGGCCGGTAACCGGATGAATATCTGCTGCATAAGGATTGCGCAAACCCATAGCCCAGATATATTGCAAAGTATCGGCAATGACACCATAGTAAGGGTTATCGGCAGGAACAGAGCCGTCTTTATTCATACGCAATACCTTTCCCAATTGACTGTAGAGGTCCTGTGCCCATTCCGGATGGCTCGATTCGCCGGTAGCGATGTATAATTTCCCATCCTTACCAAAATTCATGGCGCCGCCGGTGTGAATATCGCCTGTCATTTTTTGTAGTGTGAGTAAGGGATGTTCTGATCCCAGGGTTTTGGTGGTGGGATTAAATGTAAACCGGCTGATCCTGTTGCGCGCGCTGGGCAGCGTATAATAGAGGTATATATAGTGATTGGTATTAAATTCCGGATCGACTGCCAAGTGTGTCAATCCTCTTTCGCCGTTTGTAATAATACTGGCAGAAATATCCAGTAACGGTGTAGCGTATAGCTCATCGTTCTCGAAAAGGTAAACCTGTCCCGTTTTATTGGTAATGAACAAGTATTGCCCATCAGGAGAGAATTTCATGTCTGTCGGATTTAATCCTTCGGCTACTTTGGTAGCCTGGAAACCGGCAGGAAACGATTGGGCTGTTAGTTGGCTGGAGATACATAATAATACAGAGGCAACAAATAGCAATTTGTACAAAGTTTTCATGCAGAATACTTTTAATTAAGCGCTCAATGGCAAATAGATGGATGGATAGGAAATTGTGATTTCCGTGTGAGGTTATCAGTCGGACTTAGATTGTTAGAAAGCGTAATACAACGGATATATGGAAACGTGGCGAGGATATAGAGGGGAAGCAAAGCTAATGCTATCCTTTCGGATATATAGAAATGTTAGATTAAAACTGGGGCCTCCAGTATTAAAATTCAATTAAAACGCCGTACTATAACCG
>JAGIBF010000121.1 GCA_017744515.1 Niastella sp.
CAGAAATTGCCTTTCGTAGTACCGCCTGCAAAGATTTAAAAGCAATTCGAGGTATGAAACGATGACGGTTTTGCTGTGATTGTCGATTCGCTCAGCAATTTCACTTTTAACCATCATAACACAATCGGTTACGGTTTTTTGTTCAGCATCGGACAAATGAAGTGCCTCATGCACGTCGTAGCTGAAATATCCATAATCGTCAATGATCGGGCCCAATGATGTATTTCTGATCAGGTCCGGATGGAAGAACATCATCCATCCGGATATTTCATTAAGCGCTTGTGGCTTTGATACCGACTGAACCTGCTCAGGAGCAGTAAAGAACATAACCCCTTCATCGAAATCATAGTTATTTCTCCCGTACTGCAGGCCACAACTTTTATCTTTCAGCCCAATAGTATATAGTTCCGATGTGTATTTCACACCTACATATTGCTCTGCAATCTCCCATTCCGACACATCAATGATACTTATCAATGGATGGGTAGGCTTGTCAAATCCAAAAGTTTCGTGCAATTGGCTGATCGATCTGATTTTAATAATTTCTTGCCCCATTTGGCTGTGATTATTGGCGAATTCTGATTTTTATTCTCTTTTGAAGCGCCAGGTATTTTTGCGCTGTCTATCTTTTTGCTACTTACTTTACCTGGCTCATTATTATTTTGTCATACACCCTGTCGCCCAGCCACTTCCTAATGGCAATAGCCGGTTTGGCCATATAGCCTTTTACGTATCGCGTCCTGGGGTTTCGATCGGTTGCAGCCTTTGCAATGGTTTTGCCCAAGGTATCTACGTCCGTCAATTGATCACCCCCATATAATCTGTGGGTATTCTCTGCAACCTTGTTAGCAAAATTGGCATAGGGTCCTTTGCCCGATATCTTTCTTAAATTTTCCGCAGCAATTTGGCCCCAAGGCGTTTTAATTCCGCCCGGCTCTATCACCACTACCTCTATTCCAAAGTTTTTTACCTCCAGGCGCAAACAATCGCTCCAGCCTTCTACTGCATGTTTAGTGGCGTGATACCAGGCCCCCAGCGGGGTGTATATCTTCCCGCCCATCGATGAAACATTCACGATCCTGCCGGCTCTTTGCTTACGCATGCCGGGTAAAACCAATTGTGTTAATCTGGCCATTCCAAAAAGGTTAACTTCAAACTGCCGCCTTGCTTCGTCCAGCGGAACGTCTTCAACAGCGCCGTATGAACCGTACCCTGCATTATTTACCAGTATGTCCACTTTACCTTCTTTGCTCATAATGAGGTTCACTGCTTCGACAATGGAGGCGTCATTGGTCAAATCCAATTGCACGACGTGCATTCCCTGTGCTTTTAGATCGTTCATCTCATCGATGCGCCTTGCGGCTCCATAAACCGTGTACCCCTGGCTATGCAATATTTTTGCAGTTGATTTTCCCATTCCTGAACTGGCTCCTGTAATTAATACGACCTTATTCATTTGTTTAATTTTTTAATTCGTTGAATTGTTTACGACACAAATGTAGATCGGGTACCGGGGAGGCATTAACACAGGTATCCGGTTCATTAACACAAATTACGGAATATAGGATTTAGGTTTGGGGTCCAGCCTATCCCCTGATCAACCTTTTATCGCGCAGTGTTTGCAAGGTGAGGCAATCGTTGTTGCGGGCGGTGCTTTTTGCGACGCTAAATACAAAGATGTGGTGGTCGCCTGCCGGCCTGTTCCATTGTTTTTGCAATAGGATAAGTGCGCTGGTGCCTTTCAAAACATTGTATCCCTGCCATGTTTGGAGCAAAGACTTCTTTTGCAAATATTCCTGTTTGTTGTAAGTCTTACCGGATGTCTGGCCCAATTTCCTAATGAGTGCATACTGGCTCTTGTGCAATAACTGCAATACAGCCATCTGGCCAGCGGTGATATTTTCCAGGGTCAGGGTATTTTCATACACTGCCACCATGTACAGTTTGGGATACATGCTGACAGCGGATACATACGTGCAGATATTCATATTGACGCCATCATTGTTGTAGGTGGCTAAACTGTATACCGGCAAGTTGGGAATATTCCAGGGCCTTTGCATGGGTTGTTATTTATTGTGTGACTGGGAGATGGATGAATGGGTGATACTTAATTCAGGAACCATATGGATGCGTTGAGCGCCGTTGCGAAGCTTACCCACGCGAGGTATGGCCATTGCAGGTTGGCAGCCAAACGGGATATTTTGTTGAACCGTATGATCATCCATATGATGGATATCCATAAGAGCAGTATGTCGATGAGTGCCAGCCCGATCAGGTGAAACTGAAAGAAAATAATGCTCCACCAGAAGTTGAAAAACAACTGTACGCCAAAGAGGATCACTGCCAGTTTACGAGAAGAGGAAGGAGGCTGCTTCCATACGAGGTATAATGAAATGCCCATCAGCAGGTACAACGCGGTCCATACCGGAGCAAACAAAGCGTTGGGCGGCGTAAAGAACGGTTTATTAAGCTGTGGGTACCATACGCGTACATTTTGAGCGGTAACCACGCCCGCCACTCCTCCTACCAGGAGTGGCAAGGCGAGGCTCAGCAGTATCAATTGCCATTTTTTCATGGTTTGTGTATTTAAGTTAATCGCTTTGCATGCATGTTCTATGCTATGGAAGATACTGTAACGGGGACGTAATCGGATACATTTTGTGCCCAGGCAGCAATAATCTCACTATCTATGGGCTCATATACATCTTTCCGGGCATTGTCGCGGGGCAGTTCGCGCAAGGGAATGAGCAGCAGGCAGTGGGGCTGTGTAACGTCAATGTGACAATCTGCAGTGAGCCCCATAACCTGTACGTATTTGTAGCCTTTGCGGATGAGTTCCTGTAGTCTTTGGGTATTGAATGGGAAGCGGGGCGCCTGGCGGACAGATAGTTTATTTCTCATATAACGGCTATTTTATTTTGTTTCCAGGGAATTGTTACTGGAGAGCCCGGCGTGTGCAGCACGCTGTGTGGTGCCTGTTTGTTGAGGAAGCAAAAGGTTTTGCCATAGAGTGCTTCGAAATCGCAATCGATGCGGTAGGAGATCACATCGTTTACCAGCCATGCCGGGTGCCGGACTTCATACTCCATCGTGAGCCGGCCAGGTGTACCTGTATACCCGTAATAGTGTTCGTATATAAATGATTCGATGGTACCAGGAATCAATGGTTTTGCGGAGGTGGAAGCCTGCACACCCATATGATGCCACTGGCTACCCTGCTTCCATTGGTATTTTACGCGTTGAATGCCTGCCATCTGCGTATAATGGCTAATCATGGGTGCACAGGTATAATGTTCCTGGTAGAGATAGTTGGCCAAAAAGGCTACCGGACGATGGGGAACTGTTTCGTTGATGAACACCACTCCCCTTTTGGTCAGACCTGCCTCTTTCCGCAATACGTAAAACCGCAGGTTGATCTCTTCAAAAGTTCCAAACCATGGTATAGGTAATGAAAAAAGGCGGGTGCCTGCAAACCTGAACCCAACGAGACTAACCATTGCCTGTTGCTCGAAGAGGTCGAGCTCGAGGCCATCCGGTAAATAAGGTTTCAACACGCCGGGAGGGACTGTGTAGTTGGCCATTATTATATGTTCCCAGCGGGCCTTGAGAAAGGTTTGGGCCATGGTATAGGTGTTGATGAACGCTATACAAACAGCAGCCACCTACTTTTTGTTCATTTTTTTTATCAAAAAGTTGAACAACTATGATTTGGGTTTGATACGCCTGAATATCATATTTTTTACCCGGTCGCCGTCGAGCCATATCGTGTCGCAAGCAGTTGTGCAGGTATTCATACGCAGCCTGTAGGGGCCTGCCAGCATGAGTGAGGGTGTAATAAGCCGGCTTTCCATGGTATCGGCCTTACCAATGTTGAGGTTGTAAATTTTATCTTTTTTAAAGAATATTTCCAACAAGGTGTTTGTTTCCTCGTTCAGGTACTGACCGTTTGGTGCAGTGTGGTCAAAGCCTGTCCATTGTGCCAAGACTTTCTTCAGGCTATAGGGGGCATGGGTGGTGTAGTATACCGTAACCTGGAGTTCTCCGTTTTGGTCTTTTACAAATTCCTGCCTGAAGGCAGCGTCGTTTTTCTGGTGGAAGATATTGGTGGCTTCACGCACCAGTTCAACATCGTTGCGTCCTGCCCGCTTTAAATAGATCCTATCCTGCATCTTTTCAAACTGAAATGAAAATCCGCCGGATGTCAAATATGTTCCAATAATGTCCTCCTCACTGATATAGGGGCCAACGGAAGGTGGAGAGACCGGAAAATATTTATTGTTTACCGGTAAGTCAAGGACAATATCCGCCATTTGCCTTGTCTGCATGGACGGGATGGCTTTGCCTGTATTGGTGAGGGTAATCATTGTCATCTGGTTTCCCGGGAACCTCATCGTAGTAGCTTTCCATGCACCTGTAGCGCCTTCATGGAATAGATATTTAATGTTTTTGTACTCTCCTCTTTCCAATCCATAACCATAGTCGGTAAAGGTGCTGTTTTCTATCACTTCCTGGCTCTTTTTTATGATGTCCCGGTCTAAGGTTGTTTTACCTTTACCCTGAATTATTTTTTCCCACTGTATCTGATCTGCCAGCGTGCTGAACAGGTTGCCATCGCCACATACATTCCAAATCCAGTCATAGGTTGTCCATTCCCCAAAGTTGAAATAAGCGCGTGCAACAGGGCCTTTTATTTTTGTATAATCGTCTTCGAAAGAGGTATTGGGCATGTTGAGTTGTTTGAACAACTGTGTTGTGTATTGTACAAAAGATCTGCCTGTAACTTTCTCTATAATGATCGCCAGCAGTATGTAATTGGAATTGCTATACAAATAGCGGGCACCCGGTTCGAAATTCAAATCCTGTTGTTTGCTGATCAACTGATATACGTCCTTGTTTGAAAAGCTCTGTTTCCACCAGATGATGCCCTGGATGGACCAGAGGTCGTAGACATCACGTATACCACTGGTATGGTTGAGCAGGTGTGCAATCGTGAGTGTTGTTTTTAACGCAGGGAACAAGGTGGGCAGGAACTGCCTGATATCATCGGTCAGTTTGATCTTGCCTTGTTTTTCCAACTGGAGAATGGCGAGGGCGGTAAACTGCTTTCCATTGGATGCCATATTGAACCGGGTGTAGGGTGTTATCCGGGTGCTGTCGGCGAGGTTGGCAAACCCGGCGTATTGCCGGTAAATGACTTTTCCTCTTTGTATGATAGCAGTTGCAATGCCTGGGGCGTTTGGGGGGACATCCTGGAGGGCGATGCTATCAAGGCGGCGTAGCTGCGCGGGGGGAAGTTGGGTTTGGGCAACTGATTTATACGGGTATAGGCAGGAGATAAAGAGAATAAAATACGCTAAAATGTTCCGGATGTTCATTGTTGTCTTTTTTCGCTAAAGTGACCGCTTTTGCGGTAACAATGGTCCCAGATCAGGATTTGACACCAATTTCTCCTGTTTTTGCCTGATCAATTCTTTGGGTGTGGAGCCGGTGTGTTTCTTAAAGGCTCTGTTGAAGGTCGATTTGGAGTTAAATCCGCAATCGAATGCTATGGCAAGGATGGTGTGAAGGTTATCTTCGCCTGCTTCCATTTTGCGGACGACGGCCTGAACGCGATAAAAATTCACCAGGTCGTTGAAATTTGTTGCGAATGCCTGGTTGATAACCCTGGATATTTTTTTGGGTTGTTCTCCTAATCGGCCAGCCATGCCGGCCAATGTAAGCAGGGGATCTTCGAATATTCTTTCTTTTTCGAGGAGCTCTTCAATCTTTTTCTTCCAATGCGGAAGGTCAGTCACTTCTTCCATTTGTTGCTGTGCTGACGGGGCCAAGTCCGGATATTGGTCAAAGCTCGCTATTGTAGTTACTTCTCTTGTCGGCTCCCCGCCCGTTTCGATGGCTGCAGCCGGACTTGCAGGTGGTTGCGGGGAAAAGGCGAATCCTGATTTAACGGCATTTATAAATCCGTGGATCGATATATGATAAATCAACAGGGAAAAGGCCAAGTAGTACCAAAACTTCCTGCCAAATTCAGCCCATTCGGGATTAATAATGAAGTAAAGCATGCGAATTGCCAGCAGTGCTAATAATGCAAGGAGAAACTGTTGTATCCACCGATAAACTACGGATTCAGCAAAGCTGAGTGTATCGTAGGCCTTTTTCCTGTATTTATTGTAACTGTCGAGGCATATGAACAGGTAAACTAACATTTGCAGGAAGCCTGCCAACTGATACCAGGCAGCAAAGTCTTTATCTCTACCATCCTGGTAAAAGTAAATGTCCTTCAATACCAACTTATCTGCTATAAAGATAAATAGTGAATAAAGCCCATATATTGCCGCGGGTACAAAGTGCAGGTACCCGCTTTTTCGCAGGGAGAATGCTGGGTTTAGCAAGGTCCGGACATAGCAATATAATACCGGCGGCAATAAAAATAGCTGCTGGAAAGGTATATAGAATAGTATATCTCTATATGGGGAACTTCCATACCAGCCTGCATACCCAAGCATAAATGGCGCAATGTATAAGGCTGCCAACAACAAAAAGAAGCTTAACCACTTGTCAGACTTATTTTCCTCCTGCACACTTTTTATATACAACCTGACCGAGAAAAAAACGGCATGGCAAAAGAAAAGTAACAGGACAATGCTTTTTACATTGACATTGAAAGGCATTTGAATTGAGTTGATCATTAAAGTATGTACAGGCAACCGAATTGGTCATTCATCACGATGTTCTTTCGGAAGGGCTGAGCTGTTTCCTTTTAAAGTATATTTTGAAAAACTTAAAAGGTACAAACAAAAAACCGAAGCATTCTCCCTCTTCTTTCCCGGTATGCTTATGGTGCTGCTTGTGCGCCCTGCGGATTGCGAGGAGGTAGGGATTTTTGGTATTGCGTAAAAAGCTGACCCGCTGGTGGATGAAGATATCATGTACAAAGAAATAGGCAAGGCCATAAAGCAATATACCGAGGCCGATGTAAAAAAGGTAGTTAAAGCCTTGTTCTGCGCCTATGTAGAACAATACGATCGTAGGCACTGCAAATATTACAAAGAACAGGTCGTTTCGTTCGAAATCGCCTTCGTGGCTGTGATCATGGTGGTCTTTGTGCAGCATCCACAGGAAGCCGTGCATGATATATTTATGTATACACCAGGTCGCTCCTTCCATCATTATGAATGTAGCTATGGTGATCAGTGCGTTCATAGTGCTGCCATTTTATATTGGAGGTAGGTGCTCATCATCAGGGATATTTTCTGGCTATTGGGTATCCGGATGCGCTCTTTCATGATGCACTGTGCCGGTGTGCGTTTGATCTTTTTGAATAAGGACAGGTAATAATTATAAGCAAGGTACACGCCAAATTTCGAGCAGGCGGGCAGCTTCTTAATGCCAATGAGGGCTTCGTTAAATTCGCTTTGGATGTCTTCTTCGATCGACGATTTGATGCGGTTATCGAACACGCTCATTTCCAAATTGGGGAAGTAGGTGCGCCCGAGGACCTGGTAATCGTCTTTGAGGTCTCTCAGGAAATTTACTTTCTGGAAGGCCGATCCCAGCTTCATGGCATAGGGTTTTAACTTGTTGTATGCTTCTTCATCGCCTTCGACAAATACCTGCAAACACATGAGTCCGACAACTTCTGCCGAGCCAAGTATGTATTCTTTGTAGCGTTCTGTATTGTATTGCATCGGCGTAAGGTCCATTTGCATACTATGGAGGAACTGTTCAATCAGGCTTTTGTCGATCTTGTATTGGTGAACTGATTCCTGAAATGATTGCAAGACGGGATTGAGTGAAATGCCTTCATCAATGGCTTGCCAGGTTTGTTCGCTGAATCTTTCGAGCAGGCGTTGTTTGTTATAGCCATGGAAACTGTCGACAATCTCATCTGCCAGCCTTACATAGCCATAAATGGCATATATGGCCGGACGTATGGATGGACTCAGTGCCATGATGCCGAGTGAAAAGCTGGTGCTGTATTTTTGGGTGATAGCTTTGCTCACCTGCCGGGACAGCTGGTCAAATAGTATTTTCAACTTGATGTTTTTTTAGGTTACCTACTTCTTTTGCGACGATCTTGCCTGATATCAACGATGGCGGTACTCCGGGGCCTGGCACCGTGAGCTGGCCGGTGTAAAAAAGGTTCCTGAGCTTTTTGTTTCTGATGGCCGGTTTGCGAACGGCGGTTTGGGATAACGTGTTGGCCAGGCCGTAAGCATTTCCCTGCCAGGCATTGTAGTCGGTAATGAAATCGCGCACGCAATAGCTGCGTTTATAGTCGATCTTTTCTATGAGGTCTTTTGCGCCTGTAGCCTTCTCCATTCTGCCGATCATTTCGTGAAAGTATTGTTCACGGACAGCTTCGTGGTCATCGAGTCCCGTCGCGAGGGGCATCAGGAGAAATATGTTCTCATGACCTTCAGGGGCTACGCCGGGGTCTGTTTTGGAAGGACAGCAAGCGTAGAACAATGGTTGCTGTGGCCATTGTTTGTGTTGGTAGATATCATCAATATGGCCGTCGAAGTCGTGCTCAAAGAACAGGGTATGGTGCTGAAGGTTGGGTATGGGTTCATTGAAGCCGAGGTAATAGATGAGCGATGATGGCGCAAAAGTCCTGGTTTGCCAATAGTTTTCCGTGTAATTGCGATGGGGTTTATCCAGCAGGGTTTCGGTATGGTGGTAGTCGGACGATGCAATGATGGCATCGAAATACAACTCTTCGCCATTAATGATCAGTGAAGTGGCTTTACGTCCTTCCGCGCAAATCTGCTCTACCGGCTGGTTGAAGTGGAAGCGTGCGCCCTGTTCCTCTCCTACTTTCTTCATTGCGCAAACCAATTCATAAAAGCCGCCCATGGGATAGGCGGTGCCGAGGGCATACCCGCCATAGTTCATGAGGCTGTAAAGGGCCGGGATCTTTTGCGGGGAGGCGCCAAGGAATATTACCGGAAACTCCATCAGGGCGACCAGTTTGGGATGGGTAAAGTATTTCTTTACATAGCTGCGAAAATTGGACAACAGGTCTAATTTCAAAGCACTGGCGGCTATTTGGGGCGTGACGAATTCCCACCAGGAGTGGCAAGGCTTGTGGACGAATTGCTGCATGCCCACTTCGTATTTATAGCGGGCAGCTTTCATGAATGCGTCGAGCTTTGCTCCCGCGCCGGGCTCTGTTTGTTCGAAGAGTTCTTTCAGTGCGTTGTAGTCTTTGGGGATGGTTAGTTTGCCATCGGCAAAGATCATTTCGAACTGGGGGTCGAGCTGTACTAATTTGTAAAAGTCTTTTGTCTGGTATCCAAAATCCTTAAAAAAATCTTCAATGATATCGGGCATCCAATACCAGCTTGGCCCCATGTCGAAAGTGTATCCGTTGTTTGTTTTGAACTGCCTGGCACGTCCGCCTGGCGTGCTGTTCTTTTCAAAGACATGTACCTCATTACCTGCCTGTGCTGCATATGCTGCTGCCGACAATCCTGATAGTCCTGCTCCAATAATCGCTATTTTCTTCTTCATTGGGTTTTATTTCCCTGATATGTTGGGATCAGATGAATGAATTACCATGGTACTGGTTGTCCGTCGCGGAAGAAACCTCCGCTTGGTCCGTCGGGACCGAGCGTGGCAGCCCACACGATTCCTTTGGCTCCTTCACTTACCGGTCTCGCTCCTAATTCGGCCGTGCCGGGCCAGGTGGCCACAAAGCCGGGACAGACAGCGTTGATCTTAATATTGGTTTCTTTCAGTTCTCTCGCGAGTTTGACGGTGAGCCCGTTCAATGCGAGCTTGGTAATGCTATAAACCGGCACGTTGGCCGGATGAAAGGGCATTCCGAAAACCGGATCGGTGAATGTGCCGGCGCTGCTGCTCACGTTGACGATACGACCCTGCGGGCTTTTCTTCAACAGGGGCAGGAAGGCTTTTGTAGTACGCAGAGCGCCCAGCACATTGGTATTGAATGCCTCCTGGACATACCGCATGTCTGTAGATAAAAGGGTGCCGTGCTGATCGAAATAACCGGCAGCGTTATTGATGAGTACATCAAGTTTTCCGTAAACTTTTTTCACGGTAGCTGCTGTTATGTTGATTCCTTCATCGTTGGATATGTCGATATCCATGGGCAGCAAGGGGCTCTCTCCCGCCAGCTCCACCACCTTTAGAAAATCACGTCCTGTGACTATGACCATAAATCCAAGCTCCTGGAGCTGCCGGGCAGTTTCCAGTCCCAAGCCTGTTTCGCGGGTAACGCCCGTGACGAGTGCAATTTTTTCTTTGTTCATGCTATACTGTATTATTATGCTTCAGCCCAGGCTCTGAATTCGGCTACCCGTTCACGGCTGATGATAAATTCTTCCTGCAAGCCGGCCCCTTTTACCACCAACTTGAGGCGGCTGTTGAGGTGGGGTTTAATGTATTCGATGGCCGAGTACCTTACTATATAGCGGCGATTGAGCCGGAAGAAGAGTTGTGGGTTGAGCATTTGTTCCAGCTTTTCCAGCGTGTAGTCGATCAGGTAGCGTACACCTTGTTTGTCGGTTAGGTAAACGATCTTGTTATCGGCCTGGAAAAATGAGACGTCTTCTGCATTCACAAACTGCAGCCTTTGTCCGATGCGGCCCAGGAAACGGGTCTTGTACCGCTCTCCCACTACCTGTTGTACCCGTGGCAATACCTGCTGATAGTCTATGTAAGTCGTGACGATCTGCTTGTACTTATTGAATGCTTTGGCCAGGGCTTCTGCAGTTACCGGTTTCAGGATGTAGTCTATGCTGAATAACCGGAATGCTTCCATGGCATACTGGTCGTAAGCGGTGGTGAATACGACGGGGCCTTTGTAGGCTATGCGCCGGAATATTTCGAAACTATGGCCATCCGACAGCTGAATGTCGGACAGGATGAGGTCTGGCGCCGGGTTGTTTTCCATCCAGGCAATCGTTTCTTCCACGCTTTCGGTAAATTGTACATCTGTGATAGCCGGGTCGTATTGCCCGATCATCAACTGCAGGCGTTTGGCGGCCAGCAATTCGTCTTCTACAATGAGTACTTTCATATCGTCAGTTTAATTGGAGCAAGGGCAATTGGACTTCAAATACTTCCTGCGTCGTGTGTATCTCTATCTGTCTGCCACATACCAGCTCGTATCTTTTTGCGATGTTGTTGAGCCCAATCCTGTTGGAATGCTCGACGGAACGCCGGGGCTGCCTGTTGTTGCGTACAGTCAGTGTACCCGTTCCATTGGCCAGCACTTCTATGTGCAGGGGGCTGCTGCGTGAGATGACGTTGTGCTTAATGGCATTTTCGATCAGCATTTGCAGGGCAACGGGTATAATGTAGCGGTCGTAATACTGCTCAGGAATCCCGATATCTACTTTCAGGCCATCGGGATAGCGTTGTTGCAGCAAGTAAACATAGGGTTTGATGAATGCCAGTTCTTTTTCCAGTTCCACCAGTTCTTTATCCTGGCTATTGAGTATATAGCGATACACTTTTGAAAACTCTTCTATAAACCGGTTGGCCCGGGGATTGTCTTTGATCACCATGCCTGAGAGCACGTTCAGGTTGTTGAACAGGAAATGCGGGTTGACCTGGCTTTTGATGGCCTGCAGCTGTGCCTGTGTGCTGACGCGTTTCAACTCTTCCGCTTCGGTGTATTTGATCCGGTATTCCCTGAAGAAGAACAAGATCGCATTGAGCAGGTGGAAGAACAGGTTGATTAGGCCTGCATAGATGAGGTTCAGCTTCAGTGGCATTTCATACTGTTGAAAGGAATAACTGTATATCAGCACACCCATTGTATAGACAACGAGGGTGGCCGCCATGCAGGCAATTCCTATTCCTGCGGCAAAAAATGCTGCGAGGTATAGAATACGTTTTTGTTGCGGAGGAAAGCGTTTTGTCACCGCCTTTTCAACGAGGCGGTTGCCTTCCCAGGTAAGCCATGTGATCGATACGATTGTCAGCACTGCATGGTACCATGCCACCTGGATATTAAAGTAGCGGTACACTTCGCACAGGACGGTATTGATGTAGGCGTAGGCCGACAACAATATTATAAACAGGTACCTGTATGGATGTGTAAACATACTGTGTTCCGATTAGTGTTCAACAAGGAGGAGACAACCACCTGACTGCGTCATAACCGTTTTTCTGACAACGCCTTTCGTTTTAATGCTTTTCGTCAACGGGTCAAACATTCTGTCAGTAGTTGCCTCCCTGGTTTTCAACTATAGGGATAATTCTTTGTATCAGGGCAACAGTACCCTGTCGATAACATGGATCACTCCATTGGTGGTGACGATATCTGTTGCTACGATATTGGATGCAGACGGATTGCCATTGCCTTTTACTTTAGCACCACCGCTGAGGGTTATCGTCACTTTGCCGCCTCCTGCTGTGGTAGGCTGCGCTCCTTCTGTGAGGTCAGATGAAAATACGCGGGCGCCTACTACGTGGTACAGGAGTATCGGCTTCAACGTATTTGGATCTGCTGCCTGGATAGACGCGATGGTCGGGAAGCCCGCATTGATGAACGCCTGGTTGGTAGGCGCCAATACAGTAAGCGGGCCAGCAGCTGTCAATGCATTGACAATATCAGTACCTGCGCGCTGTACGGCTGCCACGAGGTAGGTGAAATTGGGATTGGCGGATGCTGTTTGTACAATGTTGCCTGATGGGGGCATCAATACGCGGTCTACAATATGTATCACGCCATTGGTTGCACTTACATCCGCTTTCTTCACTTTCACACCATTGATGAATACGCCTGCACTATTGCGGGTGGCGAATGCCTGTTTACCGCCCAGCGTGGTAATGGCTGCATTGGGACCGGCGGGTACATCTGCCGCCATCACTTTAGAAGCCAATACGTGGTATTGCAGTACTGCTGTGAGCAAGGCCACACCATTGGCATCGAGGGCATTGATCTTGGCTTCGGTATCCAGGTCCGCTGTGCCGTCGCCATTGAGGTCTACCTGTTTGAAGGCGGCATCATCGGGTGCAAACACGGTGAGATTGGCTGTTGTTGCCAATGTGTTGGCAAGTCCGGCTTTTACCACAGCTGCTTCGAGCAGTGTGAGCTGCGGATCGTTTACCACTGTTTCGGTGATGTTCCTTTGTACGGGTTTGTCGTCATCATCTTTGTCGCAACCTGTCATAGCCAATGTGCCTGCCGATAGTGTTACCAATAAAAGTTTGCTGAATAAACGTGGAGATTTCATACATGATTTTTTTAAGCGTTTTTAACGGTGTATACCGTGCTTATTATAGCTTAAACCTTGCCGACAGATCGTGTCCCGGAGTGAATCATCACAAATCAGGAGCGAACCGTCGATTGTCTTCATCGTTTATTTCTTGTCAGCAAATCCCTAAATAAAGAGCTGTCATTTTGTTTATCGTTGTCTACAGTTTGACAGGTATTGTGTAATGGTGTCACAGTATCTCTGTCATTGTTTATAGTTCTTCTATTTGTTCCTGATAAGTTGCTGCCTGCTGCAGCAGTGCTGCTTTTGCTGCGGGCTGCATTTTATCCCATGTTCTGTATACCATGCCGATGCGTGGATTCTTTTCCAGTAAGGAACGGTGGCGATCGAAGAAGTCCCAATACAAGCTGTTGAACGGACAGGCTTGTTTACCTGTTTTAAGTTTATAGTTGTAATGGCATTTGTTGCAATAGTTGCTCATGCGGTGTATGTAAGCTGCCGATGATACATAGGGTTTGGTTCCTGTGATGCCGCCATCTGCGTACTGGCTCATGCCGCGTGTGTTGGTGATCTCTACCCACTCTATGGCATCGATGTATATACCGAGGTACCAGGCATCTACTGCTGCCGGATCTATTCCTGCGAGGAGTGCAAAGTTGCCTGTAATCATGAGGCGCTGTATGTGATGGGCGTATGCATCTTCGAGGCTTTGTGTGATGCAATGGTGCAGGCAGTTCATGCGTGTTTGCCCGGTCCAATACCAGCCGGGCAGTGGATTGGCGTGGCTGAAAAAGTTCTTTTGACTAAAGGCGGGCATGTGGGCCCAATAGAGTCCACGCATGTATTCACGCCATCCGAGAATCTGCCGTATGAAGCCTTCTACTGCTGCTACCGGTGCGTTGCCTGTGCGATATGCCTGTTCTGCTTTTTGTATCACTTCCAGCGGCGACAACATTTTCGTGTTCATAGCAAAGGAGAGCCGGCTGTGGAAAAAGTATCGTTGCTGTGTGTGCATCGCATCCTGGTATTTGCCAAAGGCAGGCAGGAGCTTTTGTATGAAATAGTCGAGGATGATCAACGATTGCCGTCTGCCGGTAGGCCAGGGGAAATTGTCTGCCTTGTTTTGTCCAAAGCTTTCTATTCCTGCTTTTTCTATTTCCTGCCAGATGGTACGGTAGTCGTGGTGCTGCTGCAATGCGGGCGGCACGGGTTCCTGCTCTTTCCAGGCTGCGCGGTTGTCGGTATCAAAATTCCAGCGACCTTCTTCGGGCTGGTCGCCTGCCATGAGGATTCCATAGCGGCGGCGCATATCCCGGTAAAAGGTTTCCATGAGGGGCTGCCGTTTGCCAAAGAATTCTGCCAGCTGTTCACGCCTGCTTAAGAAGTGTTCCGTATCGTAGACTTTATAATCAATGGCATTGTGCTTACACCATTGTATCAATTGTTGATCGAGCCTGTATTCATCGGGCAGCTGGTATTCGAATAGTGTGGCGCCGCAAACGTTCATTACATAGGTTATGTTCTCTATCAGGCTTTGCCGGTTTTCGGGATCGTTGATCTTGAAGTGGATGACGCGGTGGCCTTTGCGGCGCAGCCAGGTGGCAAAGTTGTACATGGCGGCAAAGAAGGCTATGAGTTTTTGCGCGTGGTGCAATACATAGCCTGTCTCCTGCTTCATTTCCATGATCAGGTACGTGGTATTGTCATCAACGGCCTTGTACCAGCTGTGCCGGTAATTGAGCTGATCACCCAGTATGAGCCGTACCTTTTTCATTAATATATATACGATGGCGAAATGAGGAATTTATTTTGTTCAACAAATTTAATGAAAAGTTGAACAAAATATACGCTACCTTTATGTTGTTAATAAAAATTAATCTCATGCAAAATGGCAAAAAAGCGACCGGGCTTTGTGCGGGTAAGGATTTTATATTGAGTGAACTGGTGATGGAAATGGGCGACCATCATTTGTGTACATCGGACGATACGCCTTTACGGGCCGATGCATTCGATATGAGCAGTGAAGAGAAGGTAAAGAAAATAGAAGGATTGTTCAGGCAGGTGATGGAAACGCTGGGGCTCGATCTGACGGATGACAGCCTGCGTGGCACGCCCCTGCGTGTGGCGAAGATGTATGTGGAAGAGACGTTCCGTGGCCTGGACCCGGAGAACAAGCCATCTATTACCTTGTTTGACAACAAGTATCAGTATAACCAGATGCTGGTGGAAAAGGATATTACCGTGTACAGTCATTGCGAGCATCATTTTGTACCTATATATGGTAAGGCGCATGTGGGGTATATTTCATCGGGCAAGGTGATCGGGCTTTCGAAGCTGAACCGGCTGGTGGATTATTATGCGCGCCGCCCGCAGGTGCAGGAGCGGCTCACCATGCAGATCGGTCATGCTTTGCAACAGGTGCTGGACACGGAGAACGTGGCGGTGGTGATCGATGCGAAGCATCTTTGCGTGGCTTCGCGGGGCATCCGGGATACGCATTCCGCCACCGTGACCTCTTTTTACGGGGGTAAGTTTGGCAATGGGGCCGTAAAAGAAGAGTTCCTGCGTTATGCGGGCATGACTACTGTTTATTAACTTTGTGGTACGTATGAAGCTGTATCATATATCCGAGCTGGAACAACTGTCGGGGATCAAGGCTCCGACGATCCGTGTGTGGGAACGGCGGTATAACCTCATCGAGCCGGGGCGGACGGATACCAATATCCGCATGTATGACGACCGGCAGGTGCGCAAACTGCTGAATGTGGCTACTTTGTTGTCGAACGGGTATAAGATCTCGAAGATCGCTGCGCTGGACGAGGATGATATGCATGCGATGGTGCTGGGGCTGCAGGGCAGCACGGGAGAAGCCGATGCTGCGGTGACGGCCTTTATCAATGACCTGGTGGTGGCTATGCTTGCTTTCGACGAAGTGAATTTTGAAAAGACATATGCAGCAGCGGTGAAGCGGTACGGGATGTTCGATGCCATGCTCAACGTGTTTTACCCGTTGCTGGAAAAGATCGGTATCATGTGGTCGACAGACGATGCAATGCCCGTGCAGGAACATTTTGCATCGGCTGTTATGCGTCGTAAGCTGATCGCAGCTACCGACGCGCTGGTGCTGAAAAGGAAGCGCCGCAAGAAATTCCTGCTGATGCTGCCACCCGGCGAATGGCATGAGATCGGGTTGCTTTTTGCCAATTATATTATCCGTTCGAAAGATATCGAGACAATCTATCTCGGCCAGAACGTGCCTTATGAACAGGTGGCTGCCATTCTGGGCAAAACGGATATCTCGCATGTGTTGTTGTTTTTCATTGCCCGTCCGGAACAGGACAACCTCCTTCACATCCGCAAGGCCATGGGGCTTCCGCGTGAACTGCCTTTGCTGGTGGCCGGCTCAACGGCTGTGACCGGCTCTCTGCATTTCGATGCTGCTACACATGTGTTGCGGTCTCCGCATGATCTATTGAAGCATTTGTAGATCCGTGCTTTCCACATTATATGCCGGATCAGCCGTAAGTTTGTCAGATTCGATGAAACGATTGCTGCCGATTCAAATACCAGACACCATTTAGTTGTTGAGGGCATGCAGCATTTTACCTTGTTTTCTGGTCTTATTACGATATGTATTCCAACCTATTATACGTGCTTGTACAACCGGCCATTTCCGGCCTTTGGGGCATTTTTCCGCGTCCAGCCTGCATTTGAGCCTTCTCCGCGTACTATCAGCCTACTATTGCC
>JAGIBF010000122.1 GCA_017744515.1 Niastella sp.
GGTCTGCTGCGAATGAAGTTGACCGCCTCTACCGCTGTTTTGCTATAGCCCGGGGCTTTTCCTGCAGGAGAATTATAGCCTTCTGATGCTGCTTCGGCGTACATGAGGTATACATCTGACAACCGCAGCAGGCTTAGCGCTACTGCATTGTTGTCTCTAAAGCCATCATAATCGTTGATCATCCTGGAGAAGAACTTGGTAAACATATATCCCGTAAACACTCTTTTGGTGGAGTAGTCCGTCCTGTAAAAGCCGCCGGTATAGAGACTGGCGTATTGACGGAACTCATTGTTTCCAACGAAGCTTGGATTGTTCACACATTTTTCGCCATCGATCATTATGTCGTTGTAGAAACGGGGGTCCCTGTTTTTCCAGGGATATTGCGGATCATACCCCGATTCGGCATCCGGTTGCTCGGGATTGGGAATGGGCATGCCATTGGCCATACCATAGAAGTCGACATAATTTGCGGTAGGATATACTTTGATACCCGAGGGATTGATCGTCATGGGGCGATAGTCGTTTACCTGGTTCCAGCGGAAACGGCCGCCAACATCCGCCATATTTTCCAGCATGATTGCTTCTTTCAACCCGGGTACGGCCCCATTTTGATTGTATGTAAAAAACAATTTGGGGTAGTCGGCAAAGTTAGCGAGCTCATACCTGCCGGTGCTTTCCGTAAGTTGCAGCGCCTGCCCCAAAACGTCGGCTGCTTTCTTGCAATAATCTGCATTATAGGAAGCGTTGCCTGTAGACACCTTGTTCATCAAAGGGCTTCCGGCCAACAGCAGGTTTTTGCCGAGGAAGGCAAGCGCCATTATCTTGTTGGCCCTGTAATTATTGTTGCCCTGTGTGGCCTGTCCTGCCGTCAAGGCATCCCAGTTGATCGGTAGCAGATCGGCGGCTCTTTGTAAGTCGATCGACACCTTATCTGCGGTTTGGTGATAGTTCAACCGGGGAAGTTTGGGCGTTACATCTGCGGGCAGGGCAGTATCTATATAAGGGAGACCGCCCCAATATTGCATGAGCATGAAATGGAACCATCCCCTGAAGAAATACAGTTGGCCTGCAATGAGGTCTTTTTCTTCCTGCGTAGCTTCTGTCAATTTGCTGAGGTTGGCAAGCCCGATGTTGGCTTTGCGAATGCCATACCACGACAAGCCCCACAGGTTTCCTTTCGTGCCACGGTCATTGCCTGCGCCCGGGCCTGAACTGTTCTTAAACCAGGAACCGAAAACGGCATTGTTCCATCCCCAGTAATCTCCCTGGTCTATATTGTAAGCCAGCAAACGTGTTTCTGTGGGTTCCCACATTTCCTCGTCGCCGAAATTCCAATTGTTGTGTGAGCCAATGCCTGTGAGCAAAGGGATACATGTATATAGTTCTTCTGTGAAGCCCTGAAAATTCCGGAAGTTTTTGAATGCTTCGGTTTCATTGATGTCGGCAAGGGGCGACTTGTCGAGGTATCTTTTACAGGAATTCAATCCAGGAATGATTGTCAGTACAATGGTGATGGGCAATAGTATTGTTACAAAATGCTTTTTCATAGCAAGTAATTTTATAAAGTGATGTCAATACCTACATTGAAACGTCTTACGGTAGGATAAGCACCTCCGCTGGCACTGGCCGCAAAATTGGATTCCCTGTCATCCGGCATTTTGGTCCACAAAAGCAGGTTGTTGCCATTCAGGTATATCCTGCATGTGCGTATTCCCAGTCTTTTAATGGTGTTTTGTGGCAGGGCGTATCCTATTTCTGCATTTTTGAGCCGCAGGTAAGACCCATCAAAGAAGTAACGTGTTCCTTCATTTCCAAAGCTACCGAGCGCGCCTACACGCGGGAGGGGCATATCGCCGCCATTGTCTTTCGACCAGTAGGTCCCTTCCACATAAGCCACGTTGGAACCGGAATACGTGTTGAACGTAGGGAAATCAACGAAACGGGTGACATTGTTCACTCCATAGAATTGCACGAACATGCTCAGTCCTTTCCATTCTATACCGGCACTGATATTATAGGTATTTTGGGGCGAGCTGCTATATCCGTAGGGAACCTGGTCATTGAGGTCAATAACTCCATCGCCATTGAAATCTATAATGTTATAATCGCCGGGCAATTTATTTTGGTTGTTGGTAGTGCGCACTGTGCTACCATACAGATCATCCCAGCTGCCAATGAATCCTTCGTTGAGGTATGCACGCGACTGACCGAGGTAATAGCCTGCCTGCTTGCGGTATGCCGGCAATAGCTCGGGGTCATCGCGGAATATGACCCTATTCTCAGCATGTGTCATGTTCGTATTGGCCCATACGCGTATACCGTTATCGAACATGTAATTCAACTTAAGCTCTATTTCGTAGCCTTTGCCGGAAGCTTCGCCCAGGTTTGCCATGGGGGCTGTTGCGCCGAAATAGGTGGGCACTGCGCGCTGGTTGCCGGGAATGAGCACGTCTGTTCTTTTATCTTTAAATACATCGACACTGCCTGCAATTAGTCCATTGAGGAAGCTATAGTCGACGCCTATGTTTCGCTTTTCCACCGTTTCCCAGGAGATATTGGGATTACCTAAAGCCGCCTGGCGGTAAAATGCATAGGGCGTGGCGGCTACAACCGGATTTCCCATCATCGCATTGCCGCCGTATGTCCATTGATCTCTGTACAGCCAGCGTCCGTTCACGTTGTCGCTTCCTACTTTTCCCCATGACCCGCGCACTTTCAATTGATCGATGAAGTCTATGTCTTTCATGAAATTCTCATTGGTGATCATCCATCCTGCCGAAAAGGAAGGGAAGAAAGCAAAGCGGTAATCGGGGCCAAATTTCTCGGAGCCGTTATAAGCGCCATTGGACTCAAAAAAATATTTGGATGCATAGCTATAGGTGGCACGAAACACCCAATCTTCGCGATAACCGGGAAATTCACCACCGGTGGCTATCTTCTCGCGTTGAAATAACCCCAGGGCCATTACATCATGTTTGCCAAACCGGCGATTGTAATTCAATTGCAGCATATAGTTCTGCCGACGGTAGGTTGCTCCTCTATCGACGGTGCCTGCCTGGTTTGTCCAGCGCACCTGGTCTGAATAATCGAGCTGGGTACCTGTATTGATGGGGTTTTCCAGAGCTATTGCTCCTGTTTCCGGATTGATCCATTTACGCTGCGGGCCATTGTACAAATCGTTGATGCCGCGTCCCACTTCCCGGAAAGTATTGTCGAGTGAATAGCTGCCTCTAAAGCTTAACCCTTTGGTAACAACATCCAATTGCTGCTGCAGGATAAAATCTGTAGTGAGCTGTGTATTGGTTCTTTTTTCCTTTCCGGAAACAGCGAGGTTGTATATCGAGTTGGGCACATCGGCATTCCTGGGTGAATAGAATCCCCAGGTACCGTCGGAATAAATGGGCCGCATTGCGTCGGGTGAAGACCGGTAGGCGGAGATCCAGTATCCCTGGTCTCCATCGGCTGCGTTCCAGGGTAGCTGACGAACGCCGTTGGAACCAAACAAGCGGGTGGTGAACTTGGTCGTGCTTGTCAAATTAAAGTCGAGGTTACTGCGAACGTTCACACGGGTATATCCATAACCGGATTGGTATCCCCGGTTGTTCTCGAAGGTCCTGAACAGATCGCCCTCAAAAGTATAGTCTATGCCTGCAAAATAGGTAACGAATTTGGAGCCGCCGGAAACGTTGGCGCTGGTGTTGTAAGACATGGTGCTGCTCCTGAACAGCTCTTTTTCCCAATCCACATTGGGGTACCTGTCCCACTCTGCTTCATTGGCAGGATAGCGATATTTATCAATGATAGCCTGTGGCTTGATAGAGCTCCATCCGTTCGATCCAAGCCTCAACTCATTTTCTATAGCGCGGTTCTTGAGTGAGAGGGCATCATACGAATCGTATTTTTCCGGGAGTTTGGAAGTCACTTTCGCTGTCATGTTGGACCGTATCTGTATAAGTGCTTTTCCTTCGGTACCACGCTTGGTGTTGATGAGGATCACCCCATTGGCTCCCCTTACTCCATACACAGCGGTGGCAGAGGCATCTTTCAATACGGAGATGCTTTCCACGGAAGAAATATCGATGGAGCTCATGGAGCGTTCGATACCATCTACGAGGATCAGCGGTGAGCTGTTGTTCCAGGTTGTTTGTGCACGAATGATGATCATGGGATCTTCGGCACCCGGCATACCGCTGCTGGAGGAAGTGACCAGGCCCGGCAGGTTGCCGGTGAGGGCCATACCGAGGTTTGATACACCGCCTGTGCGTTCCAGCACTTTGCCGGACGTTTGTGCGATGGAGCCTACCACGCTTGCTTTTTTCTGTTGGCCATAACCAACAACAATTACATCTTCCAGCGCAGCAGCTGCTTCTTTTAGTGTGATGGAAATATCGTTATCCAACGCGGATACGGCTATTTCCTGACTGGCTTTTCCGACATGGGTGACCAGGAGTGTCTGGTTGCCGCCAGGAACGGACAAAGCAAATTTTCCGTCTTTGTCTGTTTTTGTACTGGCTCCGTTGGACTGGACTTTAACGGAAGCGTCTGCCAAAGGAACATTTTTGGCATCGAATACCACGCCCCTGACCGTGCGCGTGTTTTGCGCCTGCAGCGTGGAACAGAAAAAGATTGTTGAAAGCGCTAACGCCGTCACGACAAGCCCCTTCCGCATCAATGAACGAAGAATCATGATGAGCTTTTTAAAATTCTGAATGTATTTGGCGAGGAAAAACAGGAATAGCTCCTCCCAGCAAGGGCAACCTGCGATGTGCGCCAGGGAGCCAAAGACTGAAAAAGAGGTGGAATTTTCCTGTTTAATGAATAAGTGTAAGAGTTACACTAATTAAAAATGAGCCGTTGCGGATTAAACATTGTTTTGGTTTCATATGCAATCGTTTAAGGTTTTAATTGAAACGGGAAGTTTGTTGTGGCGCCGGCATCTACAACAAGCAGATCATGGCATGCCTTAGCCGGCATAAAAGTAGACTGATCGTCAGGAAGGGAATGTCCGTAATCTCTAAAATACTGTACGGAATGTCAAATTCCGGTTACACGACTTATCAATAAACAATTAATAATCAATTGATTTGATAAAACGGTTGTTTTACACCAGGTGAAGTGGTATTGCATTGTTTGCCTGCAACAGCGGAGGCGTTTTGCCCCTCCGCTGCTGATCGTTTTTTGTTTATCAGGGGGCGATAAACGTTATGTATAGTATGCTTATGCTGTATTGCGTTGGACTGTTGATTAGCTGTTTATCTAAATTTCCACCAATCGAAATCGAAGAGGTCACCCTCTCCTCCTTTAAAGACGAAGTATACATCATGCACGCCGCTTAGTTTACAGCGTGCCCGGAAGGTTTGCTTGTTTCCTGCAGTGCTGGTGATGGTACAAGTACCTGCTAATGGCCCATCGGCACTGCCTGTGTGTATCTCGATGGTCCCGCCCGCTCCTGTGGTTGAAGCGGCAGCTTCGAACCGCTTTGCCCCTTTCCCAAAATCAACACTACGCACTTTTATATAGTCCTTGTTGCTGATATTGGTAACGTATATTCCGCCATCTGCTGCCGGGGCTGTTTCGACGCCTGTTTCCCACGCAATTGTTTCGGCTTCGTTCCTCCTGAAAGGGTTTAGGTTTTTAACGGGCTTCACTATGCCTGCCTGTGTAGGTGTGATGCGGGGTATTGAGCCATCATCATTGAAGCTGAATTGCTCGACGCAAACAGACCTGTTGAACCCGCCGCCACCGGGGAGCGCACCGTTGTGGTAGAAGAAATAATTATTTTCTTTGAAAGTGATCAAAGCCGGGTGGTTGGTAAAGGCACCGCCTTTTTTAATTACTGTCATGATCGTATCGCGGTATTGCCAGGGGCCTTCGGCGCTGCTGCTGGTAGAATAGGCCAAATGTTCGGGCACCCCGCCTGCTGCATATAGCAGGTAATAAATCCCTTTTCGCTTGTATAACCAAGGAGCTTCTTCATAAGCGCTGCTTCTTTTAGGATCGTTGTATCGCACGTTGAATCCTTCTTTATTCAAGGGCACTTGTACAACGCCTGTATTCCGGTCGTAGGAGATCATGTCTTCATTGAGCTTTACATACCAAAGGTTGGGATTGCCCCAATAGAGGTATGCCTGACCATTGTCGTCTATGAATACAGCCGGATCAATATCGCCTCCGCTATTCGTGATCAATGGTTGGCCAATCGCATCTTTGAATGGGCCAGTGGGCTTATCTGCTACCGCCACACCAATAACCATTTTATTGAGCTGCCTGTGCTTGACGCATACATAGAAATAGAACTTCCCCTTTCGCTCAATGCATTGGGCTGCCCATGCATCCTGCTGCGCCCAGCTAAATGCTTTAAGGGATAGCGGGACACCCCGATCGGTCCAGTTCACCATGTCGGCCGTTGCGTAAACGCGCCATTCTTTCATCGTAAACCAGGTGGAGCTATCTTCATCCCTACCCGTGTACAGATACACGCTATCGCCGTGCACAAGGGCTGCCGGATCGGCTGTGTAGACAGTTTGGATAACCGGATTTTGTGCGCTTCCTGTAAAGCAAAGCAACAGCGTGCCTAACAGTGATGGCAATACATACCTTACCTTCATTACTTTTATTGGTTGATTATTTATTGGGTTGCTGCAACCTAATGTCCGGACAACAACTTTTCAACTTCCTATTTCCTGCTTCCAACTTCTATCACTTTGTAGAAGGCAGGCTTGGGCTGGTAGTTTCTATCAAACAGCAAGGGATAATTGGTCCTGCCACGAACCGGCCAGCCATTGAGCCAGCTATCGCCATCGGTGACACCCCAGAAGGTGACGCGTGCTATTTTGTCTCTGTGCTTAATAAACAGCTTAAACAAATTTTCATAGTCCTGGGCCAATTGAAGTTGAACGCTATCCGGTAAAGCATCTTTATAAGGATCGATGCCGGCGCCTTCCTGCATACGCTGGTTCACGTCGGCCCCCTGAAAGTTGCGCGGCAACACTTCGAGGTCGAGCTCGGTAAAGGCCACTTTTATACCCAATGCTGCATATTGCAGGATGCTTTCTTCAATATTTTTAAACGGAACTTTTCCCACATGCCAGTGGCCCTGTATGCCAACGCCGTCGATCCTGACTCCTGCGGTCTGAATGTTTTTGATGAGCTGTATGCATCCGGCTCTCTTTGCGGGCTGTTCATTATTATAGTCGTTATAATAAAGCTGGGTACCCGGAGACGCTTCTGCGGCAAGCCGGAATGCTTCTGTCACAAAACCGGGCCCAAGTTGTTGCAGAAATACAGACCGGCGCATGGAGCCATCTTCATTGAGGGCCTCATTGACTACGTCCCACGACTGTACCTTTCCTTTGTATCTGCCGGCGACCGTTTTGATATGATCAGAAAAGAAGGTGCGGAATGAATCAACAGACTGAATGCGCCTGGCAAATGCGGGAAGCTGGCTGTGCCAGATCAAGGTATGTCCATTGATGACGATGCCGTTCCTGTTGCCGTATTGAATCAGTTTGTCTGGTAAATCGAAAGCATACCGGTCCCACTCCGGGTGAATAAGCTGTGCTTTCATGATGTTTTCGGGTGTGGCTGCATTGAATTGCTGCGCAATCAATGAACCTGCTCTTTGATCCCTTTCATTTATCTGGCCTGTATTGAGGGCTGTGCCGATGAGGAAATCTGCTTTATAGGTTTCTTTCAATGAAGGGATACCTGCTGCTGCATTACCGGATGTTTGTGCTATACATCCCATATTCAAACACACAGCAGCCAATACATGACAGCAGTAGAACATCAAGGTGTTCATGGAATTATTTTATTTAATGGTGAACAGGTTTCAGGGGGAGGGTCATTGTGCCCATCCCTTGCCGGCCTATAATTGCCGTGGAAAGCCGGAATGCAGAGAAAGTATTATAGGAAGAATTGCCGATCCCCACTTACCCTCCGATAAATTCACGCTTCAAAAATAGCTGTCTGCATGCTCAAGCGGCATTGACAAATCACTAAAAAGCTTGCACAAATGTCTAATGCTCATGCACTTTTGTGTAGCGATTCGACATGACCCCCGCTCAGCTCCTTCGCTATTGCATTCATTTTCAGTACTTTTTGTTCGTAATGATTAGTGAACGGCATACTGGCAAAGGTTGGGGCCTTTGTACGATACCTTGCAGCCAATGCAGCCTGATCAATTATTTTTTAAGGAGTTTGCTTTTGACACGGCTCAGCGTATCTTTTGTGAAGCCAAGGTAGGAAGCAATGACATGCTGGGGGAAACGCTCCAGCAATGTAGGATAACAGGCAGCGAAGTCAGCATACCGCTTTTCTGCGGGTGCACTTATTGCTGAGGTAATCCTCCTCTGACTGGCGATATTGTTGTTTTCGTCCAGTTGCCGCATCATTTCGCAGAAAGCGGGAATCTTCATCAGTGCGAGTGCATTAGGTCTGCTGATGATCAGCATCTCCGTATTTTCCCAGGCGTCAATATTATATATACTTAGGGTATTCATGACCCAGCTTTCCCGGTCCCCCATCCACCAGTTCTCTATACCCAGGCGGACAATATGCTCATTCCCTTTATCATCAACAGTATATTGCCTCATAGCTCCTTTGAAGATAAAGGCAAAGTACCTGCACTGGTTGCCCTCCTGTAAAAAGTATTGCCTTCTTCTTAATTTGAATGGTGTAAAAGCCTGTCTGTACTGTTCTTTCTCATCATCCGTTGTGGATACGGAACTAAACTTTTGCATATAATCAAAAAGAGCATCATACATAATCACCTCTTTAAGCAAATTTAGAACTAAATACGCATATCGGGCAGTTGGGAAAACGTCGACCTATGTCGACGTTTTTTTTCGACGTAGATCATCTTTTGGCAATATCCTTACAATGAAATTTGCTGCTCATCATTCAATTATCAGCATCATGTCGAAAAATGTAAAAACAGGTCTTGAAGCCTTGCTCCGTCCAGAGGACAGTATCTTGGTATTGATCGATCACCAACCTTTCCAGTTCGCTAACCTGAACAGCCACGACCCCTCTATGATCATCAACGCTGTTGCAGGACTTTCCAAAGCGGCAAAAGTATTTAATGTGCCGACCATCCTGACCACGGTTGTCGAAGAACGCGGCGGTTTACTGATCAAACAGATACAGGAAGTATTTCCTGAACAGAAACCAATCAACCGCACTTTCATTAATACCTGGCAGGATCCGGCTGTTACCGATGTTGTGGCAAAAAGCGGCCGTAAGCAACTCATCATTGCTGGTTTATGGACAGAGGTCTGTGTGGCAATGCCAGCTATTCAGGCTGCAGGTGAAGGTTATGATGTATTCGTGGTTACGGATGCCAGCGGCTCAGTTTCAGCAGAAGCTCACGATATGGCCGTACGTCGTATGGTCCAACATGGTATTACGCCGATCAACTGGATAGCTGTAGCCTCTGAATGGCAGCGTGACTGGGCCCGTATGGAGTCCGCCACCAAAATCGTGGACGTGTTGCTAAACCACGGCGGCGCAAGTGGTGTAGCTTATGCCTGGGAACTGCAGTTGCTCAATACACCTGTACCCGCAAATCACTAATACAGCAAGAACAGCATTCCGGGTTGACCGGGAATGCTGTTCTTTTTTTCACCACCATGTAAGCTAAAATATCAATCATGAGCGACGAAACAGCACAACTGATGAAAGATAATCTTGATCAGGTCTGGAACGAAAGAGATCCGGATGCCCGGCTAAAGGCAATCAAAAGAATTTATAGCGATACAGCGATCCTGTACCATATCGGCGATGGAAGGCTGAACATATCAGTGAACCGAAGGGGTTGAAACAATACAAGAAATAAACCAGGCGAACTATTTAAACTACCGAAATGACAAACAAAGAAATAGTGGTAAAGGCCATGAAAGAGTTTTTTGTTGACAGGGACCACAACGCGATCGAACGTTACTGGGCAGCAACTTATGTTCAGCATAATCCATCGATGATCAATGGTCACCAGGGGCTTCGGGATATCCTTAAAAACGGTATCGATATGGGCTTCAAATGGGTTCCCGGTATTTTTATCGAAAAGGATGACCTGGTAATCTCACACAGCGAGGTGCATGGGTGGGGGCCGAACCCGCTGATCGTAGTGGATATTTTCAGGTTTGTGGATGGGAAGATCGCAGAACACTGGGATGTAGTACAGGAAGCAGTGCCTGCAGAAAAAACGGCCAGTGGTAATCCAATGAGTTCATTTAATTATACTGCCGCAAAATGAAAAATAATTTAACAGGCAAATTGTTCCTGGCTGACCTGGGGGCGTTCAAATCTGAACTTTTCTTCGAGTCCGATGATTCACTGGTTTTTAAGATTGTTGAAGGCGGCGGACCTGGAGAGCCCGGGCATACCGAAAAAGTACAGATCACAGTAGTTGAGGTGAGGCCGCAGGTTTATATGGTTTGCTGGAAAGAAGTCACCGGATCGACAGTAACCCATGTGGAAGACCATGAGAACGGGATACTTTACAGTAACGCTACTTTACCGGATGGCAGCTTTTATCCTATGAAAGGAACGATACGTCCTGTGCAACAATAAGGTGGCCACAGTACGATTTGTAATGTTTATTAACTGATCTGTCTACAGGATTTGCTTAAGGCTTAACTTAGAAGAAAAAACATGCTGGATATCGTTATATCATCAAGGCAGGCGGAGATTGCTGCGGGATTTGCGGTCAAACGTATTTTGCCATACCAACTGCGGCGGATGGTGGGACCGTTTATATTCATGGATCATGGTGGGCCGATCAGCGTGCCGGATACTGTTGCCAGCAGTTTGGATGTTCTGCCGCACCCTCATATTGGTTTATCGACCGTCAGTTACCTGTTCAGCGGTGAGGTCACGCATCGTGATTCCCTCGGAGTTGAACAGGTGATCAAACCGGGCGAGGTGAACTGGATGACGGCCGGCAAAGGCATTGCGCACAGCGAACGGCTGGAAGATCCGGCGATCAGGTCAGGCTCCAAACTGGAGATGATACAGACCTGGGTAGCACTGCCGGAAAAGGATGAGGAATCGGATCCATCGTTCAGGAATTTTGCATCGGATCAGTTACCGGTGTTCACCGACACCGGCGTTTGGATGCGCCTGATCGCAGGAGAGGCGTTCGGTTTGAAAAGTGAAGTAAAAACTGCTTCACCTTTATTTTATCTGCATGTTGTATTGGATGCGGGGACCCGTTTTGGCATACCGCAGGGGTATAGTGAAAGAGGCGTTTATGTGGTAAATGGCAGCGTGATGGTCAATGGCATCATCTACCAGGCCGGACAGCTATTGGTATTCACGCCCGGTGTTGACCCTGTGATCGTCGCCCACGGGCATTCGACCCTGATGATGCTGGGCGGGGAGCATCTGGGCGACCGGCATATCTGGTGGAATTTTGTATCGAGCAGGAAAGAAAGGATCGAACAGGCCAAGGAGGACTGGAAGCAGGGGCGCATACAATTACCTCCTACAGATAACGAGCAATACATCCCGCTGCCTGAAACAACCTCAAAGCCTGCCGGAGGACCTCCGCCTAACGCGTTGTCCTGAGCTACCGGCCGCCGGGCGGTTATATAAACAATAACAAACAGACAGCATATTATGGAGATAGGAATAGACAGTTTTGCCTCAGCGATGTACGGAAGCAATGAACTGGGCAGTGAAGCTGCCATGGAACAGTTACTGGACAGGATCGTTGCGGCCGATAACGCCGGGCTGGACGTTTTTGGAATCGGCGAACATCATAAAAAAGAGTTTCTGGATTCTGTTCCTGCTGTGATCCTTGCAGCCGCAGCAGCCCGGACCAAACATATCCGGCTGACGAGCGCCGTGACCGTACTGAGTACTTCAGATCCGGTGAGGGTATTTCAGCAATTTTCAACGCTCGATATCATTTCAAAAGGCCGGGCAGAGATCGTGGCCGGCCGGGGTTCGGCTATTGAAGCATACCCGCTGTTTGGTTTTGATCTGAACGACTATGATGCCCTATTTGAAGAAAAGCTTCAATTACTGCTGCAGATCCGGGATAAAGAATTCGTCACCTGGTCCGGAAAATTCAGACCGGCATTAAAAAACCAGCCTGTATATCCCCGTCCTGTCCAGGAAAAATTGCCCGTTTGGGTGGGGGTCGGCGGAACTCCTCAGTCATTTATCCGTGCGGGTAGGCTGGGGCTTCCACTGATGGTGGCTATCATTGGCGGCGAAACAGAGCGTTTCCGGCCGCTGGTAGACCTTTACCGGAAGTCTGGTGCAGACGCCGGTTTCAGCCCTGAGCAGCTCAAAGTAGGACTGCATTCTCCAGGATACGTCGGTGAGGATGACCAATCGGCTGTCGGGGATTACTATCCCGGATATGCGGAATTATGGACCAAAGCGGGCAAGGAACGTGGATGGCCGCCGGTAACCAGAAGGCAGTTCGACGTTCAGATCGCACCCAAAGGCGTGCTTGTTGTCGGCGGGCCGGAAACGGTCGCTGAAAAGCTTATCCGGCATAGTGAAGCTTTGGGTGGGGTTGATCGTTTTACCTTCCAGATGGACAATGCCGGTCTCACTCATCAGCAATTATTGCGGTCGATCGAACTGATCGGCAAAAAGGTTATTCCTCTTATAAAATAAAGAAATCATGGAAATACTGTTGAAAGAACACGACACTAAAGGCTTTGCTATAGCTCAGGAGCATGAAAAACGCGCAGGAATAATGAGCTATTCCATCGCCGGGCCAAATTTGATCATCATAGACCACACCGTAGTTGAGCCCGGGTATCAGGGCAGAGATGTTGGTAAGCAAATGCTGTATAAAGTTGTGGAAATGGCGCGAGAGAAAAAGATCAAGATTATACCTCTGTGCCCGTTTGCGGCAGCTATGTTTAAAAAAACGGAAGATATTAAGGACGTGTTGTAATCACTTAGCTTTATATGATGTTATAGTTTTTACATTTTATGCCTGATTTCCTGCTCCAGTAAATATCCCTTCCTTAGGATGCACTTCAAACGTCAAACTACACCATTCACAAGAAAAATATTACCATTCGTTCATTACAATTTCATGCTGCTGCAGACCAGCCATACTTTGCAGCCTGTTGTATCGTTATCTACCTGAATATCTTGAATTATGAGTACACCTTCACAGCGTCTTAAAATCGGCGAAGGGAAAATAAGCGGCTATTCGTCGATATTTCTTGGCTTGCTTTCCCTGATCGGCGTTATTTGTTTTAAATATCCTGAGTGGCTCACTACGCCTCAGTTCAGGGACGTATATACCGGGGAGTCTATGAAGATATTATTGACGTCTACCATCATCGCTTCTTTTCTCTTTGCGCTCGTCAGCTTTATGCTTAGCAAGCAAAAGAAGTGGGCTATGACAGGATTGCTGATCTGCACGCTGGCTATTGTTTTTGGCGGGTTGCAGGTGCATGGCCGGGCAGTTGAAAAGAGCAGCTGGAGTTTAGGTGTTGACTGGTTGTTACTTGATCTATTGTTGATGGCCGTGATCTTTGTGCCCATTGAAATGGTGTTTCCTAAAAACAGGCAACAAAGCAAATTTCACGAAGAATGGAGAACCGACCTGCTTTATTTTGTGATCAGCCATTTGTTCATCCAGTTCTTTGGGGTGATCACCCAGAAACCGGCAAAGCTATTCTTTGGATGGATCGGACTATCTGAGGTACAGCATTGGGTGCAACAGCTTCCTTATGTGATCGAGCTTTTCTTTGCTTTCCTGGTCACTGACCTTTTTCAATATGCCGCGCACCGCTTTTTCCATTCGCATACTTATCTGTGGCGTTTCCATTCCGTACATCATTCTACCAAGAACATGGATTGGCTGGCCGGATCGAGGACGCATTTTGTAGATATCTTTGTGACCCGGTCTATGACTTTTATTCCGTTATACGTTTTCGGATTTTCGGAGATCACTTTCAATACGTATATCATCTTCATGGCGATCCACGCTGTGCTGATCCATGCCAACACACGGATCAACTTTGGTTTCCTGAAGTATATTTTTGCCACTCCCCAGTATCATCATTGGCACCACTGTGAAGATCCCAGGTATTATGGCAAGAACTTCGCAACGATATTCCCGTTTATTGATAAGATCTTCGGTACTTATTATCTGCCTGGCAATACCTGGCCCGAAGGTACCGGTCTGCGGGAAGCGCATTTTCCGAAAGGTTATGTGAACCAACTGGTGTACCCTTTTACAAAGAGCCCTTTTGATGAAAACCTTGATATGGAAAATGAGACGAAGCGGTAGCTGAATGGACTTATTGTAAATTCCTTTCTTTTAATAGTTTTTTCAACAGATTGCTTTTGGCCTTATTCCTGGCAGCAGGTATACCACGGGAAACCTTGTCTGGCGACATTTCTTCATTTGTTATGTCTACCTTTGTAAAGGTTATTTACAATTGAAAAGAGACGTATGAAGAAGATAGGATTTTTATCGTTTGGGCATTGGTCTAATCATCCGGCCTATAAAACGCGCACAGGGAGTGACACGTTGCTGCAGTCTATCGATCTGGCTGTGGCTGCCGAGGAGATTGGTTTAGACGGCGCTTATTTTCGGGTGCATCACTTTGCGGCGCAGCTGGCATCTCCCTTTCCCTTGCTTTCAGCCATCGGCGCCAAAACCAGCAAGATCGAGATTGGAACGGGTGTCATAGATATGCGGTATGAAAACCCGCTGTATATGGTGGAGGATGCAGGCGCTGCCGACCTGATCTCGCGCGGGCGATTGCAACTGGGCATCAGCAGAGGTTCGCCTGAACAAGTGATCGATGGATGGCGCTATTTTGGCTATGAGCCGGCCGAAGGAGAAACGGACGCCGATATGGGGCGTCGTAAAGCGCTGGAATTCCTCGATAAGCTGAAGGGCGTGGGATTTGCCGAGCCTAACCCCTACCCGATGTTTCCGAACCCGCCGGGCTTGTTGCGTCTGGAACCTTACTCTCCAGGATTGCGGGAACGTATCTGGTGGGGAGCCGCCTCCAATGCCACAGCTGTTTGGGCTGCGGAACAGGGAATGCTCCTGCAAAGTTCTACCTTAAAGTTCGACGAAAGTGGCAAGCCATTCCATGTTCAGCAAGCGGAACAGATCAGGTTGTATAAAGAGGCATGGAAAAAAGCGGGGCACCAGCGTGAACCAAGGGTGTCGGTGAGCCGGTCTATTTTTGCACTGATGAATGATCAGGACAGGTTATACTTTGGAAGGGATGTCAACGCAACTGACAAAATTGGTATGATCGAAGCTGATAAGCGCGCCATTTTCGGAAAGAGCTACGCTGGTGAACCAGATCAACTTATAAAAGAATTGGCTAAGGACGAAGCTATCCAGGAAGCTGATACGGTTCTTTTGACGATACCCAATACATTGGGCGTTGAGTACAATGTGCACGTGCTGTCTTCAATTCTGAAGCATGTCGCACCCGGATTGGGCTGGCGTTAAATTATTACACATTGAAGAAGCCTGCAGTACCTTGGTTCTGCAGGCTTCTTTCTTTTAGGCATCGCGCTTTTCAGCAGCTTAGCTTGTATTGCGCTACACTTCTTATTTCCGATTGATAAACTCTTTAATGTCACTCACTGCTTCAATTGATGCCGGTGAATCGATATGTGAGAATATCCAAACATGTTTTTGACCTGCAAATTCTTTTATTGTTGCTTTTGCCTGGATAGGTTTGATGTAAGCGTAGAACTTTTTTGCATCATCGTTCAACACTTCATCCGAGCCAACCAGCAGAAGTACCGGAGGGAATTTTTTAAATTTTATTTCGCTGGGATCTGCATCTTTCATTTTGTCCCGGGCGTATAATAAAGCATGTTCGTACAGGAAATTTTTGTTTAAAATTGGATCAACCGCCTGTTTCGTTGTATAGGAATCATTATTGCATTTCAAATCAATCCAAGGCGATATTAATGCTATGGAACCAGGCAGCGGGAGGTTGGTTTCCTGTATGTCGCGTACCAGTGTGATTGCTAAACCGCCGCCAGCACTGTCGCCAATGATCGTAATGTTATGTCCGGGATATTTCTTTTTGAGTTCACGGTATACCCTCATTACTTCATTGTTGGCAACAGGGAAAGGATGGTCGGGGGATAAAGAATACTCTACATATACGATCGGTAAATTTAAAGACCTGGCTAAATGGCTTAGCATGGCGCGGTAAGCATTTATATTGCCATATGTATATACACCTCCATGTAAATATAGGACAATGTGTTTTTGGGTGAGTTGGTTTTGGTTAAACCAATAACTTTTTACGCCTGCGATTTCTGTTGCTCCTATTGAAATGGTACTATCCGGAGGGTATACTTTGCCAAGTGTTTCATAGAAGCCTCTGAATCCATGAATCTTTTGCATTGTACTATCGGGGATATTTTGCGCGTTTACACCTGAAAAACTCAATTGAAGTATACTCATGATAAAAGACAATTTTACTATTGTGTTCATTTCTTTTGTTTTATAATGTGAATTGGTTGATTTATACTTTTTTTCCTCTTTTATTTATTTAGTTGTTGATTATTTTCAATGCAAAGATGATTCGATGAAAGGAGGAGAACTTGTATCAAATCACTGTTCTTATCGTTTTGCCTGATTATTCATCGTTGCAGATTACCGCTGTACAT
>JAGIBF010000123.1 GCA_017744515.1 Niastella sp.
TACAATATAACCCGCTATAATTCATACAACAGTAAGATACAAAAAATACCAGCAACATTCAAAAACAGCAACCAGCAAGTAAGCTTTTTCAAAACGCAACAGCAGCCCTACCTCTTACCTCTTACTTCCGGCACCTACAACTTCGCCCTTTCATACTGCACCGGCCACTTCGCCTCAGCCTTCAAAGTATGCGCAGCCTGTAAAGGAAAATAAGGATTACGCAACAGCTCCCGCGCCATAATGATCATATCGGCATCGCCATTCACCAAAATAGTCTCCGCTTGCAGCGCATCGGTGATCAGGCCAACAGTTCCGGTCATGATCCCCGTTTCCTTTTTGATGCGGGAGGAAAAAGGCAGTTGATATGCAGGACCAACAGGAATATGTTGATGAAGCGACAAGCCACCGGATGAAACATCGATGAGGTCGACACCCTTTTCTTTCAACAAACGTACCAATGCTACAGCCTCATCAGCATTCCAGCCACCATCAACCCAATCGGTAGCAGAGATACGAACAAACAAAGGAAGCTCAGCCGGCCACACCGTTTGAATACCGTCAATGATCTCAAACAACAAACGCGTGCGGTTCTCAAAACTACCGCCATATTCATCAGTACGCTGATTACTCAGCGGAGAAAAGAATTGATGAACAAGATAGCCATGCGCCCCATGCACTTCAATCACTTTGAAACCCGCACGCAAAGCCCGCACAGCAGCAGCTTTAAAATCAGCGATCACTTTTTGTATACCAGCTTTATCGAGCGCTTCAGGCATAGGATAACTGTCGGAAAAAGATAGGGCAGAAGGAGCAACTACTGTCCAGCCTCCATGAGCCACATCTACTTTACCACGCCCTTTCCAGGGCACATCGGTGCTTGCTTTCCGGCCGGCATGCGCCAGCTGAATACCAGGCACACAACCCTGCTCACTGATGAAGGAAGTGATCCGTTGCAACTTCTCAATGTGTTCATCCTTCCAGATGCCCAGGTCATCAGGCGAGATACGCCCCTCCGGCGACACAGCAGTAGCCTCCGTAATAATCAATCCCGCCCCGCCAACAGCACGGCTGCCCAAATGCACAAGATGCCAGTCCGTAGCAAATCCATCCTTCGAAGAATACTGACACATCGGAGATACAACGATCCTGTTCTTGAACCGAACACCCTTTATGTCCAGCGCGCTAAACAATTTTGCCATGACAAACCAGATTAAAAAATTAAGCCTGCAAATTATAGCCTTTTTACGGGACAAAAATAGCCCCTGTCATTATTCAACAAGCAAAGTCAGAAAGATGTTGCGTGTTGAGGACATTATCACCCCCATAATTATTGGGTACGCTTCAAAAAAGATAATAGAAGATCATTGAACAACGCAGGCTTTTCCATATTGAGCATATGCGCAGTGCCGGGTATGGTTTTACGCACAGCGCCAGGTACCTGCTTTTCCAGGATGCCTGCACAATAAGAAATGAAAGGAAGATCCTTGTCGCCGTCTATTATTAGCACGGGCTTTGTAATAGAAGAAAGTCGCTCAAACGCAGGAGGGGAGGTCTGCAACCGTGGTCCGGTTCCCATTTTATAATGCCGTAGGTTGGCCAATGTAGTGTTGAATACCTGTAGTTCCACTCTGGCGCGTACACTGTCGGGCTGCTCATCGCGGAGCCCGGTGGCCCAGATTTTGGTGAATGCACGGGCAGCTTTCACAGTATCCTTTTTCTCATACGCCTGCATAAACAAGCTATACCGGGCCTTGCTCAGCGAGTCTGCAGGCAGGTCCTTGGCATTGATGCTCGGCGACACAAAGATCGCCTTATCTACCCGATCAGGATAAGCAATCACAAAGTCCTGCGCCACCATACAACCTATCGAAGAACCGCCAATAGACACCTGTTGAATACGCAAGCTATCGAGCAATACCCTGATCACATCACACGCCAGCAAGTTGGTATCGGCGCCGGTAGTGCGACCATGATAGGGGAGGTCGGGAGTGATCACTTCGTAAGCGGTCGACAAAGCCTTTACCTGTTCATCCCACATGGCATGGTCCTGCAGCCCTGCATGCAGCAACACGAGAGGTTGGCCATAACCCGTACGCTGATAATATACCAGGAAATTACCGGCCTGTATAGAACCAGAAGATTGTATGATCTGAACAACCGGCTGTCTACAGTTCAATAAAAGTACAAGGGGTAATGTTGTAAAAAGGATAAGCAATTGCTTCATCCCTCTCAATATACTCAAAACCCCTTGTCCTTACAATTTTATTACTCCGGTATACCATATTCTTTACATATCTCCTCATACGAGCGCCTGGCCATCCGCACACCTTTGGCTCCGCCAGGAATGATGATATACCTGAACTGATGTTGAGTAGCGATAACATTATACTCATTGAAATCATTCACAAAGCGGATCTGCACATTACCCGGCGACACACGTGCGCTCCAGGTATCAGTGTTGGTATTGCCACTCTGCTTGTAAGTAATTTGGATCGGCAATTGCTGCACTACGTTAGTAGGCCACACAGCAGGATTATACCCTAATAACTTGCCAAACGTAAGCACGGAGCCGCTGTCGAGTATTTGCTGCGTGATCAAAGGAGCAGCCTTGTTGTACTTGAATCCCCAGGTACCAAAGATCGTATCCTTGATGTATGGATTCGGAGTAAACCATTCTGAGTAGATCACATTGGCAGTGCCCGGAGGACCCTGCGGCCCCGTATCGCCTTTCTTACATTGAGTTGCTGAAATAGCCAATACGCACAGCAGGATAAGGAGGGAGAATGTTTGCTTCATGGTTAGTCATTTTTAGTGGTGGAAAACAAAACACCAAAACTACCGGAGAAGCAAAAGCAGATCAATCACTCAAATGAGGGAGCGCCACTTGAGTGAATAGCCGTTATTGACCAATGATTGACTGTCCATCCTTATCCTCACGTCAGCCACCTCATATAAGCCACACCCTCTGTCATTTCGAACCCTGCCATACGTACCTGGTTAAACCACCGGTACACAGGGTGAGAAATCTGCTAACGAAGCAAAAGCATGCCGTATTAATTGCCAACAATAAATTGATTGATGGGCGGATAATACATATACCGCTTCCATTCTACAGTGAAGATTCTTTTCAGGTTTTCTGCGAGATCAACGATCGATTCAGTCTTGAGCAGGTAAAAATTTGCGCCATTCTTGTAGGCAGCTTCAACCTTTTGAGAGTGATTGTAGGAAGTATACATGATCACCGGTACATGGTTGTACTCGGGATTCTGGCGTATCTCAGCAATACAGGTTACGCCATCCTTACAAGGCATATTGATGTCGAGGAAAATAATATCGGGAATCGCCTCCTTTAATAAAAGGAATAATTTATCACCATCTATTGCATGACGCAGGTTGATGAGAATGCGTGCTTTTTCAACTGCCAGTTCAAAGATTAGTACATCGTCTTTGTCGTCTTCTGCCAAAACTACATCCCAACTATTCTCCTCTTGATTGATCATGTGCCGGTATTTAATGAATGAAGATACTGCAACATATCAACTTAAACTGACAATGCATGATGATTTTTTTCAAGAAGAGGAGCTTATAGGAGATATTCTTAATACCATTTTTAATGCCACGTTAATCGTGCAATAAAAACGGGGAATCCATGTAAATCCGCTACACATGAATTCCCCTTGTTTCCGCTTATGAGAAGAAGAAGTTGCTCAATGCTTTTGTTTGCTGAAGCCAGCCTGAAGCAGGTTTAGTAGTAGCAGTTTGAAATACTTCACTGTTCTTGATAACAACCTTGATCGCTACAAGAGATTTGATATGCGGTCCATCAGTACCAGCCAATTCTTTCACTTTGGTATTACTGTCAACGATAGAAGCGACACCCTGAACTTTGATGTGGTAAGACATGCCTTTCTTGAAGAACTCCAGTTTCGCAGGTAACTCGGCATCAAACTCGGTAAGCGCTTGAGTAGGCCGTTGGATCAGGAACCAGATTTGATTGTCATCATCAACCTGTACGTTATTGATAACGTGTACAGGCAATTTCAGTAATGATTCATTCTCGGAAAAGAAGAGAGCCGAGCCCAGTTCCATGATCTGATTTCTCAATTCGATGGCAGTGTCCGGTGTGTCCTGTTGTGTGAAGAATTTGGTGATCATAATGTCCGTTTTAAACTGTCCTTGGTTAATGTTTGTGAATTGTCCGTCGTGCCAGATAAGACAACCGGCATACCAAAACACAGAACACTGGAAATTAGCCTATTGCAGATCCGCCCCGCCAAATGCCATTCCCAAAACCGGACAGCTTTTCCAAAATACCCCTCCCCAAGCCCCAAAACCGTCTAAAACCGCCCGACATCTTATAAGAAGCCCCCTCTTCTGTCATTCGAATGAAGTTTACCCTTTTCTGTCACTTCGAAACCAATCCCCTTTTGTCATTCGAAGGGAGCTCACCCTTATTCGTTCATTTCGAACGGAGTCCACCCTTGTTTGTCATCTCGAACAGAGCCCACTCTTGTTTGTCATTTCGAACGGAGCCATTCGGGACTATAAAGGACAGGTTGTTGCGGCGCAGTGAGAAATCTGCTTGCGAAGTCAAAGACTCGAAGAATTTGAAAAAGACTCGGAGAACGTAAATGTAAGGCAAAAGGAACTGCCAGGCCCTTTAGGGCCGGGAATAAGGATCAGGTAGATTTTCCGGGCTTTAGCCCAATACACAACCTTCCCCCTACTTTGATTGTTCTCCCTCCAAAACAGTACATTGCAACATGAGTACACTGCACACAGCCCGCAAAGAAGGCAACAAATTCCAGAACCCCGTACCCACAGCAGTAATGTCGGAAGGAGGCATGGCCCGCGTGCTCATGGCCTACCTGCGCAATAAAAACGAAGTGATCCCACGCCACAAGCCAGGCCCCTTTACAACCGATACCAATATTTATCAAACGCCACCGGCAACAGGATTACGCATCACCTGGATAGGACACAGCACCTTACTCATAGAAATAGATGGTAAACGCATCCTTACAGACCCTGTATGGAGCAAACGCGCCTCATTCTCGACATTTATAGGCCCACATCGATTCTTTGCGCCACCCATCGCCCTTAAAGACCTCCCGCCACTCGACGCTGTTATTATATCACACGACCACTACGACCACCTCGACGCAGCCACCATCCGCTGGTTTAGCAGCAACACTAAACTGTCCTTTTACACATCCCTCAAAGTAGGCCGCTACCTTGAAGAGTTTGGAATAGCACGCGAACGCATCACAGAAATGGATTGGACCAACCAGGTCACAGTGGCCAATGCGTTAACCCTCACAGCACTTCCCGCCCGCCATTTCTCAGGCAGAAGCCTGCTAAACAGGTTCCAGACACTCTGGTCATCCTTTGCCATCCGGAGCAGCCAACACAACATCTACTACGGCGCCGATTCAGGCTGGTACAGCGGCTTTGCCGATATCGGCCAGACCTATGGCCCATTCGACCTCACCATGCTGGAAATAGGAGCATCCAACCCATACTGGGCCGACATACACATGGGGCCCATCCATGCAGCAGAAGCCCACCAGGCCTTAAAAGGAAAGCTGATGATGCCCATCCACTGGGGCACCTTCAACCTGGCCCTCCACGCCTGGAAAGAGCCCATCGAAACACTGCTCAAAACAGCCACAGAAAAAGGCATCCCGCTATTGGTCCCTCGCCCCGGCGAACCGGTCACCGTCACAGGAGCCCAATACATCAATCCCTGGTGGGAAAAGTAATATATTTGCAACCCACTCGATTGGAGTGATAGCCATCTTAAAAACGTAATCTTGAAGCACCTAAAGGCGATCAATAAATACTTCTGGAAGTACCGCTGGAGACTGGGATTAGGCATCCTCTTCATCATTATATCCAACTACTTTGCCATACTGGCCCCACAGGTTACCGGCTATGTGTTTGAAGTAGTGCAGCGATCATTAGGCGCAGCCGTCAAAGATCGCCACCATCCCGAATACGATTGGCTGGTCAACTGGTTCATCAGCTTTGCAGAACAATACAAAGGCATTTCCGTAGTAGCACTCTGCGGCATCACCATCCTGGTGCTGGCATTGATACGCGGCATCTTCATGTTCCTCATGCGGCAAACCATCATCGTCATGAGCCGCCACATCGAATTCGACCAGAAGAACGAAGTATTCAAACATTACCTCAAGCTCGATACCAACTTCTACAAGACACACAATACCGGCGACCTGATGAGTCGTATATCCGAAGATGTAAGCCGCGTACGCATGTTTACCGGCCCCGCCATTATGTACCTCATCAACCTGGTAACACTGATCGGTCTGGCACTCTACTACATGATCAACAAAGACAAACTGCTCACCCTCTATGTACTGGCGCCATTACCTATACTGGCGATCACGATCTATGTGGTCAACAACATCATCCACAAAAAAAGCGAACACATACAATCACTCCTGTCCGATCTCACCACCAATGCACAACAATCCTATTCAGGCATTCGTGTGATCAAATCCTTTGTGCAGGAAAATGCGATGTATGGCTTCTTCGAAAAGAACAGCGAAGACTATAAGAACAACGCCATCGGGCTGGCCAAAATGGAAGCCATCTATTTCCCTTCCATGACACTCATCATTGGGCTCAGCACCCTCTTCACCATCATGATTGGCGGCATATACGCCATCTATGGTACCCACAATGTAAGCATTGGCACCATTGCAGAGTTTGTAATGTACATCAACATGCTCACCTTCCCGGTGAGCGCCATTGGGTGGACGGCCAGCATGATCCAGCGCGCTTCCGCATCACAAAAAAGGCTCAACGAGTTCCTCGATACAGAGTCAGCCATCGTCAATCCCGCCAAACCAGCCAGCACTGTGTTGCAGGGACATATTGTTTTCGATCAGGTAGATTTCATATATCCCAACACCGGTATCCAGGCATTAAAACATTTTAATCTCACCATCCAAAAAGGGCAGAAGGTGGCCATCATTGGTCACACAGGCTCCGGCAAAACCACCATCGCACAGCTTCTCCTGCGCATGTACGATCCCACTGCCGGCAACATTACCATCGATGGCGTAAAAGTGAGCGACATGGACCTGCAAAGCCTGCGCAAACAGATCAGCTATGTTCCCCAGGACGTGTTCCTCTTTAGCGATACCATTGCCAACAATATCAGCTTCGGATTGGGCGAAACACCCGAGCCAATGATCCGGCAAGCCGCCCGTTATGCAAGTGTAGAAAAAGAAATTCAGGGTTTCCATGGGGGTTATACAACCATGGTAGGAGAGCGGGGAGTAACACTCAGTGGAGGACAGAAGCAACGCATCTCCATTGCCCGCGCATTGATCAAAGACCCACAGATCGTTGTATTCGATGATTGCCTCAGCGCAGTAGACGCTAAAACAGAAAAAGAGATACTCGGCAACCTCGGACTCTTCCTTAAAGACAAGACCGCGATCATCATTACGCATCGGATTTTTACCTTATTTGACTTCGATATGATCGTCGTGATAGAGGATGGTACCATCAAAGAAATGGGCACACATAATGAATTACTGTCACGTAACGGATATTACACTTATTTGTATGAACAACAACAGCAGGAACGTGAAGACATGGCCGAGGAGAGTTGATCATACAAAATATTTCGTGTCATTCCCCAATTAAATGCCCGGAAATTTTGTCGGTTCCAAAACAATATTATATTTGTGACTGCTTTTTTGTAGAATTGCCAATTATTAAACTGCAAAACTTTAAATGACTGTGGCGTACGAAAACAATGACAAAAGAATGGAAAGCGTTTACAGCAAACGCATCAGGGCCGGGAAAAGAAGAACCTACTTCTTCGATGTGAGAGCTACCCGCGGTAACGACTACTACATCACCATTACAGAGAGTCGCAAAAAATTCAACGAAAATGGTTATGACAGGCACAAGATCTTCCTGTACAAAGAAGACTTCAACAAGTTCCTGAAAGCGTTGACCGAAGCCGTAGACTACGTTAAGACCGACCTGATGCCCAACTTTGATTTCGACGCCTACAACCATGATCAGGTGGCAGAAGGTGAAGACTCCGCAGACGTTGCCGTAGATGTTGATGTTGAAGCTGCAGAAGAAGTGATTGTTGCAACAGCTACTCCCTCTGTCAATGGCACCACAACTGCTGCCGCTGCCAGTGATGAAGTAGACAAATGGTAATAATAACCCTTACACAACTGTACATTACAATATTGAAAGCTCCCTCCCGGGAGCTTTTTTCTTTAGCTCTGCGAGGTTTGCAGCCTCGCAGTTCTATTCCAGAGCCTTCGGCCCTAACAAAAAAAAGAGCTTGCGAAGTAAAAAAAATTGCCCGGTCCTTTAGGGCCGGGACAACTATGATTAATATCTTTTTGGGGCTTTAGCCCAACTCACTACTCCTTCACTTTAGCCTTATCTTCTTTGGGAATGATCCGCTGCCGGGGAAACCTGTTCATCTTATCATCAACGATCACACCGCCCCCGTTGGGCATCGGCGCCACTGCCTTCATGTCAGACACCAGGCAAGGCATGTTATCAGGCGTAAGCGTGTACACTTTGCCTCGCGTTGTCGTATGAGAATAAGTCCCTTTTACCAGGCCACCCTGCTTCACACGCTCAGCCTCCAGCAGCTTCTGTAATAAGTCCGCTTTACCGGTATCCCGTAAAGGCAAAACATTAACCACAGCCCCGTTGGAGCCAGGCATAGAATACAGATGTTGCCGCTCGGCCAGCCTCTTCTGAACATCCGGAGAAAGCGGTTGCCGGGCCATCACTAAAGACACCACCGGGAGCAGGAAAACTAAAATGATACAACGTTTCATACAAAGGGCTTTTAAAGACCGATGCACGAATTACGCAGATTACATAACTACCCCTTCATTTTTTTCCAGGCATTGATCAGGCCGTTCGTGGAGGAATCATGCCCCTTCACATCCTTATCATCCTGCAGCTCGGGTAAGATGTTATTAGCCAATTGCTTACCCAGCTCTACACCCCATTGGTCAAAGCTGAAAATGTTCCAGATAATACCCTGAACAAAGATCTTGTGCTCATACAGCGCGATCAACTGACCCAGTGTATAAGGCGTGATCTTCTTGACCAGAATGGAGTTCGTAGGCCGGTTGCCGGCAAACACTTTGAAAGGAGTCAATTCCTCGATCTCGGCTTCGCTCTTGCCCGCCTTTTTCAGTTCGGCTTCCACTTCCTTCTCCGTCTTGCCATTCATTAAAGCCTCAGTCTGGGCAAAGAAGTTCGACAGCAACTTGGCATGATGGTCGCCAATAGGGTTGTGGCTGATAGCAGGAGCGATGAAATCGCAGGGGATAAGGACCGTACCCTGGTGGATCAGTTGGTAAAAAGCATGTTGCCCGTTGGTGCCAGGTTCGCCCCAGATCACAGGACCAGTGGCATAACTCACGGGCTTGCCTTTGCGGTCTACACTCTTACCATTACTTTCCATATTACCCTGCTGGAAGTAAGCAGCAAAACGGTGCAGGTATTGATCGTAGGGGAGGATAGCCTCCGTTTGAGAACCGAAGAAATCAGTATACCACAGGCCAACCAGGGCCATGATAACAGGAATGTTCTTATCGAAAGAAGTAGAACGGAAATGATTATCAGTAGCATGACCACCCTTCAGCAATTGCTCGAAATTATCATAACCGATCGTCAGTGCAATAGACAGGCCGATGGAGCTCCACAGAGAGTAGCGGCCGCCAACCCAATCCCAGAAACCAAACATATTGGCCTTATCGATACCAAACCTCGTCACCTCTTTCTCATTGGTAGAAAGCGCAGCAAAATGCTTTGCGACATGCGCTTCATCCACTGCCGCCTTCAGGAACCAGGCACGGGCAGTTTGAGCATTGGTCATCGTTTCCTGCGTAGTGAAAGTCTTGGAAGCGATGAGAAACAACGTCTCTTCAGCATTGATCTTTTTGAAGGTCTCTGCAATATGAGTAGCATCTACATTCGATACAAAATACACCTGCATCCCCTCCATCCAGTAAGGCTTCAGCGCTTCAGTCACCATGTAAGGCCCCAGATCACTACCGCCGATACCGATGTTCACGATATAACGGATCTTCTTACCCGTATAGCCAGTCCATTCACCGCTGTGTACACGATTACAGAAGTTGCGCATCTGCTGCCACACAGCCTGCACATCAGGCATCACATCCTTGCCCTCCGATTGCACCGGTTGGCCGGAGAAATTACGCAACGCAGTATGCAGCACAGCCCGCTTTTCAGTAGCATTGATGATATCACCGGAGAACATAGCTGAGATGGCTTTATCCAACTCGCATTCTTCAGCCAGGTCCAGCAACAGCTGAACAGTCTTCTCGGAGATCCTGTTCTTGGAATAATCAAACAAAATATCTTCCAGTTGCAAAGAGAACTTGCGGAAGCGTTCAGGGTCATCTGCAAACAACTCACGCAGGTGAGTCTTGCTGATCTTCTTATAATGATCTTCTAATTTACCCCAGGCCTTGGTACGATGTGGTTTAATAGTTGGTAACATATCCAATAGTATTGATTTCAAAAATAACGAAGCGTTTCAATATTCCCCTTTACAAAATGGTAAGTGCTAACCTGTACAACGGTAAAATAAGCCGTGGAACTGTTGTTCACCATAAAAAATAATATTTACTTCATATCAGTCTTAATTACGCAACCGGTTTGCGTTATCACGAACCGGAACAGCGAACAAAGAATTACGGCTCGCCTGACCCTCAACCGTGATCCTGCTTATACTACGGTTTTTACAGGTGTAATTGTTATAATAAGCTCTTTTTGTTTAGTAGCATTGGGTGGTCCCGCGGCCGCCCTTTTTCTTTACTCTTCGGGCCTTGTAGCCTCGAAACCCTGTTAAGAGCTGTCAGCCTAACCACACCACACGCAGCCTGTTTTCCCCCTTTTCAACTTATTAACCTTTCAACTTATCAACTCAAAACTCAACCTATCAACCCAATAGTCTTCACCACATGCTCCACCATCTCCTTGCTCACATCCAGGTGCAACACAAACCTGATCTGCGTCGGAGAAATAGCAATAGCCAGAATACCCTGCTGTTTCAACAAAGCAACAATATCGGCAGGCGGTCTGTTCACTTCAAAGATGATAATATTGGTCTCCACGGGTAAAACACTGGCAGTAAAAGGCGCTTTTTCCAGAGCCTGCGCAATAGTCCGGGCATGCCCATGATCGATGGCCAGCCGCTCCACATGATGCTCCAGCGCATAGACACCGGAAGCCGCCATATAACCAGCCTGCCGCATGCCGCCACCAAACACCTTGCGGATGCGCCGGGCCCTTTTAATAAAAGCAGCCGGTCCGATAAGGATGCTGCCGATAGGACAGCCAAGCCCTTTATTAAGACAAATAGAAATACTATGAAACAAAGCCCCATACTGGCGGGGAGATTCTCCACGCGCCACGAGAGCATTGAAGAGCCGGGCGCCGTCAAGATGAAGCTTCAGGTCCCGCTCATCACACACCTGCCGGATGGCCCGGATAGCAGCCAGGTCATAACAACTGCCACCGCCACGGTTCACGGTATTCTCCAGGCACACCAGAGAGGTATGCGCCTTATGTACATCGTCAGGGTTGATACCATCAGCCACCTGTTGCGCCGTAATACGGCCATTGGCCCCATCCAGCAGCTTTACCTGGGCGCCGGCATTGAAAGCAATACCACCACCTTCATATTGATAAACGTGCGCCGTCCGGTCGCAGATCACCTCGTCGCCAGGCTGCGTATGCACCTTAATAGCGATCTGGTTCGACATGGTGCCCGTAGGACAATACAGCGCCGCTTCCATGCCAAACAAAGCAGCGGCCATAGCTTCCAGCTTATTTACAGTAGGGTCTTCACCAAAAACATCATCACCCACGGACGCTTGCATCATAGCATCCAGCATCGCGGGTGTTGGGCGGGTAACGGTATCAGAACGCAGGTCAACGATCATAAATCTAAAAGTTAGGCCACGAATGTATTAAAAAGAGACGACACCTTTCACTTGCAATGCAAACGAAAGATGTCGCCTCTTTTGATTACAGAACCCTTTTATTTCTTGATTATTCTAAACACATGCGGTTCTTCATTAATGGTCACATGCAGGAAGTACATACCGGCAGTAGCGCCAGGAATACGCACAGGCATATAATGAACACCCTTATCCAGAGAACGCTGACCAGTAAGACCCGGTATTTCAACCCGGCGGCCCGCAATGTCATACACACTGATGATAGACCGGTCTTTCTGCTGCAGTTGCAACATAAGCGTCGACTCGCCACTGCCAGGATCGGTAGACAACTGGATAGCCGTCGTATTACAACCACTCACCGTAGTGATGGCAGAGTACAGCGGCTCACCACTGGCTTTCGTTATTTTCAAACGGTAGTACAACGTACCGGGCAGGGGCGACAGGTCAGTCCAGCTATAATTATCAGCAGAGCTGGCAACTACAGTACCCACAGGCGAGAAGTTCACCTTATCAGTACTGCGCTCCACAACAAAGTCATATGCAGAAGGAGTAGCAGTAGCCCACTTCAGCTGCACCTCCTCATTCCTGCACACACCACTAAAAGCCTTTAGCTCCAACGGCAATACCGTGTTCGCCGATACAGAACCCAGCGTAAAATAAGAGCCATTCGCCAATAACGAAGCAGGTACAGTTACAGTGGCTACACCCGCAGAAGTAGTGATGGTAACAGAAGACGAACCATAGATCGTAGCATTGGTGAAATCACCATCAGCATCCACCAACAGGCGCAAATCAGCTGAGTTGAGCGGAATAGTACCCGGCGTCACATTGTTGAAATTAAACTCCAGCTTTAAATCAGTATTGGTAAAGTTGGTCTTTTGAACGAGCCACTCCCTGAAAATGCGACAGCAGATACCGGCAGGCTTCTCATTGGTTCCCGGCCACTGGTTAAGCGGATAACCATTATTATGCCCCACCATAAAGAACGACAAGTCACCCGCAGTGAAGTTACCACTGTTGTTTTTCTGGTTCACCTGCTTGGTGCCAACATAGATAGTAAGAATATCCGGATTGGCATTCGTGCTCCGTGACTGCCGTTGCAGCAGCGCGCCGGTATTATCCCGGGCAATACCGATGATATTGTTATTATAAGAAGCATTGGTAGACCTGTTCCATACAGTTGTACCATTGGAAGCAATGTAATTGTGTGGCAGGGTAATACCATACTTGATGCCAAGATAGCTTTCCACTTTATAACGCGCGGTAGGATCATGCGACACGTTCGCATAAGTAATGATCTCGGCAATACCACCATCATAATACTCGAGATTAGCCGTTCGCTGGTAACCAAGCGCATTATTATAACTCAACGCAACCCGCGGCGCGCTCGTCCGGGTACCGATGGAAGTACCGGCTTTATAAGATTCCCGGCGCAGGATATTATAATCAAACGTGAGCATGAGCAAACTGTCTACCGCCCAGGTATTGGGAATGATCAGGTCATTCATGTTCCAGCTATCGTTCACAGAATAATTACTCCTGACGTCGAAGGCATTGAAATTATTCAGACCAGCTTCCCCGGCAAACAGGAATTTACCAGGTGTAGTGAGATTGTAAGAACCGGGAACGATCACCGCATACACATCATACGGCGTATTACCATTCGAGAGAATACCATTATTATTGATATCCATGAAATCCGCATTGGCCGTACTTTGTGCAGCCTCATCGAACTCTACAACAGGATTGAAGTTGAGGTTCTTCGTAGCATTGTCATAAAATGTCGGCTGATTAGCAGCGGTACCATTCGTGGCATGACGGCTGCTGCCCGATTGATCGCTCCACTGACTGAGCAAAGCGCCATTGGTAGTGGTGCTGGTGCCTACATCAGCCTTCACCCAAAAACTATGACCATTAATACCACCCGGCGCTGTCGGGCAGGCCACAATGGTGCGCGTGCCCGAAGGATTGGAGCTTGAAACAGTTTGCGCACTTCCGCCAACCGTTACCTGCGTACACTGCGCATCCACGACGTTATTGACAGTAGCCGATGCACTAATATCATACGAGATCCAGAAATAATGCGTGCCGTGACTCAATTGCTGTGTTCCCGTAACACTGATCACGCCGGTTGCCGGCGTAATATTGACAGGCCCGAAATTCTGTATAGGAGAAAAAGCAGCCACCGTGCCGGTGTAATAAATATGAATAGCACTTACATCTGCAGTAGCAGTAGTCCCGAGCATATTGATCTTGAACTCCGTTACGCTAAGGGGATTATTACAACCCTGCACCACTACCTGAACACCGATAAGCTGCTGCTGCAGGTTATTACATTTTGAAATGTTGGCAGTATTCGTCTGCGTAGCAGTAGAAGAAACATAACCCATATTCAACGGCGTCCAGCGAAACGTCAGGCCGCTCGTAGGCCTTGAATTAAGGTTATTGGTTTCCGAACCATAACTGGCAGTAGCACTCGTAGTAACACCGTTTACCGAATAAAAATCGGTACCTAACGAACCGCCACTGATACCGATAGAAGCAGAACCGTTTTCGGCAGCGATATCTTCCCGTTGATAAATAAACTCGATGAGATTTGATGTTTCATACAATTTGATCTGGAATGACAGTACCGGATCATCTGCGCCGGCATCCCAGTATGCTTCACGCCACTCGATCGTTAGTATCCGGTTTGGAGAATTACCGGTTAATTTCATGACAACACCGGTACTACCGGTTTTCAGATCATCCCACAAAGGCGCAATGATAGGGCCATTACCAGTAATCGAAAGCTGATTGCCCGACATGTTTTGCGTGGTATTGTCACCTAAGCTGATCCAGCCGTTGGAGCTTGCTTTGAACTGCGTGTAGGTGTTACAACCGTAGGTAAAATTAAAACCGATGTTTGTGAGACCTGAAAGAGAGTTGTTCTGATCACCATTAACAATCGTTGTTCTGCCGCTTCCGGACAAGTAGCTGTACGTTCCGGAGCTTGCTGCGAAGGAATACCTGATTTGACCTTGTGCTGTAGAGCTCAGCAAACAGTATAGCATGATCAAATAAAAGGCATACGTCCTCCACAGAAGTAGAGATCTTTGCATGGGAAATTTGGATTTAGGGGTTTCCAGTTATGTAGGGGTCAGCTACACTTTTGTACTACCTTAAAACGATTTTCAGGCAGATTGAATTGTACCCGCATAATGAAAAAACCTAAAGCATTATTGATCTATGTGTTAAAATAAGAGGTTGAAGCGCTTAGATAGGACGATGAACTGTGATGTAAATCATTGCAGACGGGGTCATATATTAATTTCCTTGATAAACGTCAAACCCGCAACAGGACTGGATAAAACCACTACGCAAATCTACGGGTAGAGTGTTGGCATTAACGTGTGACTTATACCTGGCTTTTTGTGATGAGACCCTGGGGTTCTATTTTATTATTTTCTTATTACACCAGTGATCTTGAGAAGAATATAAACATTGTAACCGGGAATGATGGAGGCCCAGCCGGGCTGGCCTGCCTTTTCGAAGATATGCCACAGTAAGGCAATAACAAACACGACTACGAATACCTGAAGGGTTAGCATAAGTAACATAGAGTACGGATTTTGTGAAGACCAATATAGTAGCCGTACATCGTTTTTACAAGCCAAACGCACCCTTTTAATTTATTGTGCCCATTCATACAATTCCAGCGGCAAACCATCGGGATCTGCAAAAAAAGTAAAACGTTTGCCCGTATATTCATCGACACGTATAGGCTCCACTGCTACCTGTTGCGCAGCAAGCCACTTAACCGATACATCGATATCGGCCACAGCAAAAGCAAGATGACGTAATCCGCAAGACTCAGGACGACTGGGACGGGGTGGGGGATCGGGAAAAGAAAACAGCTCGATAATATATTGCCCGTTCAGGCACAGGTCGAGCTTGTACGACTGCCGGGCAGCACGATACACTTCCCGCTCGATAGTAAAACCTAATACTTCCGTATAAAACTTTTTAGACCGCTCATAATCCGAACAGATGATCGCGATATGATGCACTTGCTTCAGAGATAACATGCCGCAAAGATACAACTTGCAAAGCGCGGCAGCAATCCTACATCCCAAATTCGAAATCCGGAATTGAACTCCCTTCCGTCAAAGCCTCCTGGATCTTTAGCCAGCGTGTCTCCGGCAGCTCATTTTCAGCACTGCTGAAGAAAGAAGTAAAAATGGTGGCAATGCATGTTTTCTCGATAGACCGCAGCCATTGAATGATCTCCCGGTTGTTCATACCGCGGATGATCCATTTACTCAACAGCGCAAGATCCTTCGCAGGCAGTTTGGCCACGATCTCTTTTTCCAACGCCATCAACTCGGCATCCTTGTAATTGGCAAGAGAGGACAGTTTGTTGAATAGTTTGCTGTGGCGCCATTACAAGGA
>JAGIBF010000124.1 GCA_017744515.1 Niastella sp.
GCTTACGTATACATTGTGCTGGAAGTACTCAACCTGTCTATCATCTGGGGCTGGATGTCGGAGGGATTATACTGGATCTCCATGTTCACCCTCTCCTACTGGTACATCAGAAGTGGGAAATGGAAGAAGAAGGAGATATAACTACTCAAACTTTTTGTGCATGGTGATGCCCAGCTTGCCCTGTATGTTTTCGATGGGCGGCTCTAATTTGTAAATGGAAATAATGATCTCGGTAGTGAACGGGTATTGATGTTTGAGCTTCCGGATGATGCCTTCGGCAACTTTTTCCAGTAAGGGGGTGGGCACTTTCATCCTTTGTTTTACCACCTCAAATACATCCACATAATTGATGGTATTCTTCAGGTCGTCGAACTTAACATGCCCCTCGTCGTACGATATTTTCAGGCTTACCTCGTAGGGGCTTCCTGTTTTTTGTTCACCTTCATAAAGACCATGATACGCCTGTAACCTAATGTTGTGCAGCTCAATAGTAACCATAGATGGAATTTGGTCCCCGCCTTGCGGAACGGGGGCCAAATTAGAAAGAAGTAAGGAATTGTAATGTTATTTTTTCGGTTACAATACAGTATTTCTACTAATTGCAATTAAACCAACCCTTTGGCCGACAGGTAACGTTCTGCATCGAGGGCAGCCATACAGCCACTACCAGCGGCCGTTACAGCCTGGCGATAGATCTTATCCTGCACATCGCCTGCAGCAAATACGCCTTCCACATTTGTTTTGGAAGTGCCGGGAATGGTTTTGATATAGCCTGCTTCATCCATGTCGAGGAATGGTTTGAAAACAGCTGAATTGGGTTCATGCCCAATGGCCACAAAGAAACCGCTGATGGGAATGGTTTGTAATTCGCCGGTCTTGATATTCCTGATGCGTACAGAATCCACTTTGTTCTCTCCTACCACTTCTTCGGTTTCCGTATTCCAATATACTTTAATGTTTGGTGTACGTTGTACTCTTTCCTGCATCACTTTGGAAGCGCGCATGGTGTCACGACGTATAAACATATGTACGGTGGTTGCCAGTTTGGACAGGTACAGGGCCTCTTCAGCAGCTGTATCGCCTGCTCCTACTATCGCCACTTCCTTACCACGGAAGAAAAAGCCATCACACACTGCGCAGGCACTAACGCCAAAGCCGTTGAGGCGCTGTTCGCTTTCCAGGCCCAGCCATTTGGCAGAAGCACCGGTGGCAATGATCACGGCATCTGCTTCCAGCAGTTTCTCATCATCGATCCATACCTTAAATGGCTGTTGGGAGAAGTCGACTTTAGTGGCCAATCCAAAACGGATATCGGCCCCCATGCGGGTAGCCTGTTTTTCGAAATGGATCATCATTTCCGGGCCTTGTACGCCATCCGGATAACCGGGATAGTTTTCCACCTCGGTGGTGATGGTCAACTGGCCGCCAGGCTGAATGCCCTGGTACAATACCGGTTTCATATTAGCCCTTGCGGCATAGATGGCTGCTGTATATCCTGCTGGTCCTGATCCTATAATTAAACAGTGTACTTTTTCACTTTCCATAGTAGCGTGTTAAAAAGAAATTTGGCAAAAATAACGGCAAAAGGGTTATCAAAATGCCCGGGTTGGCAAACCTTGATTCCTTGTGCATAACCTTACTTATAACAGTTGATGGGTTAATATGTTGACAGGTTGAAAAGGGAAGGCTTCGACAACCCTTCGACAAGCTCAGGGTGACAAGTAGCTACTGCGGGATAACCAAGGTGTAATACTGAGCGGCGTAGCCACCGAAGTAGCCCAGGCCGCCGCCTTTAATATTACTTAACACTTTTACGGGTGATGAGAATGGGTTGCCAATACTGCTATAATTGTACTCCATCGTACGCCAGAAGTCGAAAGTGGCTTTATCGATATTGCAAAGTTTGACGGTTACTATATCACCCCGGTAAAAGAAAGCATATTCTTCCAGATCGATCGACTGGTTCCTGTCTACACCATGCTCTATCTGGATATCGTAGGTTTTTCCGTCTACAATCTGGTCGTCGAATACCGAATTCAGGCCGGGGTAGAATACCTCCGCATTGGACTGGGTATAATACCTGATATAATTACCAAAGCCGGGCGGATCGGTGGTGCGGCTCATAACGATGACTTTGGACGAGTCGGGATTGTTGGGTGCGGGCAGCCACCAAAGGGAGTCGATCTTTTTGGTAAGTGCCGGGATGGTGGTAGTGGCGGTATATTCCCTGCCTCCTGTTTTTACCTGCAGGGAGTAGCTTTTACTGAACTCACCTTCAAAGGCTGTGGCCAGGTTGGCCGAATCTGTAGAATAATAGTATATGGTATATCCATTGTTGGCAGGAAAAGCATATTCCTTCAGGCGGTGTGTTTTGACGCCATTGGATACATAGACCTCGGCATTGCGGATAAAAGAGTTGGCCAGGGAATCGGGCGATAGTTTGCTAAAATAGTTAAGGCTGCGGGAAAGAATGACCGTGGGCGCCTCGCCATTCTCAATGGTAGCTTCGATGACCACTACCGGCTCTGCATTGCGGGGCGTAAAGGTGATGGCTTTTTCGCAGGCAGCGAGGGCTACCAGCAGCATTAATGCCATACTTATTCGCGCGATCATGCTCATACGCTATAAAGATAGCAACAAAAAGCCCGGCAGGTTTTCACCATACCGGGCTTTTATTTGATTAACGTACTATTACTAACCTAAATAGGCTTTCAATGCGTTGCTGTAGCGGGCCTTTTGTAAACGTTTGATAGCCCTTTCCTTGATCTGGCGAATACGTTCTTTGGTAAGATCGTATTTCTGTCCGATCTGCTCGATGGTAACACCATTTTCGCCATCAAGGCCAAAATAGGCGTTTACAATCTCTGCTTCACGTGGGCTTAGAGATTTCAGTACCCGGCGTATTTCATTGCGCAGGGAATCTTTCATCACATCATCATCGGTATCATCACCACCTTCGAGGAGGTCGCCCATAGCCACATCTTCTGCTTCGTGCACAGGGGCGTCGAGGGAAGTGTGACGGGTATTGCTCTGGAAGATATTATTGATCTCAGTTTCGCTCATTTCGAGAAGCTCTGCCAGCTCTTCGGTACTTGGTTCGCGCTCATGCTCCTGCTCGAAGGCCATGTAAGCCTTATTAGCCTTATTGTAAGTACCGATCTTGTTCTGGGGCAAACGTACGAGACGGCCTTGTTCAGCCAATGCCTGTAAGATAGACTGACGAATCCACCATACCGCATAGGAGATGAATTTAAAACCTTTGGTTTCGTCGAAACGCTGTGCCGCTTTGATCAGACCGAGGTTACCCTCGTTGATCAGATCGCTCAGGGACAGACCCTGGTGCTGATACTGCTTGGCTACGGATACCACGAAACGAAGGTTCGCCTGTACTAACTTATCCAACGCTTTCTGATCCCCCATCTTGATCCGCTGGGCCAGTACAGTCTCCTCTTCGGGAGTAATCATTGGGATTTTTGAAATTTCCTGCAGATATTTCTCTACTGCCTGCGAGTCGCGATTAGTTATCTGGGTAGCAATTTTGAGCTGTCTCATATCAAATTTCTAAGTGAAAAATAATAACTGTTAATTGGGGGCAGGGTACAGTATCAACAGTAAATAGACTGAAAAGTTCAGGGGGAGGTTGCAAATCAACCGCAAAATGAGCTGTTAATGTGTTAGATCCGTCCAGAACCGTCTGCAAAAGTAACACGCAATCACGAAATCTCATAGCCTTTGTGGATAAAAACAAAGCTGTTAAGGGTAGATTCGGGATTGAATGTCAGCGCAAACGTTTGTGTCTATTTGTCCATAATCGGCTGTAAGCCGCGTCACCACTATTATAGACGCCCTAACCTTGAAATTCCTGTGCAGTGAAAATGAATCCTTAAAAAATTGTGAATAACCAAAATAATATTTTGCAACTAAGAATTTAGTTATAGATTTGATCTACAACTAAAAACTTAGTTATGAAGCCGCTTACTAAAGCAGAAGAACAGGTAATGTTGGTAGTATGGGACCTTGGTCAGGGGTTCCTGAAAGATATTATGGAGCATATCCCGGAACCCAAGCCGCACTCCAACACGGTTGCTACCATGCTTAAAATATTGGTAGAGAAGGAGTTTATGGAATATGAGGTGCAGGGCAGGAACAACCTGTACAAACCAAGGATCAGCAAGGCTGAATATGGTAAGAAAAGCGTGAACCAGCTGGTTAAAGGGTATTTTGAAGGCTCCCCTGCCAAACTGGTATCGCAATTCGTAAGCGACAATAAGCTTAGCCAGCAAGAGCTGGAGGCCCTGCTGCAACAAATCCGTGACGCCCAAAACAAATAATTATGGTGTTCCTGCTTTATTTTCTCAAAATGGTGGTCTGCTCGGGGGTGCTGATGGTTTACTACTGGCTCTTCCTCCGCAACAAGCGGTTTCACCACTATAACCGGTTCTTTCTGCTGGGCACGCTGGGGCTATCGCTGCTACTGCCCCTGGCGAGCCTGCCGGTAATCTTTGATACGGAGACCCCGGTTCAGTCGGCGGCCTATAAGGTGGTACAGGCTATCAGCCTGCCAACTGAAAATGTGACCACTCCTGCTACAGCGGTAACACCAATTGTAGTCAATGAGACAGAGTCGAAACCAGTAATCACTGCTGCAGGCTGCCTCTGGATCTTATATTGGGCTGGAGCAGCCTGGCTATTGCTGGCATTGGTGCGCTCCCTGTATCAATTGTTTCGCCTGCACAGGCAATATCAACCATCATCTATAAATGGGCTGCGTATTTACAATACTACGGCCGCCGGAACTCCTTTTTCTTTTTTCCGTTCCATATTCTGGAATCAGCAAATGGACATTTCCGGTGCAGCCGGTCAAAAGATCTTCCGGCACGAAGTATTTCATTGCAGGCAGCTGCACTCATTGGATATCCTGCTAACTGAGCTGGTGTTAATCGGCTGCTGGTTCAATCCCTTCTTTTGGCTGTTGAAGAAAGAACTATCGGCTATTCATGAATTCCTGGCCGACCAATATGCCGCTGCAGACAGTGATCCTTCGGATTATGCCCAACTGCTGGTATTGCAGGTGGCCCAGGCCAATAACAGAAAGCTTAATCACTATTTTTTCACTCATCCCATAAAACGTCGTATTACCATGATCTTATCATCCAACCCAACGAGATTCGGCTACCTGAGCCGGATTATGACACTGCCCGTAGTGCTGGTGCTTGCCGGAACGATTGCTGTAAAGGCGCAACAGGTTGCCTCCAAACTACCTGAAGGCATACCAGCGGATATGTATTTTGCTACGGACAACCGTGGTATGCTTGCTGTAAAAAGTACTACGCTTAAGAAAACACCTGTTTACGAATTCAAAACTATTAAAGAAGTTCCGGGGAATGGACCTGATATCAGCATCGCAAGGCTTCTGCAAAAAGAGATCACTAATATGAAACAGGTGCAGGAAAAATTGGGTGCCCCCCGGCAAAAAACGCTTTCAAGCGGCGAAAGTGTATGGAGCTATACTGCAGGTGGGAAATCACTGCGTATTGTGTTTGACAGGGCCACTGATACAATCCAGTCATTTCATTATGTGCAGTTTGGTAAATCTGTTGCTCAAAAGATCACCTATGAGCAGGTAAAATCCATCAAGGAAGGTGAAACTACCGGAGAGATGATCACACAATTGTTCGGCAAGCCTGCGAACATCTTTGTCAAGAAAGATGCAGAAACCTGGCAATTCGAGTTGCCCAATCAGCAATTGAGCATTGAATTCGATGTACTAAGCGGCAAGCAACTCGTACGTTCTTTTAATTACAATGAACATAATCCTGATTACGGCAAATAGTTGTCCATCACCTCTCAAATCAGTTGTATGAACATACTGTTGTATTTTCTGAAAGTGATCCTTTGTTCGGGCATCCTGTTCGGTTATTACCACCTGTTCCTGCGAAACAAACGTTTCCACCACTATAACCGGTTTTACCTACTGGGAGCACTTGTACTTTCACTGGTATTGCCCTTGTTCAAGATACCGGTGTTCAATGAAGACTCCGGCACACTGAACCAGGTAGTATACCGGACTGCACAGGTAATGACTGTATCGCCAGTTGTAGCACAGTCCTCTCCGGCGCAAGAAGCGAGTACCTTGTTTACGCCTGGCAACCTGGTTTGGGCGGTGTATGGGGTGGGCATACTGGTGTTGCTGTTCATGCTGGGCCGTTCATTGGGGTACATCCGGAAGATATCGCAACGGTATCCTTTTGAACGGGTAAATGACCCACGCAAGGCGGGGCAAGTTCTGAGGTTTTACCAGACGCAGGAACCCGGTACGCCTTTTTCTTTCTTCCGGTCTATCTTCTGGAACGATGCATTGAACTTTAACAGTCAACAGGGACAACAGATATTCCGGCATGAGCTATTCCATGTGCAGCAAAAGCATACTATCGATATACTGCTGGCAGAAATCATCACGATGCTGTGCTGGTTCAACCCGTTTTTTTATCTTATCAAGAAAGAACTGAAGGCCATTCACGAATTCCTGGCCGATCAGTATGCTGCTTCCGGCAGCAACCGCTATCAATATGCCGAACTACTGGTTGAGCAGGTAATGGCTTCGCGCGCAGCCTCCCTTGCACATCCATTTTTTCAACATCAATTAAAAAGACGAATTACCATGATCACTCAACTCAATCAAACAAAATATGGCTACTGGAGCCGTGTAATGGTGCTCCCACTTTCGGTAACGCTTTTCTTTTCGCTGTCTTTGTATGCCGGTGAAAACAAGCAACAAAAGAATACACAGGTACAGGTCAATGCCCCTGAAAGCAATATTGCATATAATGTAGCAGCGACAGACACCGTTCCCCCGTCCGACCTTAAGCTTCAAAAACGTAAACAGGAACAAGCAACAAAGGAAGAAAAGGAATTCTTGTTTGTTGAAGATCGATTTAAAGGGACAGAGTTGGAGGTTGTTCGTGAGAAGCAGGAACTGCTGCAAAAGATCCTGAAACAACATAAAACAAAAAATGAGCACATAGACCTTGTGCTGCAAAAGGAATTGAATGAGCTGAAAGTACAGGAAAAGCATTTGCAGGAGCTAAAGCAAACACAGGCATTCACTTTCAAAAACGATGTGCGTTATTATACCGATGATAAGACCCGTTATTACACCGATGAAGGGCACAAAAATCTACAAAACGAATTAAACCAATTGCAGCTTCTTAAAAAAGAACTTGAAGCCGGTAATGATCCTCAAAAGGAAGAACGCCTGAAAAAGATCGACTTGCAATTACAGGCGATACAGGACTACCAGAAAAACGTGATCGGGGCACCGTCACACTTTGAATATAAAGATGATTCTACAGTAAGAATGCTGCAACGATTTTTCAACAAGACCTTCCGCTATCCACAGGAAACGATAAATGGTGAGGGCGAGGGCGCTGTCTGGTATTCATTCCAGGTGGATGAATCGAACAAGTTGCATGACTTTGAGGTATATGATGCAGCACCATCTGGTGTACAGGGCAAGGTATGGGAAACTGTGATTGTAGCATATTTAACGAAACCGGGCGCACCTCAGAGTGCAGTAGATGTGCAGCAACAACTAAAGAAAGAAGTATCCCGGGTCCTCACCAAAGGAGCCAGCGCCTCCATACCTGGCGTAAAAGGCTCATCTACCCGCTATTACTTTAAGACCACTTTCAAGCTGGAAAAAGATTACAAGTAACCCTCACTTTATCATTCACAATAATTTCACCGGCCATAGTTATTATATTCTATGGCCGGTTTAGTTTATTCTTCTTAATAACGTTGGCAATTAAACGCAAGCAAGCTACTCAACTTGTCCTGTAGGAAACAAGACGTTCGGAAACGCGCACATAATGTATCGTAACCGGTCAGCAAAGCAGTACTAAATTATATAATAACTATTGATTATCAATACCTAATAAAATGGCACAGCTCTTGAAACATTTTGATCGGTTATGCGTCTTTTCTACAATTAATTCAACTCTTTTTTCTATACGCAAGTTAACTTTTGTTAACACGGGGCGGGTTTTTGCCTGCCCCTTATTATTTATTGTCTTCATTATTCACTTTTACCCACAAGCAAATATTGTTTTGCTCATTACGTTTAACCCTCAGAAATACTCATTATGAAATATACTTTGATTGCTGCTATTTTATTAATAGCAACAACCACTTCTGCCCAGGATAAAACAATCATTAACGGCACGATTACCGGCATGCCTGATGGCACCATGGTATGGATGATACCTGACAGCTATAGCGGCTCAAAAGATTCAACCATTGTGCAAAATGGCCACTTCCGGTTTACTATTCCGTTACATACTCCCAATCCAAGCTACAATCTACGTTTGTCAAGAGAATGGATGCCTGATAAGTGGATGAGTTTCTGCCTGGAGGCAGGCAGCATGGGTATTGATGTTAAAAATGATTTCAGGCATTGCCGGATAAAAGGTGGCCCTGTAGCCAATGACCAAGGCAATTTCCAAAAATATTTGGATCAGCAAGGTTATTACCGGCAGATAGACGCTCTTCGGATACTGGAAAAGAAAGCTACTGCAGGTAAAGATACAGCCTTGATCAATCGTGCATCCCGGGAATCGCAACGATTATATGATCTGAAAGAAGACCTGCTACTTCAATGGGTGGCCGAACATCCCAATTCTTTGGTGAGTGCATTTTTTTTGCAGATGATCTGCCGTCAACCTCTCATCAGGCGGGAACCTTTTTTTGACAAGCTCACATCATCGGCAAAAAATAATGAATATGGCCAGGAATTACAACAAAGTATCGATGGCCATAACGCTACCAGGCCCGGCAAAACAGCGCCTGATTTTTCGCAGGCAGACACATCCGGCAATAACATTTCCCTGCAGGATTTCCGGGGGAAATATGTCCTTATTGATTTCTGGGCGAGTTGGTGTGTGCCCTGCCGTGCAGAAAATCCCACATTGGTCGCAGCTTATAATAAGTATAAAGATAAGGGCTTTACAATCATAGGAGTTTCGCTTGATGAAAAGCGGGATAAATGGGTAGAAGCGATCGTGAAGGATGGACTGCCCTGGATACATGTATCAGATCTCAGGTTCTGGAAAAATGCCATTGCTGTACAATACAACATTCATTCCGTACCTGACAATTTCCTATTGGACCCGCAAGGAAAGATCATTGCCCGCAATCTTCGCGGCAATAGGCTGGAAAAAGAACTGGCAGCGCTGCTACAATGATCCATTTGACCCATATAGCAAAAGCTGCCAGTTGATTTATACTATGACTGGGGGGAGATCAGAAGATGATCTCCTGTCCGGCAGTTTTAAGTATCAGTTCTTTTTTAGTACCTGCTTCTACCCTGCCCACGATCTTTGCTTCAATACCTAATGCTTCGCCTTCTTTGATCATGCCGGCAGCCGCTTTTTCGGTAGTGAATACTTCAAGGCGATGGCCCATGTTGAATACCTGGTACATCTCGCGCAGATCACTGCCAGAAGCTTTTTGTATGACCTGGAAAATAACGGGTGGTTCGAACAGGTTGTCTTTTACAATACGGAAATCGCCCGGCAGGTATTTCATACACTTGGTCTGTCCGCCACCGCTGCAGTGAATGAGGCCGTGAATATCATCAAACTGTTTTTCGAATAGTTGCTTGAGCAGCGGCGCGTAGGTACGCGTAGGACTCAGTAGCAACTGACCAACGTTGAGTTCGGCATAGGGAGCCGGGAGCCGATCGGTCATTCTATGTGGTCCGATATAAACCACTTCGTCGCTCAACGAGTTTTCATATGACTCTTTGTATTGCTGTGCATAGAACTTGCCCAACACATCATGACGGGCACTGGTGAGGCCATTACTGCCGAGGCCGCTATTGTAGGCAGTCTCATATTTGGCCTGGCCAAAGCTGGCAAAGCCTACAATCACATCCCCTGGTTGTATCCTTTCGTTGGTCACCAATTTATTCTTAGGCCAGCGGGCTGTCATGGTACCGTTTACAGCAATCGTGCGCACCACGTCTCCCACGTCGGCTGTTTCGCCCCCCAGGAAATGAATGTTGACACCGTATTGCTTTAGTTCGTCGAATATCTGCTGGGTGCCATTGATGATCACTTCCAGTACTTCGCCCGGAACGAGCTTTTTATTGCGGTCGATGGTAGAGGAGAACAAAAGATTGTCGTGGATACCTACACACAGGAGGTCGTCGAGGTTCATAACGATAGCATCCTGCGCAATGCCTTTCCACACACTGATATCACCGGTCTCTTTCCAATAGAGGTAGGCCAGGATACTTTTGGTGCCGGCGCCGTCTGCGTGCATCAGGTTCACCCAGTTGGCATCGCCGGTAAGGTAATCGGGATATATTTTACAAAAAGCATAGGGATATAAGCCCTTGTCCAGTTTCTCGGTAGCCTTGTGAACTTCTTCTTTCTGAGCAGAAACGCCCCGCTGTGAATATAGACTCATCCGGCAAAACTAAGAAAAGTCCGAAAGACCGTAAATCGGTAAGCCCGAAAGCGGAAAGAATGTCGATAAATAATCAAAGATACTTCCTGACTTTACCGACTTTCCGACTTTCGGACTAATTTAGCACCGCATTTATGAAAGTCTATTATTCAATCGATAATATACCTGCTTTTAACCGGGCAGTGCTAACCATTGGCACATTCGACGGGGTTCACCTGGGTCACCAGCAGATATTGGAGCAACTGAAGCAGGAAGCCAGACGGATAGGCGGCGAAACGGTTATCATTACTTTCCACCCTCACCCCCGCAAGGTGGTATCGGGCCAGCAGCCTGCTTTCCACCTGCTCAATACCATTGGGGAAAGGATTGAATTGCTGGACAAGAACGGCATCGACCACCTGGTGGTTGTTCCTTTTACCCCTGCTTTTGCCCAACAGACGCCGGAGGAATATATAGAGCATTTTCTGATTGAAAAATTCCACCCCCATACGATCATTATCGGTTATGATCATCGATTTGGACAGGGCCGGACAGGCAATTACAAGCTCCTGGAGGCTTATAGCGAGCGCATGGGTTTCCGGCTCCTGGAAATACCGGGCCATGTAATCGATGAAAATACCGTCAGTTCTACCCGTATCAGGCAGGCGCTCATCGAAAGCCATATCGGACAGGCCAATACCCTTCTCGGTTATGACTTCTTTTTTGAAGGCACCGTAGTGGAAGGCAATAAACTGGGCAGGGTACTGGGCTACCCTACCGCCAACCTCCGCATTGAAAACGAAGAAAAGCTGGTTCCGGGTAATGGCATCTATGTGGTAGCTGCGGAAATCCTGGATCGGCAATCGGCAATTGGCAATCAGCAATCCCTTGACTCCCTAAAAGGCATGATGAGTATTGGCATACGCCCCACCATTACCGATAACAGGCGTACCATCGAGGTGAACCTGTTTGACTTCAATGCCGATATCTATGGACGTACACTCCGGGTATATGTGAAACAATATATCCGTGCAGAAGAAAAATTCGATGGCCTGGAGTCCCTGAAGGTAGCGCTGGCAAACGATAAGCAAGTCAGCTTACGCTACTTCGGATTATAGCTTTTATGCCATCATTTTCGCTACCATCTCCTTCAACAACGATGCATCGGAAGTGCCCACATCATTGACCCCAATGCTTTTGAGGTTATATTGATGTAATAATAGCAAAGCGCCTTCTGTGCCTTCGTATTTATAGTTTCTGGCAGTGAGCACATAATCTTTTACAAACCACGCATTGACCCCAATGTTGGCAGCAATGGTTTTCTCATCGGAACTATTCTGCCCAAAGATCATATAGGTTTTACTGAATAGGTTGTACAAAGTTGGCAACACAAGCTGTATGGGCGCCGCTTTGGGATTGGCCTCGAAGTACTGGATGATGCGCATAGCCTTGGACAGGTCGCGTGAAGCTACCGCACTTTGTAGTTCGAAAGGATTGTATTCCTTACTTACGCCAACATACTTTTCAATATCATCTTCTGTAATACTTTTGCGGTCGCCAAGGTTTACCAGCATCTTGTCGATCTCATTGTTGATGCGGCTCAGGTCGTTGCCGATGTGGTCCACCAGCAGTAACAAAGCTTTTTGGGAAATAGAATAACCTTTGGATTGTACCAGTTCGTTGGTCCAGTCGGGCAACTGGTTATCATACATCTTTTTGGTCGTAAGCATCTCCCCCTTTTCTTTCAGGGTTTTGGCCAGTTTGCTGCGGCCATCTACTTTTTTTTCTTTATATGATACGACGAAGATGGTAGACTTTAGGGGATTTTCTATATAAGGCTCCAGTTTATCGATATCCCGCATTTGTTGTGCTTCTTTTAACAAAACCACTTGTTTGTCGGCAAACATGGGATACCGGCGGCAGGCATTGATGATGTCGGGCCAATTGGCATCCTTACCATAAAAGATCGTAAGGTTGAACCCTGCTTCTGCCTCGCTCAGGATATGATGCTCTGCATAATTTACCACCTTATCAATGAAATAATCTTCTTCTCCTTCCAGCCAATAAACCGGCTTAAACTGTTTTTTTTTCCAATCAGACAATATTTTTTCTGCAGACATGTGGAAGTAAAGTATTTGAAATTGGTGCAATATTACACCAAAAAAAGGGTAGTTTAGAGAGTAAATATACACGGCTAAAACACAATACTACACTACATTTCAGCGTTTTTGACCCCGCCATGCGCCCCTGCTCGGGTAATTCTGGCATGGTTTTGGACTAACCCAATATCGACAACCTGAATGATAGGGTTACAACCCAAATTTTAAACTTTTGAAAACACATATTAATTATGAGCACAACCAATTATCCATCAGCCAGTCCACAAAATCAACCTCCTAAAAAGGATTCTAAAAATTTAATCATCGGCTTATTGGCCGTTGGTATCCTCGGAACCTGGGGTTATTTCCTGTGGGACAAGAACAAGTCTGACCAACAGATCACGTCTTTGCAAACTCAATATGTTGCAGTTGATTCTTCAAAGAATGAATTGCAAAAGAGTTTTGATGCCGCAGTTATCCGTCTTGATTCACTGACCGGTTATAACAATGAACTGGAAGGTAAGCTGAGCGAGCGTAACAGCGAGATCCAAAAGATGAAGAATAACATCGCAGCCAAATTGAAAAAAGAAAGGCTGACTGAAAGAGAGAAGAAAGAACTGGCTTCTCAAATCACTGAGTTGAACACCAAGATCGGTAACCTCGAAGCAGAAGTTGCCCGTCTGACTCAGGAGAATCAGGTGCTGACTACTGAAAAAACGCAGTTGACAGCCGACAAGGAAAAGCTTACTACAGATCTGACTACAACGACTACCGCTAAGGTAGAATTGGAAAAGAAAGTAGATGTAGCTTCTACTCTGAACGCTTCCAACATCGCTATCACTCCTATCAACGAAAAGAGTGGTGGTCGTGAAAAAGTAACTACTACAGCAAAGCGTGTAGACAAACTGGTTATCTCTTTCGATGTTGACAACCGTATCGCAGCAGCTGGTGCTACTGACGTATTTGTTGCAGTAACTGATCCAGAAGGAAAGCCTGTAACTGTTGAAGCACTGGGTTCTGGTACCTTCACTACCCGTGAAGAAGGCGATAAATTCTACACTTTCAAGATGCCTGTTACTATCGAAACTGGTAAGAAAGTACACGTAGAATATCCCTGGAAACAAAACAGCGGTTTCAAGAAAGGTAACTACAAGATCGAAGTTTACCACAACGGCTTCAAGATCGGCGAAAGCGTTCGTGAGCTGAAGAAAGGTGGTCTCTTCTCTTAATAATCTTCTATAAGGTTTATAAAAAAGGTCCCGGCATTGTTGCCGGGACCTTTTTATATGTGTTTACTGCGCTTGTCAGGCTGAGCCTGTCGAAGCCTACTAAATACTTCGACAGGCTCAGTGTGACAACACACTTAGAGCAGGGCCCTGATGGCCGCTCTTCCTATATGTACCATCCTTGATGTTCCGGGCTTGCGGCCTTCGTACTGGATATTCATTTCAAGGTTGTTGGACAGTCGTTTGGTGAGGTCTAAATTCCACAAAAAGTTCTTGCCGGGTAATAATCCATCCAATATGATGTAAGATGACGGTGAGTTGGTATTCGGTGTTGCATCGAGCGAACTAAACGTAATGTTGTTATAAGTAAAGCGCGCCTGTATGGAGGTGCTTTGGAGGATATTGTATTTTACTTCAGAAAGGATTGAGTTGGACAATGACTTCTCCTGACTGCCCGTCTGGTTCTTCTTATCTGCATATTTATATCCCACCATCGCCCTAAAGCTGGCCCCTTTGGTAAAAGTAAAACGAGGCTCTATGGAATATTGATCGATCTTAAAATTGCGGTTGTCGAATTTGGGGTTAGAACTGATGAGTTGATTAATGCCTGTCTTTCCACTCAGCTCAAGCATGAACATCCGGGTAATATTCCAACGTCCCCGCAGGTTCCATTCATCCAGCTTACGGCTTTCATAGCCATACGTAAGTAAGGACTTACTGGTATTGCGTGAGTTGTTGATATCAAAGCCCCATTTCGGACTAAACCTGTTGAACGAAAGCGTATTGATGAATATGGAGTTCAGGGTAATAAGCGATGTATCATTGAGTGGCGCTTTAAAAGGATTGAACTGTACAATGCCTTTGGCTAATTCCTTTTTATTAAGCTGCAAAGATGATTGCAGGTTCAAATTGGCCAATAGCTTCATGAAAGGTTTCGCTTCCGCCATATTGATCACCGACCGCGGATTTAAACCCACAGTATAGTTGAAAGTATTGTAATTAGCCTTGACAAATTGATTGGTCGGCGTAAAGATGCGAATGTATTTTGCCTGGTCCTGGAATAGCGCCACTTCAAATTCATTGAGTTGTTGAATGCCATCATTATTATAATCGATCCAGGTGTATTCACCCTGTCCGGCAGGTACTTCGAGGTAAGCAAAATCACGCTTCTGCTCCTGCCCTGCCCCTACTTCATACAAAACATTACCTGTCAGCAATCCCCTCCACTCATTCACCAGGTACTCTGCCCGGCCAAGGAGGCTGTTATCCGGCCGTTGCGTGGTTACCTTGTCATTCAGGATAGAAAGCGTTCGATAAGTACCGTTGAAGCGGAACTGGTGCCTTTCGTTTTTAAGCAGCTCTGCAAAGACATTGACGTTGTGGCTGCGGTCGGAAGTCGCCAACTCTTTCCCAAGGGGATAAGCATTGGTACGTGTGAAATAAATAACGCCCCAGCGATTGAGCTTTGATCCATCGGATTTAATGGATGCCTGGAAGTTCTCGAAGGAGAAGCTTTGAAATGAGACACTGTCGGAAAACCTGTTATGGATCTCATTATGCTCCACCGAATAATTAAGCCCCAGGGTATAGTTCTTCAATCGTGGAAACTGGCGCGAGATATCGATGGTAGGGCGCAGGAAATAACCTTTATCCGCAGTAGCATCTACCGCTGAATACATGAACACATTGTTCAGCTTCCAGCCTTTGATGTTATGAGTATGCGTTACTGTATTACGGACACCGGTAAAACCGGAGCCCCGGTTATAGCGGGTAAACTGGTAGCGAAGTGAATTGCCCCTGGCATCCACCAATTGCGCAGCACCCGTAGCAATGGCTTCATTTTCGGGTGTTACCTGAAGCGGCAG
>JAGIBF010000125.1 GCA_017744515.1 Niastella sp.
ATTTCAGGGTGAACAATGCTACGTTGGAAACGGAAGATCATCCTCAATACATCGATGTGATAAAAGTGCTCCTGAATACGCCGCTGGCGCCTGGCGCACAGACAGAGATCACGACGCCTTTTCATGTAAAACTGCCGAAACACTTTTCGCGTGGCGGGCATGTTGGCCAGTCTTACCAGGCTACACAATGGTACCCCAAGCCGGCGGTATATGATAGTAAGGGCTGGCATCCGATGCCTTACCTCGATCAGGGAGAGTTTTACAGTGAGTTTGGTACATATGATGTGCGCATTACGGTGCCAATAGAGTATGTGGTGGCCGCTACCGGTGAATTGCAGAGTGCGGAGGAAAAGCAGTGGATGAGGGAAAGAATACAGAATACAGAATTCAGAATACAGAATTCAGAAGCCGCAAGTCAGAAGCCTAAGTTCCTGAAGCCAACGCCTAAGAAGCCTGCACCTAAAACGCCTGTCAAAAAGAGTACAAATAAGGCCCCACTGAAAAGTAAAAAGAATGTGGCTAAGCCTGCAGAGGCTGAAAGCAAACCTGCAGAGCCCGCCATTGCTGCAAAGCCTAACGCTACAGTGATAGCCACCAAAACGTTGCAGTTCAAACAAGACCGTATCCACGACTTTGCGTGGTTTGCTGATAAGCGTTTCGTGGTGGACTACGATACCGTGAAACTGGCATCGGGCAGGGTGATAGAGGCCTGGTCATTTTATCCGCAAAAGGATACGTTGTGGAAGCATAGCGTGGCCATGGCAAAAGATGCTATTCATTTCCGTTCAAAGCTCATTGGTGAATATCCTTATAATGTAGTGAGCGTGGTGCAGACCAAAGAAAGTGGTGGTATGGAATATCCCACCATCACTAATATTGGCATTATGCCGGATGCTAAAACACTGGACATGGTGATCGAGCATGAGGTGGGGCACAACTGGTTTTACGGTATTCTTGCCAGTAACGAACGTGACCATCCCTGGATGGATGAAGGCATCAACAGTTATTATGGCAATCGCTATGTAGCCTGGAAATACCCGGAAAAGCGCAAGAGGAACTGGCTGGAATCCAAGATACCCGAGAATCAGACGAAACTGAACGTTGCTATTTTCGCCAAGGAGAAAAAAGACCAGCCTATCAGTACGGCTTCTGCCGATTTCACTGAACAGAATTACGCTATCATTGCCTACGGTAAAACATCTTTATGGATGAAGCGCATGGAGGAGCAGGTGGGACAGGCGCGTTTCGATAGTTGTATGCAATTGTATTATGAACAGTGGAAGTTCAAACATCCCCAGCCGGAAGATTTTCAACGGGTGATGGAACAAAATAGTGGCCAGAACCTAACTGAGCTTTTCCATGACTTACATACGCAGGGGGCGATACAGGATTATGTTGGCCCTAAGAAAATAAAGCCCGCTTTTCTGTATTCTATGAAAGATTATGAACGGGTGAACTATGTCAACTTCCTGCCAGCCATGGGCTACAACATGTACGACAAGTTTATGGTGGGGCTTGTATTACACAATGTGTCGATGCCTTCTCACACGTTTCAATTCATGCTGGCTCCCTTGTATGCTACCGGCAGTAAGCAATTCAATGGTATTGGTACGCTCGGCTACCATTGGAACCCGCGTAAGCATTTCCAGAATATCGACCTGTCAGTTACCGGTGCACGGTTTTCCACGATGGAAGGTGTAGACAGTAACGGTGCGAAAGTGCATGGCGGTTTTCACAAGATCGTGCCTGCATTGCGTTTTACCTTCAAGAACCGTTCGCTGCTTTCTACCGTTGAAAAGTGGATAGAATGGAAAACGTACCTCATCGGTGAGAAGGGTTTCAATTATGTAATGGACCATGATGATAGTGTAAGCTATCCTACGCCGGGTGTTGTTAAGAACCGTTATCTGAACCAGCTTACTTTTAATATCACCGATTACCGGAAGCTTTATCCCTATGATGCGCAGATACAATTGCAGCAGGGGGATGGTTTCTATCGCGCGCAGGCTACTGGTCATTATTATTTCAATTACGCCAAAGGTGGGGGGATGCAGGTGCGGGCATTTGTTGCCAAGTTTGGTTACCTCGGCGCCCGGACGAGCGAAAAAGTAAGCCGGTCGTTCCTGTACCAGCCCAAGCTTACGGCTGTGCGGGGGGATGAGGATTATACTTACAGCAATTATTTTATCGGTCGCTCTGAATTTGATGGAGTTGCCAGCCAGCAGATCATGATGCGGGATGGGGGGCTGAAACTGCGTACCGATCTCTTTGCAGGGTTGCAGGGCCGGTCGGATAACTGGGTTGCTTCCATGAACTTCAATACCACATTGCCTAAGAACCTGTTTCCGGTAGACCTGCCGGTACGCATATTTGCAGATGTGGGCACTTATGCAGATGCCTGGAAAAAGAATGCAGAGACCAGCCGCTTTTTGTATGTAGCCGGGTTGCAGGTGTCGCTGTTTAAAGACCTGCTGAATGTATATGCTCCTATCTTCTACAGCAAAGAGTTCCGGGATAACCTCAAAACGGCGCCGGAAGTCAATACTTTTGGGAAAAGGCTTTCCTTCAGCTTCGATATACACCGTTTGAACCTGCGCAAGATCATTCAGCGTTGAGATGTCAACAAATGTTATTCAATACCTCCAACACCCGCAGATCGACAGGGTGAAATGGGACAGCTGCCTTGCAAGTGCTCCCAATGGATTGATCTATGGCCATTCTTTCTACCTCGACAGGATGGCTGTGAATTGGGATGCGCTGGTGTTGAATGACTATGAGGCTGTGATGCCATTGCCCTGGAAAAAGAAGTGGGGCATTTATTACCTGGCCCATCCGCCGTTGACAGCTTCACTGGGTATTTTCGGTGCATCTATCACAGAGGCGTTGACCAGTCAGTTTATTAAAGCTATACCCGCCCGGTTTAAATTGGTGGACCTGTTTTTGAACCGGAACAACTTCCTGTCGTCTTCCGGAATTCAATCTATGCGTAGTAACTACGTGTTGGATCTTCACAGGCCATACGATACTATTTACAATGAATACAGGAACAACGTGCGCCGGAATGTTAAAAAGGCGCAGCAATTGAATTGTCGTTATGCAACTGGTATTCCGTTGGAAGAAATAATCAAGCTGGCGCGGTGGCAGATACAGCAGCAGGCGACCAATATAGGGGAGGAAGATTATACTCATTTTAAAGACCTGTTCAATTATCTGGCATCCTTGGATGATGAAGGGGATGTTGCGGAACGCAACGGAATAAGGCTTCGAGGCTACAAGCCTCGAAGAGCGGACGCAGCTACGAGTGGGGTATATACATCAAACAATGAGCTGGTGGCTTCCTGTGTGTGGTTTTATTCGCATGGCAGGGCTTACTACATTTTGGTAGGTAATCATCCTAATGGGAAAACAATAGGCGCTTCGCACTTCCTTATTGACCGGTTCATTCATGAACACGCGGGGCAGGAATTGTTGTTGGATTTCGAAGGTTCTGATGTTGCCAGCCTGGCATTCTTCTATAGTAGCTTCGGCGGGGTGAAGGAAGTGTACCCGGCCCTCCAGTTTCAGCGCTTGCCCTGGTGGCTGCGTTGGAAAAGCAAAGGTTACCCCAAATACAGTTCAGAGTCCTGAGTCGATAGTCGTGAGTCAAAACCCTTTACTCTGAACTCTCGACTCTATACTCCTGACTCAGATTCCCATTTCTCTTTCCTCCAGTATCTTCTCTGCGATCAGCACATCGATGGGGTGGGTGATCTTGATGTTGGTAGATTCTCCGTCAATGAGGTGAATCTTTACGCCCAGCCGTTCTACTACACTGGCTTCGTCGGTAAAAGACTCCTCATACTCCTGCTCAAAGGCAGCTTTTACGATATCGCTGTAGAACGTTTGTGGGGTTTGGATGATGCGCACCTTGCTGCGGTCAATGAACTCATTGCCATCGAAGGTCTGGATGCGGATAGAATCAACCGCACCGATGGCAGGGATGGCATTGCCACGTTCCTGGGCCATCTGGTAACAGCGACGTATGAGTTGAGGGGTGAGCAGGCAACGGACCCCGTCGTGTACAAAAACGATCGAATGTTGATGGATGTGTGACAGGCCATTGCGAACGGAATGGAAGCGTGTTTCCCCGCCTGCCGTCATCCAGATGCGATCGGGAGCGTGGGTAGAACGGAGTATTTCCTGGCCAGTCTCAAGATGAGCTTCAGGCAGTACGAGGATGATCTCAAGATCGGGGAATGCGTCCAGGAAAGCGGTAAGCGTATACCACAATACTGGCTTACCCTGAAGGGGGAGAAACTGTTTTGGAACAATAGTGCCCATGCGCATACCTGAACCGCCGGCTACAATTACTGCGTATTTTTTCATGTAAGGGTTAGCGTCAACTTTATTATAATGTACTGGTTAAGAGTACAAATAGATTTATTTAGCTGCAAAGATTTGCAAAGAAATTACTCCCGGTGCACCAGTAAGGAAGGAAGTTTCGCACAGATCTTATACATGGTCGACTTTAATACATATTCCTTGCCAATACTATTCTTTACCCGTACACAGTCAAAATACAGCCGGGTGCGGGGCGGCATTCGTTTGATGTATGCAATAACCTCCGGCGACAGGGTATCGGTTGCACAGTGAGCTTCGGAATAGCATCCTGTGCCGGGAGGTACTGCCCCCACAATGAAACTGAGAACTTTAAAGGCTGGATTACTGCTTTGGACTTTACCAGCCTGTAAAATAGCATCTACCGTTATGGAATCAGTTTTGCCGGCAATAATGGCTTTGTAGGGTAGCTGCGGTATTGAGTCGCATCTATCTTGGGCAATCGTCAGGAATGGGAACAACAGTAAAAACAGGAATGAAAAGATAAGAAATCGCATAATAAACCTCTCTTCCTGTATAACGTTGTCGTTATTCGTAAAAGTATAGCACAATTGTACTAAGAACTGTCTTGTATGATTTGTAGACTCATACCCGTATCAGATTGATCCTGATACGAAATTTACTCTCCTCCCAACAGTTCCCGCTCGATCTCTTCCATTTGGACAATGTCCCAGGCTTCGCTCTCGGTAGGTGTTACATTCATCAGCTCAAGGATACCGGCCTTTTCCAGCGATTCTTCTACGTCTGGCTGCAGCTCGCAGATGACGAAGGAGGCTCCCTGCTCGTAGAAGGTTTGTTGTAACTTTAACAGGTACTCTCCGGCAGCATCGTCCACCTCGTTAATGTCTTTAACAATCAGGATGATGTTTTTAACGTCATTTTGGAGGAAGGGGAGTAAACATTCATCCAGTTCTGCTGTCATATTAGCAGATAAAACTGGTTCAATGATCGTTATGGCATGGAATTTTTGCTTGGTATCAATTTTGACCTGCATACACACTTAATGTTTGTTAACAGCCGTTAATAAAGAGGCGAGAACATAAGTCAAAAATATTCGTTATTATTGTATAACACAACAAATTACAAAAATGGATAACAATTTTTCAGCCCAGGTAAAGGAGATTATTTCGTTTAGCAGGGAGGAGGCTTTGAGGCTGGGGAATGATTTTATCGGTACTGAACATTTGTTGCTTGGGTTGATTCGGGAAGGTGAAAATACGGCAGTGCGTATACTCAAGAGCTTCAATGTTGATCTCTACGAACTGCGTAAAGAAGTAGAATTGGCCGTCAAGGACAAAACCGGTAAGAACATCGCCAACATAAACAGCTTACCCCTGACCAAACAGGCAGAGAAGGTCATCCGGGTAACAGTGCTGGAGGCGAAGGCCCTAAAGAGCCCTACTGTAGAAACGGAGCATCTTATGCTCTCCATACTCAAGAACAAGGAAAACATAGCTACTCAAATCTTAAATCAGTTTGACGTGGATTACGATTTATTCAGAAACGAATTAGGCGTAGTGAAGAGCAATGATGTTCGTAGCGAATATGCCGATGAGAACGAAGACGATTTCGATGAGGAAAAGAAATACTCACAACAGAAGTCTCGCCAGGCAGGTAATGCCAAGAGCAAGACGCCTGTACTCGACAATTTCGGTCGTGATATCACCCGGTTGGCCGAGAGCGGAGCACTGGACCCCATCGTAGGACGGGAAGAAGAGATCGAGCGTGTGTCTCAGATCCTTTCCCGCCGTAAGAAGAACAATCCGATCCTCATTGGTGAGCCCGGCGTTGGTAAAACAGCCATCGTAGAAGGTCTGGCGCTGCGTATCGTGCAGCGTAAAGTATCCCGGGTGTTGTTCGACAAACGCGTTATTTCACTCGACCTTGCTGCCCTGGTGGCAGGTACCAAATACCGCGGCCAGTTTGAAGAGCGCATGAAAGCGATCATGAATGAGCTGGAAAAGAACCGTGATGTGATCCTCTTCATCGATGAGATCCACACGATCGTAGGCGCCGGTGGCGCCAGTGGTTCACTGGATGCTTCCAACATCTTCAAACCTGCTCTTGCCCGTGGCGAGCTCCAATGCATTGGCGCTTCTACACTGGACGAGTACCGCATGTACATCGAGAAGGATGGCGCCCTCGACCGTCGTTTCCAGAAGGTAATGGTTGAACCACCAAGTGTGGATGAAACCATCCAGATCCTCAACAACATCAAGTCTAAATACGAAGACTACCACAACGTTACTTACAACGATGAGGCCATCGATGCCTGCGTGAAGCTGAGTGACCGCTACATTACTGATCGTCTGTTGCCCGACAAGGCTATCGACGTGATGGATGAAGTAGGCGCCCGCGTGCACCTCAAGAACATCAATGTGCCGAAGGAGATCCTGGACCTTGAAAAGAAGATCGAGGATGTGAAGGTGGAAAAGAACAAAGTGGTAAAGAGCCAGAAGTTTGAAGAAGCTGCCTCCCTCCGTGATACAGAGAAGCGTTTACAGGAAGAGTTGGAGAAAGCAAAAGCAAGCTGGGAAGAAGAAAGCAAACACAAGCGCTACCCCATAGATGAAGAGGCCATTGCCGAAGTAGTGAGTATGATGACCGGTATTCCGGTGAAGAGAATGGTGCAGGCCGAAACAGAGAAGCTGCGCAACATGACCATCGACATGCGCAACATGGTGGTGGGTCAGGACGACGCCATTACAAAAGTGGTGAAAGCCATTCAGCGTAACAGGGTAGGGTTGAAAGATCCAAAGAAACCTATCGGTACTTTCATCTTCCTCGGACCTACCGGGGTTGGTAAAACCGAGTTGGCAAGGGCGCTGGCGCGCTACATGTTCGACTCAGAGGATGCGCTCATCCGTATCGATATGAGTGAATACATGGAGAAATTCACGGTGAGCCGTTTGATTGGTGCGCCTCCCGGCTATGTGGGATATGAAGAGGGTGGTCAACTTACCGAGCGTGTACGCCGTAAGCCATACTCTGTGATCCTGCTGGACGAGATCGAGAAGGCTCACCCGGATATCTACAATATCCTGTTGCAGGTGCTGGATGATGGTCAACTGACCGACGGCCTTGGCAGAAAGGTAGATTTCAAGAATACACTGATCATCATGACGTCCAACATTGGTGTACGCCAGTTGAAAGACTTCGGTGATGGTGTAGGGTTTGCAACTGCATCCCGTCAGCAAAATGCGGAAGAGAACAATAAGGCAGTGATTGAAAAGGCTCTGAAGAGGACTTTCTCTCCTGAGTTCCTTAACCGTATCGATGATGTGGTGATCTTCAACTCGCTTACTAAAGAGCATATCTTCCTGATCATCGATATCCTGATGAAGGGTGTAATGAAACGGTTGAACAGCCTTGGATTCAGCCTCGAGCTCACCGAAGAAGCCAAGAACTTCATCGCTGAGAAAGGATATGACTCACAATTTGGTGCGCGTCCGCTGCACAGGGCTATCCAGAAATACCTGGAAGACCCACTGGCTGAAGAGATCCTGAACCTCAATATCAAGCAAGGCGATGTAATGCTTGCCGACCTTGATAAGGACAAGACCAAGATCCTCTTCACGCTGAAAGTGACCAAAGAGAAGTCTGAAGCGTAAACATTCGTAACAGTTCTATATAAGAAACCCTCTCCATTAACCGGAGAGGGTTTTTTGTTGACCGATTTGGCTGGCAGGTGAATATTGTAAGTCTTTGACTGTAATCACCACATTCCTTTTCAAGCTGTTAGCTTATTTACTTAGCGACTCGTTACTTTCTTGATTTGGATCATACACTTTTAAATATCATATCGCGTTAATGTAACAAGTCCCTCTGTTTTTTATGCTGGAGCCTGGCCTGGACATTTTCGCAATGTCGATCCCCCGGTTACAGACAATGGTAAAATCCAATGCTTATGATAACAAGGTGACTTACGCGTAGTAGGTCCGGTAAATCGTCCCGCTACATTTTTAATGCCGTTCTACCTGTGTGGAGCGGCATTAACTTTTAATCTCTGTCCTTAGCGAAGCTTTTGCCAATTCATTGTATTCCTTAGTTTTGCGGAGTGGAAAAAAAGATCATCATTACTATTGACGGCTGGTCATCCTGTGGCAAAAGCACCGTTGCTAAACAATTGGCGCGTGAGTTGGGCTATGTATACATCGACAGTGGCGCTATGTACCGCGCCATCACCCTTTATTTCCTGCGTAATCACCTGGACTGGACCCACCACGAGGCGGTCGAAGATGCCTTAAAGAAAATAAAGCTCGAGTTCCTCTCCAACCACAAGAATGGTCAAAGTGAGATCTACCTCAATGGGGAGAACGTGGAGTATGTTATCCGAGACCTGGTAGTGGCCGAAAAGGTAAGTGAAGTGGCTGCCATTAAAGAGGTGCGTCAGTTTGCTGTGAAGCAACAGCAGGACATGGGCAAAATGAAGGGTATCGTAATGGATGGGCGCGACATCGGTACCGTGGTGTTTCCCAATGCCGAACTGAAGATCTTTATGACTGCTGATAAGGCTATCCGGGTTCAGCGCCGTTTCCGCGAACTGTACGAGAAAAATCCCAACATTACTATCGAAGAAGTGAGGTCCAACCTCGAAATGCGGGACTACATCGATTCCCATCGTGAGATAAGTCCTCTCCGTCAGGCCGAAGATGCCTTACTGCTCGACAATTCCAAACTTACCATGCGGGAGCAACTGGATATTGCATTGGGCTGGGTGCATGAACGGCTAAACTTATCATCTCCTATATAATAAATTTTCCTATATTGACGTTTAACTGGGTAATTTTCAGTTGGCGATAACGCAACGCGGTACCTGCCGTTTCCGGTTATGGACTGATTTGCTTTACTTTGCCCCCGGTTTCTTTTACCCTTAAGCTAAGCCAGGATGGTATTCAACAGTATTACATTCTTAATTTTTAGTGGTATTTTTTTCCCTTTGTACTTCCTTACCAAGGGAAAGCTGCGCCTGTGGTGGATCCTGCTGGCGAGCTACGTGTTTTATGGCTGGTGGGATTATCGCTTCCTGGCCATCATCATGATCTCCACATTCATGGACTTCAATTTCGGTAAGCTGATCGGGGCTACGGAAGACAAGGCCAAGCGACGTACCTACCTCATCTTCAGTATGATCATGAACCTTGGCTTTCTGGGGTATTTCAAGTATTTCAACTTCTTTATCGACAGCTTCGTGGTCATGATGCACAAGTTTGGCTTCCAGCCTTCCATTGGCACTTTGCAGATCATGCTGCCTATCGGTATCTCTTTCTATACTTTCCAGAGTTTATCGTATACCATCGATATCTACCGGCGTGAAATTCCGGTGGAGCGCAACATGCTTAAGTTCGCGGCCTTCATTGCGCTCTTCCCGCAGCTGGTGGCCGGGCCTATCGTAAGGGCCAGGGACCTGCTGCCGCAGATGGATACGGATAAGAAGTTCGACTGGGACAACTTCAACTCCGGCCTTGGCCGTATCCTGTGGGGGTTCTTCAAGAAGGTGGCTATCGCCGATTCGCTGGCGCCCTTTGTGGACCAGTGTTGGGCTGACCCTTCCAAATTCTCTTCTTCGCATCTATTTATAGGTGTCATCTTCTATTCGTTCCAGATATACTGCGACTTCTCGGGTTATTCCGATATCGCTATTGGTCTGGCACGTATCATGGGGTATCGCTTCGTGGAGAACTTCAAAACGCCTTATTTCTCTCAAAGTTTTAGTGAGTTCTGGACCCGCTGGCATATCTCTCTTTCCAGCTGGTTGCGCGATTACCTGTACATTCCTTTGGGTGGTAACAGGAAGGGGAAGTTAAGTACATATAAAAACAACATGATCACCATGCTGCTGGGAGGGCTGTGGCACGGGGCCAACCTCGCCTTTATATTCTGGGGCTTTTTGCATGGGGTATACCTTATTGTGCAGCGCATTACCACACCTATCTGGCGAAAGTTCGTGCAGCTTGTGCGCATGCCTGCATTTATCAACTCGGCCATTTGTATTGTGATCGTATATGCTTTAACTGTACTGGCATGGATCTACTTCCGTTCGGGAAGTATGGGACATAGCGCCTTTTCGGTAGCCAATACGATCATTGGCCGAATAGCTTCTTTAGAAGACTTTACCTGGTTTAGCGTGCTCAACAAATACCAGGTGATGAAGGGCATGTTACTATTGTTCATCCTGTTGACTGTGGAGATCACCAACCAGCGTTGGTCATGGAACGTGTCGCAGCTGCAGCGTCCTGCGTTGCGGATAGCGCTCTTTGTTTCTGTGCTGTGGCTTATCGCCTTGTTTGGTACATTCTCTGCCAACTCTTTTATATACTTCCAGTTTTAATCTGAATAGCGCATGAAGAAAGGAATTTGGGTCATAATGTTTCTGGTCATCCTCTTCCTGGGTGACCGTTTGATTGGCTGGTTTTTTCAACAGCAGATCACCAAAAGTCAGTTCCGCTATTCGCGTATGTACCGTGGCGAGGGCGAGGCCGATATTCTCATTGTGGGAAACTCCCGTGGTCTCAACTTTTACCAGCCTACCGTAGAGAAGGCTACTGGCCTTAAAACTTTTAGTCTTTGTTATTATAGTATGCCTTGTGAAATAGCCACAGTGCTTACGCAGGACTATCTTGATAAATACCCCAATGTTAAGACCGTACTGGCAGAGATCACCATGGTAGAAATGTCGGACGATAAACTGCTGCCCGGCTTTACTACTTATATTCCTTATTCTGAAAGGATCGATTCGGTGCTAAAGAACAATGTGAAGGAGACCTGGAACTATGCTCATTTCTCTCATGTGTACCGCTTCAATAACGAGGTGTTCCAACGGGCCATGTACTATCGCAGTAAGCTCGATGACGACTGGTATTTTGACCATACCATTACGCCTGACCTCATCGAGCAGGCGGCTCACCGTAGTGTAGAGTTTAAAGTGCCTGAGAAGCATGTAGCGAATATCAAAAGGCTGGCAGATTACTGCCGCGCTAAAAATATCAATCTCCAATTGGTAATAGCCCCTTTCTTCCCGGGCTATACCGTTAAAAGGCTGGACGTGCTGAAGCAGCAGGTGGAAACCGCCACCGGCTATCCTGTGCATGATTACAGCCATGCTGTGACCGATACGCTGTCTTTTACCGATTACCTGCATGCCAACCTTAAAGGGGGTGCTGCGATCGTAAACATCATGGTAAAGGACGGGGTGCTGCCTGTAGCCAACAAGCAGGTGGCTAATAACAGATAATTATAATACGGGTTCGTTTTTCTTAAGACTGGGGCTCATTCGGATGTGACCTGGTATAGCCGTGAATTGACCTGTTGTGTTCGCCTTACTCCGTATTTTCTGTAGTTGCGTATAGTAAAATATCTATTACTGCCTGATATTCAATTCTTATCACATCATTTCTGGAACTACTTTCCATGAATGGGAAAAATTCCCATCTTTTTTTGTATTGTGTACCTGGTACAATAAAAATATAATGGTGTTTAGTCATTGGTTGTAATCAATTGATATATAGTACACTATGTAGTAGGTAGGGGTTCATGTATCTGGGTATATTGATGGTCATTTTTCAAAATTGGCGCGTCGTTGGAATTTACCATGCCAACCAACTGATTAGTAGAAATGAAGCATCTGTACCCTAAACATCTTATCAGCAGTGGGCTGATGTTGATCTCAACCATCACCTTTCTGCAGCCTGCAGCAGCTCAATGTCCTGCGGGGAGTATTTCTAATACAGCCGGTAACTATAACAATGGTCAAACGGTTTGTATCTCCACCAACTTCAGCGGTAATATCAAGATTACCAATGGCGCTAAAATGGTCATTATAAGTGGTGGTAATTTCACTGGTAATATCGATGGCAACCAAGGTTCTCTGATACAAGTAAAGGCAGGAGGGATATTTAATCCGGGTACTGCCAATAACCTTGCTTCGACGATCCTTATCGACAAAAATGGAACGGCTACATTGTCCAATGCAGGTTTTTCAAATGGATTTGGTGTAACCAACAGTGGTTCATTCACGTGGGGCAGTTTTAACCAAAACCAGGCCATTACTGTCACCAACACTTCCTGCGGTACCATGACTTTTTCGCAGGATATCAACTTGCAGAATGGAAGTACACTTAACAATAGTGGTAATATGATCATGCAGGGATTGAATGCCAACAGTGGTACTACGATCGATAACCGTGGCAGGCTCACTGTAAATGGGAATATCAATTTTGCCGGTCTTTTAAGGAATCAATGGCAAGCTATTTTCAAAGGGGGTACCAATAACTTCAATAACGGTGACTCTATTATCAACTTGTATACACTGACCTTCAAGAATGCTATACAGGGCTCTTTCAAAATGCGCAATGAAGGATTGTTTTGGGTAGGTGGTTCTTTCCAATACAATGGAGGTGGTATCCAAATGAACCGTACCAATGCGCAGGTGAGGGTTAGCGGAGCACTGGTAAACGGTGGTACCATGAAGGGGAATGGTAAAATATATATCGCGGGTTCGTTTTCGAATGGTAGCGGAACGCTTACTGGTAAGAGCAGTGCCGAAAAACTCTTGATCAATCAATCGGTACCTAATGGCAGCGCCACCAATGTGCAGCAAAACAGTGGTATGGCTGCTGAAGATACTGCCACTTATGCCGGTGGTGCTGGTAATCCCGATGTTTCTTGTAGCATGTTGTTGCCAATGGTAGTATCTGCGCTGAAAGGAACTTACAATGGTGATGTGATCAACCTGACCTGGTCTACTACTTCTGAAATAAACGGTAAGCAGTTTATGGTAGAGTACAGTACTGATGGTTTGAGCTTTACAACAGCGGGTGCTGTGGCTGCCAAAGGAAACAGTACTGAAAAGGTGAATTATCAATATCAATTTAGCAAGGTAAACAATGCCACGCTTTACTTCAGGTTGATGATGGTGGATGTTGATGGCCGTACAGAGTACAGCAATACCATCCTGGTAAAAACTGTGGGTGCACAAAAGATCACGGCGGGTGTATATCCCAATCCTTTTGCCGAGAAGCTGGAAGTAACGACTACGCTTACGAAATCATTGCCAGTGAATGTGCGGCTCCTGGATATGAATGGGCGGCTGGTTAAAAGCCAGGTATACTCAGGTCAAAGTGGATTCAATAAATGGACGCTTACAGGTCTGAGCGAGCTTAACAAGGGCCTGTATATTATAGAGGTGATGGCTGGTGAAGAAAGATGGATGCAAAAGATTATCAAATAAGCATAAGTGGTTTTATAGGTAAATACAAGGTGGTTTATTTTTCATTAATCAGTGGTGAAGAAGCCCCGTCGTAAAGACGGGGTTTTCTTTTTGGTGAAAAAAATTGAAATCATTTGGGGACTGGTATAATAAACGGTAGAAAATGACCGTTAATGGAATCCACTGTTTTGTGATAGAACGGTGTGGTATATGGAGCCTGGAGGTGCACTGATGCGGATCTGTGGGTGTTTTTTTAATGGATGATGTTACCAAAATACACTAACGATTATGATAATGCATTAGGTTAAACCTTACCCTGTGATACAGGATTGCTCTGAAACCTGCTAAAAGAAGCCCGTAGCATTCGCCGCCCCGTCTGGCGCCTTATGCTCCGGGCTTCGCCAATTATAACAACTGTCTCCCTTTTCAACCTATCACCTTATTAACTTGTCAACCTACCCCGTGGCATCAAAGTTGAAGGAATGCGCGTAAAAGAGCTTATGTATACTTCTGTTATAAATAGTCAGGACCAGGCGCTGTGCCACCTGTTTTTCCATTGCATATTGAAGGATGGAGAAATGGCCGATAGGGAATTGGATACCGTATCGGACAAACTGGTAGCGGCCGGTCTGAACAAAGCGCTCAACTTCAAAGAAGAGATTATCAATTACCGTGAATACCGGGATAATATTGCTGATGAGCAGGAATATTTGCAATACCTGATCGAGCAGATCAACCCTGTGAATGAACTGGCATTGTATACTTATTGTGCTGAGTTATTGCTCAGTGATAATGTACTGACGGAGGAAGAAGAAAGTTTATTAAATAATTTAGGCGAAGCGCTGGGGCTTGATGATCATGAGCAGGCTACTGCAAAAAAGATCATGGTGCAACGGAAGGTAGTAGAGACTGAGAAAATATTCTGATCATAGTTTTGATGGCTTTTGATTTTTAAGGATGGCATTTATGTCATCCTTTTTTATTTATGCCTTGATCTCATTGTGTGGGGTATGGCATCAAAAAATACATACTGATTTTTGATGCAGGTCAATATTAATTGCTTACTGATATAAGTGATTAATTCATTTGTTAAAGGCTTTCTAAAAGCATGGCTACTCAAGTAGCTGATAGTCAAAGGTTCTTACGATTCCTTAACGTATACTGGGCTGTAAGTGGCATGGGCATTGAATAGTACGATATGTAAGCATAGGATTATTCACCAAAAAGCACGGCTATGAAACAATCGTTCAACATCAGGTTCAAGTATCCGTTCAAGGAAAAGAATATTTCCATTGAACTTACTGGAGATGTAACGCCGCATAACTCTACGCCCTATTTTATAGTGAGCAATATTCGTTTTGCGAATCATCCGGAAGGACCGTATGATGCATTTCCTGAAATCAAACTTCAGCAACGTGAATTGCATGGCGAAAAGGTATGGGTGCATATGGACACTCAGAAAGAGAGTGAACTAAGTCATATCGTTGGTCAGGCAATTGAAGATCATTTATCACGTTCTGCCTCATCGTAAGTTGACTATAGTTCAATATATTCCTATGGACCACACCGGGTAATAACCGGTTATACGGAGACCGGGGGCTTAACAGCTTCCGGTTTTTTATGCCTGTAAAATGTGTGTACGCAAGGGTGTAGAATTTTTTCCTTATGGGGAATGTTTCAAAGGGGGCTTGTTGTGGCATCGTTTTTTAGCTTATCAACATGAAGTTTAAATCATTTTATTCACCTAAATGACATGTTATGGCACGAGGAAACAGAGCTGACAGATCGATTGGTGGCGCCGGTCTTGAACAAGGTGGCCCCAACTTAGGTAATGATTATAGTCGTGATATAAGTCGCGAACATGCTACTGATGATA
>JAGIBF010000126.1 GCA_017744515.1 Niastella sp.
GAATTAGGGTAGATAATTTTCCTGTTCCGGGCACTTTTAATGGTTTCTGTTAAAACGATTTCGAATTCAATACAACTTTTCCCGTTCGGTCAATTATAAAGAAATCAGCGCCCATTTTTACTTTTGCATACCCGTTATGAAAAGGAAGTGCGTAAGTAAACTGAAATGGGATTACTGTTCTCCCTTCCTTGTCAATATACCCCCATTTACCGTCTTGCACAACAGCGCTCAATCCTTCGCAAAAGTATTGCGCAAATTCAAATTTGGCGGGAATCACTACTTTTCCTTTTGTATCTAAAAAGCCGCATTTGGTAATGCGATTGGTAGTAACTCTTTTATTTAATTGTTTTACAATTACGGAATCATAAAACAAAACGCGTCCTTCATTTACTACCTTCAAATTGTATTTGCCCATAGGTACAATGGTATCAAACTCCAGATTTACAAGAGCAGTTTTGACATCCCCCAGGGAAGACAACTGGTTCCTGATTATGATAAGAGAATCTCTTTGAAAATAAGCACCTCCTTCTACCAGGCTTTTTTCAATATATACATTTTTGCCCCAGTACTTCTTTACCTTGCCTGAACTGTCAAAATTGGCAAACCCAACATCATTTTTATAGCCAATGAAATGACAGTCAAATGTATCTGTGTAAAGAATATTATAGATTAAAGGAATGATAGTGTCCCCAACTGCATTAATAATACCGGCGCCGGTATTATTATTATTTGCATAGTATAACTTTTCACTCAATTGCTTAAGGTAAGGGTAATTGTTTTTTATGACCACATTTCCTTTGAAATCCATAACGCCATAACCTGACGCTTCCGGAGAAGACGAACTAAAAATAGCCAATCCATTTTTAAATGGTTGCAATGAAGAAATGTGTCTGTATTCTTTTATTATTTTTCCATTTTCATCAATAGCTTTCCACAACTTATTCTCAATATCGTTGTAAACACCCATTCCATCGCTAAAGTCTGTTGTCACATATTGTATTGGAAGTATGAGGTGGCCACTGGTATCAATATATCCCATATAACCCTTATCATAAACGGTAGCAATGCCAGTAGCTGTGTCAAAATCACCTACATGCCCATACTTATTTTCTAATTCCAGCCTTTTTAGCTCGAGGTTTTTTACCGCAAATTTTTTAATGGGAGGAGGCGCCTGCGAACATGCCAAAAAACAGATGCTAATAGCAAGTAAACAATTAATGGTTGATTTGGAAATCATTTTTAATTATTATAGGAAATGTGACATTATGAAAGCTTATAAACTTATACAATCCTGTTAATAATTTTAACCCTCGCACCTATTTAATTTTAAAGATTAATGATTTAAGCTTAAAAACCAGTCTTAAACCTTGCATCTCCCGGTTCGATAATTCTCTTACGTGGGGTACAGGAAAAGCCCCGAAGTTGCTTCCGGGGCTTCTGCATTTGGTAGTGGTGTAAATCAGGTAGCAGACCCCGTTGGGTGCTGCTTGAATCCGATACTTTCCCTGTTTTTCCCTGGCTCGTGAAAATGGATTTTCGGCTGCTGTACCTCATCGATCGCGATGAGATCATCGGTATCGCCCAGCACCTCATCGATAAAGCCAAACTGCAAGGCCTCGAGGCTATTCATATACCTGTCCCTGAGAAAAAGGGCTTCAATGGCTGAGTGGCTATGCCCGGAAAACTTCCCCATCAGGTGAAAAATCTGGTTTTGCAGCCGCTCCTGCTCTTTGTATGCGATGCGGACATCCTCGGTATATCCTTTCGCGCCCCCGCCTGTCGGATGCATATGGATGGTGGCATGGGGCAGCGCGTAGCGTTGTCCTTTCTGGCCCGCCGTTAGCAGAAAAGTGCTCATGCTGCCGCAGAATCCCATCGCCACCGTGGACACCGGCGATTTCAGCTTGCGCATGGTGTCGTAGATGGCAAAGCCACCATAGACAATGCCGCCCGGGCTGTTGAGGTAAAGCATGATGGGACTATGATTTTCGCTATCGAGGTAGAGCAGCTGCGCAACGACCAGGTTGGCGACATTCTCTTCGATGGCCGTTCCTAATATACGATGCGCTCTTTCAGCAGCAGGCTGTAGATGTCGTAGGCCCCCCTGGTGGCGCTGTCGATGACGGTTGGGATGATCATATCAGGTAAAGATTGTGTTCAATTGATGGGCAAACCCGGCTTCGTTCATGAGTTGCCTGTAGATCGCTTCCAGCCGGAAGCGCTCCTGCCTCCGGGCATAGTGGTGTATCAGCTGGTGACAGATGCGCTGCGCCTCTACCCTTTCGGCAAAAGCCTCGTCCAGCAGCAGTCTGGTTTCAACGGCTTGTGCTTCGGCTTCAGGGAGCTTCTGCAGCAGCCACTGATCGATCAGATGGATCTCGTTCAGTTCAGGGCGCATAAGCTTTGTTTGTTTTTATCTCCTTCCGGACCTTCTCGAGGCATTTGTATTTCTGTACAGTGGCAGACCTTGTGCCATTGAAACCAAACCGGGCCGCAATGTCCTGCATCGAACAATGGTCATAGTAGAAAGCCTTCAACAGCTCGAGGCATTTTTTCCCGCTGCTGACAAGGGATGCCCGGAGGCTTTGCTCTCTTTCCTCCATGCCCGCATCGGCCGGCTCCGCAGCATCGAACGCTTCCGGCAGCGCCACCGTTGCCTCCCGCGCACGCAGCCAGCATATCCTCGCTGTCCCCAGGAGGTATGCCTTCGGCGACGAATGCAGCTGGAGCCGCCCTGCTTTTTCTTTTTCCATATAGATCAGCAGCGCGTCGTGAAAGGCGTCTTTCGCTTCCTCAAGGGTGCCGCCTTTACGCCGTATCATCCGCGCCACGTCCGGGAAACTGTCCCGGTACAGCTGTATGATCGGATCTTCCATTGGTGTGGTCATTGCAAGTGCCGTTTATTAATAAGTGTCTAAAAAGGTAGGAAGATCACCGCGGAGAGAAAAAAAATAATACAACCCCTGCCGTATGGGGCTGGAATTCATCTGCTATTTTTTACCGGTTTGGTTCAAAGCTGCTTTAAGTCCTTTGGCTAAATCCATTGCTGGTCCCACGCCCCAATAATGAAGGAAAAATACCCGGGGCTCTTCATGAACCATGTGATTGTGGACAGCCACAACTTCAATATTGTTTTCCACCAGCGCCCTGATCACAGGGGCCACTTCATTTTCCAGCATGGTAAAATCACCGGCTACGGCAGCTCTTTCCGGCGTTCCCTGCCACGCAGCCCAGGTATTAAATCCCATAAATGTGCTTACAGGAATGCCATGTTCCCGTAGTTGAATATCCGGGCGTCCAATGGTGTATTTGTATACGCCTTTGCTTAATTCTCCCTTATGGCCGATGATAGAATCGAGAGCTACCGCATTTATTGTATTCACCACGCTGTCTGCCGGAGATGTTTTGGGGTCTTTTCCGCGTGATTCTTTTACCTTGTCAAATATTGCCTTTACACCTCCGGCAAGATCTTTGACTGCTCCGGCCTTGTCAATGTGCATGTACATTACGTTTGGATGATTGCGCACAAAGTGGTTGTGAATGGCTGTTATTTTAAAGCCTTGCTTTATCACCTCCTGCTGTACCGGTTTCAGGTCGTTTTCAGTTATAATAATATCGCCCATTACCATAGCTGTATCGGCGCAGGGAGTAAAGGCGGCCCAACTGCCAAGGCCCATTGGTGGGATGATCTTAAAGCCGTCTACTACTACATTCAAATCATTTTGCGGAACAGTGATCTTGTACTCTCCGTTCTTTTCCACGCCTTTCATGCCGGTAACTTGCTCTATGGTCTGAACATCCAGTTTACTGCTTCCCGGAACACAGGATATAGTGTCTCTTTTTGTATCGGTGGCGGCAACAGTATTGTTGGAGGCTGGGCCGGAACAGGCTGTGGCAAGAACAATAATTCCTGGTAAGATCAATGTTTTGCGCTTCATGATATGCTATTAAGTATGTTTAAAGACTTTTGATAACTAAGTCCGCGATAGCGGCTATTAAAATTAGGAAAGGTTCAGTTACCTTACATAAAAAAACCCGGCTGTTAACCGGGCTCTCTGTGTTTTGACCTTAGCGTGCTTTTCTCTGCGCTTTTGCTTTCTTCTGTGCTGAGCTTTTCTTTTTAGTAGGCTTATTCTTCCTGGGCTCGGCTGTCTTTTTCGACATACAATTTAATTTATGGTTAGTGAATTACTTACTCATGGCTGCAGGGTATTTTTCCCGTTTTGTCCGGTTGTCCTTTTGAAAGCGGCAACTGTACAGCCAGCTATAAGTAAACAAAGATATTCCTATAATGGTAAATATCATCATTATTATGATGAGGTTGCTTAACCAAATGTACCCATGAAATCTATGAATGTTAGTCTGAGCTTTCAACATCCACCCTTGCTTCGAATGGCATAGAGCACCTTGCCAGAACCAAATAAATTGAAGCCCTTAACGTCTATAGAAGGAAGTAATAATTTCCATGTTTTTCCCTTGTCTGATGATTTGAAAATGCCGTCACGATGTGTACAAAAGAAGTTTTCACCAACCTGGATAATTGAAGTCATGAAGGTTTGCGCACGAAGGCGATCATTGATGCGATCATTCCAGGTCCGCCATATTGAATCAATAACAACTTTGTCCTGAAGGCGGGAATGAATGGATTGCCAGGTTTTACCGCCGTCGTAGGAGGTACTTAGCCTCCTGGTACCCGACTCTGAATCAGCAGTGATAGCAACGAATCCACCTTTGATCGGTTTTTGATCCCAGGCCACACTGTCCTCACTGATCGCCAGCGCCCAGGTTTCGCCATTATCGGTCGATCTTATTATCTTTCTCATACTGGTCGCCAGCAGTACGCCATTGGACTCTGCCAAATTTCCTACCAGGCCTCCGGCATAGACATGTTTCCAGGTTTTTCCATCGTCAGTGGATCTGAAAATACCTCTGTCGATGGCGATGAAAATTGTACCTCCGGCAGTTTCAAAAACGCTGCGTATTCCTGGCCGCTCAGAATTTTCGAATATGGGCGACCATACACTCGTTCCGTTTGTTTTTTTCAGATTTACACCCCAGTAAAGTGTCCCGGACTTACCGGGGGCCATGCTGCTATCTTCGCCATGGAAAATCTCTTTGGTCCAAACAGGAGCTGTGGCATTGGGTGTACTGTGATAGAGACTGTCTCCAACCCTTAAAAACAGGCCTTTATCATTTGCAAAGATGTTATATCCCCGGAAACCATCTTCCCGCAAAATTGCTGGCAGCCCTTTGCTGATGTCCTGCCAGGTTTGTCCGCCATCTATAGATTTAAAAACGATCTTTGCAGTTCCATCCTTCTCTGTTTTTGGGTCTGGATGGTTATTCAGGAGAAGAAATGATGAGGAAACCGTGAAAAGGAGCAAAAAAGCAAGGATATAAGCATTCATGGCTTTAATTTTTTTGGGTGAAGTATATAAAGTAAAGTTACCCGGCGTCAACAATCCCGGAGAATTTTAGCAGTAAAAAGATGTAAAAGACCTGTAAAACCTTTGTAAAACTCCCTTGAAGGGAAGGCCAATGAATTATTTTGTACGCATGAATTGCTTAAGAAAAATACGTTTAATTTATTTTGGTTGCTGCTTTTAATTATTCCCCTGGGCATTGCTGGTTTGTACGCGAAAAATAAGTTTCGTAAAAAAGAAGAGCAAGACCCAATCGCCGATACAGCTGGTTATATACAATTAGGAAGGTTTAAACTCTATCCCGATAATAATGTGCTGAAAACGGAGGATAAAACCATTGAGCTATCGGAAAATGAAACAAAAGCACTAAAAATATTTGGAGAAAATATCAATCAGGTCGTAGAAAGGGAAAAACTGATGAAAGAGATCTGGGAAGACAAAGGCCTGGTGGTCATCAGTAGAAATGTGGATGTGATGATATCTAAATTACGTAAGAAATTAACCGACGATCCCTCCATTAAATTTGTTAATGTACCCGGCAGGGGATACAAATTCATTATTGAGTAGATATTAGTTAATCCCACCGGACAGATTTTACAATCGTTTACAAAGGTTTTACCACGCTTTTACCACTCCTGCAAACGGGCGGCTGTAGGTTTGTTTCAACAACCCGGGCTTGTTTGTTTTTCTGCTTTCATCATCACACAAATCAACATCTTATGCGATCAATCTTGTTTTTTGTCTGCGTACCCTTATGCCTGGCCGGCGCCGTCGCCTGCCGGGACCGTTCAGCGGCAGCTGTCGCTGCCCCTACCCTTGCTGTTACAGCGCCGCCACCTGCTCCCCCGGTTGGAGGTGCAGTAGGTTATTCCCTTGTTATACGAGAAAGTTTCGTCAATTGGAAAGGCACGCATGCCATGGGAAAAAATGGGCATCAGGGCTATATTAAACCCCTGGCAGGCACCCTCGCTTTCGATACAAGCGGCGCTATTGTGGGTGGTTATTTTGAACTGGATATGAATACGATCACCCTTACCGACAAGAACGACACGAGCAGCGATAACGGCGTGGTATCGCACCTGAAAGACCCTGACTTCTTTGATGTGAAGAAGTTTCCCAGGGGTACGTTTCAATTGACCAAAGCCATTAAAACTTCCAGCGATTCTGCTTATTACATCACCGGTCAGCTGACCTTGCGGGCTATTACACAAGAGGTCCATTTCCCGGCCACGATTGTAAGGCGTGGGGAGGATATTGTTGCTGCTGCTTCGGTCACCATCGACCGTACGAAATGGGGCATCACTTACCAGTCGGGCAGTATATTGGGCGCCTTGAAAGACGAATTGATAGAAGATAAGGTGCCGGTGTCACTGGATTTACGGTTTCGCCGGCAGTAGCAGGAAGCTCCCTTTCTACTATTTATCGGCAAAAATAAATTTTGGTGGAGTTTTAATTCATCGTAATATTGCGATATAGTATGGGACTTACAAAATCAGAGATATTCACCGAAAAGCAGAACAAGCTGGCGCAAATGATGAAGGCATTGGCCCATCCGGCGCGGATTGCCATCATTCAACATTTGGTTAAAGCCCAGGCTTGTATTTGTGGTGATCTCTTAGAGGAGTTAGGGCTGGCCCAGGCTACCATCAGCCAGCACCTGAAGGAACTAAAGAATGCCGGTTTGATCCAGGGAGCCATCGAGGGCACCAGCGTATGTTATTGCATCAATCCGAAAGTATGGAATCAGTACAAAGTTGCGTTTGATTCTTTCTTTGTATCATACGTTAACAAGGATAGCTGTTGCTAATCCTTTTTTTGCTTTATTATATCGCAATATTGCAATAAACCAATAATGATTTAAGCCATGCAAACGAATGAACAACTTAAAGACCTCGTAAAGCAAAAGTACAGCGAAATTGCCCTACAGGACAAAGCCGATAACGCCGCATCGTGCTGCGGATCAAGCTGCTGCTCCATCGAAACTGCCAACATCATGACAGATGATTATTCCAACCTGGAAGGCTACAATCCGGATGCAGATTTAGGGTTGGGTTGCGGACTGCCTACCCAGTTTGCCAGAATCAAAAAAGGGGACGTGGTTATCGACCTGGGATCGGGAGCAGGCAATGATGCTTTTGTTGCCCGCGCAGAAACCGGAGAAACCGGTAAGGTGATCGGTATCGACTTTACCCCTGCCATGATCGAAAAAGCCCGGACGAATGCTGAGAAACTGGGCTATCACAATGTCGAGTTTCGTCAGGGAGATATTGAGAACATGCCTGTATCGGCCAACGTGGCTGATGTGATCGTCAGCAATTGTGTACTGAACCTTGTTCCCAATAAGGACGGAGTTATCAAAGACATTTATAGGGTATTGAAACCTGGAGCGCATTTCAGCATATCTGATATAGTACTGGAAGGAAACCTGCCAGCGGCTATTCAGCAGGCTGCCGAAATGTATGCCGGTTGTGTATCGGGTGCTATTCAAAAGCAGGTTTACCTGGAACTGATCGAAACAAATGGCTTTACTAATATTACAATTCAGAAGGAAAAAGCCATCCATATTCCGGACGATATTCTGTCCAGCTATCTTTCCAAAGAAGAAATCGCCCAATTCAGGAATGGTACTACAGGTATATACAGCATCACCGTATATGGTGAAAAGCCTAAAGAACAAGCAGCTTGCTGCGCTCCGGGTTGCTGCAACTAACTTCTAAATTGAAATAACGAGCTCCAACATGAGTGCAAACAACTGCAATCCGGCTTCAGAAAGGAAGAAGTTGAGTTTTCTTGACCGTTTCTTAACCTTATGGATTTTTCTCGCTATGGCAGTCGGGATTGGCCTGGGTTATTTTGTTCCAGCTGTGCTTGGTGTTATAAATTCTTATTCCAGTGGGACCACAAATATCCCATTGGCGGTTGGATTGATCCTCATGATGTATCCGCCGTTGGCGAAAGTGAGGTACGAGCAGCTGGGGGAAGTTTTTAAGAATACGAAGATCCTGGGAACTTCTCTTTTGTTGAACTGGGTGATCGGTCCTATCCTGATGTTCCTGCTGGCCATTCTGTTCTTACGTGGCTATCCGGAGTATATGACGGGGCTTATTTTGATTGGACTGGCAAGGTGTATCGCCATGGTTATTGTTTGGAACGAGCTGGCCGAAGGTAACAGGGAATATGCTGCCGGATTGGTCGCACTCAATAGTCTTTTTCAGGTGGTCTTCTTTAGTGTATATGCCTATGTATTTATCACCGTTTTGCCGCCGCTTTTTGGCCTTCGTGGATTGGAGGTAAATATTACTATCGGACAAATTGCTGAAAGTGTTGGGATATACTTAGGTATTCCCTTCACTGCAGGTGTACTGTCCAGGATCATTTTAAGAAAAGCCAAAGGAGAGCATTGGTATCAAACAAAGTTTATTCCCTTGATTTCTTCTATTACGCTGATAGCGCTGCTTTTCACTATTGTCGTGATGTTTAGCCTGAAGGGTAAGCTCATTGTGCAGATCCCAATGGATGTGGTCAGGATAGCCATACCGCTCGTCGTGTATTTCGCAATCATGTTCCTGGTCAGCTTTTTCCTGGGCAAAGCATTGGGGGCGGATTATTCCAAAAATACCTCCATCGCTTTTACGGCGGCAGGCAACAACTTTGAACTGGCCATTGCGGTGGCCATCGGTGTCTTTGGCATCAACAGCGGACAGGCATTTGCCGGAGTGATCGGGCCATTGGTGGAAGTTCCGGCGCTTATCGCCCTGGTCAACGTTGCCTTTTGGCTGCGTAAAAAATACTATTCCAACACACAGATAGCCTAACTATTCAACATGAAAATTGCATTATTCTCGGACATTCATGCCAACCTGCCCGCACTGGAAGCCTTCTTTGCCGACCTCGACAGTAAAAAGCCAGATGCCATGTATTGCCTGGGTGACCTGGTGGGGTATAATATCTGGCCCAACGAAGTGATCAATGCTATCAGGCAGCGAGGCATTCCCACTATTGCCGGGAATTACGATTTTGGTATCGGAAGGACAAGTGATGATTGTGGTTGCGCTTACAAAACAGACGATGAAAAAGCCAACGGGGCCGTTTCTATATCCTTTACCAACCAACTTGTAAAGGAGGATGAAAGAAAATATCTGCGTAGCCTGCCAGCTCATATAAAAGTAGAGTTCCAACTGAATAGTGATAAGCTCAATTTATTGCTGGTACATGGCAGCCCGCGCAAGATCAATGAATACCTGTTTGAAGACCGGGATGAAAAGAGCCTGTTGCGTATTATGCAGGACGCGGATGCAGACATCATGTGTTTTGGCCATACCCATAAACCATACCACCGGGTACTGGAATTTGAGGAATCCGGCCATAAGCGTTTCCGTCATGCTATCAATATTGGCTCAGTGGGTAAGCCTAAAGACGGCGATCAACGTGGGGGGTATGTTTTGCTGCACATTGAAGAAAACAGTTCTATACTGCAAAAGGATTCAATCCAGGTAGCGTTTGTCCGATTTGCTTATGATGTAGAAAAGGCGGCTAAAGCGGTGGAGGACAGCTCGCTGCCAAATGCGTATGCTGAAAGTTTAAGAAAAGGAGTATAAAACTCGAACTGGGGGATTGCACTATTTTCAGACATACATGCGAACCTGCCAGTTTTTTGAGAAAAACGTATTAATGCACTTTATGAGTCAAGCAGCGGTAACCCTATTACAGGTGAAAAAGGCTTTTGAAGCTGAGATATACGATCTTATTTGCCGAAAGGTAAACCACCAGGATTATTGTAATGACATTATGCAGGAGGTGTACCTTAAAATCCTGTCAAATATAGACCGTATTGAAAAGGCTGATAACCTGAGTGCTTATGTAGTAAGAATGACAACTAATGTTATTGCCGATTATTACCGTAAGCAGTCAAGGTTACCCCTCATCGGCGAATTGACAGACGTAGGCGCGGTTGATACAGAGCAAGTCACAGAAGAAAGCAATGATCTATGTTGCCTTCGTCCGTTTATAGATTCCCTGCCTGCCCATTACCGTGATATAATTGTACAGGTAGAACTACAGAATATGAAGCTCAAAGACTATGCTCTCAAGGTTGGCATAACCCTGACAAATGCCAAAACACGTGTGCAACGAGCAAGGCAAAAATTGAAAGAAGCTATTTTGCAGTGCTGTAACTATCAATTTGATGGATATGGTAATGTTGTTTCCTGCTGTCCTGATAATTTATCCTGATTGTCTCCGAAAAGCGTGCCCTTTCTCTGTTTTCTACGTCGTAGCGTGAAAACAATCAACCGTACGAAATGGGGCATCACTTATCAATCTCCTTTCTAATAAGTTATTGCACAATGATCCGTTGCACCGTATTGTTTGCCTGCAAGAGGTAGGCGCCTTTGGTCAGTCCGCTTACATTGATCGTGTGCAGGCCGGCAGCATATTGGTAGCGCGCCAGTTCCTTGCCGTTGGTATCGTATAACCGGATAGTCATGGCTTCACTCAGCAGCACCTTCACCACTCCGGTAGTTACCGGGTTGGTCATTACCACGAAAGGCTCTGGCTTACCGGAAGCGCTAACGATGTTCACCTTACTGTAACTGTATTGGCCATCGAGGTCGGTTTGCACCAGCCGGTAATAATTGTAGCCGGCTGCAGGAGAAGTATGCGTGTATTGATAGCTGCGGATGACTGTGCTGTTGCCCGCTGCAGCTACCGTGCCAAGGTCATTCCAGCGGCTGCCATCGGTGCTGTGTTGTATGATAAAGTGCCGGGTGTTCTGTTCGGTTGCCGTTTGCCAGGTCAGCAAAGTGCTTTTCCCTTGTAGCTTAGCCGTAAAGCTGAGCCAGGTAACAGGTAGTGAGGCCGATGCAAAATAGGTGGCTTGATTGCTTTGCAATGCCTGCCGTTCCGTGGTAGTGAGGGCTGCGGGGAAAGCGATCAACTCACTGTAAGTGCCTTCGGTGGTATTGTGTGCCGTAAAACGATCAGTTCCGATATTGTCCCAGGCTGTACCCGCAGCGGGTGTTGCAGGTTGCAACTCCGTTATGGTCAGAGATACCGGCCATCCCATAGATAAAGGCGCCACTGCTGTGCCGTTGACCCAACCGGACCCGGTCTTGACCGAAGCGGAAGCGTACATGTTGCTGATGAGGGAGGAAGGCGCATCGGAGTGCCAGTTGTAAGCACCGGAATGGCCGAGAATGAAGGCGTCGCCACCGGTGGCAAAACGGTGAACAACGGAAAGATGGCCTACGGTTGTCATAGCTGCGGCAAGAAACAAAGCCTGGTAATTGCTCGTGGCAATCTGTCCGGTAAACCGGATAGCCGGATGGCCATTGTCACGGATGATCACTCCACTGCTTACCAGTACCGGCTGGCGGGCAATGGTGGCTTGTGACAATGACCGGTTATTGCCACTTTGATCATACCAGATAGAGACCGTGGCGTTATTGGCGCCAACAAAAGTTTTCAGCGAAGCGGTGTCCAGGTCGCCGGAAACAGTAAAACCGATGTCCTGCGTGGCGTTATCGCTGCTGCGTACTACCTGCACGGCACTGCCTGCATAGGCAGTACTCAGTTTCCGCAAACTATAGGCGCCCGAGGCCGGACTGGCGGCAGAGAGGCCGGCATTGTTCAGCGTGTTTTGGGCTAATGATACAGAAGAATACAATAGGCTAAAAGCAGCAAGCAATGCGATAGCAATAGCAGGGCGAAATGATCGCATAGTGATCCTGCGGTACAGTGGGGGGCTCAATGTAGAAAGATTTGGTGATGGGTTGGTTTAGAAACCAAATGTAAGGGCATCAAGGCATATAAAAATTAAATAAAATGACCGGGCGTCGTTGAGGCAGCTTATTGTGTCAGGCTGGTTTGTCAGGGTTTAAACGATTTCTTGAATTCTACGCGATAAGCAATGCCTTCCTGGTTGCTCGTATTTTTTATGGCATGGGGGCCTTCAGCGTCTATTGTATCTCCATGGTTTAAGGCTGCCGGGGGCATTTGTGCAATGGGTATGCTATCCTGGATGACGTAGGCATTGTTTGTCAACCCGATTTTGTAATAAGTCATGGGAGTGGCTCGTGTAAACCACATGATACTTTTCCATTGATGGGTATGTACAGGTTCTGTCTTATTGGCTTCAAGAATTACCTGCAGAATTCTAACCCTTGAGTCTTCATAAATAATGTTGTGGCTTTCAGGAGCTGCTTTCACCGCGTCCAGGCTATCGGCCCAGCTCCACGATGATGCAGTAAGCGATGTGTCGGATGATGCCAGTTTGGGATTGCCGGATTGTGCTGGTGAACTTGTTTGATAAAAAGACTTCGTCAGCAAGAAACTTATAATTCCTCCCGCTAAAAGTCCTATGATTAAATAGGTTATTTTCATGTCGATGTGCTTTGAGTGTTTACGCTGTTCTCAAATATACGCAGGCGTAGATTCAATTAAGTGGGTATAATGGGTACCATGAACAGCTTCCAAGCGGGTACCGCATGGATCGACGGCCATATGGCGGAGCCGGTGAAATAAAAAACTGGTATATTTATTGAATTAATTTAAAATAATCCCGGATGAAATATTTAACGCTTTCGTGTCTTCTCTTTTTTGCTGCATGCGCCAACAACTCAAGCCGCCAGTCAAATTTGATAGCTGAACAAAAATTACTAAAGGACAGCACTAATATTATAAACGATAAATTAGGTGAATACCTTCAACAAAATCTTCCCGATAGCGCTGAGGCGCAGAGGAAACAACTCGGATTAGTTTACGGGAGGCTAACAAGTATCCAATTGGCATTAGACAGTTTGACAACAGCAAAATAAAAGTTTGTAAAATTTAAAACTGAGACACTACCTATAAGCCTATCACACAAAAATAAGGGTAGCAAGCCAACGCACGTCTCCATGAAAGTACCTAATCAAAGGGTAATGGTAAAACCTGTTCCACTGTCAACTTTATTGTCTATGGCATTGCCCAAAATCGTTCCATATGCGACCTTGGGCTTACCTGTTGCAGCATCATAAATGCTGGAATTGGTAAGAAAACTTACAGCGGCTGGTGTTTATTGAACTCCGGCAACATACCCCTTTTTTTAACCACTCTCCTAACCTTGCCTCTGCAGCCCAGCGCGGCGTCCATGTGCCCATATTGGTCTGCTTCAACAAAAAGCCCGGAATCACTTCCGGGCGGATATAAGAAAACTCAAACTGCAACCAATTTTAAAAGCCCCGCATGGAAATGCAGGGCTACACTAATCAAATTCGTTAACCATTAAACCTTATCCTTTAATATTATAACAACTAAACCGTGTCCTTGTACTAACGCTTCTCAAAATTTATTTCCGGATATTGATAATGATCAATAATGGTCACCCGGAAACTTGTAAGTCAGCTTGAAACAAAGCCCCACCAATTACGGTGGGGCAACCCCGCAGTGATACTATTAACCTATAGATCGCTGTTGTACTATAAATAAACGTAAGGAGCAGGACGTTGGATTTAAGCCGATAACCAAACTGATGCTATTTGACGTAAATCAATCCGTTGATGCACTAAAGTTTGCTTCTTTTTTATAGCGTTATTCATAAAGTCATCCCTTGCCCATTGGTATTCTGACCGTTATAGCAAATTAGGTTATCCCGGATGAGCGATGGCAATGCTTTTCCGTTCAGAACA
>JAGIBF010000127.1 GCA_017744515.1 Niastella sp.
GTTTAACCCTCAGCCAACTATACGTAATTAATTGACTTTCAACAGTTTTAACGTTTATTAAATACGATGCCCAATCGCTCTACCGATGCTCTTTTTCAGTTGATCCATTCCCTGGAAAAGTCAGAAAAACGGAATTTTAAGCTGTATGTTCAGCGCAACTCGTCCAGCGAGGAGCTGAAAGTGGTACAGTTGTTCGATGCATTGGATAAGATGGATGAATATGACGAGGCGCTGTTGTTGAGGAAGAATGAGAGCATCAAGAAGCAGCAGCTTTCGAATATCAAGGCTCATTTATATAAGCAGATTTTATCCAGTCTTCGCCTGATCAAGGACGACTCGAATATCGATATCCAACTACACGAGCAGATGGATCATGCCCGGATCTTATACAATAAGGGGCTTTATCACCAGAGCCTGAAGGTGCTGGACAAAATGAAGGAAACTGCGCGGGCGCACAACCAGGTTACTTATTTGCTGCAAGCGCTGTTTTTTGAAAAGAAGATCGAGGCGCTTCATATCACCCGCAGTATGCAGGACCGCGCCGAGAAACTGACGAGTGAAGTGGACGAGGTGAATGCCAAGCTGGTGAATACCGGAAAACTTTCGAACCTCTCTCTCCTGCTTTATAGCTGGTACATCAAGCATGGGCATGCCCGCAATGAGAAGGACGAGGCCGACCTGCGCCATTTCTTCGAACAGCATTTTCCGCCAGGTGGTGAGGAGGTGAAGGGCTTTTATGAAAGGTTGTACTTGTACCAGAGTTATTGCTGGTATGCTTTTATACGCCAGGATTTGTTGCAGTATTACCGTTACACGCAAAAGTGGGTGGAGCTATTTGAGAAAGAGCCTTTCATGATGGAGGTGGAAACTGCCCACTATATCAAAGGGATGCACAACTTGCTGAGTGCGCACTTCGACTTACAGAATTACCAGAAGTTCAACGAGGCGCTGGCCAAATTCGAGGCTTTTGGGCAATCGGAGATCGCCAGTGCGAATGATAATAACCGTATTCAGACGTTTGTGTACCTGCAGATCGCCAAGATGAACAAGCACTTCATGGAGGGCACTTTCAGTGAAGGGTTGTCGCTCGTACCAGAAACGGAAGAGAAGCTAAAAGAATATTATTTATATCTCGACCGGCACCGTGTGCTTGTGTTCTATTATAAGATTGCCTCGCTTTATTTTGGCAGTGGTCATTATGAGCAGGCTATCGATTATCTCAATAAGATCATCAACTGGAAGGTTGACCTGCGCACTGACCTGCAATGTTACTCACGGCTGCTGCATCTCATTGCGCATTATGAGCTGGGCAACTTCGACCTGCTGGAATACTTGTTCAAATCCGTCTATCGCTTTATGGCTAAGATGGAGAACCTCAGTGTGGTGGAGGAAGAGATCTTCCGCTTCTTAAGGCGCTCGTTTCATGTGTCGCCTAAAGAGCTGAAGGGAGAGTTTGAAAAGCTGTTGAATAAGCTGAAGCAGCATGAACGTAACCGTTTTGAAACGCGTGCTTTCATGTACCTCGATATTATTTCCTGGCTGGAAAGCAAGATGAACAACACACCGGTGCAGAACGTCATCCGCCAGAAGTTCCTTGCTGCAGTGAAGCATAAGGCTGCGGAATTAGGAGGGCATTAAGGTAAAGAAACCTTCCCTTGTACCAATTGGGCTAAAGCCCCAATAGAGGATCAAACTTTAACACCCGGGCCCTAAAAGGACCGGGCAATTCCTTTAGCGATGGAAAAGTTGTCATAGCTTCTTATAAAGAATAGAAGAAGGCCGACGATACACCGCCGGCCTTCTTCATCATTACCAATTCAGCTTTAGTATTTTGTCAGCTCGGGCTGTACTTCATCAATGTATCCGAGGATACCACCTTTCAGGTTGTACAGGTTGGTGAATCCAAACTTCTCTTCCAGCTCACGGATGGCTTTGGCGCTGCGGCCGCCCATCTTACAATGCACGACTACTTTGGTATCGCGACTGAATTTATCCGCATTAGTGGCTACAGTAGCCAGGGGAATCAATTCGGCGCCAATGTTTACGATATCATATTCATGTGGCTCACGCACGTCGATGAGCTGGAAGGTTTCTCCTTTTACCTGCCAATCGTAGAGTTCTTTGGCAGTAATTTCTTTAATGGGTTTCTCCACTGCTTTCACGCCGCAGAATTGTTCGTAATCGATCAATGCGGTGATTGTGGGATTCTTACCGTTGAGCGGATTGTCATCGCGCCGTGATATGTTGAATGTGCGGCTTTCAAAGTTGAGGGCATCGAATATGTAGAAGCGTCCAACCAACGGCTCTCCTACTCCTGTGACCACTTTGATCACTTCGAGGGCCTGCAGGCTACCAATGATGCCGGGCAATACGCCTAATACGCCACCTTCGGCGCAACTGGGTACCAGGCCAGGAGGCGGAGGTGTGGGATAGAGGTCACGATAGTTTGGTCCCAATACGCCTTCTTTGTTGCGGTAGTTGAATACGGACACTTGTCCTTCAAACTGGAATATGGAAGCGTATACATTGGGTTTGCCCAATAATACTGCTGCATCATTGACCAGGTAGCGGGTTGGGAAATTATCAGTTCCATCAGCAACGACGTCATAGTCTTTGATAATGTCCAACGCGTTCTGTGAAGTGAGCTGTGTATTGTACAGGATAATATTGATATGGGGGTTCAATGCTTCCAGTCTTGCTTTGGCAGCATCTACCTTGTGTTTGCCAATTGATTCTACTCCAAACAATACCTGCCGCTGGAGGTTGCTGTCGTCTACTACGTCAAAATCCACGATACCAATGGTACCTACGCCGGCAGCAGCCAGATACAGCAATACAGGGCTACCCAAGCCACCCGAACCAACTACCAATACTTTGGCGGCTTTCAGTTTTTGCTGGGCTTCCAGGCCAAATTCGGGTATAATGATGTGCCTGTTATAACGGGCCAATTCTTCTTTGGAAAAGGTTATGTTCGTATGAGTGCTCATTGTTGCATAATTGAATTGTTGATGAATGCATGTTGGCAGTCACAGGGTTGCAGGTTATAGGGGCTTATTGAACGCCACCGGCAATAGCAGGAACGATGCTGATAACGGTATCTGCTTTTACTTCCGTCTTTTCCTGTTGCAGGTTGCGGATATCGTCATTGCCTACAAAGATATTGACAAAGGAACGTATCTGTCCTTTCTCATCCAGCAGGTGCTTTTTCAGCTCGGGGAAGTTGAATGTCAACTCACTAACCGTCTTTTCAATGGTATCGGCCTGTATATTCAGCCGGGCCGTGTTGTTGGTGAACTTTCGTAATGGTGTTGGGATGATGACTGTTGCCATGGTCGTTGATTTTTTATTTTATGAACACGAATTTTTTCGAATTACACGAATTGAATGCTACTTACGTTTGATTCGTTTTACCGTCTGGCCGCTTTGAGCGGCCTGACGGGTTTTTAACTTACTATTTGCTCAGTGGTTTGTACGGTTTCTTCTTCGAACTGCACTTCGTCGTTCAGTCTCCACGAGCGAACGGGTCCGATCTTTCCTTCGAGTACTGATATGATCACGTAAGAGAAATATGGTTGTGCTGCCACACGGTCATGCTCGGAAGGGATGGCCGGATGGTTGGGGTGTGAATGGTACACGCCCAACAGCAGCAGGTTGTTTTCTTCTGCGTATTGTTCTGCCCGCATGTAGTCCAGGGGGGCTATCACAAACCGTCTGCGCTTGTCGCCTTCTTTTGCATTGTTTACTATCTGTATATCTGTGATCGAGCGATTGCCTTCGCTATCTTCTTCTCCAAACAGGAATCCGCAACATTCATCGGGAAATGCCTGTACTCCATCTTTCAACATTAAATCCTTTGCTACCGGTTGTATCGTGATCATCTCAAATAAGTTTTTTAATTACTTCACTGTATTTATCGGCATTATCGGGAAACACTGTTACTACATTGCCTGCCTCCAGCTTCTCCGCTACTTTGATAGCGCCTGCGAGATTGGCAGCGGCTGATGGACTCAGCAACAGGTTCTCATACTTCCACGCGGCTTTGATCATTTCATACGCTTCTTCGGTCCCTACTTCTGCATTTGCATCGGCCACTGTGATGTCATATATAGTTGGCACCACCGCTGTTTCCATATGTTTCCACCCTTCCATTCCATGTAATGGGTTATCTGGTTGCAGGGAAGTGAGGTGTATAGCCGGCGTCAATTCTTTGAGGCGACGGCCTGTGCCAACAAAGGTGCCACTGGTGCCCAAGCCTGCTACAAAATGTGTAACATCCGGCAGGTCTTTTACGATCTCCAATGCCGTGGTATGGTAATGGGCTTTCCAGTTGTTGTCGTTCTTATATTGATCTGCGTAGAAGTATTTGTCGGGATGGGCCAGGGCCAGTTCTTTGGCTGCTGCCTGTGCGCCATCTGTTCCTTCAAATCGTGATGTGTAGATTATGTTGGCTCCCAGTGATTGCAGTATTTCCTTACGTTCGCGCGAAGCGTTCTCGGGCAGGCAAAGTGTTACCGGCACCTGCAGGCTATGGCCTACTGCTGCGTAGGCTATCCCTGTGTTGCCACTGGTAGCATCCAATAATATTTTTCCTCGATTAAGTTGTCCTTTCTCGATGGCTGATTTAAAGATGTTGTACCCGGCCCGGGCTTTTACACTGCCTGAAAGTTGTTTCCATTCCTGCTTGGCATAGATCGTAACGTTTGGCTTTGTAAAGAGCTTGGTGATGCGGTATAATGGTGTGTGCCCAATCTGGCTACTAAGCCGGCGGACACTTTCCAGTAGATCCTCATCAATGTGCTCTGTCGTAAGGAATGGCATCGGTTCTGTATTGTTGTTAGTGTTCGGTTATTTTGAACGGTATAGAAAATAAAAAAGCCCCACACGATGGTGGAGCTTGTAATATGTTGAATATTAACTATTCAGTATCTACCAATGGCTATCGCCCACCCCAATAACCCTGGCATGTTGACAACAACAGCAACAACAATTTTTGTATGGGTTATTCAATGTCATTTGTGGGAGAACGATTTTACTGTTACAAATATAAAGGGTTTTATTTGATAATTCCTATAGGTAATGTAGACTAATTGTTAAAAAGAATACAGAATTCAGCATACAGTGTACAGAATGCTACCGCGGTTTTTACCTACAGCATTGCAGGAGAACTCTTTTTTTGAGGTTTGGTGGCAAGCTCGCTTACTTCGCGGCGGGCGAGCAAGAATCGGGTTGAGGTGATTTTTGGGGGATGCTTACTTTTGACGGATGAAGAAGTTGTTGATTGCCAAGCCTGCACTGTTCAGTTTTGATGAGTGTTTGTGGTTTCTGAACCGAAATTATGACGACTGTTTGCATCATATCGAGCCAGGGAGTTTATCTAAGGCTATCTGTATCAATGGTGAAAACATCGCTTTTTCGCTGCGCGACCAGGATCAACATCTTGTGCTCGATCTTACTCACGGTGGCGAGGACGTCGCCCAACAGGAGGCATTGGTACAATATATAATTGAGTGGTTCGACCTCGAACGGGATATTACTCCTTTTTACCAGCTGCTGCAAAAGAATAAGACGCTGGGTTATATGGCTAATGATTTTGCCGGTTTCCGGCTTATTGGTATTCATGACTTGTATGAGGCGCTGTGCTGGAGCATCATCGGCCAGCAGATCAACCTCACTTTTGCTTATACTCTGAAACGCAGACTGGTAGAGCACTATGGCGACCATCTTTCTGTGAACGGCTTATCACTGCATATCTTCCCACGTCCTGAAGTGTTGCAGCATGTATCTATTGCGGAGCTGCGCGCGCTTCAATTTTCCGAACGCAAGGCTGAATATCTACTACTCGTATCGCAACTTTTTGCAGCTGGCACCATCAGCAAGCAGCACTTACTGCAATGTGCTTCTTATGAAGAACAGGTGGCGTTGCTTACTGCCATCAGGGGTATTGGTATATGGACTGCCAACTATGCGCTGATGAAGACTTTGAAGCAATTGCAAGCTATACCTTATGGCGATGTAGGATTACTGAATGCATTATTGAATCATGAACTGATCAAGGATAAAAAGGACAATGCCGGTATCGACAAGTTGTTCAAACGCTTCAAGGGTTGGGAGAGTTACCTTGTTTTTTATTTGTGGAGGTCTTTGTCGGTAGTGAAACGGGATCTATGATTGGGCTAAAGCCCAAGAGAGGGGTGGCTGATCTTTTTCCCGGTCCTAAAGGGCCGGCAATTCGCGCTTGCTTCGATCCTTTTGCTTCGCAAGCAGATTTCTCACTTCGCTATCGCTCCGTTCGAAATGACCAAAAAGGGTGTGGGGACTCCGTTTGAAATTGCAGAAAAGGGGGATTGCGTTCGAAATAACAAAAGAGGGATTAATTGTTAGAAACGATATAATGTTATACAACAAAAGAGGCCCTGAACGGGCCTCTTTGTGTACTTTTTATGAAACAATCCTCGCTTTTACTCTTTATCATGGACTATGATCTCCACACGCCGGTTGAGCCATGCATTGGCCGCGGTGTTCTCTGCTACAGGGTATTCTTTACCATAGTAGCTTACGATCATCCTATCTGGCGGTACGCCTCTGCTGTTCATGTAATCAAAGGTCATCTGAGCTCTGCGCATCGACAGGTAATTGTTGTACTCTGTAGATCCCACATTATCGGTGTATCCCTTGATCTCCACTACTTTCTTCGGATCACGTCTTAATTGCGCTATCACCTTGTCTACTGTACCAAATGACCTCGAAGTAAGTGCATAGTCTTTATAGTAGAAGTAGATGATAAACTTGAGTGCCGGCTTACCATTGATCGTATCTACCTGGTAGTCTATCAAATCAAAGCCGTTCTTTCCTGTCCGGCCACCTGCAAGAGAGTCTCCAAAGTCGGCCTTTCCATTCTCACGTCCCTGCCAATCGTTGGGGTTACCGTTCGGATTTCCGTTATTAGGCCATCCATTCTGGTTACCGTTCTGGTTATTACCGTTGGTTCCATTATTGTTACCCATGCGGTTGGCCAGCAGGGAATCTACATTCACGTTGATGACAATGTTGTTCACGACTTGTCCATTTTTGCCGGTGGTATCGGTCTTCTTCGCCAATTCTTCCTGGGCTTTCTTCGCAGAGTCGGCAGCAGCAGCGGCAGCGGCTTTGTCCTTCTCGGCTTTCTTCCTCTTCTTATTATTGATACCGAGGTAAAGGCCTAATGAATAGTTGAGTGAGTTGGCTGTTGTTTTGCTGATGGAGTATCCATAAGCAGCCTGTGCCATGATCATGATCTTTTTTGCATTAAACTTCAATCCAAGGCCCATTGGCGCACTGGTATAGGAAGAGTCATTGATCAGGTTGGTGATACCGGCAGAGATAAAGGGCTGCAGGCGGTATCGATGGCTCAACAGATGATAATATATAGTTGCATTCAGCAGGTTGAAGGTTTGTTTCTCCGTGGTACTAATCAGTCTTTCTTTGCTGGTAACGTGACCGTAGGCAAGCCCAATGTCCACACTGAACGACAAACGTCCTACAATGTTCTTATAAGCTGATATGGCAACAGCGCCATTGGCCTTGTCCATAATGGACAGCTCATTGGCGTTGCTAACGTATCCATATTTGTTCTTTTCCAGCATACCAAATTCCTGCGCGTGGAATTTGAGGAGTGGCGAAATGAACCATCTGTTGTCCCATTCGCGTTCCGGACGCTCTGGCTCCTGGCGCTCTGGTTCTTTCTTCACAGGTTCCTGGCGTGCAGGTTCTTTCTTCACAGTTTCCTGGTTCACTGCGCTATCTCCCCGCTGCGCTTCTTCCTGTGTTTTTGTCTGCGCCAGTAGTGCCTGGGCAGTCAGTACCAGGCATGCCGCCAAACAGATTAATACCTTTTTCATTGGTTATTGATTTTCTGAGGTTATAACATAGGGATATCGGTAAGATTTTTAAAAGTCGAGCCGTATTGCCATTTCCAATCCATTTCTTCTTATTCCTGATGCGCTGATACCGGATACATTCACATCGTAGGCTATGCCCAGTATCAGTTTCATGTATCTCAACTCAACGTTTGGCACCAGGGCATCTTCGTAGCGGTAGCCTAACCCCAATCCTACTGCCGAACCCGGCAATTGTTTGATGGGTGTGGACCAGGTACCATTGTAGAAGTGTTTATAGGCTCTGCCCTGCCAGTTCATGGAGGCGTAGAAGCCAATCTCATCATCATCGAGCCCTGTGGCGAATTTGTATCCGCCCTGTATTCCTATGGCCTGTCTTAGCTGGAACTCTTTGGTTTTATTTTGATCGGTATAAGGTTTATTGATGTGCATTACGGATGCACCGATGTACCACTTATTAAACGTAGAATTGTTGAAAACTGAGATACCAGCGTTCATATTAAAATATCCATAAGACCATCCGGCTCTAAACCGGTCGCTACTGGCCATGCCATCTACCGGCCCGTACTTGTCGTACTGGTCGCCAAAGAATGAGCCTCCATTGATATTCAGGTTGCTTTGGTAGTAAACTCCCTGGAAACCGGCGGCTATATAGGTCTCATTTTTTCCGATGGGTACTGCATAGGAAAGTCCCAGCACGCCCATCGTGTTGTTCAAAATGCCCTGGTTCGATTTATCTGATGCCGCTCCTGCACTGGCGCTGAAATAGCCTACATTGTCTGCTTCTTTTTTGGACTTTGACAGTAATGGCATGTCTGCCATTACGCTAATGCTGTTGTAGGCGATGAGCCCGCCGTACTGCACGTTGCGGTAGTTCAGTTTTACGCTGTTCTGTTTATCGGTTTTAAGGGACTGGTTGTACCAGATAGCCATATCCTGTACCCTGGAGAAGTTAATCTCCTGTGCCAGGGTCGCCCCTGCCAATAAAACTCCGATCAGTAATAACCAAATCGTTTTCATTTGGCAATAGTTTTAAGTTGTAGGTTACCTCACCAACGAGATCATACCTCGCCGTGTAATTTTCTTTTTGTCTTTGTCAAGTCCTTCTGCGATCCAGAGGTAGGTTTCCACCGGCTGTAATACGCCCTTGAATCTTCCATCCCATCCCACATTGGGGTCTTTGGTAGTGAATACCAGGTTACCCCAGCGGTTGTAGATATTGAAGTAATGGAAGGTGGTGAGTCCTACGACAATGGGCTTCGCGACATCGTTCTGACCATCGTTGTTGGGGGTAAATACCTTCGGTACATATATATCTATGGGTACAAAGCGCAGTTTAGCCGGGCTGCCATGGACGATTGGTTTATCGCCTACTTTAGCTGTTACGGTTACGGAACCAGCTGTCTTACTCGCCAGCAGGATGGTGGCATCGCCATTGACATCTGTAAGTACAGGTTGTACGGTTAACACCGTAGCATCACCAGATTCTATTTTAAAGAATACTTCTTTCAGGTGGAGGGGTGTACCGGTAGCATCCACCACATGTGCTTTCACACTGTTGGTTTCCACGCCATCGGCTATCGCATCATTGGCTACCACGATCAACCTCGTATCAGGATGGGTAATATCCGGATCGGTAGTGAAGGTGACTGTAGCCGGGCTGCCATTCACAATCGGGCTTGTATTCACCGTTGCTGTAATATCTACTGTGCCACCTACCGTGCTTGTAAGGGTGATGATCGCATCGCCATTGGCATCGGTAATGATCGGGTTTGTTTCTATAATGGTAGCTGTTCCATTGGCAATTGTAAATTCAACGGTAGCACCAGGAACGGGGTTGCCGTAGGTATCTACTATGTGTGCTTTCACACTATTGGTGGCTACACCATTGGCTGTTGCTCTGTCTACTACCACAATCAATGCTGTGGCTGTATGGGCAGGATCGGGGTTGCCGGCTGTGAAGCGTACTTTGGCCGGGCTACCGTTTACAATGGCTACTCCATTGATCGTAGCTGTGATGCTCACTTCTCCTGCAACTGTGCTGTGGAGTGTGATGACCGCATCGCCATTTGAGTTGGTAGCTACCGTAGTTCCTTCAACAATTGTGGCTGTACCTGCTGCTATGGTAAATTCTACGTTGACGTTTGGCACTATGTGTCCGTTGGCATCTACTACGTGTGCCTGTACGCTCGTAACTGCTGTTCCATCGGCCAGTGCCGTCGGTATCACTACGATGAGGGCTGTAGCAGGATGGCCTACTGCAGGATCTCCGGCCACAAAGCGCACTTTAGCAGGGCTGCCATTGGTGATGGTCGATCCATTAACATCGGCAATTACTTCTACTTCTCCTATTACCGTGCTCACCAGTGTGATGATGGCATCGCCGTTGGCATCGGTAACGATCGGGTTGCTTTCCACGATGGTAGCTGTTCCGTTGGCTATGGCGAAGTTTACTGATGCTCCTTTTACAGGGTTGCCGTTCACATCCACGATGTGTGCTTTTACGCTGGTGGTAGCTGTTCCGTTGGCGGCTGCTTCAGGGACTACCACAATCAGGGCTGTCAATGTGTGGCCGGTATTGGGTACGTCTGCCACAAACTCTACTGTAGCGGGGCTACCGTTCACGATCGGTGTACCGTTTACGGTGGCTATTATATCTACCAGTCCTGCCACCGTGCTCTTCAGTGAAATGATCACTTCCCCATTTGCATCGGTAGTCAGTCCGGTGTTAGGTCCATCGAAGGTGGCTATGCCGGCGCCGGATATTGCAAAGTCGATAGTAGCTCCGGCAACAGGGTTACCATTCGCATCTACTATACGCGCTTTTACTTTGTTGAGGTCTGTACCGTTGGCGATCGCTCCGGTTACTTCCACACTAAGGGTGGTAGCAGGATTGGAGGTTGATGGCGCATCTGCCACAAAGGTTACGGTGGCAGGGATATCTCCGTTGAGTACCGGTGAGCCGTTTACTGTAGCTGTGATACTTACTGTGCCTACGGCGCTGCTCCTGATCGGCATGATCGCGTCTCCGTTGACATCGGTTAATAATGGTCCAGTGAGGTCGAATGTGGCGCTGGCCATTGCCGTACCGCCGGTCATGGTGAAGCTGACTGACGCACCCTGCACCGGATTACCATTGGCATCCACTACGTGTACAACCACCGTGTTTTTCGCGGTATTGTCGGCTACACGCATGTTGTCGCCTACCGTGATGGTTGTAGAAGGGTTGGAGGTCGAAGGTGCGTCGGCTACGAATCTTACTTTGGCGGGTGCTCCATTTGTGATGGTTTGGCCATTTACTGTTGCGTTAACGTCATTCCATCCTGCCACAAGGCTGGTGAGCAACAGGGTAATCTTTCCAGTTGCATCTGTCAATCCCGCTGGTACGCTTGCAAAGTCTGCTGCTCCGGCGAGGGTAAATACTACAAATGCATCCTGTACCGGGTTGCCATTGGCATCCACTATCCAGGCTGTTACAATATTTTGATCTGTGCCATTGGCGATGGCATCGTTTTGATCGATAACGAGTCTTGTACCGGGATTGGTAACTGATGGTGCATCGACTGTGAAGGTTACAGTTACCGGACTTCCGAATGTAATGGGTTGTCCATTGATCGTTGCCGTAACTGTTACGGTTCCTATTTTACTGCTCTTGATCGGCAGTACTGCTATACCTCCTGCAATGGTTGTTACTCTGCCATCGTTGCCGACATCGTCAAAGGAAGCGCCGGACAGGGCTGTTCCTCCGCTAAGGGTGAATTGTACTTCTTTTCCTACGACAGGGTTGCCATTGGCATCTACGATGTAAGCTATTACCGTATTCTGTGCTGTGTTATTGGCTACGCGGAAATCATCGCCTTTCTCCAACCTCGTGTCAGGATTGGTAGTGGATGGATCATCGGCTATAAATATTACTTCTACCGGATTACCGATCGTAATATCAATACCATTGACCCTGGCTTTGATCTGTACGGGACCAGCGACAGGGCTTTTCAGTGTAATGCTTGCGCGACCGTCGGGACCCGTGGTTTTAATTGGCGGGCTTGTAAAGGTAGCTGTACCGCTTACGATAATGAATTCGATGGTCGCCCCTTCTACCGGATTGCCCCAGGCATCATATACTTGTGCTCTCACTCCGTTGAGGGCTGCGTTATTGGCTTTGGCATTATTAACTACTACTGTGAGGAATGTATTCGGATTGGTCACAGACGGTACATCTGCCACAAACGTCACTGTTACAGGACTACCGTTGGTAATGGGTTGTCCATTTACTGTTGCGGTTACTATCACCGTACCTACCTTGCTGCTTTTGATTGGCAATACTGCGATACCGCCGGCAACGGTAGTGACTCTACCATCATTGCCCAAGTCATCAAAGGTAGCTCCGGGCATGGCAGTTCCGCCTGTGATCGTGAACTGTACTTCTTTTCCTATTACGGGATTGCCATTGGCATCGACCAGGTAGGCTATGACTGTATTTTGGGCTGTATTGTTGGCTATTCTTAAATCATCTCCTTTTTCCAACCTGGTGTTAGGATTGGTGGTAGAAGGATCATCGGCCACAAACCATACTTTCACCGGGTTGCCGATTGTAATATCCACGCCGTTTACTTTGGCTCTTATTCTTACTGTATCGGCTACCGGGCTCTTCAGTGTAATGCTTGCTCTTCCATCGGGGCCGGTGGTTTTAATTGGTGAGCTTGTGAAGGTGGCTGTACCACTTACGATAATGAATTCTATGGTGGCTCCTTCTACGGGATTGCCCCAGGCATCATATACCTGTGCGCGCACTCCGTCGACCGCTGCATTATTGGCTTTAGCGCCATTAATTACTACGGTAAGGAAGGTATTGGGATTAGAGGTTGAAGGAACATCGGCCACGAACCTGACAGTAACAGGGCTATTGGTTGTAATCGGGTTACCGTTTACGGTGGCTGTCACTATCACCGTTCCTATTTTACTGCTTCTGATCGGCATTGTTGCTTTACCGTCGGGGCCGGTAGTGATCTCACCATCCGCATCAACGAATGAACCACCGGGGACTGCCGTACCTCCGGTGATGGTGAATTTTACAATGGCTCCTTCTACGGGGTTGCCATTGGCATCTACTATTGTAGCAATGACTGTATTTTGTGCGGTATTGTTGGCTATTCTATTATCGTCTCCTACATCCAGCCTTGTCAATGGGTTGCTGGTGGACGGAACATCGGCTACAAATCGTACGACTCTTATATCGGGCAGGTAGTTTCCACGTACTTTGGCTCGCACTGTGACATTGCCTGCTACTAAACTTCGTAATACAAAATCAGCAGTACCTCCTGCGCTTGTGGCTATTGTAAAAATGCCTCCTGCAGGGGTAGCTGTACCGGAAATTATTTCAAATTCGACATTCTCGTTTACGAGGGGATGTCCGTATGCATCTGTTATATAGGCGCGTACAATGTTGGCCGATGAATTGTTGGCCTTAGCATTGTTGGCTGTGATGGTTAATGTAGAGAGTGTTAAATCGGGGGGGCCGGGATCGAAGAAGGTTTCGGTGGGGACATCTCCGTGTGTGAGTGGCTGGCCACCTACCTTAACTGTTACGGTAACCTTACCTACCTGGTCCCAGGTAAAATAAACGTAAGCATCTCCACTGGGATTTGTAGTTGATACCGGGCTGGCACCACCGCC
>JAGIBF010000128.1 GCA_017744515.1 Niastella sp.
CCGGGTATCAAGGGCGGATTGAATGTATCAGATGTTTCTAACTTTAACGGAGACAACCGCCTCAGTGGTCATGTGGGGTTGTTTTTACATCATACTATCAATTCCCGCTGGTGTATTCAACCTGAGATACTTTACTCAGGACAGGGTCAAAAATACAATACAGGTGAGGGGGAGCGTACTTTAGCACTGAGCTATATCCAGGTGCCAGTAATGGTTCAATTCTTCCCTGTTAAGCAATTGTATTTTGAAGCCGGTCCTCAGGTGTCATTTCTTACCTCCGCCAAAGTAAAAGGTGGTAACAATGACGTAGAGGTAGATGACAACTACCGTAAAGCTGATTTGGGTATCAATCTGGGTGTAGGTATTGCTGCTACCAGTCAGCTTGGTTTTTATGGCCGTTATAATGCTGGCCTGAGCGACATTTCAAAGAACAATAACGTTAGCAACATGAACCGTGGTGGTCAGTTGGGTATGTATGTACGTTTGCACTAAAAAAGATATTAGATCAACAACAAAGGCCGGGTAGAAACCCGGCCTTTTACCTATCCGGCATTACCGGAATAAACGGCTATGAGAAAAAACGACTGTTAATTGCTGGCTTTCTGGTCATCATTGCTTACTCCCCGTTTGCGGGATACGTTTTCGGTTAGCTTACCGAAGTTCCAACGTAATCCTATGTTCACTTGCCTGCCTGGCCTGTAATTCCATGATGTGGTCCGGAAGTTGTTATCTCCGAGCGAACTTTTCCACGGGAGCTCTTTCTGGAATATGTTATTAAGGTTGAGTGATAGTGTGAATTTGTCTTTCAGGAATTTGAGTGTACCACCGAATCCGTACCAATAATTGATGCCATAGTATCCCTGCAGTTGTGCGGGTGATCTAAACATATTGGTGCTGAAGTAAGTGCTGATCTTTTTAGTGATATCTACATTGGTGCTAAAGCTGCCATACCCTCCAAATCCCTGATTCTTTTGGGAGGGATCGAACCGGTTCTTCACAAAATCATAGCGTAATCCAAGGTTGCTGTTTACTCTCCATTTGGGTGTTATTGAAACAGTAATGTTGCCGGCAAGCCCGGTGGAATAGTAAGTGCCTATGTTTCCCAATGTCCAGGAGCTGACGCCTGTGGTGCTATTGAAATAGGAGTAGCGCGTAATCTGGCTGTTACTGAAGCTTTCTGATAGCCGGATGTTGATATTGGTTTTTCCTTTGAGTATGGTGTATCCAAATTCTAAAGAATGGTATAGTTCAGGGTTGAGCTGAGGGTTACCAAAGTTAAGGTTGAGTGTATCTGTATTGTTGACAAAAGGATTCAGGTCCCAGATGTATGGTCGGGCGAGGCGTTTGGTATAGGATAATGACAGGGTATGTATGTTGGCAAACTTTCGTGATACAAAGAATGAAGGAATGAGGGTGAGATAGTCCTGTTCGACTGTGGTATTTGATTTTACAAAATCACCATCAACGACAGTACGTTCGAGGCGAGCTCCAATACGGAAGCTGTATTTTTTTATGGTGAAGCGTAAGGTGGCGTAAGTTCCATACACCAACTGTTTGTAGCTGAAGTTGTCGGAGTTTGAGGTGTCTATGATGTATTTGTCATTAGGAAAAGTGCGGTGCTGGCTTTCATAAAAGGATGATGCGTTGCGGGTAATGAGTTTGAAACCTGTTTCCAGTTTCATCTTGTTCTTTAGGGGGTGTACATAATCCAATTGCCAGGTGCTTTGGAAGTTGTCGGCGTCGTTGTAGTTTTTTATGGAGCGGTTGCCACCCGGGCTTTGCTGGTCGCTGAGTTGTGTATTCTTTTCATTGCCGTAGTCATGAAACATTTTGATGGTAAGTTCCTGCTGGGGATTGCGTCTGAACTTTCGAATGTAATCGATGCCCCAGTTCCACCCCGGGGACCTATAATTGAATTGTTCGTTGAACAGGCTGCGGGTAGTGTCGGACTTGTTTGGGGAAACGAGGTCAAAGTAGCGTTGATTGTTGCTCTCTGAATGCCCTCCGTTGAGTGAGGCATAGGTGCTGAGGGTGTTCATGCTGTCTAAGTCCCAGCTTAATTCTACATTGCCGTAATTATAGAAGTTGTTGTTCTTTCGCTGGCCTGCCGTAATGCGTTTATAATATGCTATGGGGTTATAGGATTCTGTCTCTGCTGCATTACGCGTTTTAAATCCATCTACTCTGTTGAGGCCATAGTATCCGCTAAAGCCCAGTTTGCCGTATTTAAAACTGGCGTTGGCATTGATGTTACTATTGCCCAAAGTGTTTTGATTGATACCGATATTTCCATTGTAGCCTATTACTTTCTTTTTGGTAATGATATTGATGATGCCTCCTACGCCTTCACCATCATATTTGGCAGAGGGGGTAGTGATGACCTCGATGCTTTTGATAAGATTGGCAGGAAATGACTGGAGAGCTTCTTTCACATTCCTGGTGAACATGGCGGTCTCTTTGCCATTGAGCAGGACCTTGAAATTGCTTTGTCCATTGAGTTGTACGTTGCCTTCTCCATCTACTGAAAGGAAGGGTGTTTTGCGTAATATATCGGTTGCCATCTGGCCCGCGTTGGATGGGTCTGCTTCGGCGTTGTAGATCAGTTTGTCTTCTGAATGCTCGATGAGGGGGCGACGGGCTGATACCGTAACGGCTGCGAGATTTTGGCTGGCTGGGCCAAGCTGCAATGCCGACACCTCAATGAGCGTCTGATCACTGGTTGCTCTGAATGGTGCTGATGCTTTTTCTGTGAATCCGCTGTAGGAGGCAAAGATGATGTAGTGTCCAGTATCCACCTGGGTAAATTCGAAGTGGCCTTTGTTGTCCGTGAACATGTTGCGAAGGGGCTTTTGCTGGTTGCTTGCGTGGTATAATCCGACTGTCGCAAATGGTAGGGTTTTGCTTTGTACACTGTCTTGCACCATTCCCTTGATGGTGATCTTTTTAGGAGCCTGTGCCCATGCCTGCCCGGTGAGGAAAGCAAGTATCAGGCACAGGGATATCCTGTACAAAGCGATGTTTGTAAAAATCATGGCTATACTTTTGAATTGTTGCGGTTATGCAGGAAGCTGTTCCTTTGCTGTTGCTGTGCCGGCCCTGGGTAATATGTACAATTCTAAATTACACAAACGGGTTAGGGTATTCCGGCAATCTTGATCATGTGATACTTTTCCTTGACGAAAATATCCGATGTGGGTAAGGAGTGGAGCGGCATTCTCCAGCGGCCGCTCCATTGTGGCTATATTCCGGGTTATGGCGAAGCGATCATTGCTGATCTGATTATTTGAAATCGAGGGTACAGTAGTGGCAGGTAAGTTCGATGCGTGTGTGCTTACCCTTGGTATCTCCCATTGTGCTGGTAAAGTGTCGAGGGGCTACTTCTCCCGCACTTGTAGTAGTGGCCTTTTGACGATTGGTGCCATAACCAACTACTACTACCTCTTTTACCTTATCATTGGAGGTTCCAGTGGCAGTGCCTTCTGTTTCTTTCTTTTCTTCTTCTTTTACTACTTCTTTCTGGAAGGGTGCAAATACCGTGGAGTACTCGCCTATGAAATCGACGAAATAGTTCTTCAGGTTTTTAACGGGCAGACGGAGATCGCCATACTTGTTATTGATCTTGATAAGCGATACATCCTGGCCAATGTTACGGATCTTGATGTCAACGTTGTTGCCTTCGAGATCGAAGCTGGTGTTGAGCTGATCTATTTTAATGCTTCCGTATGTTTTGCGTCCGTCTACTTTGTCGATGGCATCGATGGTATAGTGGTCGGCATCGCTGCGGACATAGAGGTAATTTCCTTTTTCATATTCGATGGAAGAGGACCTGGAATCCATGTCGAGGTCGTTGATGTTCTGTGCACGGAAGGAGCCGTTCTTAAATTCTACTTCTGCTTTATCGATGTTGCCGAGGTTGGCATTGCAATAGTTGGCAACCAATTTCAGGTCTTTAATATCCTGGGCATCGAGGGTGCCGTTGCTTATCTCCAGTTTGGCTTCATCGACATTCATTCCAATGACCACATCTCCATAGTTGTTTTCGATATCCAGTTTACAACCTGCCGGCACCATGATACTCATGATACGGATAGTTGGGCGTCTATAACCTGATACTACTACTTCTTCGAGTTTGTTACCCTGCTGGCTGCCTGGTACGGTCTTAACTTTGAGGGGAAGTTTTTTGTAAGGATTGATTTGCTGGCCGTCTACAATCACTTCTTTTGGGTAGACAGTAGTATAGAGTTTACCGGATACCAGGTGGGTTGATGGGCCGGTAAGTATATCGACACGGTTGCTGAAGGGTTTGATGTGTATGCCCAAATCTTCAAACCATTCTACATCGGTCTTGTTTTTCCGGGGATAGGAGGTGTCGTAAACCACTTCCATCGTGACTTTCACTTTGGGCTGGTCCCAACTCTTGATGGTTACTTTGCGCGATGAGGAAACAATGCGTATGAGTGAACCTTTCTGGGAGGCTACTTCCTGGGTTAATTCTTTGGTAAGTATATTTTGTGCCTGTGTTTGTATGCCTGTTGTGAGGAGTGTTCCTGCCAACAGGAGGGCCGGGAAAAGGGCTAATCTTTTGTTATTCATGCTTGTTTTTTTACAATTTTAAATAGGCTGGCTTGCTCCGTCTAATGTCCGGATGCTGCTGTGCCCGTACGTTCATTTTGCTGATCTCTGTCTGTAGTTCTCCAAGGAGCCACAGTTTTTGCTGGTAGAGCTGGATGAGTTTGCCTACTATTTGATCATTGAGGCCATAGAGGCGTACATCCTGCTTTACTTTACGTTCATCTTTTTCAAGGTCGAGCCACTGCTTTTTGAATACGTGGAAGTAGCCCGCGCTTTCGGTATAGATGGGTGTTGTTTCCAGTTTTTTCAATTGATAGTTGATGATGGTTACATAATCATCTTCTATCGTCTTCATGGGTGATGCTGGTTTTTTTAAGCCAGCGATCTTGTCTTTTTTTGTTTTGCCGTTGTCTGGTGCTGTATTGTTTTCTGCCAGTGTTTTATCGCCAGGTAATTCAGTGTTGAGTTCTTTATTCTCCTGCATGGATGCAGTACCAGTAGATGAATCCACCTGGCCATTCGGCTCCGGGGGGGTATTTGTTTTAGGGTCGTTATTGACGGAAAGTATTGGGTCATCCTTTTTCACCGGGCGTTGTAATTGGTAAATGAGCACGGAGGCTGCTACGAGGATAGCGGCTGCTGCAGTGGCCCATTTTGCAATCAATGGGATTACCGGTTTTTTGACCTCTTGTGTTTGTTGCCGGATATGTTTCCATACCTGCGGGCGGGGTGGCTTCTCGGTGTCGAGCTCATCCCGGTGTTCAAAGAGGTATTTTTTAAACTCATCCATGTCGTACCAATTGTTTTAATAATCTTTCTTTTAATAGTTGTCTCGCCCGGTGATACTGGCTTTTGGACGTGGACGTGGTTATTTCGAGGGCTTCGGCTATTTGCTGGTGCGAATAGTTTTCTATGACGTACAGGTTGAATACTTCCCGGCAACCTCCCGGCAGGTTCTTGATCTCCTGGTGGATTTGTTCGAAGCTGATGCCCTGCAGCCAGTTTTCTCCATCTGCATGGGGATCGTTCATATACTCTTCTTCCACAGGCTGCCACCGTATCACTTTCTTTACGTGGCGGATGCATTCGTTGACGATGATGCGGCGAAGCCAGGGTTCGAACAGGTGCTGTTCTCTAAGCTGGTGCAAGCTGTTGAACGCGGCGATGAAGGATTCCTGTAATATGTCTTCCGCATCGGGCCGGCTACTGGTCATTCGCACACAGATACTGAACATTTTTTGTGAGAACTGTTCATAGAGCAAGGCCTGGGCTTCTTCATTGCCCTGGGTTGCTTTTCTCACTACTGCTGTTAGTATGTGTGCTGTTTTTTCCAATGCCGTTCTGCTAATAAGAGTATGGGGTTATGGAAAGGTTGGAAGGGGTGTTGTAATATTTTTTCTGGTACAAGGTACGGGTAGGAGTTCAGAGTCTGGAGCTGAGCGTTCAGAGTTTAGGGTTGAAGATTTGTAGCCGGCAAGACTGGAAGGTGTTTTTCTGTGGTTACGGGAGCAGGCGGGAGATGGAGGAGGCATGGCTTTGTAACGGCTTATCTATGAAGCATGTACGGAGCATGGTCGCTATAAGGTCGCTATAACGTCGCTGAAAGGTCGCTATAACCTCGCTATAAGGTCGTTAAAAGGTCGCTGAAACGTCGTTACAAGATCGCTGTAAGGACGCTGTAGGCTTATTAGCAAGTAGTTATAAAAACAGTGCAGGGGGTGCTAAAAGAGCCGCACGTCTTTCCCATAATTGGATAATATTGCTAAATAAGCCCTTGAAGGGGCAAAATGACAATTGCTAAAAGAACTGTACTTCTTCCCTTTTCTGGAATCAAGTTATTAGAGGCTAATGAAATTTACGAAAGTCCGGTGATATCAGTCTTAATGTGGGCGATTTTTTGGGGCTTTATTTTTTACTGCATTAAGGTACTATCTGTGGTCACAAAGGTGCCGGAAGCCTGGTTGAATTGTTTCCAGGAGAGATTCTGGGCAGCTTTTAGCCCCCCTGCAGCAAACATGGTTTGGGTGCGTTGAAGGATGCGGGCGGGGGCAGTGGTATAAAATTCTTCTTTGTTCTGGTCCCACCAAAGTTCTGAGGTGCGAAGGGTATCACCGTTAACGGTGTTAATCACCACCACGCTATCACGTAGGAGGATCTTGCGCTCGCGTTCGAAGTATTTGGCGTACCGGGCATCGAGGATGCTTTCTATGCGGGAGGTTGTGTCGTAAAAGTCTACATGCAGGGTTTTGGGAAACTCCATATAGGCTGAATCATCACCTGTGCGGCGCAGCATAAAGGGGGATACGAGTTTAGCTTTTACCACACCTTTTTCACTGAGGTAGCTTTCTATTTGTTTGGCTTCTTCCAGTCTGATCTCCTTTTTGAAGAGGTTGTCAACCTCCTGCTGGTCGTTTTCGCAGGCGGTCAGAACGAAACAGCAGCTCATTAAGAGAGCTGCTGCACGAAAAAGGTATGCTGTGCGAAGTGCTTGCATTAGTCGTACTTGTATTTCTGGAACCAGATATCGCTTAATGAAAGGCCGATTCCTACACGGAAGAAGCTTTCTCGTACGAGGCTGGTGTTGTCGCCACGTCTGCCAAATTCGAATACTGTATTGATGACGGAAAACTGATTGGTATAGGCTGGTTTACGCATGGGAAGTCCTACACCAAGGGAAAGGGTCCAGGTGGGGAGTTCCTTATCTACTTTGATATAGTCTTTACCGAAGGAGAATCCGGCGCGGTAGCTTACAAAGTTCCAGTAGGTTTTACCTCCGGAAGGGGTGATTTGTCCGCCGATCTTCATTTGCCAGCTATCCTGAACCATGTCTTTTTCGTCGTAGAAGCGGTATTTGGACCATTTTTGCTGGGCGTAGTCTACACCGATCTGCCATTTTCCGAGGCGATCAAAGACGATACCGGCGCCGTAGGAAGCGGGGTAAGTTACCTTGCCGCTAATGTCGCTTTGACGGTAAACTGAATCTATACGATCGGGTGATCCGGTGTTGGAGTTGTATTCGAAGCTTTCGCGGATGATGTCCTGTTTTGCGTTGAGTTTGGATTCGAGGTTGCCATAGACACCGAAGCGGAGCCAATGCAGTTTATCCAGCTTTGCTGTATACTGTAACCCGGCATTCAGGAGCACTCCACCATAGTTGGTCTTTGTTTCGTGGTTCGACTTGTAATAGTATTCGAGGGTATCGATGATGGCTTTGCGGGTTGTATAGTCTTTGGAGCCGAAGGTGTATCCAAAGTTGATCCCAAAGGTGAGGTCTTTTGTGATGTTGAAGCCTGTTCCGATGTGGGCTTCATAGGCGCCACCATTGCCTTCGTATAAGGTGCTGATATTGAATGTGTCACCTGGTACACCGAGGTAAAGACGCTCGGTTTGGCCTATTTTATAGTTGACACGGGTAATGGGCCTCAGACCGATATTTACTCCCCATCCGCCGTTCTTTTTGAGTGGAAATGCCAGCTGTACATAGGATATGTTGGGGCTGTAGGAAGAAAATTTACGGGGTGGGTTATTGGCGCGCAGGGTGCGGTTGCCCAACTCTACTCCAAAATCCAACGTAGTAGCCTGTAAGCGGGCGTATGAGGCTGGATTGATGAAGTTTATGGTATTAAAGTCGTAATAAGCAGCTGAAACGCCCCCCATGCCGCGGGACAGGATATTCTGGCCAGGAACTATATCCCCCAGTCCATATCGTGAGTAAGGCGAGTTTTCGGTTTGTGCCTGTGCAAAGGAGAGCCAACATAAGCAGACTATTCCTAACAGATTGATTTTCTTATACATTGTTGTGCTCACTAATGGCATAAAGGCCTTTATAGATTAAATTAGGGTCTGCAAATATCTTGTTTTTCAGATGATAGACAAAAAAGGGTGTATCACCCCCGGTTAAGATGACGTTAAAGTTGCCGTATTTTTCGTCATAATATTCTATTATTCCGTCGATCTCTTTTGCCATTCCAAGGATAACGCCGCTCAATATGTTGGTGCGGGTATCGTAGCCTATGAGTGACAGATTCCAGTCTTTTTCGACCAGGGGTAGTTTGGCTGTGTAATGGTGCAGTGATTTAAAACGCATTTCCATGCCCGGTGAAATGCTGCCGCCCACAAATTCATGGTATTTATTGATAAAGTTGTAGGTAATGGCTGTTCCCAGGCCAATGACGAGGTTGTTCTTTCCCGGAAAGAGGTGAACGGCGGCGGCTACCATGGCGAGGCGGTCGGCACCAATGTCCTGTGGTTTTCCTACCGGCGTGGTGATGGGTAGCCTGGAATTATGATCGAGCTTGTGGAAGCGGGTAGCGGCTGCCAACAGTGTTTCTATGCCCGGGGAATGGTTGATGACTGAGGAGAGGATGGATTTGGTGGGCCTGTATTTTTGGATGAGCTGACGGATGGTATCGTCATGGTCATTTTCCAGGACCAGCAATTCTTTCAGTACATCTTCTTCGAATACGGCGCATTTCATGCGGGTATTACCGAAGTCGAAGCATAGTGTTGTAATGGACATATGGAGTGCAAGAATACGGAAGAAAGTCCGGAAGTCGGAAAGACCGTAAGCCTGTAACGAGAATTAATATAATAAATGGTTACAGGTCGATGTCAAGGTCGAAAGCGGACAGGTTCCGGAAATGGCCGTTGAGCTTCACTTTTTCTTTTAGTTGTTCCATTTCCATGAGCATGGGTATTACTTTCTGCAAATGGCGTTTGATGTATTCCTGGCGTTGCAGTTCTTTGAGCAGGCCCAGTACTTCGTATTCTTCTTCAAGTGAGAGACCTACATGGTGGGCCACATCATAGGCTTGTAACTGTTCTTCGGGCTTTTTGAAATCCTTACTTACGTTGAGCAGGCGGTGCAGTTCTTTGATGCCAGTAACGACTTTCTGCATAAGGAGGCGGCTACCTACGTCTTCATCGTTGTCGGGATAGTTTACGATGGCGCCGCTGTATAGTTTGTCAGGAACAGCCTTTATGACTTCGAGGACACGGAACACTTTGAGTCCCTGTGTTTTTACGTCCATTTCTCCGTTCTCATAGGTTTGTACGATGTCTGTGAGTTCGACGAGTGTGCCCATTTCCTGCAGCCGGTTGTTGACTACAGTGGGGATGCCAAATGGTTTTTTGCTTTCGAAGCATTCGTTGACGAGCTGTTTGTATCGCGGCTCGAATATATGCAGGTGTACTTTTTCACGCGGGAATACGACCATGCCCAATGGGAATATGGGAATGAAATTAGTCATGGTTCAATATTACGTAATATCCTTTTATTGTGAATCGTTTGTTGGACCGGTGGGTAGTTGTTTGCCGCTTTTTTGATGGTTGTACATCGAGGGCTGGTATATTTGTTTATTTTGCAAGTTGAATCAGGGAATAGGATTTTTTTTAGGAAGGCAGGCAAGGAATGACCTTCATAATAAATAATTTGTAATGAGTAAAGTATCTGCATATATTATTGGCTATAATGAAGAACGTAAAATTGAAGCTGCTATACGGAGTGTGATTGACTGGGCTGATGAAGTAATTGTGGCGGATTCTTTCAGCACGGATAAAACGGCTGAACTAAGTGAAAAGCTGGGGGCGCGGGTGGTGCAGATTCCTTTTGAAGGTTTTGGCAAATTGCGCAATGTGGCCATCCGTAGTTGTCAGTATCCGTGGGTTTTTAGTCTCGATGCCGATGAGCGTTGTACGCCTGAAGCAAGGGATGAGATATTGAAAATTGTGAAGGCCAACCGGGCCGACGGTCCTGTGGCTTACTGGGTGCCGCGCAGGAATTTTTTTATGGGCCAATGGGTAAAGTATTCCGGCTGGTATCCTGATTATCGTCAGCCGCAGCTTTTCAAAAATGGCACTATGCGTTATACAGAGGTAGCTGTTCATGAGGAGTTTGAAGCGGATGGAGAGATTGGCAAGCTTACCAATCCGATCTGGCAGTTTCCTTTTGAAAACCTGACACAGATATTGAATAAGGCTAATCGTTATTCTACGTTGGGGGCTGAAAAATTGCAGCATAAGAAAAAGGGGAACACCTGGAAGGCGTTTACACATGGCTTCGCTATCTTTTTTCAGACGTATTTCTTCCGGCTCGGCTTTTTGGATGGGCGTGCAGGTTTTACGATTGCGGTGTATAATTTTATCAGTACTTATTTCAAGTATGCGAAGCTTGCCGAGCTTCAACAGGGATGGAAAGAGCCTGTCACCGATTAAACGTATTTCATGAAGATAAGTGGATTTAGTTTTGTGCGTAATGCCACGAAGTTGTACTACCCGGTAAAGGAGTCTATTCAATCCATTTTACCGATCGTGGATGAGTTTGTGATTGCGGTTGGCAAAGGGGATGCCGATGATACCACTTTGGCAGAGATCGAACAGATCAAATCTGATAAGATAAAGATCATTCATACGGAATGGGACTCGGATTCTTATTCTCATGCGAGTATATATGCGCAGCAGACGGATGTTGCCAAGAAGGCCTGTACGGGCGACTGGCTGTTTTATCTGCAAAGTGATGAGGTGATCCATGAGAAGTATTTGCCGGTGATCAAAGCGCGGTGTGAACAATTGTTGCATGATAAGGAAGTGGAAGGGCTGTTGTTTAAATATATTCATTTCTGGGGCACTTATTCACGGTACATGGTGTCTCACTACTGGTATCCGAAAGAGATGCGTATTATTCGCAATGATCCGGATGTGCATTCGTGGCGGGATGCGCAATCGTTCCGGCGCATTCCTCATTTCGACGGGAAGGATTATTTCCAGAAGCAGGGTTCTGAGAAGCTGAAGGTGGCTACGGTAGATGCCGTCGTGTATCATTATGGATGGGTGAGGCCTCCACGGCTGATGCAGAAAAGGAGAAAATCGTTTGCTGCCGATTATCATGGTGAAGCGAGGGCGGATGTAATCTTCGAAGTTCAGGAGGAAGTTTTTGATTATGGTACACTGGCGCGGTTAAAGCCATTCAAGGATACTCATCCTGCTGTTATGAAGGATTTTATTCAGCGGTTTGACTGGGCCAATGAGATTGGCAAAACTCCTCCGCCCGGTATGGAGCAGAAGCATGACCGGTTGAAATACCGCTTGCTGACCATGGTGGAGGAAGCGCTGCTGGGGGGCACACAGATCGGCGGGTTTAAAAATTATATTTTATTGAAAAGATAGCTCATGGGCAGGCAAGTCATTATCGACTGGGCGCAACTGTTACTGGATATCCAGCGCCATGCTGTGAAGCAAATATCCAGGGGTATTTCGCTGGTGGAGAATGAGGCGCCGGGGTATGAGCAGCTTTTGTTATCGCTGCCAGCCAATCACACTACCAGGATCATTGGTGTTACTGGTCCGCCGGGTGCGGGCAAGAGTACACTGGTAGACGCGCTAATTGGCGCTGTGAGTAGTGATGGTAAGAAGGTGTGTGTGTTGTGTGTGGACCCTTCTTCTCCTTTTAACCTGGGTGCGCTGCTGGGTGACCGCATTCGCATGAGTGAATGGTATAATGATCCTAATGTTTTTATCCGTTCGCTGGCTACCCGCGGTTCTCTTGGCGGGCTGCACCCCAAGATCATCGAGATCACGGAGCTGATGAAGGCTGCGGCGTTTGATTTTATTATCGTAGAGACCGTTGGTGTGGGGCAAAGTGAGATCGAGATTGCGGGGCTGGCTGATGTGACGGTAGTGGTAATGGTGCCGGAGGCTGGCGATGAAGTGCAAACCATGAAGGCGGGTCTGATGGAGATTGCCGATATTTTTGTAGTGAATAAAGCTGACCGGCCTGATGCCGACCAGTTTGTAAAGAACCTGCGGCTGATGCTGGCGCCTGCCTTCAATAATCATCAACGTGAAGTGCCGGTGTTGAAAACGATTGCTTCTCAAAAGCAAGGTATTGCTGAATTGTATGCTGCTATTATCTCCTTATTGACAGCTTCTCACGACGACAGTAAAAGGGCCTGGCTATTGACAGAGCGGGCTTATCACCTGGTACAGCAAAAACGGATGAAGGGTATTCGCAAGGAAGTGCTGCAGCAGTCTATCCTGGAACAGCTGCGCGCGAATCAGTTTAACTTATACAAGTTTGTGGAGGGGCTGTAAATGACGTTTGCGGTGTGCCTACAGCACACAAAACCTTTTGACACGTTTTCTACAAAGCTGTAGCCCCTAAAGGGGCAGCAGATGCCGGAGTGGCTTTAACCGGCTTCGACAAGCTCAGTCTGACATTAATTTTCACCGCTCTGATTTATATGTTCACCGAAATGGTTTTACCGGGCATTGGGCTGCCGGTAGTTTTGACCTATTAAATTATAAGTCATGAAAAAGTTATTACTGGCAACTGTACTGGTTGCCATTGTGGCCCTGACAGGGTGTTTATCTGCCCTGCACCCACTGTTTACGGAAAAGGATCTGGAGTTCAACTCTCAGCTTGTAGGTTCCTGGCAGATAGATGGCGAGGATGCGGTGTATACTTTTAAACGGGGCACACCTGAAAGCTTTGGTAACCTGCCGGAAGGGATACAACGACTCTCCAACAATGCTTACACGCTTTCCATTTCAAGCCAGGCAACGGGTGAGGAAACCAGCAGGTATTATGCTTTTCTGGTACGTATCGGCAAGCACGTATACCTCGATTATTTTCCTGAAGAAACCAGCGCACAAAAAGGGTATGCTAATTTCTTTAAAATGAATTTCGTCCGGATGCACAGTTTCTACCGGCTATCACAGGGTGCGGATGGTAACACCATGACCATCGGACAGTTTTCCGAAAGCTATCTGCGTAAACTGATCGATAATAAACAGATCCGGATAAAGCATGAGACCAAGCTGGACGGTTCCTATGTGATCACTGCTCCTACGGAAGAGTTGCAGCAATATGTGCTGAAGTATGGTGATGTGAGTGATGCTTACC
>JAGIBF010000129.1:0-8210 GCA_017744515.1 Niastella sp.
GTCCATCCATCTATAATGTTCTGCCGGTGGGTGCGGTAGCTGTATTCGTTGGTAACGCTGATGATCATGACGAGGCCGGGAATGAACAGCAGGAAGCTGGATACATAGGAGGTCATTTGCCAGGTGATAGGAAATGAATAGGGGGTTGCTCCCAATACCATTTCAGCCATACCTTTTGCTTCTTTGGCATGGTAAATGGCCTGTTGTATACGGAATACTATAAAGTTGAGCCCGACAATGCTGAGTAAGTAGAGTCCTGATAATATCCAAAACGTACGGTAGTTCTTCAGCTTCAGCCATTCTATAGTTAGTAGTTTCAGCATACTCATTTGTTGTTTTGGGTAAGTTCAAAGAATTTGGCTTCGAGGCTCTTTTTACGTAACCTGAGGTGGTTGAGGATGATACCTCTGTCGAAGCAGTATTGGTTGATGGCTTCGAGGTTGGCAGTGCCGGTAGGAAAGAATGCCTCTACGTGCTGCTCATTTATCGTTACCTTACTCACACCGGGATAAGGCTGCAGTGTTGACTGCAAGGATCGCATGTTGGCTGCACTTACTTCCACGATATCTTCCTGTACCAGTATTTCATCTACATGGCCGTGTGTGATGAGTGTTCCTTTCTGCAGGATGGCCATATGTGTACATACTTTTTCTACTTCATCGAGCAGGTGGCTGGCCATGATGATCGTTTTGCCTTCCCTGTTGAGTTTTTTGATCAGCTCTCTTGTTTCGGCTATACCTACCGGATCGAGGCCGTTGGTAGGTTCATCGAAGATCATCACTTCGGGATTGCCGAGCATGCAGGACGCGAGGGCCAGCCTTTGTTTCATACCCAGTGAGTAGGTGCTGAACTTTGAGGTCTTGCGCTGGTCGAGGCTCACCGCTTTAAGTACATGGTCTATATCTTCTTTGCCGTGGCCTTTGATGGCAGCTGCTATTTCAAGGTTTTGTACGGCATTGAGGTAATGATAGAAGTTGGGCGTTTCGAGGAAGGTGCCAATCTGCTTACGGTGTTCACGCGTAGGTGTTTCATCAAAGAGCTTTACTGTGCCGGAGGTGGCTTTCAGGATGTCTACGATGATGCCAAGCAGGGTTGTTTTTCCGCTTCCGTTTGGCCCCAGTATCCCAAATACCGATCCTTTGGGGACGGTAAAGGAAACGTTTTTGAGTGCCTGTATATATCCGTAGTTCTTATGTAGGTTTTCAACTGTGAGGATGGCCATGTATGGGCATTTATCTATAAAGATGGTGTTTTCTTTTTACTGTTGAAAGTCTTCCGGGGTATGTTTTTCGTGGTACATGCTGGAAAACTCGCCTACGGTGGCCAGTCCCTGTTGGTTGAAATGCAGTTTGTGGAGTTTCAACAGTGCAATATCGGAAGGGAGTACTTTCCGGTATTGTGGGTCGAGGGTGCCTCCGTCCTTTCCCGGCACTGCAGCAGGGGAGTACTGGTATTGCGGATCGCAGATCGTTCCGCGCGGGTACATGATGCCGGGTATGCCTCCTCCCCGGATATCGAGGCTCTTAGGGTGTACCAGCCCGAGGGTATGGCCATATTCGTGCGCGGCAGTAGTAGGTGTTTGCAGCAGGTTGGCCAGTTTAAAATAGCCTGTATTGCATCCTATCTCATCTACAAAGGAGATATTGCCTGTTACGTATTCTTCGATGCGGAAGTAGTTGAGCCGCGGCTGGTCGTTGTACCAGACCTTATCGGGTGATAGCTCCGGCGCATAGATGCCTTCAATGTTGAAGCGAACGGTGTACGACTCATTTTTAATGGTGATGGTGGTCTGGGGTTCGTTCCAGCAGGTGGCTATATCGTGGGCGATCTTAGTGGTCAGTTCGGGGGTGGCCGCATCGCCGTATATATAGAACACGGAGTGCACGATCAGCTGCCGGGTTGCTTTATTGAGTTCGGCTTCTCCCATAACAGGCTTATGGTTTGTGGTTTGGTCGGGTTAAGGTTGTTTGTTTCAGTGAGGCTGCAACCCTTCGCCAGCCCTTCGACAAGCTCAGGGCGACATCAATCGGGTCAACATGTTACTTGTTCAAGATATTGATTTATTGGCAAATAAAAAGGCGCAACCATTGGAGGTTGCGCCGTGGGCTTTCTCATGTGACCCTTTTCTATATTGAACGTGTAACAGACTTGTGTTTAGTTGCGTACAGGCTTTCCGCTTTTGAGTACGCTTTGTATTCTTTCAAGTGTTTTCTTTTCCCCGCACAGGCTGAGGAATGCTTCTCTTTCGAGGTCGAGAAGGTACTGTTCTGTAACGGAGGATTGCTCGCTGAGATCGCCACCACACATTACATAGGCCAGCTTTTTGGCTACTACTACATCGTGATCGGTAGCGTATCCTGCGCGCCACATGCCGTTGATGCCGGCATATAAAGCGCCAAGGGCTGAGCGTCCTAATACTTTTACATCAGTACGTTGTACAGGCGTTACGTAGCCGCTATCATATATTTCCAGTACGCTTTTTTTAGCTTCTGCTATTCGGCGACCCTGGTTGAGTATTACTTCATCATGGCCTTTACGCAGGATGCCGAGTTCAAAGGCTTCGGCAGCAGAAGTGGCTACTTTGGCTGTAGCAATCGTGAGAAAGCGGTTTTTCAAGGTGATGGTCTCCGGCTCATCTTCGTGCATTTCATCGGCAGCCCGTAATACAAATTCTTTGGTGCCGCCGCCACCGGGGATGAGGCCAACCCCGAGTTCTACCAGGCCGATGTAGGTTTCGGCTGCAGGGCATACTTTATCGGCGTGGAGGCTAAGCTCGCAAGCTCCTCCCAACGATAATGCATGTGGCGCTACTACTACTGGTGCGGCCGAATACCGGGCCCGCATCATGGTGTTCTGGAAAAGGCGGATGGCCATGTCCAGCTCATCGTATTCCTGCTCTATCGCCAGCATGAAGATCATGCCTACGTTTGCGCCGGCGCTGAAGTTAGCACCTTCATTGGCAATCACCAAACCCTTGTACTTATTTTCGACGAGTGTAATTGATTTTTGTATGCCTTCGAGTACTTCTCCACCGATGCTGCCCATTTTGGTATACCATTCCAGGCCGATCACATCATCGCCGAGGTGGTAGGCACGGGCTGAACTGTTTTTCCATACCGTCTGGTTTTCGAAGTTCTTCATGACGATGAAGGCTTCGCCGCCCGGGAAGGTCTTATAGTTTTTGGACGCTATGTCGTAGTATAACTTTTTGCCGTTGTCTACTTTATAGAATGTTTTGATGCCGGCTGCCAGCATCTCGTCTATCCAGGGCGCCACTGCGTAGCCGGCGTCTTTCATTTTTTTGACAGTGCCTTCCACGCCGAGCACATCCCAGCTTTCGAAGGCGCCTATTTCCCATCCGAAGCCGGCCATCATGGCGTCGTCTACACGGTAGATCTCATCGCTGATCTCTGGTATACGGTGGGATATATAGGAGAATAATCCGTAATGGAAATGCCGGTAGAAGTCGCCTGCTTTGTCCATGCCCGTACACAGGGCTTTCAGCCTTGTTTTGAGGTCGTCGATGGGCTTGGCTGCTTCTACGGTAGCGAACTTCGGTTTTTTGCGGGGCTCATATTCCAGTGTTTTCAGGTTGAGCACCAGTATCTCTTTTTCTCCACCGCCGCCTTTGGTCTTTTTAAAGAAGCCCTGGCCGGTTTTATCGCCCAGCCATTTGTTCTCTACCATTTTGTCGAGCCAGGCAGGGATGATGAAGGTATTTTTTGCTTCGTCGTTGGGGCAGTTGTCGTGTACACCTTTGGCTACTTTAACCAGGGTGTCGATACCCACCACGTCGGCTGTGCGGAAAGTAGCCGATTTGGGCCTGCCGATGATAGGACCTGAGAGGGCATCTATCTCGTCGATGGTGAGTCCCATTTTTTCTACCAGGCCAAAGATGGCCATGATACCGTACACGCCGATACGGTTGGCAATGAAGGCGGGCGTGTCTTTACATAGCACCGTTGTTTTGCCGAGGTAGAGATCGCCGTAGTGCAACAGGAATTCTATTACAGCGGGATCGGTATATGGTGTTGGAATGATTTCCAGTAATCGCAGGTAGCGGGGCGGATTGAAGAAGTGTGTTCCGCAGAAATGTTTTTTAAAGTCTTCACTCCTGCCTTCGGCCATCAGGTGGATGGGGATGCCGGAGGTGTTGGAGGTGATGAGGGTGCCGGCCTTGCGGTATTTTTCTACTTCGGTAAATACCTGTTGTTTGATGTCGAGCCTTTCTACCACTACTTCTATGATCCAGTCGTAGTCGGCAATGTCTTTCATGTTGTCGGTGAAGTTGCCGGTCTTTATTTTCTTTACGACGTCTTTGGTATATACGGGTGAAGGATTGGCCTTGATGGCTGCGGCCAATGCTTCGTTAACGATGCGGTTTTTAACAGCAGGATGATCGGTAGACAAGCCTTTGGCTTTCTCGGCTTCGGTCGGCTCCTTCGGGGCTATGTCCAGCAACAATACCTGTAGACCTACTCCTGCAAAATGACAAGCGATGCGTGATCCCATGACTCCACTTCCCAACACTGCAACTTTTCTGATGAGCCGTTTTGACATAGAATAATTAGTTAGTTAAACAACTATTTGACCCGAAGGTAATAAAAAAGCCGGAATGTCTAAACCATGATCAGAAAGATTTAGAGGATTTAGAAGGAAAAGGCTATGGTTGGTTCCCCCTTTAGGCTATGAGGAAGTGTGCCCCGCAGCCTACCTGGGAGTGGAGTATAAATAGATGAGGTTGCAATGAGGTACGGGTAACCCCCGGATGATCTACGGATAATGTTCTCGTTAGGTTCTCGTAACTTTCTCTATATATTCTCTGTAGGTTCTCTGTAGCTTTTACCGTATTTTGATTTTATTTAATGTAAAAGTGGGCTTTGATCATGCTTTTGCACCCAAAGAAACCGCGCTCCAGTCGATCGATTCTTTTCCGCTGTTTACCAGGCTGGAAAGGTGACCCTGAAGCAGTTCTGCCATGGGCATGGGCTGTTTGGCGGCTTCCCCCTGTGCCAGTACCAGGTTAAGGTCTTTCAGGCCAAGTTTGGCAGTAAAGGCGGCCGGTTCGAATTGCTGGTTCAGGATGATCTTGCTGTAGTTCTGGTAGATAGGGGCATTGAAAATGGTCTGCGAGAAGAAGTCCCACATTTTGTGTGCATCTACGCCACTTTGCTTTGCCAGCATAGCACTTTCACCGATGGCTTCGAGGGCGGTAGCGATGAGGAAATTTCCACAGAGTTTAATGGTGTTGGCGGCGAGAATATCATCTCCAAAATCCCAAACGCCTGCGCCTCCTGCCTGCTGCAAGAATGGTGTGGCTTTTTCACGTAACTCTTTTGGACCGGATACGACGAAATTCAGCTTCCTCGCTGCAGCAGCTTCGGGCCGGCCGAATACCGGTGATGACAGGTAATGTTGTCCTTTTTCCTGGTGCAGGGCTGCCAGCTCTCCGGCTGTTTGTGCGAGGATGGTACTCATAGAGATGTGCAGGCTACCGGGTTTCAGGTGTTGTAATAATCCTTGTGGCCCGGTGGTGATGTCTTTTAATGCGGCGTCGTCGGCTACCATGGTGAATACGATATCGCATTCTTTGGCGAGTGCTGCTACTGTATCGCACACTGTGGCGCCTTTAGCTTCAAGTGGCTTTGCTTTGGTAATGGTGCGATTGTGTACATATAGCTGGTGTCCACTTTCGAGCAGGTTGATAGCGATGGGGGTACCGAGGCTTCCGAGGCCGATGAATCCGTATTTCATACTAATTAGTTTTATTCAGTTGGGCTAAAGCCCAGATGGTTTTGATTGTTAACCCGGCCCTAAAGGACCGGGCAATTCGAGTCAGGCTCTTATAACAAAAAAGCCCCGGCGTGGTTGTGCCGGGGCTGTATAATATGTGTTATGTTATTAACTAACGCCGGAGCCTTCATCGACTTTGGTATCGGGGTTGACGAAGTGCAGTTTACCTGCCTTATCTTCTGCCATCAGGATCATGCCGTTGCTTTCTATGCCTTTCATTTTGCGTGGCGCCAGGTTGACAACTACCACTACCTGCCTGCCCACTATTTCTTCAGGGCTGAAGTGAAGGGCTATGCCTGATACGATCGTACGTTTTTCAAATCCAAGATCTACTTCCAGTTTCAACAGTTTGTCGGCCTTCGCCACTTTCTCTGCTGAAAGGATGGTGCCCACTTTGAGATCGATCTTAGCGAAGTCGTCGTAAACGATTTCCGCTTTTGTGTTGGAAGCTGGCGCAGCGGCGTCAGTTGCTTCCGTAGCTGTTGTTGCTGGTTTTCCTTCGGCTGCCCTGGCTGCTGCTTTGGCATCCTTTGCCGCTTTTTTTGCTGCAGGATCACTCGTTGTGGCCGGCTTCACCATGTTGGCATGCAGCTTTTCGATTTGTGCTTCTATTTCTTCTTTTTCGATTTTGCGGAAGAGTAATTGCGGTTCGCGCAGGCTGTATCCAACACTGAGTAGTTTGGCTTTGCCGGCATTTTCCCAATCCAGCATCTTGTCTACCACCTTCATCATGTGCAACATTTTCTTTGCAGTGAAGGGGAGGAATGGATTGATGAGCACGGCAAGGTTGGCTGTCAACTGCAGGCAGATGTGCAGACAGTTATCAATCAGTTTTTGCTTTTCAGGATTTGTTTCTAATGACTTGGCAACGATCCAGGGTTCTTTTTCCTGCATGTATTTATTGCCTTTGCGGGAAAGGTCGATCACCTCAAAGATGGCTTCGCGGAATTTGTATTGTTCCAACAAGTTCTCTACTCTTGTTTTGGTAGCCTCAAATTCTGCGATCATATCTTCATCGGCCTTGTCGGCAACATCGGCGTGGAGGTTAGGTACTTTGCCGCCGCAAAGCTTGTGCATGAGCACAAAGGTGCGGTTCACAAAGTTGCCGAAGATGGATACCAGCTCGCTGTTGTTCTTGTCCTGAAAATCTTTCCAGGTGAAATCGTTGTCTTTTGTTTCCGGCGCATTGGAACAGAGTACATAGCGTAATACGTCCTGTTGTTCGGGAAAATCGAGCAGGTACTGATCGACCCAAACAGCCCAGTTGCGGCTGGTGGATACTTTTTCGCCTTCTATATTCAGAAACTCGTTGGCTGGCACGTTATCGGGCAACACAAAATTGCCATGTGCTTTGAGCATGGCGGGGAAGATGATGCAATGGAACACGATATTGTCTTTGCCAATGAAGTGTACCAGTTTTGTATCGCTCTTTTGCCAATAGTCGGCCCATTGGTCTGTCAACTCTTTTGTGGCACTGATATAACCAATAGGTGCATCGAACCACACGTAGAGCACTTTGCCTTCTGTATTGGGCAGCGGCACTTTTACGCCCCAGTTGGAGTCGCGCGTCATGGCGCGTGGTTGTAGTCCGTTCTCCAGCCAGCTTTTGCATTGGCCGTAGACGTTATTCTTCCACTCTTTGTGTCCTTCGAGTAACCATTCTCTGAGCCAGGGCTCATAGTTTTGGAGGGGAAGGTACCAGTGTTTGGTTGCCTTTTTGATGGGCGTAGCATCGCTGAGGGTGCTGCGCGGGTTGATGAGCTGGTCGGGGCTTAAAGAAGAGCCACAACGCTCGCACTGATCGCCGTAGGCGTTTTCATTGCCGCACACAGGGCAGGTTCCTACAATGTAGCGATCGGCCAAAAAGGTATTGGCTTTCTCATCAAAGTATTGTTCTGTTTCTTTTTCTTCAAAGAGTCCATCGTCGTACATCTTTTTGAAGAATGCCGCTGCTGTTTCGTGGTGGACCTTGTTGGAGGTGCGGGAATAAATATCGAAAGAGATGCCCATCTGCTGAAAGGTATCTCCCATGATCTTATGGTATTTATCAACGACTGCCTGTGGGGTAGTGCCTTCTTTCATGGCGCGTATTTGAATGGGAACGCCATGTTCGTCACTTCCACAGATAAATTTGATGTCTCTTTTACGGGCTCGTTGGTAGCGTACGTAGATGTCGGCCGGAAGGTAGCAGCCTGCGATGTGGCCAATGTGGATAGGTCCATTGGCATAGGGTAGCGCGGCGGTTACCAGGTATCGTTTAAAGTCTGTCATTTTAGTATCGTCTTTTATGTCTTTTTGCCGGAAAGGATTGCAAAAATAGCCTAAAAAGCTGAGTCAGGAGTCGAGAGTTCAGAGTCGGGAGTGTGAGTAAAAATCGTGGGGCAAAGGGTGGATCGCCTTCTAAAGGCGGTTCACCC
>JAGIBF010000129.1:8220-13217 GCA_017744515.1 Niastella sp.
GGTTCACCCTTTGCCCCACATTGCAGAAAGGCGACCAGGTCTTTTAAATTTTCATATATATCAAGGCTTTATGGGAGGGTGAGGTTAAGTGATTGTAATTTTTTTCTGAATTGTTCGGGTGTTGTTTCCGTAAAGACAAGGTCTCTGATCTCTTCTCTGTCGGTAGTAAGCTCCTGGATGCAGGACATTACTTTTCCGTCCTTAATTCCAATACACACGATCTGGACCGGTTCATCTTTGGTTACTCTGCCGAAGGTGATCTTATTGTCTTTATAGCTGCCCTTCAATACTGTTTTTACTTTGGTGAATACCAGATGGGATACCATCGTGGATGGTTCAAATCCTTCTCCGGGCTTAAAGGCGAACAATGTCCTTGGGCCACGGTTGTTTAGTTTATCGCAATTGTACCAGCCAAGGCCGGTGATGGTAAAGCTGTATCTGCTCATGAGTTCCTGGCGCTGTTCGTACCTGGCGTCTTCCTGCAGGATCTTTTCCATGGCGCGGGCACTGTCTTCGGGTGTTAGCAGTTGTTTGTACAGGGCCTGATAGAAGGTCATATCTACCGAGTCGCCTGCTACGTTCAGCAATTTTTCCTGCTGAAACCGGTAGTTGGCTACAGGTTTTACATCGACGCGTTTTAGCTTGATCACATCGAAGTAGTTGTTGGTATGCTGTCTTAGTTTGACCTCCAGCTCTTCGTTGGTGAGGGGGCAGCTTTTGGCTACATAGTACCAGGCTGTTCTTTTTCTGCCATGCTCTACCTTATAGGGGTCGGCATAGGGATTCATGACCCTGATCCTTCTGGTGAGGGGATCGCTGCGTTTTTGTTGTTGTCCCTGGGCCACCCAGTCGATGTCTCCATTTTCATCGGCTTCCCGTTTCATAAACCGAACGGTGTCGATCATACGGTTGTCCATGAATTTTGCTACAAAGGCATTTTTCATGCTGCTCCTGGTACCGCGGTATAGTTGCATTTGTTCGTCGAAGTTCCTGGTGGGCATTTCCAGCCTGATACTTTTGCCTGCTGCCAGGTCTACCGGCATACCATTGAGATGGGCTGTAATGTGCACCATGCCATCGGAGATGAGCTGGTCTTCTCCGGAGGTAGTGGTGAGTTTGGCTGCCAGTATATCTTCGTAAGTATAATATTCTTTGAAAGCAATCGTCACCAGCCCTTCTTTGAGCAATCCTTTTTTGCCGGCAAAGGCAAATGGTGGGATGGTGAGGCGGGTACCTTCTTTTCCGCTTATAACGCTTTCCTGGGTTACATCTAATATGTATACATTGGCTTGTTTATCGAGCTGGCTGTAGAATTCATTGATCTTTGCCGATGCATCTTTACTGCTATTGATAATGGATAGGCTGCCTGCAGTTATTTCAACAGGCTTGCTGTCTGGTAAGGCAATCGATGGACTACCAATGTTGATTGGTGAGTTGATATGGGTGAGTAGTGACTTGTTGCTGTCAGGTGTTTCACCTTTTGTAGTGCTGCTTTTTGTAGTCACAACAGTTCCCGGAGGAGGCGGTGTTGCGGTAACACGGGTAGGCGTACGCTTCACTTTGGCTGTTGCAGTGGTAGTGATGACAGCTTTTTTAACAGGCTGTGCCGGGGCTTTTGTGGTGTTGGCTGCCAGTGGTTGTGCTGCCGGTTGTTTTTTCTCCGGGGCGGTCATTGTTTTAGGTGCCGGCGTTTTTGCTACCGGTGCCTTCTTTTTCGACTTGATGGTAGTGAGGGTCACCAGGGTGATCACCGTAACCACGGCAAAGCCTCCTATATATATGACGATACGGCGGGTGGCATGCCAGCGGAATCCTTTAGGCGCCGGCCCGGGGCCGGGTTGCAGCAACCCGCGCATTTGTTCCCAGTTGGCATCGGCAAGGCCGGCGTCCGCCTGGTATTCTTCCTCCTTTTTACGGAAGAAGTCATCAATATGTTGTTGTTCAGATTGCATTAGAGTAGATTTCTTTGTTCAATAATTTATCCAGTTTATGTTTAAGGAGGCGCCTTGCTTCGTTGAGGTGCCATTTGGATGTTCCGATCGCTATGTTCAATATTTGTCCGATCTCTTCGTGTTTAAAACCTTCCAGTACAAAAAGGTTGAAGACCAGTGCCGTATTACGGGGCAACTCCTGCAGTAGCCGCATTACGTCGTTGGCAGAAAGCCGGTTGTATATATCCGGGTCTATCGAGTTGTTATCTGTTACTATCTCGAGTGGCTGGTGATTGAACTTTGCCTGTCGGCGGCAATGGTCTATACAAGTGTTGACCATGACACGTCTTATCCATCCCATTAGATCACCCCTGCCTTCGTATTGGTGTATGGTATGTAAGACTTTCAGCATACCCTCATTGTAGAGTGATGCGGCTTCGTCTGCATCGCGTGCATAGCGGGTGCAAACTTTCAGCATGCCTGGGTAGCAGGCACGATACAGGGCTTCCTGGCTTTTGGGATTTTGTTGTTTACAACCTTTTATGATGTCATCCTGGTTTGTTAGCACGGGTTATATTGATGATGGTGACAGGAATCGGGTTATGCTGGCTGCACTGTTCGCGGGCGCTGTATTATTGACGAAGGTAGGTAGGGGAAAGGTTGGGGGTAAGTTGAAAAGTTAAATAGGTTGAGGGGTTGAAAGGGGAATACAGAGGTGCGGAAATGAAAAAGGGACCGTCCCGTAAGGATGGTCCCTTTTCATATAATAATTATGGAGCGAGTGACTACTTGACGGTGCTTACTACAGGGAGGTGTTTTGCAAACTCCTTGTTGTTTTTACCGGTGGGCAGGGTAAAGCCCAGGCTTAATATCAGTTCGTAGGTGCCAAAGCTTTGGCGGGCACGGCCTTGATATACTTTCAAATGGCTATACCGGGCGTAATCGAATTTCTGGGCAAACTCCAGGTAGGCGTATTTAAAAGCGGTAAGCCGGAAGGCTGTTTCTATGCCTGTATTCCATCCACCGAGCTGGAAGCCGGGTTCATTGGCCTGGCCGAAGAAGCTGTTTTCTACGTGCGGGATCACCGGCCCTATACCTGCTTTGGCCAGCATGTCGAGTTTAAAATTATTATTAGGTCCGGGTTGTACCAGTCTGAACCGCTTTACCAGGTTGAACAGGAGGAAGTTGGCGCCATTGTTCAGGTAATAGTAGGAGCTGTCTTTTTCTGAGAAACGACGGGTAGTGTTGACTTTTTGACCATTGAATTGTCCCTCGATGTGCACATCCTGTTCATCAGCAATAATATACTTGGTGTGGTCGAAGTTGATCTCGATAGCCAGGTCCTGCTTTTCATTGAAGAAATAGCCAATGCGGTAATTGTATTGGGGGATGGTCAAAGGTATAGAGAAGAGGCCCTCGTCCCAGCCTCGGTGATCATGGGCGCGTACGCGTACCAATTTGTAATTGTTTTCCAGGGAGGGTTGTTTTACGTGAACGGTAGAGCGGGTGTACCATTCGGTATTGTAGCCCCAGCTGAAGTAAAGGCTTCCATTCTTTACAAATGACCAATTGCTCTTCTGTTGGGCGAGTGCAGTTTGGTTGAGTAGCGATAATACGCCAATAAATGCGATACAAAATTTCCTTGCCATAGACTAATGCCTTTCCAGGTGTTTAGCGCCGCAAAACTAAGCGGAATTAATTGTTGATTGTATGTATTAACACGTCAATAGCAAAAAAACATATATATCTATTGACGGTATCATAGGGCAAGCAGCAGTCTATAACAACAAACTTACTGAATTGTTAAATAATATTTTATCTGTGTGTAAATTGTAGCTTTCCAGTTAATTATGAACCGTAAACGTTTTCTTTCTTCTTTCATTGCCGCAGGCGCCGTATTGCCTGCCGTGCCCGGTATGGGACATATTATCGATCCTGCCGATGCTGGTAAGAAGCCTGTCATTCCTCCTTATCTGAAGCAGGGAGATACGATTGGTATTACTTGTCCGGCAGGCTATATCCTGCAAAAGGACATCGAGCCGTCCATACAGCTGATGAAGAGCTGGGGATTCAATATCAAGGTGGGGGATACGGTGGGTAAGCGTGACTTTACTTTTGGGGGCAGTGATGCTGACAGGGCAGCCGATTTTCAGCGGATGATCGACGATCCGGGTGTTCATGCCATCATGTGTGCCCGTGGCGGGTATGGCTTTGTGCGTATTGTAGACCGGCTGGACTTTTCCCGGCTGGTATCGAAGCCCAAGTGGATCATCGGGTTCAGTGATATTACCGTGCTGCATGGCCATCTCAACCGCAACTATGGTATTGCATCTATTCATTCCAAGATGTGCAATAGTTTCCCGGACGACTGGAGCAAGGCCGACCCTGTCCAGGCGGATACGATCCTTTCCATAAAGCGGGCATTGACAGGCGAGACCATGAATTATACAACAACGCCTTCTGCATTTAATAAAGCGGGTACCGCTACCGGCGTACTGGTAGGTGGTAATCTTAAGACCATCGAAACGTTGGCCGGCAGTAAGTCGGACCTGCATACGGCAGGCAAGATCCTGTTTGTAGAAGATACCGGCGAATATCTCTATAGTATCGACCGCATGTTTTGGAACCTGCTGCGAACCGGTAAACTGGAGGATTTGAAAGGGCTGGTAGTTGGTGGCTTTAAAGTAAAGCCTGACGATCCCGGGGAGGAGTTTGGCAGAACGGTACAGGATATCGTATTGGAGAAGGTGAAGGATTTCAGTTATCCGGTATGCTTTGATTTCCCGGTGGGACACCAGAAGAATAATTTTGCGTTGAAGTGTGGCGTTATACATAAACTAACAGTGTCTGCGGAAACAGTTACGCTTGCAGAAATATAAAAATGTTATGATCAAATATCCTGCTTATTTGAAGCCTGGCGATACGATTGGCATTACCTGTCCGGCTGGTTACATGGCTGCGGCGAAGGCGCAAACCTGTATCGATACGTTGAAGGAATGGGGCTACCAGGTAAAGGTGGGCAAAACGCTGGGGAGTGACTCGGCTACTTATTTTTCCGGCACCGAC
>JAGIBF010000012.1:0-254 GCA_017744515.1 Niastella sp.
CCTCAACGGCGGGTTGTTCATGCAACATAAAATAGAGATCAGGTACAAGGGAAAAATAAAAATTCCCGATGTAGCCTTTGATAACCTGTTTCAGCTATTCAACCGGTATAGCTGGACATTGGATGATACACCCGGTGGAGCAGACAATGAAATGAACCCTGATGTATTGGGTTATATTTTTGAAAAATACATTAACCAGAAAGCCTTCGGCGCTTACTACACCCGGACAGAAATCACAGAATATCTGTGCGAAC
>JAGIBF010000012.1:264-78190 GCA_017744515.1 Niastella sp.
GACTGTGTACAAACTTATATTGGATGAAGTAAATGCAAGTGAAATAGAATCGGGAGAAGCAAAACAAAAGAGGAAACAATATGACAGTATTACCGAACTTCTTTTAAACCTTGACGCAGATACTTGCCGCAGATTAGTGGTAGGCGATGATGCAGTGATACCCAATCTTAGTTTGCTCGACCCCGCATGCGGTTCCGGCGCCTTTCTGGTGGCTGCCATGAAAACATTGATAAATGTGTATGCCGCCATTTTGGGTAAGATCGAATTCATGGGAGACAAGAAACTAAATGAATGGAAACGGAAAATTCAGGAAAACCACCCAGGTATAAACTACTACATCAAAAAACAAATCATCACAAACAATTTGTATGGGGTGGATTTGATGGAAGAAGCTACAGAAATAGCTAAACTTCGTTTGTTTCTTGCATTGGTTGCAAGTGCTGAAACAGTAGAACAATTGGAGCCATTGCCCAATATTGATTTCAATATTATGAGTGGTAACTCTCTTATTGGCCTTATGAGAGTAGATGAAAAAGCATTTAACAAACATCAGGGAGGCGACTTGTTTAAGAAGAGCTACAAAGAATTGGTAAATGAAAAAGAGGCCGCCGTCCGTGCTTTTAAGTCCATTGAAAACTCCGAAGAAAACATGGAGATGAAAAAGCAACGCATTGACCGGATGGAAGAAGATGCGAATGCTACGCTCAACCTTATGATGGGGCAGGAGTTTAATAGCCTCGGAATAAAATACGAGCAGGCAACCTGGGATGAAAAGAAAAATAAAGAAGGCAAAGCTGTTAAAAGAAATATTACGGTTAAAGATATTGAAGCCCTGGAGCCATTCCATTGGGGCTATGAATTTTCTGAGATATTCAGAAAGAAAGATGGTTTTGACGCCATAATAACCAATCCGCCCTGGGAGATCTTTAAACCACAGGATAAAGAATTTTTTGCTCCTTATTCCACAAGTATAAAAAAGAACACGCAATCGATTAAGGAGTTTGAAAAAGAGAAGATCGAATTACTTAAAGGTAAAGGAATTAAAAAATTATACCTTGAATACCTGAGTAACTATTCGCATCAAAGTCAGTACTTCAGAAGCTCCCCTCAATTCAAAAACCAGATATCAATTGTCAACGGCAAAAAAGCAGGATCCGATATTAATCTTTATAAACTCTTTGTTGAGCAGTGCTATAACCTTTTAAAGAAAAAAGGCTACTGTGGAATAGTAATTCCAAGCGGCATATATACAGACCTGGGAACTAAGCAACTTAGGGAATTACTACTCAATGAAAGTGAGCTAATGAATTTAATTAGCCTTTCCAACGAACGTAATCTGTTTGAAGGAGTAATGCATAACTTTAAATTTTGCTTGCTCACCTATAAAAAAGATAAACCAAAAGATTTCTTTAAAGGCTCATTCCGGATCTATGTGCATGAATCGATCGGTCCCGAACAATTGGATAGTTTTCTTGAAAGCGATGCATTTAAATTAAAAATACCAATCAAAGTAGTAAGAGAATTTGCACCCGATTCTTTATCAATTATGGAGTTTAAAGAAATAATTGATTTAGAGATTGTAAAAAAATTGATCAACTTCCCAATGTTGGGAGCCCGGTTACAATCCCCGTGGAATTTCAGGCTTTCATCTGAGTTTCATATGACTAATGACAGTAACCTGTTTCATGCAAAACCCTCGAAAGGCACACTGGTTTTATATGAAGGCAAAATGATTCATCAGTTCACCCATAGATTTAGTGAACCACAGTATTGGGTCAATGAAAAAGAAAGTAGAAAGGCAGTATTGAAAAGAGGAGAGGTAGATAAAGGCCAGAAACTGGAATACCAGGATTACAGATTAGGCACAAGAGCAATCGGAGGAAGCGCCAATGAAAGAGGGCTGATCGCAACAATATTACCAAGGAATATATTTTGCGGAAATTCAATTTTGATTTCAACCGGAAAAGAGATCGATAAGCCGGTAGATAACCCAAATAAGTTATTACTCCTGTCCTTTCTGAACAGTTACCCGGTAGACTACTGTATTCGCCAAATGGTTGCTACAAACATCAATATATTTTATATTTATCAGCTTCACATTCCCCGGTTGACAAGCAAAGACGAGTGGTACAAAGCAATTGTCGAACGATCCGCAAAGCTGATATGTACAACAGAAGAGTATGCAGACCTGTGGCAGGAAGTAATGGGAAACAAATGGAGCGAAAAGAAAGCTGCAACTAAAGAGGAAGACGTAAACAAATTAAGAGCAGAGTTGGACGGTATTATTGCTCATATTTATGGACTCACTGAAGAAGAATTTGCTTACATCCTAAGTACATTTCCGGTAGTGCCACAACCACAAAAGGTAGCCGCACAAAATGCTTACAGGGATGTGGCGAAAGGATTGATAAAACCGAATCACCATTAGTAGTGGCGCCCACCATTGGCCCGGTTTTTACGTATAATTGAACATGCGATCACCCGTCACGATCCTTATTGGTCTCTTAATCCTTATTCCTTCCCTGTCCCATGCCCAAAAACGATGGGGTGGCAGCAGGGTCAACCGCCTTATAAACAGGTTTTTCAACGACACCACCTCCGCCGCTGAGAAAAGCTTCCGGGTATACCCCACATTAGGCTATTCCCCCGAAACCGGCGTCGAGCCCGGCGCCTCCGCCTTGTGGCTGTTCAGGGCCAAAGGCGACAGTACCAACCGCCTGAGCGAAGTACAGACATTCGCCTTTTTCACCTTCAAAGCACAATACGGACTCTGGATCGACAATGCCATTTATGGCGACCAGGACAAATGGTTTTTCCTTGGCAGAAGCAGGATTCAGCGATTTCCCCTGCTTTACTATGGCATAGGCGACCAAACGTCCGGCGATCATCCGGCTGTGGTAGACGCCAACTATATACTCCTGCGGCAGCGGGTGCTGAGGAAAATAAAACCCAACCTGTTCCTGGGGCCGGAGATCGATTTTCAGCACCTGTTCAGCGTCGCATTCAACCAGCCCGAAGAAGGCCTTCACCATCCGTTACCAACCGGTAGCGACGGCACCACCAACCTCGGTTTCGGGGCTGCATTGGTATATGACAACCGCCACAACGTCCTCAATGTCCGCAAAGGGTGGTTTGCGGAACTCTCTTACCTCGGCTATCATCCTTCCCTCGCAAGCGACTATTCATTCAGCAGCATCAACCTCGATGTGCGTGGCTTCCATCCCCATAAGAAAAACAACGTCATCGCCTGGCAGGTAGTCGGCAATTTCATGAAAGGAGAGGTGCCATTCAACCAAATGGCGATGGTAGGAGGCGAGATGATGATGCGCGGATACTACCAGGGCCGCTACCGCGATAAGAACATGCTGGCAGCCCAGGTTGAATACCGCATGCTGCCCTTTGCCTTCAGCAAACGGTGGGGTGCTACCATCTTTGCCGGCACGGCCACCGTAGCACCGCAGGTCAAAGCATTTAAACTCGACAGAACTCAGTTGGCAGGCGGCGCAGGCCTCCGCTATTTACTATTCCCAAAGAAAGACATATTCCTGCGCCTGGACGTGGGCTTCACCAGAGAAGGCCCGGGTTTCTACTTCTTCACAGGAGAAGCGTTTTGATTTGAGCAGCTATTCCTTATATTTATGACCATCGAAACACCCGCTCCTGATACCCCGGTTTATGGAACAAATCAGACACATAGCAACATCATTCAACGGGCCGGTAATAGCCCTTGCTGAGTTTGAAAAGAAAGTACAGATTTTTGACATCAATAGTATGGGCACCATCGCCGAATTTGACACCATACTCGATTTCGGAGGAAGAAGATTGGCCATTGCAGAAAATGGTAAAATATGCGTTTGCGGCTGTTGGGAACGTCATGGTATTGGTGCCTACGACACCGCTACAGGAAAGCTCATTTGGCAGCGAAAAGACCTTAAAAAAGTGCAGCATATACAGATACTGCGCGCTGATGAAACGAAGGTTTTTACTTCTTTTGCAACGGGGGCAAGCCGGATAATAGATATTAATACCGGAGTCGATATTGATAAAATAAGCGGCGCACAGTTGCTTTTCAATAGTAAATATGCTTCGGTCGACATAGTTGATAAATCAAGTAAGATTCAGGTTGTAGAAAGGGGGACAGGAAAAACGAAGCTGAATATTCAAAGACAATCATTTGGAACGTTGGATATAGCTTTTTCTGAAAGTAGCGTTGCAATATCCGAAGCTGCAGGGCCGCTGAGTTGCTATAATATACACGGGTTTGGAAAACCCTTATGGCGACTGCCTATGGATAAAGATGGACACCTTTTGCGAATATGCTACAATGAACAATTAAATATGTTTGTAGGAGTCAGCCTGTCATCAACAAGCAAAGAAAGACCCAGAAAATTAAAGTATATTGATAAAGACAACGGAACTATTGAAAAAGAATTGATCATTAACCGCCCGGTAGAAGCTGAATTTGCATTGAATGGACAAGTGTTGATTACATCTGATAGAGAAATAATAAACGTTGAAACGGGCGAAAAGAAGAGTTGGGTGTAATACTGGGTAACACAATTATAGAAAGAGGGAATATTGATTCAACAACATATAATGGACAATGGTTTACTTATACGAAGGACCAAAACGGAGTAGTAAGAGATATGATAAACTATATAATACCATTAAACGGATTCGCCTACATGATTACTTTCGGAGCAAACCAGGGCAGTATGCATAAACACAGAACCACCTTTGACAAAATAGCCAGGTCATTTAAAGGATGATTAAACAAAACAGTATGATTGTGGTGAGCGTGAAATCCTGCAAGAAAACAATCAGTACACAAAGACCCATTATTCTCGCATTTTAGAAAAATATGACCATGTTTTTGAATTTAGCGCTCATTTTAACGTTAGATGTTACGGATGGCAACATCCAATCATTGAAAGAAACAAAAAGTAAAGAATGCCCCATTTCCTGAAGATCATTACCCCGGTAGTTATTGGAAGCCTGATATTGACAGGGTACAAATCAGTTAAAACCACAGTCCCCCGGCAGGAAGAGCCATCGGTAACAACATTCCCCGCTACTTTAACAGAAGTAGCTGCCATGGAGCAAAAACTTTACTCTCAGGACGTGTCCTATTCATTTATGGTGAAGGTCGGTGAAAACCTTTATCCTAATAAGTTGCATTTCGACCTGACTAAGACCAAACGCTATTTGCGGACCATCACGAGAGAAGGAATGGAACACACCGTAGAATGTTTTGCAACAGCCGATGATTCAGTTCGCGTGATATTACATGAATGGAGCGTTCCGAAAAATGTCACTACTCAGCTAAGCAATACTGGTTCGGGAGACCCGGCTTCACAAACCAAAGTAGTCAACGTATTCAATAACAAGTTTACCAGCCTCGATTCCTCCCTCACCAGATTGATTGGCAAGCCAACAGTAAGAGATATCAAAACCGGTTTTCAGAAAGAAATAGGAAGAGATGATGTCAAATGGACCGGAAACCAATTAAACGCTTACTTGCTAATGTTCAAGAGAGATAATGACGTGTATAGGCAAATAAGATTGATTGTTTATCCAAAGTAGTAAGCAAACAAGATGAGCGCAACCGTGAAGCAACGAAAGCTCCTAAGCCAGAGACACCCGGTCTTATATTTTATGGCCGTTTGGGCGCGACGCTGCAGACGGTATGCAGATTGGTGTCTGGACAATAAGAAATATGTACGTAAGCACACAACTGAAAAACTTCCTTTCAGAATTAAGAAACACCAATCAGTGCTGCTGAAAAAGCTGGGCGATAGTGATAAGCAATTACAGATAAATAAAGTAACCAACTTAAAAATAGCGGCGAAGAAAATAGACGGAATACTCATCCGGCCCGGAGAAACATTTTCATTCTGCAAATTGGTTGGCCTGCCTACAAAGCGAAAGGGATACCTGTTAGGCATGGAGTTGTCCTTCGGTGAACGTTACCATCACTCCTTTGATCCGTTTCCCGACGATGGCCGGGTATTGCCCTTTGGCAGCGGCGCCACAGTCTTTTACAACTACAGGGATTACCAGTTCACCAACAATACGAGCCATACTTTCCAGGTCAACCTGTGGTTTTCCGATAAATGCCTCGAAGGCGAGCTCCGTATCGACACAGAATTGGACTATGCCTACCATGTAATGGAGAAAGACCACCAATTCTTAAAAATTGAAGGACAGTTTTATCGTAAAAACGAGATTTGGCGGGAAAAGATACTCAAGTTTAAAAGCGGCCAGGTCGTAGAAACCGAACTGATCACAAAAAACTTCGCACGGGTTACCTATACCCCCGACAATTATATTGCCCAGAAATTGCAAACGATAGAAAATATCCCATCATGATCCTTCAATAAAGGCCGGCTGCGTGTCCGCGTCCTGAATTGCCCGGTCCTTTAGGGCCGGGTTGGAGATAGCAAAACCTCTTGGGGCTTTAGCCCAATTCAATGCAGATTTTCTCTTATAGTTTTCCATCGGTAATAATTTGCGCAAAGAAGGTTCGAAAGTTGACGCATCACTCAAAACTTCTTCATCCATTACTGCCACTTCCCGGATCGCTGCAATCTCATCATCACCCTCCGCAAACTCAGCCAGCGTTTCCACAAACTTTGCTCCCTCCCCATACGCCGCAGCTAAAACATCCTCCATGGTTTCCATATAAGTGACATTAGCTTCTTTCACGCCAGCCTCAGCGAGCTGCTCTTCTTCAACACAAGCCGCCTTCAATACGGCATCCGCAATAGAAGGAGTTGGTGCCGTTGTTATAACCGCTGTTTGCAACACCTCAGTCTGTTCAACATGTCCTCCCAATCCATCAAATCCAACAGATCGTGGTTCAGACGCGATCCATTCCATTACCCGCAAAGCGCCACCCCTCACCAGCACCGGTTGCTCATTCACCAGCTTGTAAAACTCGATCCCCATCAGCCAGAAACAACCCTGCTCATTGCTCGGCTGCACCACCTGCTCGATAACGAAGGCTGACCCGGCTTTACGCCCCATGGCATGTAAGGCACTTACCTGTCTATCCTGGTGATAAGTACGTTTATCAAAGTCGATCGACAAGATGCACGATACCAGCCGGTAATGCGTAGCATCCTTTGGGATGCCCTTCTTCTTCCGGATACGGAATGCCGGCACATCCAGCGCCAGCTTGCCTGCCTCAAGCGAGAAACAATTTTCTATGTTCAGGGGAAGCGCATTCTCCAGTGGCAAATGGTGGTTGAACTCGAAGCCAGCCAGCTTCGATAAGTTACCGGCGCTAACCACCCGCTTGCCATAATCATGAATGAGGTCATCCTTGAGCACCGCCAGCAAGAGACCATTCATGCGGCCGCTGAGCCGTATATTCTTTATGGACCGCAGCAGATCACCCAACGCATGCCGCAGAAGCCTGGACGCACCCGTGGCATGTTTCCATTCAGCAGCATTGAGGCGCGTATTGGTAAAGCGGTCAAGGTTTTTTACTTGCCACGCCGTGGGGCCGCCCTTTTCTTTCATTTGTTGGCCATATTCATTCTTAAAATAGGTCGTGTTACCCACTGACCCGTGGATCTCGAAAGGAGATAGGATTTTTGCCATAAATAAGGTTTTCACCTAATTTACAACTATAGATAGCTGCTTCCAAAACCACCATGGCGCGATATAGCCAAAAGCGACCGAAATGACTGAAAATGCTCTTTTTTTCTGCAAACGTCGAAAATGCAACGATCAATAACCGGAGCAAGCATACCCCCGATAACTGGCTGTTAACTGGAGCAGGCACGCAGTATGGCCAGAGGCTGCAGGGTGCTTGTGCCCACTCTCAGGTCAATCCCATAGCACTCCCAGGGCAGTCCCATAGCAACCCTATAGCACAAGTAAACCAGAAGTAAAGCAGAGGTAAAGGAGAAGTAAAGCAGTAGTAAGACAACAACCCTCAAATGCAGGCACAACGCGGGTTTATATTGTTTCGGATTGGCAAATCCAGTCCCCGCAAGGGTTTGATCGAAAAGAGGATGATAAAACAGTTACTCATCATTACGCAATGTATAACAAAGACTACCTTGATAATTAATTCATCTTCAGCTTGCCAATGATCTTATTGGCCTTTTCCAGCTTTTCAGGGAACAATACTTTTCCTGAAAGTTTTTCCATTGATTTGGATACTTTCACTTTTACACCAATCGCTTCAGCCCCCTTGATTTTCTTTGCCTTTTTCATATGCATAAAATTACACCTTTTTTCTTTTAACCATAAATCCATAATAATCTACACCCTTATGAAAAACAACCCGTTCAAAAGTGTCAATTCCTCTGAGAATCCCATAAATCTGGAAATCATTCTTTAATGCTCCTATATTGACTGTCAAGGCCATACGGTAAAGCCTGGTCCTTTGAGGAGTGGTGCCGCAAAAGAAGATGAATTTATCAGGGTACTGGGAACTAAATTCATATACAGCTCCGGCAACAGTTGCTAATATTTTATTACGGTCTCCATTATCATTAGTCGTTTCATCATCAACAGTACCGTCAATCTTCAAGTTCCCGAACGCAAGGTTATAGATATCTTCATTTTGTGTTTGCGTAAATTGTATCACTTTAATGATTTTACCTTTTGGCCCTTCGCTAATGAACTGAAATTCCAACTTATCGGGCGAGGCAATAATATTCTCATACTTTTCATATTTCATGACTTCAGCTTAATACCCAATTAACGAGTATCGACGCTGTTTGGATGTTCACCCATTGTAAAAAGCCTTTATTTATCAGATCCTCCTCCCCATGCCATTCATCATCTAATCCAACAATTTATCTCGATCCCCCTTTCCAATACAACAGGAAACCCATACTTTACCCGTCTAATACCAAAATCTATTTGCACATGAGAAAATTCCTGTTCACATGTTCAGCCATCGTACTCAGCTGCCTGGCACAGGCCCAGGACGAAAAGCTGGACGCCGATATGGTACAGAAGATACGTACCGAAGGACTGAACAACTCTAAGGTCATGGACATCGTTTTCTACCTCACAGAAGTTAGCGGACCCCGTCTCAACAATTCACCCGGCTACATGCGCGCTGCCAACTGGGCAAAAAGCGAGCTCACGAAATACGGCGCAGAAGGCGCCCAGCTCGAAGCCTGGGGCGATTGGGGCAAAGGCTGGGAACTGGAAAAGTCCTACGTAGCCATGACAGCCCCTTACTACAGGCCGCTGATCGCATTTCCCAAAACCTGGACCTCCGGCACCAAAGGATTGAAAAGCGCAGAAGTGATCGTCCTCGAAGCCAAAGATTCGGTAGAACTCCTTTCCTATAAAGGCAAACTCAAAGGCAAGCTCGTCCTGATACCCCGCACAGATACATTGAAGCCCACATATACAGCCGATGGCAGCCGTCGCACAGAAGAAGAACTGAGCAAGATGGCAGCATGGACACCCAACCCTGCCCCGGCAGGCGGCGGCGGTCGCGGACAGGGCGGCCCTCGTGGAGGCTTCGGCGGCGCAATGGCCCTGCAGACAAAGATCAGGGATATGGCCAAAGCAGAAGGTGCAATAGCATTGTTGAGCACCAGCCCCCGCGGTCGCGATGGCACCCTGTTTGTACAAGGCGGTGGTGCTTATGCAGGCACGGCGCCTGAGAATTTCCTTGACATCATGTTGGCCTACGAAGATTACATGTCACTCCAAAGACTGGTGAAAGCAGGTATCCCCGTAAAAATTGACGTAGACGTAAAATCTAAATTCTATACCGCCGACCTCAAAGGATACAACGTAGTAGCAGAGATCAAAGGCACCGATCCCCAGCTGAAAGAAGAGCTGGTGATGTTGGGCGGCCACCTCGATTCATGGCATGGATCAGTGGGCGCTACCGACAACGCCGCCGGATGCGCTGTAATGATGGAAGCCATCCGCATCCTGAAAGTACTGAACATTAAACCACGCCGCACGATCCGCATCGCATTGTGGGGTGGGGAAGAGCAGGGCCTCCACGGTTCCCGCAACTATGTACGCAACCATTTCACCGATACCACTACACGTCGCTTCAATGCAGCAGGCGATAAAGTAGCCGCCTACTTCAACCTCGACAATGGCACCGGTAAAATACGTGGCATCTACACACAAGGAAATGAAGGCGTGAAACCGATCTTCGCCAAATGGCTTGAGCCATTCAAAGACCTCGGCGCTACCACCGTTACATTGCAAAACACAGGCGGCACCGATCACCTGTCATTCGATGGCATTGGATTAGCAGGCTTCCAGTTCATCCAGGATGAAATAGAGTACAACACACGTACACACCATACCAATATGGATTCCTACGATCACCTGCAGGCCGACGACCTCAAACAAGCCGCCACCGTGATCGCATCCTTTGTATACCACGCCGCCCAGCGCGACGCAAAACTGCCCCGCAAACCGGCTATACAAGCCGCTCCGGGAAGACAAGGCTTTTAAAAAAGTAAGTCTATAGGAAGTATGTGAAAAGAAACGGTTTTAAAGTAAAACGATAGAAAATAAAAACGCCCGGGATAAATAAACCCGGGCGTTCTATTTTCAATTAGTAATAAGTGAAGCAAAAGAAATCAAAGCAAAAGCTATTTCCTCCCAATCCTTAAAATCCCTCAAATCATGGTTCAGACTTATACTTAAACTTCACCACCGCACTCTTCTGTTCACTCGACGACAACCGCACCTCATACCGCTTCTTCCCAACAGTAATGACCATCAAAGCAGTGTTGGGCGGAATACGCCCAAGATTCTCGGCATACATCATCAGCTCATACTCGGTATTGGGAAAAGCAGTAAACTGTAAAGGAAGCGGCTTGTCGGTAAGCCGTTTCTTATGCAGTAATAAGGTATTGTTCAGTAATACACTTACCGTATCATCATCGATCTCGGCATTGTCATACAATTCGATCTTCACGGTAGGAGAGTCGATCACCACCGTTTGCACCACTTCCTTTTCACGCGATTGCAACTTCAGGTTCTGTTGCAGCTTCAGCAACGTATCACTTTGATAAATGTCTACCGGGAAAGTGGGAACAGACACCCGGTTAAGAGAGATTTTACCGGGAGGACAAGCATTGTTATTACCCATTTCATGCCCGCGCCAGTCACCCAGCAACACTTCTTCTACACCATTTTTCGACCAGGTGAGATCATACACCTTGATACAGGGAATACAATTGGCCGGAACACTATATTGCAATACGGCACTTTCAGAGATCACCATGCGTTTGTTCAGCGGGTTATAGCGACCGGTAAAATTGACCTTGGTAAATTGCTTATTGTCAACGTAACTATAAGCATTACCCATCATGGTAGTCTCATTCGAATAATAAATATGCAGTTCCAGAAAATACTCGGGAAAACAACCCTGAGAACCTTGCGTGCGCTTGCCACGCCAGATACCGGTAAGGGATTGCGCTGCCAAAGAGCCGCTACAAATAACCATGAGAAACACGAAGAGAAAACGCATTGGGGGATTTTATCGGAAATTACCAACTACAACAATACAAGCCACACTAATTTATGTGAGCGGTACAGAAAGTCCGCAAGTCTGCAAGTCCGAAAGTCGGTAAGTAAATCAGTTTATACAAAACATGCTTTCGGTCTCCGGACTTTCGGTCTTTCCGGCTTTCTTACGGCCCAGGCTTATACTTGAATATCACCACCGCATTCTTCTGCTCCGTAGAAGTAATGCGCACTTCAAACGTCTGCTTGCCGGCATCCACCACCATTAGAGAAGTATTGGGAGGCACCTCACCCAGGTTCTCAGCCACCATCACCAGCTCATGATAAGCGTTCTCATCATCCAGCTTTATCTTTAATGGAATAGCTTTTTCCGTCAACCGTTGTTTGGAGAGAACCAGCTTTTTATCGAGATATACAGAGATAGTATCATTATCCACACTACCATTGTCATAGATCCTGATGAAGATCTCGTTGGCATTGGTAGTAATGGTTTTTACCAGTTCATTTTCCCGCGTCACCAATATCTTGGGCGTAGGTACGGGCGGAGCCACCACTACCGGCTTTTCAACCCTCTTCACAGAATCCACGATGATGGGTTTGGTCGTCAGGTTAGGTTCCTGCGTTTTTGCCACCGGCGGTGTCTTGGGCGGGTCGGCCTTCTTTACAGTAGTATTGCTTTTGGGAGTAGTGACAGGAGGTTTGGTGGCAGGTTTCGTTACCGGGGTCGTCTTAGCCGTAGAAGTAGGCGGGGGAGTAACCTTTTTGGTCACTGCCGGCTTCTCAACAACGACAGGAGTGGTTTTCCTGGCCACGGCACTATCAGGCTTGGGAGCAGCCACCAATGGCTTCTTCTCTGCATCCTTTTCCCGCTCCACAAGAAAAGGCTCCTTATAAAAATCAGAAGTAACAACCTTGCGCAAAAACACAGTACCCTTGCCACAATCAGTAGAATCGCTCAATTTCATACTCGTATAAGTACCCTCCAGAAACTCTTCATCACCCACCTTGGAATATTGCAAAAAGAGCGTCATCAGGCAAATGCCGCCGCCACTGCTCATGCGCTGCTCCACGATCTTGAGCTCGTCCAGTAAAACTTTGCCGGTTTTGGGATTCACAGTACCCTGGCAGGTAGCCTTGCCATAAAAAACGGTAGTAAGATAGGAGTAAGTAACACCCGCGAAAGCCTTGTCCTTTTGGTCCAGTTGCACTTCAAACTTATACCGGTCATCCTGACCCAGCATTTCCATCAGCCGGTTCTTCGCCATTGAGCGGAAACCACCCCTCCAGATGCCCGTCAGGTCCTGGGCCGATGCGGAAATACCAACACAACAGATCGCAAAAAGTAAAAATCGCTTCATGAATAAAAACCTCACAGGGGCAAATTAGTTAAATTATCAGTTTATTACGATAAATATCGTATGTCATCATCTGCAAAAGTTCGTTAAATTTGCGGTTCTCTCGGATATGGGATAGCTGGATGCGGGCCCAAGATACGCGTTTCGCCGATACGATCATCTACCATGCATCCATACAAGCTGCGTCAACAACAATGCTATATAAACGTGCTTTCGGTTGTTGACGAAACCCACGGACTTTCCGACTTTCGGACTTTCCGACTTCCGGACTGATTTATCACAACAGAAACGGCAATAACAACAAATGATCAAAATTACATTACCGGACGGAGCAATACGGGAGTATGAAGCAGGAGTCTCTGCTTTAGACGTCGCAAAATCGATCAGCGAAGGGCTCGCCAGGAAAGTACTGGCAGCAAATGTCAACGGGCAAGTGTGGGATGCCACGCGGCCAATAACCGAAGATGCAAACCTGAAACTCCTCACGTGGGATGATGATGGCGGTAAGAGCACCTTCTGGCACTCCTCGGCCCACCTGATGGCAGAGGCAGTAGAAGACCTGTTCCCCGGAGCCAAATTCTGGGTAGGCCCGGCAATTGAAAAAGGATTTTACTACGATATAGACCTCGGCGGTCGTCAGATCAGCGAAGAAGACCTGCGCAAGCTGGAAAAGAAGATGAACGAACTGGCCAAACAAAACAACAGCTATGTACGCAAAGCCATGCCCAAGGCAGAAGCAGTAAAATACTTTACCGAAAAAGGCGACGAGTACAAGCTGGACCTCCTGAGCAACCTCAACGACGGAGAGATCACCTTCTATACACAAGGAACCTTTACCGACCTGTGCCGCGGACCCCACATCCCGACCACAGCACCCATCAAAGCCATTAAGCTTACGAACATAGCCGGAGCCTATTGGAAAAACGATTCCAACAACAAGCAACTCACCCGTATTTACGGCGTAACCTTCCCTTCCCAAAAAGAATTGGATGAATACCTGCAATTACTGGAAGAAGCCAAAAAGCGCGACCACCGGAAGCTGGGCAAGGAATTAGGCATTTTCACCATGGACGATGATGTAGGCCAGGGCCTGCCCCTGTGGATGCCAAACGGTACCATCATCATTGAAGAGTTGGAAAAACTGGCAAAAGAAACAGAACAGAAAGGCGGCTACAAGAGAGTAGTGACCCCCCACATCGCCAAAGAGAGCATGTACCTCACCAGCGGACACTTGCCCTACTATCAGGACAGTATGTACCCCCCCATGGAACTTGACGGTACCAGGTACTACCTGAAATCGATGAACTGTCCCCACCACCACAAAATATTCGCAGCCGAGCCACGCAGCTACAAAGAACTGCCCCTCCGCCTGGCCGAATATGGCACCTGCTACCGCTACGAGCAAAGCGGGGAGCTGTTTGGGTTGATGCGCGTGCGCTGCTTGCACATGAACGACGCCCACATCTATTGTACCCGCGAGCAGTTTGCCAACGAGTTCAGGGCCGTTAACGACATGTATAGCAAGTACTTCAAGATATTCGGTATCGACAAGTACGTCATGCGCCTGTCACTCCACGAACCCTCCAAGCTCGGCCAGAAGTACATCAACGAGCCGGAATTGTGGCTGGAAACCGAGGAAATGGTACGGCAGGTACTGAAAGAGTCCAACATCCCCTATGTGGAAGTACCCGATGAAGGCGCCTTCTACGGACCCAAGATCGACGTACAGATCTGGAGCACCATCGGACGCGAGTTTACCCTTGCTACCAACCAGGTCGACTTTGCACAGGGACGACGCTTCAAGCTGGAGTTTACCAACAAGGAAAACACCCCCGAAACCCCGCTCATCATTCACCGGGCGCCCCTGGGTACCCACGAGCGCTTTATCGGCTTCCTGTTGGAACACTACGCAGGCAAGTTCCCGGCATGGCTGGCACCCGTACAAGTCAAGGTGCTGCCCATTTCCGATAAGTTCTTGCCCTACGCAAATACTATTTTAGAATCCCTGAAAAATGCAGATATTCGTGGAGAGGTCGATGACCGCAATGAGAAGATAGGCAAGAAGATCCGCGATACTGAGCTCATGAAGGTTCCTTACATGCTGGTAGTAGGAGAGAAAGAAATGAACGAAGGCAAAGTTGCTATCCGCAGACAAGGAAAAGGAGATATAGGCGTTAAACCAATCGAAGAGTTTATTGTTGAATTAGCGGCAGAAATTAAAGAACGCCGCGGAGAATAAACTACATGTAAAAAATAGTATATTTAAGGACCGTACCTATAACCAAAAACAAATAAAATTTAGTTCACGTAAAAATTGTAAATGGCATTTCCACCGAGACCTCCGAGAGGTAATTTCAATCCACGTTTTCGAAAAGAACAACAACAAGAACACCGCACCAACCATATGATCCGCGTACCTCAGGTACGACTGGTGGGCGACAACGTAACCGTAGGTGTTTATTCCATCCAGGAAGCGCTCAAAATGGCGCAGGAGCAAGCACTCGACCTGGTAGAAATTTCACCACAGGCCGATCCCCCGGTATGTAAGATCATCGACTATAATAAATTCCTGTACGAGAAGAAGAAGAAAGAGAAAGAGATGAAGGCCAACAGTAAAACGGCCGAAGTAAAAGAGATCCGTTTTACACCTGGCACCGACGACCATGACTTCGACTTCAAAGCACGCCATGCCGAAACCTTCCTCAAAGAAGGCAACAAGGTAAAAGCTTATGTACAGTTCAAAGGCCGCGCCATCATGTTCAAAGAACGTGGAGAATTGGTGCTCCTGAAGTTTGCAGAACGCCTCGCCGAAGTAGGACAGCCCGAAGGCATGCCCAAACTCGAAGGAAAGCGTATGCTGATGATCATCGCACCAAAGGGCAAACAAAAGAAGCCCAAAGACGCCAAAGAATAATAACTAAGCGTACAATATCAAAAGCATCCCGCCACCAGCGGGATGCTTTTGTCTTGTCAGGCTGAGCCTGTCGAAGCCCCACCTTGTCACCCTGAGCTTGTCGAAGGGTCGAAAGATCACAACCTCACAAACTCCACCCGCCTGTTATTAGCCTTACCAGTGGGCGTATCATTCTTGTCAGCAGGCTCCGATTCGCCTTTTCCGTCCGCTTCCATGCGGGAAGAATCTATATTAAACTCCTTGGACAACGCAGCCTTCACAGCCGCCGCCCGGCGTTTGGACAAGTCCATATTCGATACATCATCACCATCACTATCCGTATGACCGATGATCTTTACTTTCACATCACCATGCTCCGTCAGCACACCGGCAATCTCTTTCAACACACCATAAGACTCCGGCTTGATGCGATCACTATTTACATCGAATAAAATACCGTGCGTCACAAACTTGCCCTCCGTAATAAGCTTGTTTCGTGTATCGGGCGCGCCTACGGCGAGACGTACATTGTGCAGCAAATAACGGTCATTAGCATCACTGGTACCACCAAGCATGAACAACAACGTATTGTACTTCTTCACCCCATCGAAAGCACGCGGCACATCCCACACCTTCTCCTCATTCAGATATACCCGCAGCCGTTGCTTTTGCCGCCATATGGAAACCTTCACGTACGTATTACGCTTACTATGAAATTGAGCAGTAGCACTCTCATTCTCCATATCCGGGTTGCCGGCATTCCACACACCAAAGCCCGAACGCCCACGGCTGCCGCCAGCTTCCGTTGGGTGGATCCATACCTCCACCGCTTCCTTCCTGGCAGGACCAAAAGCCTTGTAACTCTGGAACTCCTTCTTATTGACAAGAGCAGCCATGTACAAATGGAAAGCAGAAGAGTAATAACTGTAATCAGCATTACACATCACGTCAAATTCCAGCGTAAAATTCTCAGGCAGCGAAGTGATGAACTCGGGCATGAACACACCCTCCTTCGAAAGCGAAAGCCATTTACCGGTTTTACCTTCAACAGTTACAAGTTCGCCGGTAGAATTAGTATTCCATTTATCCGGAAAATCACCAACAGCATCCTGCGAAAAATCCTCTTCAACCAGTATCTTCTCACCAGGCACAAAGTCGAACTTACTGTAACTCTTCAGGCCGCCCGTTTTGCCATTGCCCATGCCGCCACCATTATTCCCTCCGTTTGCTTCTTCATTCGCAGCCCCCTCTTCAGAAGAAGACTTACCATTCTCCTTTTTAGGTTTCTTCTTGCCGTCGACGGCATCATCTATCGACTTATCAACCTTCTGATTGATCTTCTGTTCAACCTTGTTTTGAGCACTTTTACCCAGGCGTTTCAGGATTTGCGCCTGCGAAAGCTGCAGCATAAGAACAAAAGACAGCAGCAAAAACAACTTATTCATATTGATGGGTTTTGATTAGGCGAGGTAAAAATATCACCTTGCCCAACCCCCGCAAGGCCCGTTTAAACGCATTACATGTAGTTGTTTTTATGCCGGAAAATGTTTATAGATTGCAGCACTATGGAAATCGAATGGTTGCAAAAACAATGTCTTTCCTGGCCCGCAACAGAAGAAGAAGTGAAGTGGGAGAACGCCCTGTGTTACATGGTTGCCCGGAAAATATTCTGTCTGTACGGATTAGATGATGGCCGCATATCCTTCAAAGTACCCGACGAACAGTTTGAAGAACTCTCAGGCACAGATGGCTTTATACCTGCGCCCTACCTGGCACGCGCCAAATGGGTAACACTCGTACAACTGGAGAAAGTAACCAAGAGAGAACTGGCAGATTACCTGAAACAATCATACGAACTCATAAAAGCCAAACTCCCTAAAAAAGTAAAAACCGAATACGGACTTTGAACTATTGTCACCCTGAGCTCATTGTCACCCTAAGCTCATTGTCACCCTAAGCTCACTGTCACCCTAAGCTCATTGCCACCCTAAGCTCATTGTCACCCTAAGCTCACTGTCACCCTAAACTCACTGTCACCCTGAGCTTGTCGAAGGGTCGAAAAGTATCGCACCTTAAACATTCATTAGTTTAACCAATATGAAAATCTTCAACATCATCTTCTGTCTCCTGTTTGTCTTCAGCGCCGCCCTGCAATACAATGATCCCGATCCATACATATGGATTCCGATCTATGGATACGGAGCCATATTATGCTGGCTGGCATTCCGCGGCAAATATTACCCCAAAGCCTACCTCGTTGGCATAGCCGCCTACACAGTATATGCAATCCTCCTCTTCTTCGAAAAAGACGGCGTATGGGATTGGATCACCAAACATGACGCGGAAGACATTGCACAAACCATGAAAGCCTCCACCCCCTGGATAGAAGACACCCGCGAATTCTTTGGATTATTGATTCTGATAATTGTGCTGTTGATCAACTATTATCATGATAAGAAGCGTAAAATGGCCCGGAAATAAACGCTTGTAATTGCGGGAACATTTATATGTTTTATTGAAATGTATCTGGGAGGCCGCAAATAGCCGCAATATATCCACGTATTTGCATTAAAATGCTCTTATTCAGCAGATTCCCGCGCGTTTTTTTGTAATTTTTGGCAACAAAACCAAATAACAAAACTAACTCGCGATGAAAGCATTCCTCCGCGCAGTGTGGATAGTCTGTTGCCTGTACACACCTGCAATGCTATTTAGCCAAACCCGGCAGATAACCGGAACCGTGCAATCAGAAAAAGGAGAGCCCGTCCCCATGGCCTCCGTGCTGGAAAAAACGACGACCAATGGGGTTACGGCCGATGAGAACGGCAAGTTTACCATCACTGTTGCCAATACAGGCGCTACCTTGGTTGTTTCAGCTGTTGGCTATACACCCCGCGAAGTAAAAGTGGGCACATCCGCTACCCTTACAATAGCACTCCAGGAAGTGGCCAATCTGTCCGAAGTGGTAGTAACAGCCATGGGAATCTCCCGGGAGAAAAAAGCACTGGGTTACGCTACTCAGGAGATCAAGGCGGCAGACCTCAACCGCAACCTCCAACCCAACATCGTAAATGCTATGCAGGGCAAGGTAGCCGGCGTAACGATCTCCAGCGTGGGAGGCGGCCCGGGTCAGGGAGCCAGTATACGCATCCGCGGTGTCAACTCTATCAACCCCAACCAGGCAGGCGATCCACTCTTTGTGATCGATGGGGTTCTGATCGACAATAGCACCTCTACATTAGGAGCAGGATCATCCAACAACGTACGCTCCGTGGGCAACAGGGCATCCGACCTCAACCCCGAAGACGTAGAAAGCATCAATATCCTGAAAGGCGGTGCAGCCACAGCCCTCTATGGTCTGCGCGGTTCCAATGGCGTAGTAGTCATCACCACCAAAAGAGGAAAGAGCGGCGCCATGCAGGTCAACTTCAGCAGCACCTATGGCTTCGAGAACATCAATAAGATCCCTGAAACACAACTCGTATATACAGCAGGTATCGTAGGCGTGTATACGCCGATCGGTCTGGGGCCAGCCTGGGGACCAACCATCGCAGAAGCGAAAGTGATCGATCCTACTCACCCCGACAAACTATACGACAACTATAAACAAGCCTACGAAACCGGCAATCAGTGGCGCAATGCCATCAATGTAGCTGGTGGCACAGAAAACGTACGCTACTTCTCTTCCGTCTCTTATTTTACACAAGAAGGCATGCTGCCATTCACCGATTACAAGAACTTCTCAGCCCGTTTAAATACTGATATAAAACTCAGTTCAAAGCTGAAAGCATCAGTCAACATGAACTACACCAAGTCAGGTGGCTACAAATACGATGCAGATAGGTTTGGTGAAAGCCTGGCTTATTTCTCCGGCCGCTGGGATGTGAAAGACTATATTAACCCCGATGGAACACAAGTTTGGAGAGGCACCAACAACCCGATATTCGGAGCAGCCACCAACCGCCTCAAGGACGATGTAGACCGCATCATAGGAGGCATCAACCTGAGCTACTCCCCATTCAAATGGCTCGACCTCAGCTACCGCGTAGGGCTCGACAATTACAACGACAACCGCCTCCGTACCGCACCAGGCCTTCGTGGTATCGCAGGCGAACGCAACTACGACAATGAGGAAGGATTCGTAGGCATATACAACACAACCTTCCGCGCTATCAACTCCACGTTCCTGGCGTCGGCCTCTTTCGACCTCACGAAAGACCTGAAAACATCCGTAAGGGTAGGGCAGGAGCTCTACGATCGCCGCATACGCGCTACGGGAACACTGGGCTCCAAACTGGGCCAGTTCGACTGGTACAACCTGCGCAACGCAGCCGTACTCACGCCCACCGACAGCTACAATGAATACCGCCTCATGGGCATCTTCGGAGAAGCCACCTTCGACTACAAGAACTTCCTCTTCCTGTCAGTAACAGGCCGGAACGATATCACATCCTCCCTGTTGAAACCCAATAACTCATTCTTCTATCCTTCAGTGAACCTTGGTTATGTATTATCTGAGCACGTTAAAATGCCGGACTTCATCGACTATGTAAAACTGCGCCTGTCCTATGCACGCATTGGTAAAGATGCACCACCCTATGCCACCCTCACAGGCTACACGGCCTACAGCAGCCTTCCTTCAGGCATTACCGGCTTTACACGCGCTGCCAACCTGGGCGACCCCGATCTGAAGCCAGAGTTCACCAACACCTATGAAGGAGGTGTAGAGCTCCGTTTCCTCAACAACCGCCTGAGCATCGACGCCACTTACTACCACTCATTGAGCGAAGACCAGATACTGCCGGTGAATATTTCCTCAGCCACGGGCTATGCCAGCGCCTTCATCAATGCCGGTAGCATGCGCAACAAAGGCATCGAGCTGATCCTGAAAGGCACGCCCGTCATTACGAAAAACTTCACCTGGGATGCGAGCATCAACTTTGCAGCCAACCGCAATAAGGTCGTAAGCCTGAGCGAAGGCCTTACAGAAATTCCTTATGCCACCCATCCGGGATATGGCAACGCGGCCGTTACCATGAAGCTGATCCCGGGAGAACCATTCGGTAACCTCTACGGCACCCATTACCTCCGCTACTACGGCTCCGATCCACAGGATCCAAGAAGAACAGATAAATCAAGGCCGGTGATCATAGGCGCCAATGGCTTCCCGGCACTGGGACCGGTATCGAGCCAAAAGCTCCTCGGCAATTCCCAGCCCGATTGGTTGGGAGGCATGACACACACATTTACTTACAAGCGACTCACCCTTACTGCCCTGATAGACGCACGTTGGGGATTTGAGAAATACAACCGCCTCGACAACTTCTTCGCAGCCTTCGGTATAGCCACCTATACACTCGATCGCCGTGATTTCAAAGTATTCGACGGCGTACTCGCAGATGGTTCCAAGAACACGAAATCAGTATGGCTCGGACAAGGCACTGGCCCCGATGGTGTAGCCTACGGTGAAGGATACTACCGGCTTAACTACCGCACGATCTCAGAACCCTTCATACAAGATGCCTCTTGGGTAAGACTGCGGTCAGCAAGCCTGTCATACGCATTGCCAACCAAATGGTTTGGTAAGAGATCCATCATCCGCAATGCCACGGTTTCCGCTACCGGCAACAACCTCTGGCTCCATACCAACTACTTCGGGCTTGATCCCGAGTCGGTATCAGCCGACGCAGGCAGCAATGTCGATGGATTCTCAGGCTTCACCTATCCAGCCGCACGCACCTTCCTGTTCACCCTAAATGTTGGATTCTAAAAACAAAAGACCATGCGAAAAATTTCAATCTATACAGTACTCCTCGCAATAGTAGCATTGAGCGCTACGAGTTGTAAAAAGGACTACTTCAACCTTACATCAAATCCCAACCAGGTAACCACACCAACACTGCCTGGTCTATTGAGCACAGCCACCCACAAATCCGGCATCAATAGCTACAATGTAGGCTCTATCGTGGCAGTATACGTGCAATACACGGCCAACCCCGGCGCAGCAGCCTCCAGCGATATCTACCAGATCGTGGACTACTCAGGCACCTGGGATGCCCTCTACTATGCCATGGCCGACATCCACGACATGAAAGACCTGGCAATAGCAAAAGGCTCCAGCGAATACAGAGGAGTAGCCAACGTATTGTGGGCTTACAACCTCAACCTTGCAGCCGACCTCTGGGGAAGCATACCATACAAAGAATCATTCAATCCTACGATCCTTACACCGAAATATGATACACAGGAAGAAATATACGCAGCGGGCCTCACCCTGTTGGACTCGGCCATCATTGAGCTCACCAAAACAGACGCCACGCTGAAACTCCAGGCCTCCAGCGATCTGATACATGGCGGCGACAGAGCCAAATGGTTGAAAACAGCAAACGCCCTCAAAGCACGCATGCTGATCAAAGTAAGCAAAACAGCTTCCTACAAACCAGCCGACGTACTGACTACACTGGCCGGGGCCTACACAGCCAATGCGGATGACGCAGGCATGGCATCCTTTCAGCTGCGCAACAACTGGGCAGGCGTAGCGGTATCAAACGCGGCCAACACACTCGGAGGCTGGTTGTCGGAACAACTGATCGACCACCTCAACGGAGTTACCTACGGAATACTGGATCCCCGTATTGCCAAGATCACCGATAAAACAGTTAACGGCACTTATATTGGTACAGTCAACGGAGCAGGCAACAGACCACCCGGAGCCAATACGACAAAAGACGAATGCTACATTACCGTCAACTCCCCCTGGACCAGCCCTACCGCACCATTATTGTTGGTAACCTATGCCGAGCTGAAATTCATAGAAGCAGAGGCGGCATTTGGTACAGACCCAACAAGAGCCTACAACGCTTACCTCGCAGGCATCAGGGCCAATATGGACAAACTACAGGTAGCTGCTGCCGATAGAGACGCTTACCTGGCCTCTCCAATAGTAGCAGTAGGCGCGGCCAACCTTACCAAGACCCTCATCTTTAAAGAGAAGTACGTCGCAACCTACCTCAATCCCGAAGCATGGAACGATGTTCGCCGCAACAACTACCAGTACAAAGATTTCACCCTGCCACAGAACGCAGTACTCACCACCTTCATCCGTCGGTTAGAGTACCCGTCACTCGAAAGAAGCGAGAACGGCCCCAACGTACCACCCTCAGTACCATTATCAGATCGCCTCTGGTGGGATAAATAACTTAGCTGTCACCCTGAGCTTGTCGAAGGGTCGAAAGGGTGGGTCGCCCTCAAAGGGCGGCTCACCCTGATCTAAAGGAGCAAAAGAAATTACTTAGGGGCTCATCAAAACACCCCGCGGGTCACAAGAGAAAAACAGGAACAACAAAAAGCGGCTGCCTCTTCAAAAGAGACAGCCGCTTTTTTATTAATCAGGAAGTATAAAACTGATCAAATCCTAAACGCTACTTCATACCTCTTACCTCCTACATCTTATTTAAACTGTATCCACTGCACACCCACCTGATTAGTTTCAGAAGCAGCAGTAGGCTTACTCACAATATACACATTATGCTTTTTGCCATCAGCCACAGCAGCAAAAGCAGTAGACAACGCCTTACTCACGAAAGGCGTTTGCGGATTACCAGCTCCGCCACCAGCAGGTAAAGCAACAGCACCCAACAACTTACCATTCGGAGCATCGAGGCGCAGCTCGAAACTATAACCCGATTGAGCAGGCTGTTCCCAGATGATATTCAAAGTCGCCTGCGAAATACCGGAGAGATCGAAAGAGTCCAGCATAAACCAACCCTCGCCTTTAGGCGCCAGTTGATAACGCACCCCGTTCTTATTCCCGTTCGTATATTTCTCCTGCTTGCTTACCCTGCCCAGGTTCACCTTGCTGTTGCGCAAAGTGATTGCATAATTGGAGGTCAAAGGCTTGATATTATTGCCACCCTTATCGGTATAACTGGCACTCAACATCAATACACCATTGTCCTTCTCGGGTTTACCCAGTGTGGGCTGAACAGATCCGGACGCAGGCAATGACTTTTTATTATTCGCAGTTGCAGTAAGCGATTGTATCCAGGTCACGATCTGCCGTGCATCAGCCTCCTTCAGGTTGGGGTGTGCAGCCATCGCTACTTCGCCCCATACACCGCCACCACCTTTAATGATCTTGTTTACGAGGTAAGAAACAGCATTGGGATCCTTCTCGTAACGCTTGGCCACTTCTGCAAAAGAAGGCCCGATGGATTTCTCATCTACCTTATGACAAGTCTTACAATCGAGAGACATCATGAGGTTCTTGCCCATGGTAGCCTCGGTAAGCACCTGGTGACCCTGTGAAGCGCCAGCCCTGTCGCTGCCCTCAACATAATCAGCCGACACGATGAGGTTGCTAAGGTCTTTCACCTTGGCTGTATCATCCTTGTCCTCGATACTTACACTATACTGAACAGGTTTGCCAGGGAAATAGAAAGATTGATTCCCTTGCAGTGTGAGAGTCACGGTAGGCGCACTATTACCTGCATACACATTGATAACACTACTCTTTGATTTGGCGCCCTTGTCATCCTTTGCCTCTACAGAAATAGCATAATCACCCGCTTTGTCGATGGTATACTCCAGCTTGGGCTCGGTAGTCTCTTTGGTGGCATCACCAATATGCCAGATATAAGAGATCTTATCTTTTTCAGGGTCTTTGGCCTTCACGGTAGCGGTAAAGGCAAACGGCAAAGCGCCGGACAGCTTGCTTACTTGCAGGCTATCGGTTTTGGGAGGCCGGTTGCCACCATTGTAATCCAGCCGTGAAATAGCGGCATCGGCATTTTTACTGAACCAGCCGGTACCATACTCCAGCATATAGAGGCGTCCATCAGGGCCTACTTCAAAATCGATCATGGAGTTGAGCTTGGTATGCTCGATAAAAGGCTCCATCTTATCGAAATCACCATTAGGCTTCAACGTCACAGCCTTTATCCAGCCACGTATCCAGTCATAAATGAACACCTTATTATTATAATACTCAGGCAGGCGTGTTGCTTCGGGGAACATATCCGTGTAATACGCAGGACCAGCCATCGCATTCCTTCCACCAGTACCTACCTGCGGGAAATCCTTGGAAGCCGCATAAGGATACCAGATAAAAGCAGGCTGTGCAGGCGGAAGCTCTTGCAAGCCGGTATTGTTCCGGGAGTTGTTGATCGGTTTGCTGGGATCATGAGCAGCTCCGGAAGCTCCGGAGCCATAATCATACGCACGGTAAGCATAGTTGTCGCCTACAAACAAAGGCCAGCCAAAATAACCAGCTTTCCGCGCCTGGTTCACCTCGTCATAACCACGTGGACCACGGGTATCCAGGCTGTCATTATTGGCATCAGGACCAACCTCACCCCAGTACAGGAAGTTGTTCTTTTTATCTACAGAAATACGGTAAGGGTTGCGGTTGCCCATTACATAAATTTCCGGTCTGGTATTGGGCGTTCCTTTAGGAAACAAGTTGCCTTCGGGAATTTCATACGAACCATCCTCCTTCAGTTTGATCCGCAGGATCTTACCCCGCAGGTCATTCGTGTTCGAAGCAGAGCGGCGCGCATCATATTGTTCATGACCCGGCCGGTCATCCTGAGGACCGAAACCATGATTCACATATAACTGCTTAGGCTCATCGAAAGGAGTGGAGTTATCACCGGTCGACAGGAACAACTCATTACCATCACGGCCAAAAGCGATAGAACCACCGGTATGGCAACAGATATCACGTTGAGAATAGAACTGCAGAATAATATGCTCGGACTTCATGTCCAGCGTATCATTTTCAAACTTGAAACGCGAAAGACGGTTTACAGAAGTATCCTTGGGACTATAGAAAAGATACACATAGTGATTCTTGGCAAAGTTGGGGTCAGCCTGCAAGCCCATAAAACCCTCTTCGGCATTCACATGGGGCACGTCCGTTTTATGATACACATCCAGAAAGCCAGCCTGCTTTATGCAGGCACAGGAGTCCAGATTCTTGTACAACATCAGTTCACCACGGCGTTGAGCCACGAGGATGTCCATATTCGGTAGAATGGTCATTTCAGTAGGTTCGAAGAACATACCTTGAGCCAGTACCGTTTTAGTGAAACGATCCTCATCAGGCGTGCGTAGCGACTTGGCCTTGGAGTAATTATTCTTGCTATTCTTACCAATGGCATATTGAAGGCCACCCAGCAGATGTTTCAGGTAGTTTTCTTCAGCGAAAGACTCCTCTGTGTGGCCCAGCTCGGTATAAAAAGCACGGCCACCATCGAAATCATGATACCAGGCCATGGGATGATTATCGCCATTCTTGCCACCCTGGTAACTCTTCTCATCGATGGTAAGCAACACATGCACATCAGGGTTCAGGTTCTTGAAATTATACCACTCGTCCTTCCGCTCCCAAACGTGGGGGAGGTGCTTGGTAGATATATTAGTAGAGTCCTTGACGAGGATCTTAGCCACCTGCTGTTCAGGGTGACTTTCAAAATAACCGCCAACAAGACGGCCATACCAGCCCCAGTCATACTCGGCATCGGCAGCAGCATGAATACCTACATAGCCACCGCCGGACTGTATATAACGTTCAAAATCAGCTTCCTGATACTGATTCAACAAGTCGCCGGTAGTATGCAGGAACACAACGGCAGCATACTTCGACAGAGAATCTTCCTGAAAATAATCAGCATTCTCGGTGGTATCGACCTCAAAACCGTTCTCCTGGCCCAGTTTGGTGATGGCAGCGATGCCCTGGGGGATCGAACTATGCCGGTAGCCGGTGGTTTTGGAAAAGACGAGAATGCGGGGTTTGCCGGATCGGGAGTTACTGCAACTGAATAGATTAAGTAATAGGACCACAGTAGCAAGTAACCAGAGAGTTTTTTTCATATGCGTGGGGATATCCGATAAAGATAAGGGTTCCAATACATTCTGAAAGAGGACGATATTGTTAAATAACAGAAAACAAGTTTTTAGCCAGTACTATAAGCATTTAGCTTTAAAGGAGATAATTTTACATGCCTGTATTTTATTGATAATAAACTATTTATGCTTTTCTGTCATTCCAAAGGGAGCACTTTATATGCTATCTGCTCAATTTTATATGCTATCTTCTAAATGATTTTCCTTATTTCGCCTGTCGAAGCAAAGGTTTTCTGCTGAATTCTATATACTGAGTTCTATATTCTGTATTCTTTTCCTACCTTTGCGCTCCATTTTCGGTTTTTGTCACCATCCGGTCGATAAGAACCACATTGCCCACACGGCCCAAAAAGTTCCCCGGAGGATCGGGGGCGCCAGCAGGGTGTAACAATTAAAGGTATCAAAATGCCTAAAGTTAAAACAAACTCAAGTGCCAAGAAGAGGTTCAAAGTAACCGGCACAGGAAAGATCACACACCAGAAGTCTTTCAAACGTCACATTCTGACCAAGAAATCTAAGAAACGTAAGCGCGCCCTGAACAAGGACGGAGTTGTACACAAAGCCAACCTGGATTTCGTACAACGACTCCTGAGGCTGAAATAAGCTGGTAGCCACTTCGGCTCCGTAAACACACAACTTTTAACTTTTCAAACTTATTAAGATATGCCACGTTCAGTAAATGCTGTAGCAAGCAGGGCACGCCGCAAAAGGATTTTAAAACAAGCCAAAGGCTTTTATGGCAAACGTAAAAACGTATACACAGTTGCCAAAAACGTACTCGAAAAAGGTCTCCAATACAGATATGTAGGCCGTAAACTGAAGAAAAGAGAGTACCGCGCACTGTGGATCGCCCGTATCAACGCTGCCGTTCGCCCCGAAGGACTGACTTACTCTGTATTCATTCACAAACTCAACGAAAAAGGTATCACCCTCGATCGTAAAGTACTGGCCGACCTCGCCATGAATGAGCCAGAAGTCTTCAAAGCGCTGGTTGCAACCGTAAAATAAGCCCCGTGCTTAAATAATATACTCCGGGTGTCGATGATCGGCACCCGGTTTTTTATGCCTTAACAGTAACGTAACACTGTCATCCTGGATAGTGTCCTCACGACCAACCAGTAGCGTTCCTCACGAACAATCAGCGCCCCTCCTCGTTATCATAATGTTTTTTTGTTTGTAAAACCATGCAAACTATTACTTTTGTGTACTTTTTTCACAATGATGTTCATTTACTAAACTTTTAAATTCATCGCCATCAGCCAGAATCAGTTCATGAACAACTCGTACACCGACCTGGTGACGCAAACCTTTAACTTTCCGCAGGAAGGGTTTGAAACTAAAGACAGCAACCTCTACTTCAATGGTCTCGATCTCAGAGCCCTCATCGAAAAGTACGGTACGCCCATGAAGCTTACCTACCTGCCTAAGATCGGTATGCAGATCAAGAAAGCCAAGAAGATGTTTGCTGCTGCCATCAAGAAACATCGGTACGAGGGAGAGTACAACTATTGCTATTGTACCAAGAGTTCACATTTCTCATTTGTAGTGGAAGAAGCACTCAAGCATGATATTCACCTCGAAACATCCTATGCTTACGACATAGAGATCATTAAGAAGCTCTACGAGAAGAAGAAGATCAACAAAGAGACCTTCATCATTTGCAATGGCTATAAACAGAAGACCTATACCAGCCGCATTGCAAACCTGCTCAACAGCGGTTTTAAAAATGTAATTCCTATCCTGGACAACAAAGAAGAATTACAGCACTATAAAAAATCAGTGAAAGGACCCTTCAAACTGGGCATCCGTATCGCAGCAGAAGAAGAGCCCAACTTTCCGTTCTATACCTCTCGCCTTGGTTTCCGGGCAAGAGACGTACTCGAATTCTATGTAGACAAGATCGAAGGCAATGAAGACCGCTTCCAGCTGAAGATGCTCCACATCTTCCTGAATAAAGGCATCAAAGATGACATCTACTACTGGAGTGAGCTCAACAAAGTGATTAACCTCTATTGCCAGCTGAAGAAGATATGCCCCGAGTTGGATTCTATCAACATCGGCGGTGGCTTCCCCATCAAGCACTCACTGGGCTTTGAATATGATTACCAGTTTATGATCAATGAGATCATCGGTAACATCAAGAAAGCCTGCAAGAAGAATAACGTACCGATGCCCCACATCTTCACCGAGTTCGGGTCCTACACGGTGGGAGAGAGCATGGCACACATCTACAGCGTGATCGGACAGAAGATGCAGAACGACCGTGAGATTTGGTACATGATCGACTCTTCCTTCATCACCACTTTACCGGATACCTGGGGCATTGGAGAGAAGTTCCTGCTGCTGCCCATTAATAAATGGGACCAGGAGTACCAGCGGGTCGTGTTGGGAGGCATTACCTGCGACAGTCATGATTATTATGATTCGGAAGAACACGTCAACGAAGTGTTCCTCCCGAAAATAACCAATGGTGAACCCTTGTACCTCGGCTTCTTCCACACGGGCGCCTATCAGGACCAGATCAGCGGCTACGGCGGTATCAAGCACTGCCTGATCCCATCACCCAAGCACGTGATCGTGGGCCACGATAAGAACGGCAAACTGGTAGATTGGGTCTACGCAAAAGAACAAACAGCCCAAAGCATGCTGAAGATCCTCGGCTACGTAAAATAGCCTCCACCATATTATATATACAAGGGCTGCCTCCTGGTAGCCCTTTTTGTTTGTCTAAAAGGGTGGGTCGTCCCGTACTTTAGTCGGGACGGCTCACCCTTTTCTTTGTCACGTATCTCTGTTTTGTTTGTTCATTTTCGAACCCTGCCATACGACCTTGACTCTTCAGCAACTCCACAGGGTGAGAAATCTGCTATCGAAGTAAATGCGTATTCCTTACTCCCGACTCCAAACGCACTGATATATTCTTATCCTTTTTTGGTGATTTTTTATCATACTTGATCGTAACCCGCAAGCGCACACAATTAAACGTAAATTAGCCATTGACCTTGCTCAATAACCAAGTCCTGATTGCTGATGCCTGAGAATGATGCGCAAGCCGATCAAATCTTGCTAAAACAACTGCAACAAAGCGATGCGCAAGCCCTTGCCACGCTAATGAAGAAGTATTATACAGACCTGTATAGCTATGGGATGCGTTTTGCACAAGATGAAGCCCTTGTCAAAGATTGCATACAGGAAGTGTTCATAAGCCTTTGGCAGCGAAGAGAAAATGTAACAACCATCCTCTCCCTAAAGTACTACCTGCTCAGAGCTGTCAAAAACAAAATGCTCAAATCGCTCCACCAGCAGGCCAATAAGACCGATAGCCTTGACAACCAGGATACTTACGACTTCTTACAGGAATACTCCATAGAGCGTCTGATCATTGAAAAACAGGTGTCGGATGAAAAAGCCGCAGCCCTCCGCAGGACCCTCACACAACTCTCACCACGCCAACACGAAGTGATCTACCTGAAGTTCTACCAGCACCTCGACCATGGCCAGATTGCAGAACTGATGCACATCAGCCGCCAGTCGGTATACAACCTTCTCAACGAAGCACTCCAAAAGCTCCGCACCCTCTGGCACGCCGAGTTCCTGACTAAATAATTCATTCATTGTCAGGCTGAGCCTGTCGAAGCCTAATAAAACTGATTAAACGCCTTTCCGCCTTCCCGGCATCTTTCTTCAAAAATACTTTCCATTTTCCCAGTAGATTTCTCCAATCCCCGGAACTTATCAATACAACAAAGCCGGGCATGAAAGATTTTCGCTTGTTTGATATCATGGACTTCGTTATGGATGAAGACTTTGTGCGCTGGGTACATGAACAGCGCCCGGAGGACGAAGCCGCCTGGCAGGCCTGGCTTACCCGCAACCCTGATAAACATTTAGTAGTAGCCGAAGCCCGCAACATACTGAAGTCGATCTACATGGCCCCGCCGGCAATTACTACACAGGAAATAGAAAAAGAAACAGAGCGGCTGTTGCAAACCATTCAGCAACAGCCAGAACAGGCGCCAGCCAAAGTCACCAGGATGAGATCCCGTACCTGGTATGCAGCAGCAGCCGTATTGGTAGTTTGCCTGGCAGGAGCACTCTATTATATAAATAATACCAAATCCACTAAAACGAGCTTTACCTGGGAAAAAGTAACAGCCTCGCGTGAGTTGATTGAACATGTGAATACATCTGCCACAGCAGTGACGATACCCTTGTCGGATGGAAGCTCAGTATCACTGGCCCCCGGCAGTAGAATAGGGTATGCCAATCGCTTTGACAGCGCTGATACCCGCGACGTATACCTGTCGGGAGAAGCCTTCTTTGAGGTAACCAAAAACCCCGATCGTCCATTCCGGGTTTTTGCCAATGAGATCGTTACCAAAGTATTAGGAACCAGCTTCACAGTTCGTTCATTCGACAACGATACAACCATACAGGTCATCGTGCGTACCGGTAAAGTAACCGTGTATTCACAGGCCGTTACAAATACCCGCCGTAGCGCTACCGATCACAAACCCGGAGAAGTGATCCTAACCCCCAATCAGCAACTCGTTTACGAGAAAGCAGCACACAAATTCCAGAAAGTATTGCTGGACGATCCATTACTCATCGTGCCACAGGTCACAGAGCAAAAGATGGAATACGAAGAAGCCAGCCTGGTCGATGTATTCAATGAATTAAGCAAAGCCTACGGTATCAACGTTGTGTACGACAGTGAGTTGGTTGGCAAGTGTACTGTCACGGCGGATCTGAGGAATGAGACCTTTTACCACAAGCTCGATCTGATATGCAGCGCCATCGGCGCTTCGTATGAAGTCATCGACGGACAGGTGGTAGTACAATCTAACGGATGTCAATAAAAAAGAATTAGCAGTTAGCAATTAGTTATTAGCGATAAAGGCTAAAAGCTAACACCTAACCACTAATAGCTCAAATAAAAAGGGCTGCTATTGCTGCGAACAATATCAGCCCCGGAATTTCCCCCACAGCCATCGATTGATTGCGGGGACATGTTTTGATTAAACCGATTTGCTTTAACCAAACATTGCAAAAATATGAAAAAACACCTCGTTAACCAGTTAATTTACGGGTTTATGAGAATTGGACTGCTGCCGTTACTGCTTATTACTGCATTCAATGTAATCATACAAGCCAGCCCCACCAACGGGCAGGAAGTATTGAATACTAAGATCAATCTCGTTGCCGAACAGAAAGAAGTGAAAACGGTGCTCGGCGAGATCAGCAAGCTGGCTGGGATCAAATTTGTATACAGCGCCCAGCGGATTCCCACCCGTCAAAAAGTATCTGTAGTGGCCCGCGATCGTCGCCTCGGCGATGTGCTGGATGGGTTACTTCGTCCACTCAATATCTGCTACCAGGTGTCGGGCAACCAGGTGGTGCTTATGCGCAAAGGCGATGGCTCCACAACAGAGATTGCTTATTATGAAGAAGGAAGCATGGACAAATCTGCCGACGCTATAGAGATACCCTATAAAGTAATAACCGGAAAAGTGACGAATGAAAAAGGTGATGGATTACCCGGTGTGTCGGTAGTGGTAAAAGGAACAGCCAAAGGAACGTCCACCAATCAGGAAGGGGTATTCTCCATCAATGCAGAAGTGGGAGAAACACTACAGTTCTCGATGGTGGGATATAAAACCTTCTCAGTGTTAGTAGGACAGGAAAATGAAATACCGGTAACCCTGCAGGCCGAAATGCTCAACATGAATGAAGTGGTCATAGTAGGATATGGTGCACAACGCAGAAGCACCCTCACAGGCGCTATCTCTTCTGTAAGTGGCAAGACGATTGCCGAACTGCCGGTGGCCAGTGTGGAAGCTGCATTACAGGGCAGGGTAGCAGGACTTACGGTGACCAACAATGGTGAGCCAGGGACTTCACCCATTGTACGTATCCGGGGCATCAGCTCCATCAGCTTCGCCTCCGATCCATTATACGTAATAGATGGATTCCCTACCGGAAACCTCGGCAACTTCAACAGTCGTGATATCGAATCCGTGGAAGTATTGAAAGATGCCAGCGCGGCAGCCATCTATGGTTCCCGGGCCACCAACGGCGTCATACTCATTACCACCAAGAAGGGCAGGAGAGACAACAAACTGCGCGTTAACCTCGACTCCTACGTAGGCACCCAAAGCGCCTGGAGAAAAATAGATCTGTTGAATACGGCAGAATACCTGCGCTATGAAAGAGCATTGAACGGTGCTGCCGGCATTGGCCTGCCGCCTCGTCTGGAAACAGCCAACTTCAACAAGCCTCTATGGGATGGCGCCACCCAAACCTTTGCACAAACCAATACCGATTGGCAGGATGCCTACTTCAAAAGCGGCATCATTACCCAACAAGACCTTTCTTTGAGTGGTGGTAACAATGCATCCCGTTTCTTTGCCTCTGCAGGATACTTCAAGCAGGACGGAATTGCGCGTGGCGTGAATTACGAGCGCGGCAACTTCCGCATCAACTCAGACCATGCGATCAGTAAAGTATTCACCTTTGGAGAGAACCTCTTCCTGTCTTATTCCAACCAACGGTATGATAACACAGGAGGCAGCAACAGAACCCGTCTCGTAAACGTGATCAGGAGCCTGCCTTACCTGCCGGTGTATGATCCCACAACTGTTGGCGGATACCGTGGAGCTGAGAACAGCATTGATGCCTCTGATCCTACTAATCCTGTAGAAGACGCAGAATTGCTGGGCAACGCCAGGAATAAAACCTTAAAGCTGCTGGGTACCACGTTTGTGGAGGTCAATTTCACCCCCTGGCTCAGGTTTCGTTCTACCTTTGGTGTAGATTATGTAAACCTTTTTCAGCACCAGTTCCTACCTATCTACAATGACAAAGGCCGTAATGCACCAGTAGCTACGGTCAGAGATCAACGGAATATTTCTACAACCACAATCTTTACTGAACAGCTCACTTTTGATAAAACCTTTGGCGAGCATCATATTAATGCAGTAGGCGTATTTGAGGTACAGAGTACAAAAAGTTCGCTGGAAAATGCTTCCGGCAATCAGAACAGCAACGACATAGAAGTACTGCGCGGTGCTACCAACGTGAGCTATGTTTCTACGAAGAGCGAAAACTTCCTGCAATCGATGGTAGGTAGGGTCAATTATGAATACGCCGGAAAATACCTGTTGAGCGCTGCTATCCGCAGAGACGGCTTATCACTTTGGGCGCCCGGTAAAAAGTACGCCAACTTCCCGTCTGCATCAGTAGGCTGGCGCATCGACCAGGAAAAGTTCCTGCGCAATACACCCTTCATCTCTGAACTGAAAGTCCGCGCAGGATATGGCATCACTGGTCTGAACGCCGTAGCGGCATTGAACAATGATTATCCCTGGCAGGTAACGGTATTTGCAAATGGAGCAACCTATCCGTTCAACAATACAAACTCCACGGGCAATGCCTCCTACTACAATGCCTTGGGCAACGCAGACCTCGAATGGGAAAAGACCAAACAATGGAACATAGGCCTCGATGCAGGCGTATTGAACAACAGGCTCACTTTATCAGCAGAGTATTTCATTCGCAAAACAGATAACCTGATCCTCAATGTACCCACGCCGCCATCCTTTGGGTTCAACAATACAGGCGTACTGGCCAATGTGGCATCGATGGAAAACAAAGGCTTCGAATTACAGGCAGGGTACAATAAAACAGCTGGAGCATTTACCTGGAACCTCACCGGTAATATCAGCTTCATCCGCAATAAAGTACTGAGCCTGAATACAGAGACGGCAACCATTGATCAGGGCGGCGACCAGGACTTTGGCGGTGGCGCCCACATTACCCGCACCAGTGCCGGACAGGTTATCCAATCATACTTTGGATATGTAGTTACAGGCATCTTCCAATCGGCAGATGAAGTAACCAAAAGCCCCACACAAAACCCGGGCACGGCAGCAGGCGATCTTAAATTTGCCGACCTGGACAAAGATGGAAAGATCACTGACAATGACCGCACCTTTATCGGCAACTACCTTCCTAAGTTTTCTTACGCCCTTAACTATAGTGCACGCTACAAGAACTTCGACGCCTCGCTTTTTCTGCAAGGTGTGCAAGGCAATAAGATATTCAACGCAGCCAGAATTATCAGTGAAGGTATGGCTCGCTTATTCGGCTCTGGTACAGCCGTGTTGAACGCATGGACAGAATCCAATAAGAACACCAACATGCCCCGTGCTATCAGCGGCGATCCCAACCAGAACGTACGACCCTCCACCCGGTGGATAGAAGATGGCTCGTACCTGCGGTTGAAAAATATCATCATAGGATACACCATACCCAATAAGGTATTACAGTCTGTTACCGGAGGAACCATCAGCAGCTTCAGGCTGTACATCTCCTCCCAAAACCTGCTCACCTTCACTGGTTACGATGGATGGGATCCCGAAATAGGTTCTAAGAATACAACCTTGACCAATGGCATCGATTATGGCCAGTACCCCGCTGCCAGATCATTCCAGTTTGGATTACAGGTAGGATTTTAATAACCTTAAAAAGCTTGATATGAAAAATACAACAGCATATAAACTCATCATAGTGGCCTGTATCACTACCGGGGCAGTGATCATCGCCTGCAACAAGAAGCTGGACAAAACCAACCCCAATTCCCCGACAGTAGATAAATACTTTAAGAACAGCTCCGAACTATTGGGAGGCACCAATGCCATTTATTCCATCTTCCATTCGGCCCAGCTGATAAGCCGCGAATGGTTCTTTCTGCACGATACACGCAGCGATGACGTGGCAGCAGGCGGTGGACAATTGGAACCACCACGCGCCCAGTTGCTCAACGGAGCTACAGTGCCTACCAATGCGGTAATGAACAGCGTATGGAACGGTTTGTATACAGTCATCCACCGTGCCAATACAGTGATCGACAACGGACCGAAAATCACCGACAATGCCACCCTGCGCGATCGTTGTGTGGCAGAAGCCAAATTCTTCCGCGGCTGGGCATATTTCGAGCTGGTATCACTCTGGGGACCTGTTCCTATATACACTACCCAGGTCACTTCACCTGATCAGTTCCAGCCCAGGGCCACTGCCGATGCAGTATACACACAGATATTCCAGGACCTCAAAGATGCAGCTGCCGGATTAGATGCTACTACCACCGATCTCGGCCGCGTGACCAAAGGAGCAGCCAATGCCACCCTCGGAAGAGCTTACATGCAAAAAGGAGATTATGCCAATGCCAAAACAGCCCTGCTGGCAGTGAATCCAGGTGGCAGTGTGTATTCGCTGGTAAATTACCAGGACAACTTCGACGAAGAACATGAGTTCAACAAAGAGTCAGTTCTCGAAGCAGTTTTCTTCGATCGTGGCGATAACAACTTCAACTGGGGATATACAGGCGATGACCAGCCCAACGCACAGCCGCAAAGCACCGTGCGCAACCAGGAATATTCACCCATCGCCTGGCGCAACCTCATCCCTTCCAACAGATACCTCAATGAGTTTGAGAACACAGCCACCGGCGCAACCAAAACAGATCCTCGCTTCGCCATGTCTGTATACCAAACCGGCGACAAATACAACAACAACGCCAACACATTGACCGATGCAGAACAGAATGGCAATGTCTCTGTAGTAAATGGCGTACAGAAAAAGATAAGCTGGCGTAAGTTCATGCTGATCTATAAAGACAACAATACCTTCCGCCCCGGCGGTATCAACCAGCGCATCATTCGCTATGCAGAAGTATTACTCATGCTGGCCGAGTGCGAAAATGAGCTGAACAATCCGGCTGCCGCAATAGGATACCTCAACCAGGTGCGGGACCGGCCAGGAGTCCTCATGCCACATTATCCCACGGCTCAATACCCAACAGGTACTAAAGACCAGATTGCCAGGGCCATCATTCATGAGAAAACAGTAGAGTTGGGTGGGGAAGAAGTACGCAACCGCGATATCCTGCGCTGGCGTAAAAAAGGATATTATACCACCACCAATGAACCCATTTCCTACTACAAAGCAAGAGATGAATTTCTACCCATACCACAAGCAGAGATAGATAACAACCCGAGATTGGAAGCAGCTGGTGTGTCCAGACAGAATAACGGATATTAATATGCAAAAAACTGGGGAGAGCCTTTATATCAGAGCATCAAAGGACTGTGTAGCAGCAGTCCTTTGTTTTCTTTTACTGACAGCCTGTAAACAGGAAAAGCCAGCTACCTTGTTTACACAATTGCCGGCATCACAAACAGGCATACATTTCAACAACGATGTGCAGGAAAACGACTCCTCCCAATCCTTTATCAACGAGTTTGGCTACATGGGCGGAGGCGTAGGCATTGGCGACTTCAACAAAGATGGCCTGCCCGATATTTTCTTCACCGGCAACCAGGTGAGTTGCCGCCTGTACATCAACAAAGGCAATCACCAGTTTGAAGATGTAACAGAACAGGCCGGACTACACACCCAGGTATGGGCCACAGGCGCCAGTGTAGTAGACATCAACAACGATGGGTACGACGATATCTACATATCGGTATTTGGCCAAAACCTTTCCCGTCGTGCCACCAACCTGCTGTACATTAATCAGCAAAACGGCCGCTTCAAAGAAATGGCAACTGAATATGGCCTGGCAGATACGAGCTATTCCACACAGGCCGTATTTACCGACTACGATCGCGATGGTGATCTCGATATGTACCTTGCCAATTACCTGTTGAATGGTCCCAATGCCAATACGGTCTATCCGCGTAATCATACCGGCAACTCTCCCGCCAATGATAAATTATACCGGAACGAAGGCATTCCCGCAGGAGGGACCCACCCGGTATTTACGGATGTTACGCTGGCTGCCGGTATCAAAGATGATGGGTATGGATTGGGTGTAGTAGTAAGCGATTTTAACAACGACCATTGGCCGGATATCTATGTGGCCAACGATTTCTTATCAGATGATATACTCTGGTTGAATAACCACAACGGCACCTTCACCAATACGATCGCAAAAGGCATTCGCCACCAAAGCTATTCGAGCATGGGTACCGATGCGGCCGATATCAACAACGATGGCCTGCCCGATATTGTAACCCTGGATATGATGCCGGAGAACAACCAGCGGCGCAAGACGACCTTTTCCTTTATGAACTATGAGCGCTACCAGGCCGAACGGGCTGCAGGCTACGAACCGGGCTTCATGCGCAATATGTTACAACTGAACAATGGTATCTACAAAGCAGGAGACACCAGTATTCCCTTCTTTAGTGAAATAGGACAACTGTCAGGGATTTCCACTACCGATTGGAGTTGGAGTGTATTGATGGCCGACTTCGACAACGACGGATGGAAAGATATCCACATCACCAACGGCATCGGCCGCGACTTTATCAATGCCGACTTCATAGAGTTCAGCTCGATGATATTTGCCAATAAGCGCAGCCCACAGGAGCAGCGCCAGTTGATCAACAGTAAGCTGGCTTCCCTCAACCATATCTCCCTCAGCAATTATTACTACCGCAATAACCACAACCTCACATTTACGAACGCTTCTACGCAGGCAGGCATTGACGAAGCCTCTATGTCCAATGGAGCTGCCTGGGCCGATCTGGACAATGATGGCGACCTCGACCTGGTGGTCAACAACATCAACAAAGAAGCCTTTGTCTTTGTCAACAATACGATCCAACCGGGCAAACCGGTTACGGCCCACTTCTTATCCGTTGCCTTAAAAGGCGATAGCGCCAACAAGCAAGGCTTCGGTGCAAAAGTTACGCTATATGACAATGGGCAGGTACAAGTACAGGAACAAAGCCCCGTGCGTGGATACTTTTCCTCTGTAGATCAACGCTTATATTTTGGCATAGGAGAAGGAAAGACAAAAGAGCGGGAAGACCGGATACAAGGAGTAAAACCCTTAAGCGTCGATTCTGTGGAAATAATATGGCCCAATGGACACACCCAGATATTATGGGAAGTGCCGGTGGATACCTTGCTGGTGCTTTCTATTAAAGATGCACACATGCCTTTCTCAACGCCACTTAATACAATTTCCCCTCCGGTATTTGAACAAACTTCCCTGGCCTTGCAGCTGGGGTATAAACACACGGAAGGCAACTACAACGACTTCGCCAGCCAACGCTTACTGCCACAGAAATATTCGCAGTTAGGACCATTTATCGCTACAGCCGATGTAAACAAAGATGGCCTCATGGATTTCTTTGCAGGCGGTGCCTTTAACTTCTCCGGCAAACTGTTTATCCAACAACCGGATGGCGCCTTCACCACACGCACATTGACGGATAGCATCAAAATGCAGGAAGACCTGGACTGCGTCTTCTTCGATGCCGATGGCGATGGCGACGAGGACCTCCTGATAGGAGTAGGAGATACCCGCTTTGGAGAAGAGTCAGCTTACAATAAACCCCTGCTTTACGTAAACGATGGGCAGGGCAACTTTACTATTAACCATAGCGCCATACCTGATCATGTACGCACCATTGCAGGCGCTGTCAGCGTGGGAGATTATGATCGTGACGGCCTGCCCGATCTGTTTATCGGAGGACGTGTATCACACCGCTACCCGCTGCCACCAAAGAGCTTTCTACTCCACAACAACAAAGGTTTCTTTAGTGATGTAACAGCCACTGTATGCCCCGCTCTGCAACAACCAGGTATGATCACGGGCGCCATATGGACAGACCTGGACAACGATCAGCAGACCGACCTGGTAATTGCCGGCGAATGGATGCCGGTGCGGTTCTTCAAAAACAATAAAGGACGCCTGCAGGAGATCACCGGAGCCACAGGTCTGCAACAAATGGAAGGCATGTGGCGTAGCCTGGCTGCTGCCGATGTGGATGGAGATGGCGATATGGATATCGTAGCAGGCAATATGGGCTTGAACTGCGATTACAAAGTAAGCAAGGAAGAACCCATGCAGCTATTTGCAAAAGACATGGACGGCAACGGCAGCATAGATCCCATTCCCTTTTATTACTTCAAAGACAATGACGGTAAACGTAAATCATTTCCGGCCATTAACCGCCGCCAGTTTGCCGATCAGGTGCCCGCCATCAAAAAGCAATTCCTCTACCACAAAGACTATGCACGAGCCACCTTTGCGGATATCTATACAGGTAAAGCAAAAGACAGCCTGCTGCAGCTGACATGTAATGAAGCTGCCTCTTGCTGGCTGGAGAACATGGGCAATGGTAAATTCGTCAAACGCTATCTGCCCACAGCAGCACAATTTGCTCCTGTAAATGCCATTATATGCGAAGACATAGACAGAGATGGTATCCCCGATCTGTTACTGGCCGGTAATGAATACCAGATGGATGTGATGACAGGACGCTATGATGCATCCTGGGGCTGTTACCTGAAAGGGCAGAAGAATAAGCAATTCAAAACAGTTGCCCCCGCCGCCAGCGGATTTATTCTCAAAGGAGATGTAAAAGACCTTGCATTGGTGAAGTTGAGCAATGGAAACAGGCTGATAGTAGCTGGCGTGAACAACGAAGCCTTACAAGTAATAAGCCTGCAAAACCCGGCCAAAACGGAGATTAAAACCATCGCCCGCAAATAAAAAGTAAAGGCGCGGGGTGCGCGCCTTTATGCCAGACCCTAAAACAGGGTAGGGATTATACTAATACACTGATCAGTCCTTTGATCACAGCACCCAGCTTCACCGCTTCAAATACACGCGCTTCGCTGCTGCCATGTTGCAATACAGATTGCTCGTGAGAAGTGACACACATCTCGCAACCATTGATAGAAGACACCACCAGGCTCAACAGCTCGAAAAACTCCTTCCCGAGCACGGGGTTCATCATGATGCTCATCTTGATACCGGCAGGCTGATTGTTATAAAAATCCTTGCCCATAAAGTGACGGAAACGATAGAATACATTATTCGTATTCATCAAAGAAGTACAGGCAACTACTTCAGCAATCTCCTCTTCGGTAGCACCGGCTTCCTTAGCCAGACCGGTAAAGCTATCCTTCAGCAGGTCAAACTTTTCATTCACGGCAACAGACAATGCCAGCAGCAGCGCTTCCTTGCGGTTCAGGTTTTGGCTGTTGTTGAGAACATTGCCTGTATTGATCTTCAGATCTTTGATAAAGCGGGCGTTCACATTCAGCAATGCCTGTGCATTGGAAGAAGGAACATAATGCGGAATATTGAGGTCATTAACGAGATTTTGGAACGTCTCGTTCGGTATAGTGGCGATTGCGCTCATAATAATATTTTAAATTAAAAAGTCAGAAGCCTGAAATCTGAGATATAAAATCGGAAGACCTGGACTGTGCAGTAAGCCGCACATGCATGAATTTTCCTACATCCTACCTCTGACTTCAGACTTCCTGCTTCAAATTAATTCAGGCTCAACTGAGTAGTCAGTGTTTCCTGACCCTTGTTCCAGTTGCAGGGACACAGTTCATCAGTTTGCAAAGCGTCCAGTACACGGAGCACTTCCTGTACATTACGGCCTACATTCAGGTCATAAACACTTACCCAGCGAACGATACCCTGAGGATCGATGATGAAAGTAGCGCGGTAAGCGATCTTCTCTTCATTATCGAGGATACCCAGCTCTTCAGCCAGTGATTTGGAAGTGTCGGCCAGCATGGGGAACTTCAGATCGCGCAGATCGGCATGATCCCTTCTCCAGGCTGCGTGTACAAACTCAGAATCCGTAGAAGCACCGATCAGTACGGTGTCGCGATCAGTAAACTCACTGTGCTTCTTGTTGAACTCAGCGATCTCGGTAGGGCACACAAAAGTGAAATCCTTGGGCCACCAGAACATAACAGACCACTGACCGTTGGCGCTGGCATTGGTTAATTCAGAAAATTCTTTTCCTTTTTCGATAGATACTACTGCTTTCTTCTTAAAGGCAGGAAATTGGCTGCCAATGGAAATAACTCTGTTGGACATATTGATTATGTTATTTATTTACTGACAATAAAAAAGGGAATAGACTTTTCGCCGGCAGGCAGATCGTGCATCTCATTGGAAAGCGGTGCAAATATAGGGCAGGAGGATATAGATACTGATCACCCTTTTCTATTATTTGATAGATAAAAACTATTAAAACCGGTACTGTATGATACAAATCTGTTCTACAGGAAGCATCGTATGTTTTGGCACATCATTAATCATCAATATCCTATTTAAAGTGCGAAAAACTGGAATTTCCATACTTACGGACGAATTATTACTCCAACAGGCTACAGCTTTACTACGGGCAGCCCGCAATCAAGCCGTCAGGCAAACCAATAGTCTGATGGTATTTACTTATTTTCATCTTGGCCGCTTGATTGTAGAACATCAACAGGCGGGAAAAGTCAAAGCCGCTTATGGAGAAAGGACAATAGAATTATTGAGTAAAGAACTTTGCAAAAAGTTTGGAAATGGATTTTCAGAAAGGAACCTGGAACAGATAAGGTTATTCTTTTTAACTTATAAGTCTCGGGCAAAGCAAATTCCAATTCCGCAGACACTGTCTGCGAAATTGAAGTCAAATACAAAAGCGCAGACAGTGTCTGCGGAATTTGTGAAACGGTTCAGTACAGAATCAATATCTCAGATTTCTTTGGTAAAAATATTCCCCTTGTCGTGGTCGCATTACACAGCATTGTGTAGAATAAAGAATAAAAGCGAACAGTCGTTTTATGAAATAGAATCTCTACAAGGTAATTGGAGTGTTCGGGAACTACAACGTCAAATAGACAGTGGCCTTTTTGAAAGGTTATCGTTAAGTAAAAACAAATCGAAAGTAAGAGAATTAGCCAAAAAGGGACAAGTCGTAACCCGGCCCGAAGATGTGCTTAAAACTCCTTATGTACTGGAGTTTCTGGGTTTGGAGGAAAAGGCAAGCTACACTGAATCCGATTTAGAGACAGCAATTATTAATAAGATTGAACATTTTTTATTAGAAATGGGAAAAGGATTCTTGTATCAGGGACGGCAAGTCAGATTTTGCTTGGATGATGAAGAATTCTTTGTTGACTTGGTTTTGTACAATCGATTGTTAAAATGCTTTATTTTAGTTGACTTAAAAATCGGAAAACTAAAACATCAGGATATTGGACAGATGCAGATGTATGTCAATTATTACGATCGATATGTAAAAACAAAATCAGAGAAGTCTACTATTGGAATTATTATTTGTAAGGACAAAAGTGATGCGGTAGTAGAAATTACCTTAACTGAAAATAACAAGACGATATTCGCTAAGGAATACAAGCTTTACTTGCCTTCGAAGGCAGCCATTATGAAAGTTATTAAATAATAACGCTTTTAGTGGTCATTCAAAAGCATCATGCATTATTGCCTCATAATGCCTTGCATTCACTTCCCCATGGGCCTTATTTCCCCGCTTTCGCCTCAATCGCTTCCAATAAAAAAGCATTCAGTGACACCTCTCCCGGGATATCCAATTTTTTCCGCAAGCGGTAACGGCTCGTTTCTACACCCCGTACGGATATACCCAATAGTTGGGCGATCTCCTTCGAAGTAAGGTCGATATGAAGGTAGGCGCACAACTTGAGGTCGGTAGTGGTGAGTGTGGGGAAATGCTTTTTCACCCGGGCCAGAAAATTACTGTGCACCTCATCAAAATGCCGGGAGAAATGTTCCCAGTCCTCGTCATTGTTTTCCGCTTCATCAAACAGCCGCATCACCCGTTTGAAGTGATCATGCGACACACCTGGCTCCAGCTTTTTGATCGTAGTATTCAGCACCTCCTTGATATTCGATAATACCCGGCCGCGGTCTACGAGGTGCATGGTCATCGTGGCGAGCTCCCGGTTCTTAAAGCTCACATCAGAAGCCAGTTTATCATTTTGCACTTTGATCAGCTCCTTCTCATTTCGCTCCAACTCCAGTTGATGCAGGGAGATCAGGTGCTCCTGCTTTTGCTGGTACTTGACCTGCTGATCAGTGAATTTCTTTTTTTGCCGGCGATACAGGAGATACAGCAAGCCCATGATCAGCAACACATAAATAGCCTTGGCAATATTGGTCTGATAAAAAGCAGGTAAAATGGTGAAGCTGTATTTTACTTCGGCCGATTCAATGCCCAGATTATTACGGGCCTTTACGGCAAACGTGTAATCCCCATAAGGCAGATTGGTGTATTCCTTTTCCGTCTTTGAGGTCCATTCACTCCAGGCACTGTTGAAACCGATAAGCCGGTAACTATATTCTACATTACTACCCTGGTCGATGGCCGGGGATGCATATTCAAAATGAAAGTCATTGAAGCCGTTCGGTAAGCGTACAGCAATATCGTCAGATTGATTCAGCTGCGAGGAACTGTCGTTGGCAAAATAACCGCCAAAAAGTAGGCTGTCAGCTTTACCGGTTGTTTTTACAGTACCGATGGCAATTGCTGGACCTGCAGCTGATTGAATGTACTTACGATAATTAAGGTGATACAAACCCTTCTCGGCGGCCATGAAAATATTCTCATCATCATAAGGATAGATGAACTCAAACCCATTGACGATCTTCTGTTGTAACTCGGGAAAATAGATAATAGAATAAGGATGAGAGCCGGAAGGTTTATGGTAATCAATAATGCCTGGGCGCCGGTTGGAAGTAAACCAGATATTACCATTAGCATCCTCTGCGAGGAATTGCACACTCATATTACCCAGCACAGCATGCAGCAAAGTGGAAGGAGCAAACCGGCCGGTGGCAGGATTGTACTCATAAATACCATGGCGGGTAGCAACTACAACCCGGTTGCGGACCCTGAACACAAAATTGTCATAATCGGAGGGCAACCCATCCTTGCTGGTATAAAGCCTATAGTGAAGCGAATCGTTCGGAAGACTTATCTTATAAACACCGCGATAGGGGTGTGAGCCCCAGATAGTATCTTCATTATCTATAGCAAGAAAGCGAAGTGATTCACGCAAACCTTCAAAACGTACAGGGGTAGAAAAGCCGCTGCCACCCGCCTGAACGCCGTATAAGCCATTATAAGCGCCAATGAGCATGGAGTAGGGGGAAGAAGGAGAACTATAAGGTTTGTACAGCCAACAACCTTTCCCGCTGCTCAGTTGCGCAGCTGTATTATTGCCGATCAGGAAAGTACCCTCATGATGTCCCATCAGCAATTGATTATTGACCACAGATAGGTTCCATACCTGCCCTTTGCTGTTGCTGACCTGCTGAAAATGGTTCTTGGAAAAACTGAAATCAGTGTTCGTGCAAAGAGGCGTGCTGTATAAGCCATCAGAAGTACCGACAAATAATTTGTTGTCGAATACCTGGGCCGCATACGTGGTCAGCATATTCTTTTTGTCAGGATAGATCTGCTTCACGAACGTGTTGTACCGAACGAAATCGATACCGTTGTCCAGTGCCAGCCAGATGTTTTGCCGGCCATCGGCAAACAGCCGCAGCACATTGTTGTTTTGCAGCCCTTCTTCCATACTGAAGTGCTGGATGATACGCCCGGTAGTCTTATTGATAATATAGCAGCCATCAGAGGTGGTACCCACCGCCATTTCTGCATCACCCAGGCCAATGGCGCCGTAAATACGGCTGGTAGTAAAGATGGCGTCGGCTGCCGTTTGCTGTGGGGTCAGTTGGTTATTGGCAACAGTAAACAGCCCGTTCTTTTGCGTAGTGATCAGCTGTGAACCGGCCGGCCCCTCCAGGATGCCCGTGATCAACATATCACGAAGGGCAGCGTTACTGCAAACAAGCGTCCACCTGCCCGCATCATATTTCATTAGCCCCTGCTGCATTTCCTGCGCATATACCCCCTTTTCTGTTTTAAGCAGTTTGCGCCATTCTTTAGCAGGGGGATGTGCGATCATCCGGTTGTCGCGGTACTCCAATATCATATTATAAGCCCGGAAGAAAACAGATTCACCATATAGCTCGATATCCCATACGTCGGCTACTTCTTTATTGGCAGTCGGCAACAGGTGTTTGAGTGAATGATAACGAAGTACACCGTTTTGGTCGGGGAAGTAATACCCCAGCTCATCCTGTGCACCTACATATATATACCCACGTGCATCCACCTTCACCGAACGCAGGCGCGTGTGATTGGCGATAGGGTACAGTTTCCAGAACTGCCCGTCGAAAGTCAGCAGCCCTTCCGTATTGGCAAAATACATGATGCCCCGTTGGTCGATGGCGACGTCCCAGTTCTGGCCGCCACCGCGGTATTGTTCCTTGGTGTAATTGACGATGTCCGGAAAGCCGATGGTGTTTTGCGCATACACACGGCCAAAAAGAAAGACAAAAAGGAGTATTGGCAGCAATCTCATTCAACAGTCGTTTGTACCCTAAAAATAGGGGAAAAATAGAATGTAGTAGCCGTGGCGTAAATGACACATATTGATTTTCAAATATTTAATTTTTCCTGTAGTAGTATTGACGTACACAACGCTGCGGTTTAAAAGAACTGTTGAAAGTAATTTAGAATGCATCAAACAATTCACTTAAAATTTTTGATACAGGCAGTTAGCGTTATTTGATAGATAACGCTTTGCGTTTCGCAAGCAATCACTTAAAGGGTGGAACACATTTACCTGTCCAGGTTGAATGCTTCCACTTTTTTTCTCTCCATACATACGCAACTCTCCACAAAGGCATGCCATCGTATGCCTGCATAAAGCTGTTTGTTCACTAAAACCAATATAACATGAACCTACAACTACGGAAAGTAGTTCGGCTGCTGGGTGAATACGGCAGCCTGCTGACGATGCTTGCACTATGCCATACTGCCACCGCCCAGCTATCGCGGCTGCGGGCAGATGGACAACGGATTGTCAATGCCGGCAACCAGGAAGTTTTACTCAAAGGAGTAGGACTGGGAGGCTGGCTATTACAGGAAGGGTATATGATGAACCCCAATTCAGGTGGCACCCAATGGTCGTTCAAACGCATCCTGTACAATCAGGGTCAAACCGATGCACAGGTCGATGCCTTTTACCAAACCTGGCGCAACACCTTCATCACGCAGGCCGACATCAACTGGATTGCCGACCAGGGTTTCAACTGCGTACGCATTCCCATGCATTATGAGCTCTTTCTGACTGCTGCACAAAGAGCTGTACGTAATTCAGTAGCGCGCAATTCGGCCAACTACACCAATTATGTGAACTCGATGACCACCTGGTACAACAACAACCAGTTGTTTACCGACCCCAACACAGAAGGCTTCCGCACATTGGAGAACTGCCTCAACTGGTGTGCAGCGCGCGGCCTGTATGTGATCGTAGACCTGCACGCCGCACCGGGCGCACAAGGCAGCGATGCCAATATCTCTGATGCACTGGTAGGCAATGATCTTTGGAACAGGTCCATCTTCCAGGACATTACCGTTCGTTTGTGGCAGACCATCGTAACCCGCTACATCAACAACAACACGGTAGCATTCTGGGACCTCATCAATGAGCCCAACAATGTGCCCGGTGGCGGACAAGCCATCTTTAGCCTTACCAACAGGTTGGTGAATGCTATCCGCGCACTGGGAGACACCCACCTCATCATGATCGAAGGCAACGGATTCGGTAACAACTACGATTGGCTGGAACCTAACAAGTTCAACAACCAAAGCAACCTGGTGTACAATGCACACCGCTATTGGATACCGGAAGGGGATGACAATATCCGCGACGGCAATCCCAATCAGATCAACCGGCTCATCAATCTTACCGAATTCCGCGCCCGCTGGAATGTACCAGTGTGGGTGGGTGAAACAGGCGAGAACTCCGACGCCTGGTTACGTCAGAATGTAGACAAGCTCAATGGTGCCGGTATAGGCTGGTGCCACTGGACTTACAAAAGAACCAGCTCCAGTCCCAATGCAGCTTTGAGAAGGATTGTCGGCCCGCCTTATCTCACCGATGGTGTATCGGCCATGAGCGGCGTATTGAACAACATCCAATTTGCCAATACAGTAGTGAACAGCGGACCGTTGACGGCCGTTGATCCACGCAGAGGTAGTTCTACCACTTGTACCGGCGCTTACAATGCAGTTCCTGGCACTATACAGGCAGAAGCCTTTTGCGCCATGAGTGGCATACAAACAGAAGCCTGCACCGATGCGGGTGGAGGATTGGATGTAGGGCATATCGATGCGGGCGATTGGCTGGGTTATCGTATCAATGTGCCCACTGCAGGAACCTATACCATCCAATACCGGGTAGCCAGCCTGAATGGTGGCGGCAGTATCCGTTTCGAACGCTTTGGGGGCGGCACGGTATTCGGCACGATCGCAGTACCTGCAACGGGTGGCTGGCAAACCTGGCAAACGATCTCCCATACCGTGCAGCTGCCGGCAGGACAACAGGAAGTAGGTATTGCCGCACCGGCAGGAGGGTTCAACATCAACTGGTTCAGCATTAGCGGTAATACATCATCCACAGCGCCTATCGGACAGATCATCACCTTGCGTGGGTTCAATAACATGTTTGTGTCAGGAGAAAATGGTACACAAGCCATGCGTTGCAGCCGTGCCACTGCGGGCGATTGGGAAAGGTTCTCCGTATTGGATGGCGGCAATGGAACCATCATGCTGCGCAGCATGGCCAAATACGTTTCATCAGAAAACGGTACACAAGCCATTACCTGCAGCCGTGCCACACCCGGCGCCTGGGAACGCTTTACCTGGATAGTAAATGCAGATAATACCATTTCCCTGCGCGGCAACAACAATATGTACGTAAGCTCAGAGAATGGCACGCAGGCCATGACCTGTACCCGCGCTACTATTGGAGGTTGGGAGGCATTTAATTGGACATCTGTGGGTACTGTTGCCAATGCCAGCAGTCTTACTCAAAGCGGTGATGCAGAAAATGACATCACAGCCATACAGGTATTCCCCAATCCTTCCCGGGGAGCGGTTACGATAAAAGCACCTGCATCCGGTATGTTGGCGATCCTTGATGTTGCTGGTCGACCTGTCTATCAGTCAATCATCAAAACCACGCTTAATGTCAACAACCTGAAGCCCGGCATATACACGATCCGTATAACCGGCGATGATCAAAAAACAGCAACGAAGAAACTGATCATTCAATAATAGAGGCATCATAAATAAGAATGCGAGGCGATAAGCCCCGCATTCTTATTGCTATATCATCACATAACATATTTACCAACGATTGTCCATTCACTACTCACCACTCACTATTCCGATCTCAAACGTTTCACCGGGTTCGCCAACGCAGCCTTAATCGCCTGTATGCTCACAGTAAGTAACGCAATCACAATAGCCAGCACACCCGCAATGGCAAATATCCATCCGCTGATACTGATGCGGTAGTCATATTGCTGCAGCCATTCATTCATCAGCCAGAAGGTAAGCGGTGATGCCAATATACAGGCAATCAACACCAGCCACACAAACTCTCTCGACAACAACATCCACAGGCTGGCCACCGACGCGCCCAATACTTTGCGCACACTGATCTCCTTAGCCCTGCGTTCGGCCATAAACATTGCCAGGCCAAACAACCCAAGACAGGAAATAAAAATAGCCAACCCTGCAAAGATGCCTGCTAACCGGGCTACCTGGTTTTCAGTAGCGAACTTCTTCCCGAATTCCTCATCTACAAAACTGTATTCAAAAGGCCGTGAAGCATTATGCTTTCGAACGATGGGTTCGATCGCTGCCAGTGATTGCCGGAGGTCGGCGCCGTTCTTAAGACGTACAAGCACCACTTGGAATTCGGTAGCATTGAAAAGAATGACGCCAGGTTTTACCGGGTCAAACGGGTTTTGCATCAGTACATCCTTGATAACACCAACGATCGTTAAAGTCTGGTCGCCCATTTTCATGGTCTTACCGATTGGGTCTTTATAACCGATGGTGCGTAAGGCAGCTTCATTAAGGATCACGGCATTGGAATCTGTTTTATAATCCTGTGAAAAAGGGCGTCCGGCAATAAATTGCAGGCCCGCTGCCTTTTCATAATCCCACTCCGTCATCACTACATCCAGCGATATATCTGCATTAGGATCTTTGCCATCCCAGCTGAAGTCGGACCAGCTATTGGATATGCCCGTCATGGTGCTCGATGATTTGGCGACAGCGTCAATATACCCGGTATTCTGCAATTCTTGTTTCAATACCTGGTAGTCTTTACCCAGATCACCCGTTCCATCGATCGTGATAAGGTTATTATAATTATAGCCGGTAGAACGATCTTTAGCATAATTGATCTGCTGCACAATAATGATCGTACTGATAATAAGACCACTGGAAATAGCAAACTGCGACACGACCAACACCTTCCGGAAGTTTACCGCACTGCTCCCTTGCTTCATGATACCCTTTAGCACTTTCACTGGCAGGAATGAAGATAGATACCAGGCAGGGTAACTACCAGCCACTAAACCGGTAAAGAGACAAACGATCAATACCAGGCCCAGCAGGGATATATTCTTAAGATCGAACTGAATGTTTTCAAAACCGAATTCCTTCAGAAGCGGGAGCAGCAGATTGACGAACGCAACAGATAACAGGAAAGCGACAAAAGCAGTGAACATCGATTCACTGAGGAACTGTACCACCAGTTGGCTGCGTTGTGAACCGATGGCCTTGCGGATGCCTACCTCACGCGCCCTTTTCTCGGACCGGGCAGTAGCAAGGTTCATGAAATTGATGCAGGCGATCAATAATACAAAAATGCCGATGATGCCAAATAACCGTACATAAGTAATAGCGCCACCTGTGTTCACCCAGTTTTTGTATTCACCATACAGGTGCATCTCTTTCAAAGGCTGAAGAATAAGCGTCTGATTCTTTAACCGCTTATTTTTTTGCACTACCAGTGGACCTATCTTTTTAGAAAGCGCAGCTATGGAAGCACCTTCTTTTACTTCCACAAGGTTCATGAGAAAGTTATTACCCCAATTCGTTTTATTATCTTTTATAAAAGGAAATTGCTGTACCAGGAACTCATAAGGAGCGAGGAAGTCGAATTGGAACGTGGAATTTTTCGGCACATCCTTAATAACAGCCGTAACATGCTTGTTGAACTCATTATCTACCTGAACGGTCTTGCCCATGGGATCTTCCGTGCCAAACAATGTTTGGGCCAGCGACTCGGTAAGTATTATGGCTGTAGGGTCGTTTAAAGCAGTTTTGAGATCCCCTTTAACAGCAGCGAAAGTGAACATTTGCAGAAAGTCTGGGTCTACACAATGCCCACGTTTACTGAACTTCTCCTTATCTTTCGAAATACTATACTTGCCGCCCCAATCCATCCGGGTAACCCGCTTAATCTCAGGGTAGTTCTTCTTCAGTTCATAATATAGCGGTAGCATCACACCCGTCTGTGTACCCTTTTCATTATTGAACAGCGTATGCTTTCGCACAATGGCAAGGCGGTCGATGTTCTCATTGAAAGTATCGAAGCTACGTTCATACTGGATCCACATCCCGATCAGGATAGCAAAAGCCATCCCAATGGCCAGGCCGAATACATTGATGAACGACAGCATCTTGTTGCGCGAGAAATTGCGCCAGACAATCTTGAAATAGTTCTTAAACATAGCGGGCGATTATATACATAACCGCCCGCCAACTTAATGCCAGATACTATATAAGTGATTTACAATGTACTATTTATGATCAAGGGATAAGGATGTCCGCTTTCGATACAACGTTTGTACGGTTTGACGGTTTATTGAGGAATACTATGCAAGCCCACCCGGTTGCCTTCCGTGTCGATAAACACAGCCATAAAGCCGTACTCGGGAGATATTTCAGTTTTTGGAACAACGACCTTGCCACCGGCAGCTTCAATCCTGTTTAGCACGTTCTGAACATCCGGGTTGCCATTCAGGTAGATCAAAGGACCATCAGTAGCAGAAGGCTTGTAAAAACCTTCAGCCTTGCAAATAGCACCTCCAATACCAGTCATCATGTCTGCAACGGGAAACATCCGCATTTGAACATTGGGTGTGTCCATAGGGATCAATTGCGTTTCGAAGATCGCTTCGTAAAACTTTTGCGCCCTGTCCAGGTCAACGGCAGGGAGCTCAAACCAGCTGATGGCATCTTTGAAAGTCATAAGCAGTCGTTTTAAGGTGAAAGAATAAGACAAATTAGTAATAAGTCATCAATGGCAATCAGGAAGTACATGAACGGACTATTAAATAATTTCACACAGCTGAATCCTTTACCTTTAATCTAAACCTATAACGTTTGAGCCATATGTTCTCGCGCAGAAAATTTATCAGGACAACCGCGATGGGCGGCACAGGATTACTGGCCAGCCTGCACGGCATAGCTTCGCTCGATTGGCCGCAGCCACAAGCAACCAATGATCTATACACACTCAGTGATCAGTTGGTACGCCTGTGGGGGCAAACCCTGCTGAACCTCCAGGTGACAGATGCTTCCCGTAAAGAATATGGAGGAATCCTATGTCCCACCTACAAAATTGTACATGGCAGAGTAGGAGACACGATCTATCCATTCCTTCACCTGGCTGCTAAAACCAAAGATGTTCGCTATATAGATGGCGCTAAACAACTTTACCGCTGGATGGAAAAGAACGTAAGTCAGGAAGATGGTTCCTGGCTGAACGAACCAGTAAAAGGCGCCTGGAAGGGCACCACCATATTTTCCATCATTGCCCTCTGCGATGCACTCCATTACCATGGAGATCTACTTGATGAAACATTTAAGCAAGAGTTAAGAACACGCCTCAAAAAAGCAGGTGACTATGTATACAATAACTTTACCATCGACTACGGCAATATCAACTATCCCATCACGGCATCTTATGGATTAACATTCCTTGGAGAAATACTGGATCATCAGCCCTACAAGGTAAAAGGAAAAGAGCTGGCACATCAGGCATTGTCATTCTTTACCAAGAAAGACGGTTTGCTCTTTGGTGAAGGCGATCCCTATTACCAACCAAGCCCTAAAGGATGTTATTCCGTTGATCTTGGTTACAACGTGGAAGAATCTTTGCCTTCGCTGGTGATGTATGGATTGATGACAAAAGATGAAGAAGTGCTGCAGATAGTGACACGTTCTTTACAGGCACACATGGAATTTATGCTGCCCGATGGAGGTTGGGACAATAGCTGGGGCACCCGTAACTACAAATGGACCTATTGGGGAAGCAGGACCTCCGATGGTTGCCAGCCCGCCTATGCGTTGCTGGCAGATCGTGATTCGAGGTTTTATGACGTGGCATTCCAAAATACCCAACTGTTGCAACAGTGTACACATGATGGGTTGCTCTATGCAGGACTGCATTATAGATCACACAATGTGCCACCCAGCGTGCACCATACCTTTACTCATATCAAAGCCCTCGCCACCATTCTCGATCGTGAACCAATGAAGCTGAATACTGATGAACTGAGGCTTATGCTGCCAAGGGAAGATAGCTACCGCAGTCGCTTCTTTGCCGATGTTCAAACCTGGCTCATCAGCAAAGGCAGTTACCGCGCTACGGTGACAGGCTATGACCGGGAATACAAGAAAACGAAAAACGGGCATGCTACCGGTGGCGCGCTCACTATGCTGTGGCATCAAGCTACCGGCCCTTTGTTGACAGCCAGCATGAACGAATACCAACTCTATGAAGCCGGTAACATGCAGGTCGACAATGATCCACTTTCGATATGCCTTACACCACGGATAGAAATGAAATTGGGTAACACATGGTACAGCAATATCTGTGACCTCACAGCAACGATGCAGGAAAAAACAGTAAATAGAGATACTGTGATCACAATACATTCCAGGTTGGTAGATGGCAGCCAGCAATCTCCCGCTATTGGTGAAGTGCAATGCATGGTGACTTATACATTCACGCCGGATAAGGTGAAATTTACGTTCGCTTACAAAGGCAATATATCTAAAGAAAGTGTGCGGGTGATATTCCCAATGATCTCGCCTACAGGAGAGAAAGTGCAGGGAATTGGTAAACGTACAATGACCATTAAAAAGCCAAAAGCAACCGTAATGTTAAACGCTAACCAGCCCATACAACAGCTACCTACCACGGGTGACCGTGTGTTCAACTTTGTGCCCGGTCTCGAAGCCATTCCCCTGTTTTTTGAAGGAAAAGACGTAAAACTGGAGCTGGAGGTGCTAAAATAGCGCGCAGCATCTTTTAAGCTCAATTACAAGTGCCAGACATTCAATTAAATATAATTTGATCCATGCTTCATCCATGCTTCAGGGTTCCTTCATCCATTGGTGAAAGGGGGTATTTGAAGCATGGTTGAAGCATGCCTGAAGCATCTTTTGTACAAGGTTAACAAATCCAGGCAGCCAGAAATTGTGGAATCGGTTATTGAGGATTATTTTGCGCGGGCATAAATGCTCAAAACCCGAAAATGACCGTAAAGAAAATTATAATACGATCTGCCTGGCTGATGACAGCCTGTTTGTTGTTGGCTGCTTGTCAGGATACACCCGGCGGAAAGAACGAAAAGATCATTGTATTTTCAGAGGGTAGCGCAAAGAACGCTGTCATTGATACTTTTACAGAGTTTCCGCCAGAAATTGATACCTGTGCTGGTTACTATGCTGAAAGTGAAAAGGCGCTTACTGAGAAGAAGTATATATATGCAGATAATAGGGATGATATTGCTTTTGTAAAGATCAAGGGTGTGATGACGAAATTTACCTTGAGCAAGCCTGATACAACAGAGAAACCTCTGCCAATGCAGATTTGGAAGAATAAGGATTATGAGTTGAACATCATAATTAAAACCACACAGAAATTAGGTGAAGTGCTGAAACAGGAGGGCATTTTAATATTGAGGCCCAAAGCAGGAGGTGCTGTAGTCAAAAAAATATACGGGGAAAGAAGATGCTAATAACAAAGAAAATAGGACAAACAGCTTTATTCTATGTAGTATCATTTTTACTACTGTATTTGTTGGGTGAAGCTGACCATGGTGGACCCTGTTCACCCCCGTTGTGGATGATGTTGGGCCTTTTTATATTCTTTCCAGCCTGCCTTTTCCTTTTTGCATACAATTTTTATCAGGCTGTAAGCAAAGGAAAAGAGTATTTGCTGTCTGCTATCCTGCATGGACTTGTTATTGCCACTTTGTGTATAGGCGTTGCGACAGGATAAATATTTGCTTACCTTCAGGCACCAAATTACTGCCATGAAAATCCTGTTGGCCATCATCGCTTTCATCAATGGCGGCTTCATGCTGCTCGACGGTATCTACGTCATGTTCAAAGGAAAATACATCGGGCCCGAAAAGCCCGGTCCCTGGGCCAACCTCTTCTACAAACTACAGGTAAACGTATTCAGGCTGGGGCCTTTATTTGTAGCGTATGGTCTGGTGTGGCTGGCATTCCTGTATGGATTATTGAGTGGGCAATCCTGGGCTTACAAACTGGGACTGATCATCGCGATCCTGACCCTTTGGTACCTGCCGGTGGGGACGTTACTTTCCATTATTGTATTGGTGCTGTTAATCTGGTTCAGGCAGAAGGTTGGCTTATAAATATCTCCGTTACTTCTTTAGTTGCCAGGCATACCCAAAATACTTTTTGAACGCTTTGGAGAAATTTAAAGGGTCTATGTGCGAGCACAGACAACGCCCGTTTAGGCCCGAACTATAAGGATTTTGCTGGAAACAGGAAGTTTTGCATATTTACAGTAATGTTAATCTATCACCTTTGTCACCCTGAGCTTGTCGAAGGGTTGCCGGAGGGTATTTAAGAAACGATTACGATTATGTCTGAACTGCCTGAAGACATATTGCTTGCCTGGCAACAACAGATTGCCCGGGGAGATGAACGTGGATTCGATAACCTGTTCCGCCATTTCTACCTGCACCTCGTCAGCTTTGCGGTAGATATGGTAAAGCTGCGCCCCGTAGCGGAAGAGATCGTCTCCGACGTGTTTGTAAAACTGTGGCAGAAAAAAGAAGACATCCTGCTCATCGAAAAACTGAAAGTATTTCTCTTCGTAGCCGTAAAGAACCAATGCTACAACCACCTGCGCCGCCATTCCCTGTGGAACGTAACAGTAAGCCCCGACAATGTCACCATCCTTTCCAGCGCTTACAATCCTGAAGAAGACATGGCCTTCCGCGAATTGCAGCACCAGCTTAATCAGGCAATAGAGCAACTACCGGAGCAGTGCAAGCAGGTATTTAAGTTAGTCAGGGAAGACGGCCTTAAATTGAAAGAAGTAGCCGCCATCCTCGATATATCGCCCCGCACCGTTGAGACACAATTATACAGAGCCGTCAAAAAACTCCGTAAAGTATTGACCGAAGACCACAACAATCCCCAACAATCCGACATGCCCGATGTCCTCCTTCAGGTAGCCCTCGTCACTTGGTTCTTCTCATAATATTCTCCTGCCTTGACGCTGAACTGTCTACGCTGAACGACCGACTGAATTTCTCTCGATGCCTTTATGCCTCAATGTCTTGTTGCCTTTCCTTAATTCGTGTAATTCGCCATAATTGGTATTCCTAAAAAATATTTTCAACCCTTGTAAGTAATCCATTTCCGAATTGTGTCCTTATAGATACCGGCTAACGATTTACCCCCGGCTGCTATATGATGGACAAAGACAACTTCCTGCTATTGGTCACCAAAGTGCTGTCAGGCAATGCATTGCCCCATGAGGAGACGTTGCTGCAAAACACACTGGCCACCCACCCGGAATTCCTTCCCTTATATGAGCAATACAAACGGTACTGGCAACAACAGGCAGTCAATCAGACTGCCGATGTGGAAAAAGCCCTCGCTGCAACCTGGCAAAAAATAAATCAGGCTTCAACCGTCCCTGTTGAAGATATTGGTGAAACACCAGTACGTCGTTTCCCTTCCTGGAAGCGTATGGCGGTGGCAGCAGCTGTGTTGGGTATTGTAATGACCGCCGGTTGGTTATTCTTTCGCAAACCACAACAACCCGCAGTAGAGTGGGTGGAGACCTATAACCCCAAAGGCATTCGTTCCTCTATCGTACTGCCAGACGGCAGTAAAGTATGGCTGGCCGCCGATAGCAAATTGAAATACCCGCGCCACTTTGCTACCACCCGCCGGGAGCTCTACCTCGAAGGCGAAGCATTCTTTGAAGTGGTACGCAATCCGCAGAAGCCATTCATTGTACAGTTGGGAAAAGGAGCTGTACAGGTATTGGGTACCTCATTCGATATCAGCGCCTATAAAACACAACAGGAGATCACTACATCAGTAGCAACCGGTAAAGTAGCATTTATACCCGGCACACGCAAGTCCGATACGGTGTACCTGACGCCCAATAAGAAATCAGTCTACAATACACGCTCAGGCTTTACAGAAGTGAAAGAAACCGATGCGCTGGCCGATAAAGCATGGATAGATGGCGTGCTGTTGTTTGATGCTGTTACCCTTGGCGACATAGCCCTGGCATTGGAACGATATTATGGCAAAACAGTTCAGTTCCGCGATCAGCGGTTGAGAACATACCGTTATACCGGCAAGTTTGCCAATCGTACCCCGGCAGAAATATTGAATTACCTCAGTAAAACCAAAGCATTTGCCTATACGGTATCCGACTCCCTCATTGTTATTGGGAGATAAATAATCTTGTCAGGCTGAGCTTGTCGAAGCCCTTCGACGAGCTCAGGGTGACATCGATATAAAGAATACGATTGAATCACTATAACTAAACGTTTGCGTATGAAACTACGACTGCTACCCGCTGTTGTTGCCCTATGCATCATGGCTACCATGAGCCTGTATGCCGGAACGCGGGGCACACCACCTGCCTGGAAAGAACAAAAACAAAAAGTAAGTGTGGTCTGCAAAGACAAAGACCTTAAATGGGTCATCAGCCAGTTGGAAAAACAAACAGGATCATTGTTTGTCTACTCCAACGATGAGCTGGACCTTTCTCAAAAACTCTCCCTGCGCATCCGCGAAACGGATTTCGACCAGGCCCTGCAAAAAATATTCTCCCCCCTGCGTATCAACTTCGAGCAGGTTGGCAAGAATATATTACTGAAGCCGGAGAAACGGGAACGCTTTACGGCTATTGCAGAGGCTACAGTATCGCTGACGCCCGATGTGGAGGTCACGGGTAAAGTGCTGGATGAAAAACAAGTACCTGTTGCTGGCGCTACGGTACAACTCAAAGGCACCAACATGGTTACTACTACCCGCGAAGACGGTAGTTTCTCCCTGAAGCTCCCTGAAGCAAAAGGAACACTGGTCATTAGCTATGTGGGCTACGAGCGTACAGAAGTTTCTATTACAGGATCGAACCTGCAGGTAAGCCTCAAGCCACTCGAAGCCAGCCTCGGAGAAGTAGTGGTGGTGGGTTATGGCACCCAGCGGCGCATCAGCCTCACGGGAGCAGTAGACCAGATACGCTCCACTGCATTGGAAGGAAAGCCAAGTGTCAATCTTACACAGTCCTTACAGGGTGCTGCACCTAACCTCATTATCCAACAGCGTAATTCCGAGCCGGGCGCACCCATCAACGTAAATATCCGCGGTGTAAGCTCACTCAATGATAACACCCCGCTGGTTGTGATCGATGGTATTGCGGGTGGCGACCTCAACCAGCTGAACCCTTCAGACATCGACAATATCTCTGTATTGAAAGATGCAGGTAGTGCCGCTATCTACGGTTCACGAAGCGCCAACGGCGTGATACTGGTTACCACCAAGAAAGGAAAGAAAAACACCCGTGCGGTGGTTACTTATAATGGTATGGTGGGCATACAGCAACCCAAAATATTCTATAAACCGGTAGAGAGCTTTGAAAATGCCCTGCTACGTAATGAAGCATTGGTGAATGCGGGACTGCAACCGATGTATACACCGGAGCAGATACGTGCCTATAAAGACGAAGGCAGTAAAGAATGGTTCCTCGATGGCATCCTGCAGGATGCATTGCAGCAAAACCATAACCTCAGCGTGTCGGGTGGTAATGATAAAACCACCTACCTGTTGTCGTTGGGGTATATTGATCAGGAAAGCAACCTCGTAGGACCAGGCTATGGCCTGAAGCGTTACAACGCGCGCCTTAACCTCACAACGGAAGTAGGCAAGTTGAAAGTGACAGGTGTACTGGCCTATTCACGTCAGGACATCAAGGAACATTCATTCGGTACATCCACGCTCATCGTAGATGCAGCCAGAACGCCGACCTATTATCAAATGAAAGACGAGCAGGGACGTTACCTGACCAATGATGTACTGGCAGAGTTCAATCCACTGGGCATCCTGGAGCAGGGTGGGTATCGCACACGTGATGACGATCACATATTCGGTAACATCACCGCAGAGTTGAATATTATTGACGGTTTGAAGCTGAAAGGCGTGGCTGGTGGTAACCTGTCTGCCTTTCACATGTACGAGCGCGTAAAGCAGGTGAATTTCTTTCCCAAAGGTATCTATGGCGCAGACCGCAACACGAACGACCGTAGTGCAAAGAATCTTTTCCTCAACACGCAAGCCATATTGGAATATCAAAAGGGATTTGGAGATCATCACGTTAATGCACTGGTAGGCTATTCCAACGAAACGGTGTCCAATAAGGAAAACGCTTTATACACCAAGTACAACGACAACGAGCTGGGAACACCTACTACAGGTACCGTTATTGATCCTGCAGCGTCCTTCAATACGAACCGCGGTACAGCCGAAAGCAGCCTCAACTCTGTATTTGGCCGTGCAGGCTATTCCTACAACGATAAATACTTTGTTGAGTTCAACTTCCGTTATGACGGATCGTCTAAGTTCAGGAAAGACCTGCGCTGGGGGTTCTTCCCTTCAGTGGCTGCCTCCTGGCGCATGACGGAAGAAGAGTTCCTCCAAAACTACCGGGATAATATTGGCTCACTGAAACTGCGTGGCTCATATGGCGTATTGGGCAACCAGAGTGTGGGCAACTACCAGTTTCAGACTACCTATTTCAACTTCAATAATGCCTACGGGTTCAACAATCAACCGGTATCAGGCACTGGCTTCACCTTTGCCAATCCCGACCTCCGTTGGGAAAAAGCAGCTACTTTCAATGCGGGCGTAGATGCCACCTTCCTTGAAGATAAGCTGCAGGTATCCTTCGATTACTTCAATAAGCTCACCAGCGATATCCTCATACCACCTGCTATTCCGGGATTGTATGGAGGAGCAGTGTCAACGTACAATGCAGGTAAAGTGCGCAACAAAGGGTGGGAACTGAGTGTAAATTATCGCCTGCCCGGCAGGAATTTCAACCACACCTTTGGTTTCAATATAGCCGATAGCCGCAATGAAGTAGTGTCCTTCCAGGGCAACGAACGCATTACCGGTGCCGATGAAATGCAGGTGATCCTGAAAGAAGGTTTGCCCTTCAATTCCTACATCGGCCTCAAACGGGATGGCTATTTCCAAAACCTCGATGATATAGAGAATGGGCCAACGCCTACAGGTATCACGGTCAGCCCCGGCGATATCCGCTATGTAGACCGCAATAAAGACAACATCATCGATGATCGTGATAAGTTTGTATTGGGCCATCCATTCCCCCGCTACACATTCGGGTTCAACTACGCAGTGAGCTGGAAGCAACTCGATGTATCCATCTTTATACAAGGCGTAGGCAAACGCGATATGTTCCTGCGCGGTGAGTTGATAGAACCCTTCCACTACAACTACGGACAGGTGATGTACCAGCACCAGCTTGATTACTGGACACCCATCAATCCCAATGCGAAGTTCCCGCGGCTGGCAGCAGTGAACAGTCCTTCCAATACCAACAACTTCCGCCGTGGGTCCGATCTGTATTTGTTCGACGCAGCCTATGCACGCCTGAAGAACCTCCAGATCGGTTATTCATTACCTGCGCAGTGGATACAAAAAGCGGGCATGCAAAAAGCCCGGTTCTTCCTGGTGGGACAGAACCTGCTCACGGTGGCCGGTGTAAAGTTTGTTGATCCCGAAATATCGGAGTTCAGCAGCAACATGACGAACAGCGGCGCCAACAGTGGCCGCAACTATCCCACACCTATATTCTATGGAATTGGTTTAGATATCACATTTAAATAACGATGGCTATATGAAACAGATAATAAAACTTAACGGACCTGCGCTGCTGTTGTTATTGGTGATCGCATCCTGTAAGAAGCTGGACCTGGTGCCTACGGATCGCTTCACGGATGCCACCTACTGGACCTCGCCAGAAAAAGCAGCCACCGTACTCAATACAGCATACGGCCAAATGTTTGGTGCTGCCACCTTCTTTTACAACGAAGGCCTGTCAGACAATGCCTACAGCGGTCGTGGTGATCAACAGGGCGTTACGTCCATCGCCTCCGGGCTGGCCGATGCTTCCCTGCCACGCTTCAAAGATGAGTGGAACGGCCGCTACCAGTGCATCAAAACCTGCAACATCCTGTTGCAAAATATCGACAGGGTACCCGCCTTCGATGAAGCCCTGAAGAACAGGATGAAATCGGAAGCAAGAGTAATAAGAGCCTACCAGTACTTCCAGTTATATACCTGGTATGGAGATGTGCCTTTATTCGACAAGGATATTTCCGTTACCGAATCACAAACCATTGCCCGCACACCGCGCCAGCAGGTAGTAGACTTTGTATTGAAAGAGCTGGACGAAGCAGCCGCCACATTGCCTGTCAATACGCAATACGCTACTGGAGATCGTGGACGCATCACCAAAGGAGCTGCACTGGCGCTGAAAGCGCGTGCCTTGCTGTACGAAGGTCGCTGGCAGGATGTGATCAACACCACAGAGCCATTCATTACCGGCAATACAGTAGGCACCTACAGTCTTTTCAACAGCTATGAAGGATTGTTCCTGCCGCAGAATGAATACAACAACGAAGTGGTCTTCGATCTGCAGTTTGTACCCGAGTCTCGCACCTATAATGTGTTCTTCGACCTGGCCCCATTGGCAGTTGGAGCCCGTCTCAATGCAATGGCGCCTACGCAGGAGCTGGTAGATGATTACATCATGCTCAATGGTAAGGGGATCAAAGAAGCGGCGTCCGGCTATGATGAAAACAATCCTTACAACAACCGCGATCCAAGGCTCACGTACTCCATCGTGTACCACAACTATAAATGGAAAAAGCCCGACAACAGCATCCAGACCATTTATATCAAACCCGGCAGCGATCCGGCCAGCACAAAGCTCGACGAATATGTACCCGGCAGCGTAAGCTCGCCCACTGGCTATTATATCCGCAAATACTACGATCCTACATCGATCAATAATTTCAACTCAGGCCTTAACCTGATGTTGATACGCTATGCAGACATCCTGCTGATGTATGCAGAAGCAAAGAATGCATTGAACCAGCTGACAGCCGATGTTTGGAACCAAACGATCCGCGCATTACGCGTGCGGGCCGGTTTCACAGAAGCCGACGCGCTGAACTTCAACGCAGCCTGGACGGCAGACCAACGTACAGCGATCATTCGCCGCGAACGCCGCACCGAACTGGCCCTTGAAGGCTTGCGCATCTTCGACATCCGCCGTTGGAAAACAGCCGAAACCCTATTGAATGGATGGGTACACGGCGCCAAATATGGCGAACCCAGTATCGACAACGGTTATATACGCGTCAACCAGCGCAGCTTCGATCCCGCTAAACATTACCTGTGGGCAGTACCACGCGATGAACGCAACCTCAACAAAAACCTCAGCCAAAACAATAGCTGGTAAACAATCACGAACACACAAACGCTTTCAATATGAAAAAGATCATGCTACAATATATGACCCTGGGCCTGGCGCTGCTGGCCTTCATGGCGTGCGAAAAAGACAAGAACCTCGATCATACAGCTGTAACAGCCGTGAAGAACATCTTCACGCCCGAAGACAACCGTTTTGTAAAACTGCAACCCGCTACCTCTGCCAGTGTGGTATTTGAATGGGAGCAGGCCAAGGCAGAAGATGGAGGACTGGTGATGTATGAGATAGCATTCGATAAAGAAGGAGGCGACTTCAGCAAACCGGTATATAAAATGGTAAGTGACAACGGTGGAGTGTATAACAGGGCCACGGTAACCCATAAAACGCTGAACAGTGTGGCAAGCCTGGCAGGCATTCCGTCATTGGGCACCGGTAAGTTGAAATGGACGGTGTACTCCTCCAAAGGCATCAATGAAGTAAAGTCTGCAGTAACACGTACGATCGAATTACAACGCCCTGCAGGTTTTGCCACCTTGCCCGCCGATGTATTCCTGACCGGCACCGCTACTGAAGCCGGCGCCACCCTGGCCAGTGCAGCTAAGTTGAAGCAGGTAGCCAATGGCATATTTGAGATATACACTTCCCTGAAAGCCGGCACTTACAACTTTGCCGACCGCAATACGGGCACGCCAACTACCTATTCCATCAGCGGCGGCGATCTGAAGGAAGGCGGCACTACTACTGTTACCGGCGCCACCAAAGTATACCGCATCAACCTCGATTTCAACAACGCTTCCGTAACGATGACGGAGGTCAAAGAAATAGGCTTGTGGTTTGCCCCCAACAACACGATCTGGTTCAACCTCAACTACACGGCCAACGGTATATGGAAAGCAGAGAACCAATCGATCGTCTTCAGGCAGGAAAGCTGGGGCAGGGATGAGCGCTACAAGTTCCGCTTAAAAGTAAACGATGGCACAGCCGATAGCTTTGAATGGATGGGCAGCAGTAATGCTGACAACCAACGCCCTACAAGCGGCTCACCGGCTTCCTATTGGTTCCTGAATAAAATAGCCAACAACGATCAGTGGAACTACTGCTATAAGTTCCAGACCGAGGCCGACAATAAGAACTGCGACATCATCGTAAACTTCACCACTGGCGGCTCCTACACACACCAGGTAGTGATTAAGTAAGTGTCAGGCTGAGCGTGTAGAAGCCCTTCGATACGCTCAGGTTGACAGTTTGCCAAATGATTAAATCATGAAAACTAAACCAACAAGCATGAAGCGATTGATAATATGGGCTTGTGCAGGGCTATGGCTATTGCCGGGCTGTGCCAAAAATTATGAAGATGTGGTGATAGGAGGCGATCAGAGTGGGATCGACCGGTATGAGGTAAACTGGAGTGCCGCTGCCGACAGCAGTAGCAGCTCCCTGCTGCTCAACTTCTGGAATCCATCCGGCAAATACTTCAACCGTACCAGCAACGGCAATATAGAATTTCATTATTGGCCCCAGGCCCATGCGTTGGATGTACTGGTCGATGCATACACCCGTACCAACGACAATAAATACCGTACAACGATGGACGATTGGATGGTGGGCGTAAAACAAAAGAACAACAACACCTTCCTCAATGAGTTCTACGACGATATGGAGTGGAATGGCCTGGCCATGCTGCGTGCCTACAAAGCAACCAACGATGCTAAATTCAAAACCGGTGTCGATCAGGTATGGGCAGACATCAAGACCGGCTGGAATACCAACATGGGCGGTGGTATCGCCTGGCGCAAAGCCATGCCAGCCTATAAGAACACGCCTGCCAATGCACCGGCTTGTATCCTGGCAGCCCGTTTATACCAGGAGTTTAAACAAGCAGATGACCTCCAATGGGCCCAAAAGATCTATACCTGGATGAAAGACAGTTTGTATGAGGCAGGCACAGGATGGGTCTATGATGGAATAAACGCTAATGGTGATGGCCTGCGCAGCACCTGGAAGTTTACCTACAACCAGGGCACCTTCATTGGTGCAGCGCTGGAGCTGTACAACATTACTAAAGATCCTCTTTACCTCAACGACGCCATGAAGGCTGCCAACTTTACTTTATCCGATAACACCCTCACCAATGCGGCGGATCGCCTGCTGCGTGATGAAGGAGGTGGCGATGGCGGACTATTCAAAGGCATCTTTGTTCGCTACTTTACCAATTTGATATTGCATCCCGATCTGTCGGAAGCTTATAAGAAGCGCTACATAGCCTATCTCAAAAACAACTTCGAGCTGTTGTGGTATGTAGGCACACGTAAGCCGACGGTATTGTTTGGAAGCTATTGGAAAAATAAGCCCGGCACTGAAACCGAAATGACGATCCAGGTAAGTGGAGCGATGCTGATAGAGGCAGCCGCTTTGTTGAAGAAGAATAATTTGTTTTAAGGATCAGCGAACACGATTCGACAGTTTGTCGAATAGTAGTCATTGGCGGGCTCCTTTTGGGCCCGCCATTTATTTTATAGTTCAAAACCGTTTACCCACCGATAATCCAGCCTGCCCAATGAGCTCCCCATCCGTATCAGTCTGAATACCCGCCTTGATGCCCAGCAACAAATTGTTGGAGAAGGTAAAATTGTAATGCAATTGCAGCAGCCCGCCCGCAGTAACGATATTCTGTTTATTCCAGTTATACATACTAAACACCACTTCCGGCATCCCGGAGGCGAGGGGAGAATAAGCGCCATAACCATCGGGAGAGGCGGATTGGAACCTGCCAAACCCGGTCAGGCTAAACATTACTTCATGATGCCTGCTTCGGATCACACTCAATTGAGCGCCTATACCCAATTGCCCCCCGGCAGTGGTATGTCTTATGGCGCTTTCCACCCTTTCGCCCTGTATAGTAGGATGGGGAAAGGAAATATGATCCTCCCGATGGTTAATAGTGCCACGCAGATCGAGTACCAGGGAGAAACGATGACTTAAGTACCGTGAATACGATGCTCCGAAAACCATCCCATTCATATCGCCACTTGTGTGATAGCTATAGCCACCCATGAATTGAAATGCCTCAGCTGCCCATTCATCGTCATCAGCTGGCTCCGACCGGTCAGGTACACGGGAAGCTGTCGGTTGTGTAGCTGGCTTGGTAGGCTTAGGCGCCAGTTTGCTGACTGTATCACGCACGGGTTTAGTAGGAGAAGCTGGGCTGGCCGGAGTTGTAGCCTTGCTGGCGGCTGCCTGTTTCACCGGCAGTTCCGCACGAACAGTATCTACGATCTTGCGCTCAGTAGATGGGCTGGATGCTGATCTGTCCGGAGAAGTCGTACGGCTGCTGTCGATAACAATGATGGCTTTGGGTTGCACAGCCGGATTATTGGTAGCAGTTTTCCTGGAGGACGGTGTTGAAGAAGGCTTATTGCCCGCAGGAAGGGCGGCAGGCCCATTATCAAACAAAATGATATGGCTGCCCACTACTTTGTGTTCAATGCCGACCTGCTGCTGCAATGCCGTTAACCACTTCGACAGCGTTTGTGATTGCCGGGACACTATAAGCGTTTTTGATGGCTTTACCTTGGTAGGATTAAAAGAAAACTCCACACCCGTTTGCCGGGAAAATACCCGTAGCAATGAATCGATACGGATGGAAGTAGAGGAAAGCACGATCTTTTTTTCAAAAGTGGCATTACTTACCTGTGCAGAGGCAGATACAGAGCAATACACAAACATGGCTATAACAATGGAAGAACGCATACGAATGAATTGTTTTTGATGGCTATTAATGACAGCCGTTACCTGTAATGAAGACGGAGTCTCCTTCCTGGCGGCTGCTGATATTGAGTGTGGCATTGATCACGTCGAGAATATAGGATAGCGGTTTGTTATCGAAATGTGCCGTGAGGCGACAACCGGCGAATACCTGCTTATCCATCATGAAGGATACATGAAAAGCTTGCTCCAGATACCGGCAGGCATCGGCAAAAGCAATATCATTGAACGAAAAAGACCTGGTGGCATACCCAAAGCTGTTGATGTCGATGGAGTTCGCCACATATAGCTGCTGAAGTTGCTTATGATAAAAACCGGATTGCCCCTTTTGAACCGTCACCATTTTGCCCAAAGCGTACAATTGCACCACGCCCGATTGCACCTGCACGGTTACATGGCCGGACGGCGTAATTTCCTGCACATTGAACGAAGTGCCCACCACTTTGATCGTCAGGTCGGCTACCTGGATGATAAATGGATGCTGCTTGTCAGGCGTCACATCGAAATAACATTCACCCTGTAAGCTGAGCTGACGATCAGGCTTGCCAAAGTCGGCAGCATAAGCCACCTCACTATGTTGGTTCACCGTGATGAAGGTGCTATCAGGTAGCGTAGTGCTTTTTATTTCCTGTGTAGCGGTTTGCATCACATAAGCTGATGGATCATCCGCTTGAGATTCTTTACCCCTTCGATTGAACCAGACGACAGACAGTATGATGAGCATACCGGCAACAGCCGCTGCCACATAGCGGTTAAAGACGAAACGTACGATACCTCGCTGTGGCTTGCTGTGCAACAGTGGTTCCAGTTCGGTCCATGCCAGTGACGAAGCAGGCGGCTGAGGACTTGTCTCGCCAGGCAATTGGTGCCAGAGCGCAGCCATGCGCTGAAACTCGGCTGCATTGCCGGCATCGGCCAGCCAGTCGTCCAGCTGCATGGCCTCCGTAGGGTTAGCTTCCCCCGCCAGGTATTTTCCGATCAGCTCCGTCATATCAGGTTGGTTGGCTGTATTCATAGCGTATACATTTTATTCAGGGGTTATAGAAATAGAAAGATGATCCAGATAGAGGCCAGGTCAGCCAGTTGCTCACGCAATAACTTCAGAGCTTTGCCCATGTGTACCTCTACCGTTTTTACAGAAATATCCATCTCCGCAGCAATCGTGCTGTATTTCTTGCCTTCCAGACGGCTTTTGCAAAACACTTCCCGGCACCGCGGAGGCAGCGCATCGATGGCCTGTTGGATTCTTGCTTTGATCTCTTTTTCCTGCGCAGTGTCGATACTGTTGACATGAGCAACAGGGGCCATGTCAGGATAATGACGCTCCCTGATCTTGCGGTCCCTGATGGTATTTAAGGCGAGATGATAAACGGTAGTATACAAGTAAGCACGTGCAGCTCCCGGAAAGTTGATCTCGCCCCGCTTTTCCCATAATTTAACGAAAGCCGATTGAACAATATCCCTGGCCTCGGCATTGTCCTTTACAATGGTAAAAGCGTAGCCAAACAACTTCTCGAAGTACTCATGAAAGCATTGCTTGTAGAGGTTTTCCACCGGTATATATACCTGTTTGTGATGAGCGCTATTGGTTAATGGTTGGCCTGGCAATATCAATATCATATACCTTAGACACACCAGCGGCAAAAAGCCCTTATACCCTCAGCCGTTTTTTAAAAAGATATCAGCCGGCCCCACCAGCCACTAAATATAAATAAAATGGGGTGCATCTTTCGATACACCCCATTTTACAGATAACCGTTATAATGAAGCAACAAGTCCGTATAAATAATTCCACAGTCCCGGACGCTGAACTTACTCCTACAACTGCACTTTCCGGCTTATCCTTTGACCTTCCACGACATAGTGAATAACATAAGTGCCGGGAATAAGTCCTGACAGTTCAGTTTGTTGCTGCTTCACATTGCTGGAAAGCAACAACTGTCCCTTCATGTCATATACCTGTACGATAGATGGAGCTGGGCCATTGAAGTACAACATGGTACTGCTGCCACTCCGTACCACGCGCATGCTGGAACCGGCACTGCTATTGAATACAGTGACGATACGCGAGTAAACGCGATGGCCATTGAAATCAAGACTGACGATCCGGTAATGACGCGTAGTAAAATTCAGGTCGTTGTGCCGGAAACTGAAATCCATAGTGCCCGTAGGGTTGGCGATAGAGCCGGCAGTACTCCAGCTGCGTCCATCATGACTATACTCGATCTCGAATTTATCAAGATCATCCACCTCACCCATCTGCCAGTTCAGCTGCACATATTGGTCTTTAAGAGAAGCTGAGAAACTGTTATAAGTAATGGGGAGGGTAATGCCCGCAGTAGTGGCGGTCACCTGGTCAAACGTAACACCCGTAGCCTGAAAACTTACATAGTTGGTCGTCGGGTTAACGGTGCTGGTAGCAGTGGTAGTCCACGTGGTGCCATTACGAAAAGCGATCTGCAGTGAGGCTTCCGGATTACCCGCTAATTCGTCATCACTGTAAATGATTCCCACTTCGCCCGTATAATTAATAGGCAGGTTCAGCAGGTATTTGCGCTGAATGCTTTGCGAGCCTGCAGGCCAGCCTGGAACAGAAGTGTAATCCTTTGTAAGTACATTACCAGTGATGTTGGTATTGGTACTGGGAATCAGCACCAGGCTATCCATGGTGAATATCACGCCGTTTTGCAGGAACAGTGTGCCCGCCCCCACCTGGCCAAAGCCGGACACTGACAGCAGCAAACAGCATATGATGTATAAAATACTTCGCATTGTTTCAATTTTGGGTGAAATAATAATGTAGATACAAACTCAATTATTCAACCCTTTGAATAACTATACCTGCACCCTGTGAGCCATTCAGTAAAGTCACGGCGCCCAGCAGACCGAATAATTGCAGGTTTACGGTCGACCCTGCTGCCAGTGTTACGATGGCATCGGCCGACATCCGGGTAACAGCGGCGACGGGGGCAACAGTAAGAGCGGTTACAGGCGCTCCGTTAACAAGAACACGCGAACTGGCCAGCACGGCAGCTGTGGTATTCAAGCCGTAAGTGATCCTGTAACGGCCGGCGGTGCCGACTGTGAACACGGTATTACTACCGTTAATAGTAATATTGGTGCCCAGGTTATGTGCATCGGGTAACGGTATATCCGTACCACCCAATACTACAGCTATTATTGCACCCGATGTGTTGGAGGCAGCCGCAGTAGAAGGACCAAAGCCGTCGGTAACGGTCGTCAGCCGTACCCATGCACCCGAAATAAACATCCATAAACCAACAGGTGCATTAAGCTGGTACACCATCAGGCCTTCTGCCGGCGAAGTAATGGCTGTTCTTTGGGCGGATGACATGCGTGGGATCAATACGCCCCTCGTTGTGGACGTAACATCGAGGGCTGAACTGGCAGCGGGAGTAGTGGTTCCAATGCCTACCTGGGCTTGTACAAATGTTGTAGCTGCCAGGAATAAAACCGTAAGGATAGTAAGCTTCCTTTTCATAGTGTATATATGTGTGTTAAAAAATACAAAGTGGTTTCAGTACATGAATAATGCATTCATGCAATAATTAATAAGTATAAACAGAGGTATGATCCACAAAGGCAACAATAACCTGTAGTCCTGCAAGGCCTGCAGTGTAATGCACATGTCGAAATCATGCACAATACTGCAGTTGGGACTAACTACTACTAATAATCAGGAGCTTGATCTCATTCAATATAAAGGATGCAGGTCGGGATGCTTGTTTCGATTACTGGTACATGATACTATCCAGGATCAAAACTTTTACTAATCAGAGGAGGAACGTGAAACCTAAATAAAAATACAAATTTTCGGTTACACAATACATTTTAAATATGTTTTAATCACACGTGTTTAGCATTATTGATAAAATAGTTGAAAAAATAAAACACTTGTGTTGCAAAGCAACTGTGGATGTACGTAATGGTTTTGATCTGATGCGGGTATTTCAAGGTCGGCACCGGGTATTTATAGGTAAAACACCCTGCCCGGCCACTCAATAAATATTTACCTATCTTTAGCCCCTTGAAAAAATGGTTCGTCATATTGTTGTTACTCATTACTGCTGCAGCAACTTTTATGCCCTGCTGTGCAGATGGTTGCGCCGATGAAGTTTTCGCAACAGCAGCGGCCCATGAGGATGAACATAACGACAAAGGCAGTTGCTCGCCCTTATTTGCCTGCAGCACCTGCGCGCCGTCTGTAATTATACATACAACCGAACCCTTAGTTATCCTTCAAGCAGTTGATAACGCTCAATTTCCATTTTTTTTAGCCAGGCCGCTTTCCACCTGGCATCCTTCAATGTTCCAGCCTCCCAGAATGTGCTGATAATACCCACGGTTTACATCTTTATTTCTTTACTCAAAAACATCGGCACACGATGCGAACAATACTCACAGGTATACTCCTGTGCATGGCCTCATTGGCTGCGCAGGCTCAGGAGCAGGAAGAGAAACACGAACACGATTCATTAGAACAAGTAATAGTAACAGCAACCCGCACCAGCCGCACCATTGCCAACCTGCCAACGCGTACGGAAGTGATCTCCGGTGAAGAACTACAGGAAAAAGGCAACATGAAGCCCGGTGATATCCGGATGCTGTTGAACGAAAGTACAGGTATCCAGACGCAACAAACCTCCGCCACCTCCTTCAATGCGGGCATCCGTATACAAGGGCTCGACGGCAGGTACACGCAACTGCTGCGTGATGGTTATCCCTTGTACGCCGGTTTTTCAGGAGGGCTATCCCTTTTGCAGATCGCTCCCCTCGACCTGAAGCAGGTGGAAGTGATCAAAGGATCAGCTTCTACTTTATACGGTGGTGGCGCCATTGCGGGGCTCGTCAACCTGGTGTCCAGAACACCCGGAGAGGAACGCGCACTTAATTTCATGGCCAACGGTACTTCGGGAAAAGGGCTTGATCTTAGTGGTTTTTACAGTGAGCGATATGGCAAACTGGGCCTTACGGTATTCGGCTCCCGCAACAGCAACGGTCCCTTTGATCCCGCTGATATCGGCCTCACAGCCATTCCCCAATTTGAACGCTATACCATCAACCCCCGGCTGTTTTTCTATGGCAAAAAGACGAGCGCCGATATGGGCGTTAGTTATATTACAGAAGACAGGGTAGGAGGCAACGTCAATTACATTAAGCATGGTGGTACAGGATACTATGAGCAGAACAATACGGACAGGATCACCACCCAGTTCGGCATTGCACACCAGTTATCGGAGCACAGTACCCTGCAACTCAAAAGCAGCTATACCCGCTTCGACCGAAACATTGCCATACCATCATATACCTTCGATGCCTTACAGCAATCATCCTTTACCGAGTTCACCTGGATGAACAAAAGAGAAAAAGCAGATTGGGTCATCGGCGCCAATTTCCTGACAGATGACCTAAAAGAGAAACGAAACTCCTCAGATCCGGCACGCGATTATCACTATAATACTTTTGGTGTGTTTATCCAAAACACCTGGACGGTAAGCGAACGGTTTACGCTGGAAACAGGATTGCGCGGCGATCAGGTGAATGAATATGGCTTTGAACTCTTGCCAAGAGCTTCGGCAATGTGGAAGATCAGCCCGGCATTCACTACCCGCCTGGGTGGTGGATTTGGTTATAAGTCACCTACGATCTTCACGGAAGATGCAGAGCGCAGACAGTTCCGGCACATCCTGCCCATCGATATCAGTAACACCCGCAACGAACGTTCCATTGGAGGCAATTGGGATATCAACTACCGCACCCACATCGGGGAAGTAGGCCTCACCCTCAACCACCTGTTCTTTTATACTCGCCTGAACAGACCCCTGGTGTTGGAGGGAACAGTAACAGGCAATGGGAACTTTGTGAACTCAACTGGCTATGTAGACACCAAAGGCATGGAAACAAACCTGCGCATTACCTGGGAGGATTTCAAACTATTTATTGGATACACCCATACCGATGCCAATACACACTTCAATGCCAGACAATGGTTGCCGCTCACGGCGCGCCATAGGTTGAACAATGTGTTGATGTATGAGGTAGAAGAAAAATGGAAAATAGGCCTCGAAGCCTATTATTACAGCCGCCAGCAATTGAGCGATGGCAGCTTCGGAAAATCATATTGGATCACGGGCCTGATGGCTGAAAAGCTATGGGAACACTTTTCCCTGTTCATCAACTTCGAGAACTTCAGCAACACCCGGCAAACCCGTTGGGGACCCATTTATAGCGGCCCTATCGATAATCCTGCCTTTAAGGATATCTATGCACCCCTCGATGGCTTTGTAGTAAATGGAGGCATTAAAGTGAGTTTATAAACGATTTCTTCACTCGCTCGCCTCCGGCGAGTGAGGCTGTTTACAAGCCTCTGGCTTGTGTTGAATGCTTAAACAAAAAATGAGCCCCGCATAGAAATGCGGGGCTTCACTAATCAAATTCGTTAACCATTAAACCTTATCCTTTCTATTATAACAATAAAACTTACGTTTCGTACTAAAGAATAGCACCACTTTTTTATAATATTTCTTATTCTTTTGATCTACATCAATTTGTTTCTCAATTTAGTAGTGATTCTTCTATTGTCGGGCGTTGAACATTGAATGGATGTTGCTCACCTTTTCAACTTGTTAACCTGTTAACTTTTCAACACAGCTCCCTCCTGACAAAGATCATCTTCCCCTTTGACCCGCCTCATCAGACAGGGAACACCCGCCGCCTAATTTCGTCCTTCATTCACACGTATGCTACAGGCACAACATACCGGCTTGCAATGCGCTCATTGCGGTGAGCCTTGCCCCGGTGAAAACATTAGCTATGCAGGCGCCCATTTTTGTTGCGCAGGCTGCCGCTCCGTATACCAGCTCATCAACCAGCAGGGATTGTGCGATTATTATGCACTCAACCAGCAACCCGGCGCCACCCAACAGGTACCTGTTCGAAAAGACAAGTTTGCCTTCCTCGACGATGACCGCATCGTGCAAAAGCTGATCAGCTTTAAGAACGAACAGCAGACCCGCGTCGTATTCTACCTGCCCCATATCCATTGCAGTTCCTGCCTCTACCTGCTGGAACACCTGCACAGGCTACAGCCCGGCATCAGCTCGGCACGCGTCAACTTTACCCGCAAGGAAATAGAAATAGATTACGATCACCGGCAGATCACCCTGCGCACGGTGGCTGAGCTGCTTACGCAGATCGGCTATGAACCCTATATCAGCCTGGCCGATCTCGACCAGGCAAAACCACGATACCAGCAACAATACATTCGTCAACTGGGAGTGGCAGGCTTTTGCTTTGCCAACATCATGCTCCTCAGCTTCCCTGAATACCTGGGCCTCGAAGTAACAGAGCAACACCTGCAAGGCATATTCCGCATGCTCAACCTGGTACTGGCCTTGCCGGTATTCCTGTACAGTGCACAACCGTTTTATACATCCGCCTGGAAAAGCCTCCGCCATCGCTTCCTCAACATCGATGCACCCATCGTGCTGGCCATCTTCATCACTTTTGGCCGCAGCCTCTATGAAGTACTTACTGGTAGGGGCGGAGGATACTTTGATTCTATGACAGGCATTGTATTCTTCATGCTCGCAGGAAAAGTGTTGCAGGATAAAACCTACCGGCAACTATCCTTTGAGCGCGATTATACCTCCTGGTTTCCCATCGCAGTCACCGTGGTAAAAGAAGACAAGGAATTGGCAGTGGCATTGCCGGCAGTAAAGCCGGGCGATACACTACGCATCCACAGCGATGAATTGATACCGGCAGACGGCATCCTTTCCCGCGGCAGCGCCATGATCGATTATAGCTTCGTCACCGGCGAATCCATGATCGTTCCCAAAGAAATGGGAGAGATCGTATACGCAGGCGGTCGGCAGAAAGGCGGTAGCATCGAAGTGTTGGTCACCCGTGAAGTAGCACAGAGTTACCTCACACGCTTATGGAACCAGGATGCCCTGCGCCAAAAGAAAAACAAAGAACAGGATTCCTTCGTGCATACGGTCAGCCGTTACTTTACCATAGTGCTGTTGAGTCTTGCAGCCATCACCGCTGTTTACTGGTGGATCAACGATCCCACGAAAATTGCCAGTGCGGTTACCGCCATGCTTATTGTGGCCTGTCCCTGCGCTCTCTTGTTATCTGGCGCCTTTACCAATGGCAACATCCTGCGCATCCTCGGGCGCAACCATTTTTACCTGCGCGATGCACAAGCCATAGAAGACATTGCCAAAGCCAACCACATCGTATTCGATAAAACAGGCACCCTCACGGTAGTACAGCAAATGGACATTGCCTGGGAAGGAGAAAGGCTCACGGAAAAACAAATGCAGATGATCGCTGCCGTAGCCGCACAAACCAGCCATCCTCTCACGCGCGCGTTGAAACAATGGCTGCCCAACGATCCTGAGTTGCAGGTGGACGCCTTTAAAGAAATACCCGGCGAAGGAGTGGCAGGCATGGTAGGCAATACCTGCATACAACTCGGCAGCGCCTTTTATACGAACACAGCCAATACTACACGCAACGGAGCTACCCGCGTATTTGTCAACTGGAATTACCAGTCTAAAGGATACTTCGTATTTACGAGCCATTATAGAAAAGATGTACCTCAATTGCTTGCACACCTGCGCAGGCGATATGATATATCATTGGTAAGCGGCGATAACAACCGCGAAGCCGCTAACCTCCACAGCATGTTGGGGCCTGAAGCCACACTGTTATTCAATCAAAAACCGGAAGATAAACTACACCATGTAGAACAATTACAGCAGGCAGGCAGACGCGTAATGATGATTGGAGATGGGTTGAATGATGCGGGAGCACTCAGGCAAAGCAATGCAGGCATAGCACTCACAGAAGATACGAACAACTTTACACCAGCCAGCGATGCGATCCTCGAAGCAGCACAGCTCCCGAAGCTCGGCAAATTCATTACCCTGTGCAAGGCCAATCGCTACATCATTATGACCAGCTTTTTCATGTCGGTCCTGTACAACGTCATTGGCCTGTACTTCGCAGTACAGGGAACCCTCTCACCGCTCATTGCTGCCATCCTCATGCCCGCCAGCAGCCTCAGTATCCTGTTGGTCACCTTCGGCAGCAGTAACCTCGTCGCTAAAAAATTAAAACTATAAAATTATAATTGTCGCAAGTTGGGTCGCCCTCCAAAGCCTGTCCCGCTTGGCGGGAGGCGGCTCTCCTTGCGTTTTTTCCTACCTCTTACTTCTTACCTCGAAACTCTACCTGACGAAAATCAGTTCCCCCAATAAGCAGCATCATCCTTATTGCCTGCCATCCAAAATACTTTTGACCCGTTAAGCATTTCGTTGTCACCCTGAGCCTGTCGAAGGGTACTTGTGAAAGTCCCTGCTTAATCTGTAAGGTCTAAAAAAAAGATTCGCAATATGACAGTGATAATCCTGCTGCTCGGCGCCAGCATATCCGTATCGGCCCTGTTCCTTGCCGGCTTTATCTGGAGCGTCAAGAACAGGCAATACGAAGATGAATACGCTCCACCCGTCAGAATGCTGTTCGATGATAAACCAGGAAAAGACACACCAGAATAAACCCTACACACCAAAACAGAAAACAAGCACAATATGCCGGTAGAAAAGTTCTATTACGACAACAAAACGGTGAAATGGTTTGCCTACGCCGTACTCTTCTGGTCCATCGTTGGGATGCTGGCCGGGTTATGGGCAGCCATCGCATTGTACTATCCAGCCATCAACCTTGGACTGCCTGCCACGAGCTTTGGCCGTATGCGCCCGGTACACACCAATGCGGTCATCTTCGCATTTGTAGGCAATGGCATCTTCATGGGCGTATACTATTCTCTGCAGCGCCTCTGTAAAGCAAGAATGTTCAGCGACCTTCTCAGCAAGATCCACTTCTGGGGATGGCAGCTGATCATTGTGGCAGGAGCCGTAACCCTGTGGGCCGGCTTTACAACAGGTAAAGAATATGCAGAACTCGAATGGCCCATCGATATTGCGATCACTTTGATATGGGTGGTATTCGGCATCAACATCTTTGGCACGATCATCAAACGCCGCGAAAGCCACCTCTACGTGGCCATCTGGTTTTACATCGCCACCTGGGTCACGGTAGCAATGCTGCACATTGTCAACTCATTTGAATTGCCATTCACCTGGCTCAAAAGTTATAGCTGGTATGCCGGCGTACAGGATGCACTGGTACAGTGGTGGTATGGACACAATGCCGTAGCCTTCTTCCTTACCACGCCCTATCTCGGCCTCATGTATTACTTTCTGCCCAAAGCTGCCAACAGGCCGGTGTACTCGTACCGTCTTTCCATCATACACTTCTGGGCTTTGATCTTTATCTATATCTGGGCCGGCCCTCACCACTTGTTGTATACGAGCTTGCCCGATTGGGCGCAGTCACTGGGCGTGGTATTCTCGATCATGCTCATCGCACCAAGCTGGGGCGGTATGCTCAATGGATTATTCACCCTCCGTGGAGCCTGGGATAAAGTACGTGAAGATCCTGTATTGAAATTTCTCGTAGTTGCGATCACCTGCTATGGCATGGCCACTTTCGAAGGGCCGTTGCTGAGTTTAAAGAACGTCAACGCTATCTCGCACTTTACCGACTGGACGATCGCACACGTACACGTAGGAGCGCTTGGTTGGAACGGCTTCCTCACATTTGGTATACTATACTGGCTGGTGCCGAAAATGTGGAACACTACGCTGTATTCCAAAAAACTCGCCGGCACCCATTTCTGGATAGGCACCATTGGCATCGTATTATATGCATTACCCCTCTATTGGGCGGGCTTTGCGCAAAGCATGATGTGGAAGACCTTTACCGAAGAAGGCCAACTGAAATTCCAGTTCCTCGAAACAGTTACCAACATCATACCCCTCTACGTTACCCGCAGCATTGGAGGCGCCCTATATATCGGTAGTGCATTCATCATGATCTGGAACCTGCGCAAAACGATACAGCAGGGAAGCTTCATGGCCAACGAAGCAGCCGAAGCACCGGCCATGGCCAAAGAGATCCAAACCCACGGTAAACAATACTGGCACCGTTGGATCGAGAAACGTCCCATGCAGATGCTGGTATTCAGTCTCATTGCAGTAGCGATCGGCGGTGTCCTTGAAATGATACCCACCTTCCTGGTGAAAAGCAACGTACCTACGATCACGAGTGTGAAACCCTACACACCATTGGAACTGCATGGCCGGGATATCTACGTGCGCGAAGGATGCTATACCTGCCACTCGCAAATGATACGCCCGTTCAGAGATGAAGTAGCACGCTATGGCGATTACTCCAAAGCAGGAGAATTTGTATACGACCATCCCTTCCAGTGGGGATCTAAACGCACAGGACCTGACCTGGCGCGTGAAGGAGGCAAATATCCCGATAGCTGGCACTACAACCATATGCTCGATCCCCAGTCGATGTCGCCCGGTTCCATCATGCCATCCTATGGCTGGCTATTCGATAAGCAGGTAGATACAAGCCTCACGGCGGCGAAAGTACGCGCCATGCAAACATTGGGCGTTCCCTATCCCGAAGGATACGATCAGCAGGCCAATAAGGAATTGATACAACAGGCCACTACGATCACAGCCAGCCTGAAAGCCGATAAAATAGAAACCAATAAAAACGCCGAGATCGTAGCCCTCATCGCTTACCTGCAAAGACTGGGCAAAGACATCAAGGCCACACCAACAGCAGAAACCACTAAACAATAAATCCAACCTTGTCACCCTGAATCGCTGCCATCCTGAGCCTGTCGAAGGATTGTCTAAGCGCTGTCGGAGGTTGGGTAAAAAATACAAACATGAAATTCATTCATTATCTCGAAAAGATCAGCGGCGTGAGCATCTACGGCCTCAGCTCGCTACTCATATTCGGCCTGTTC
>JAGIBF010000012.1:78200-105308 GCA_017744515.1 Niastella sp.
TGGTAATGCTGCTATGGACATTCAAAGCCGATAAGAAACTGATAGAAGAAGTGAGTAAAATACCCCTCGACACAACAGAATAACAGAAAAAGCACCACTATGACCCGCAATAAAAAAATACTACTGCTGGCAGTTGCCCTGAGCTTCAATACCGTCCTGTTTGCGCAGGCGCCTGTGCCCGACTCTATGGAAAACCCCTTTGTGGTGATGATGATTGTCATCATGGCCATCCTGGCCCTCATCATAGGTTTGCTGGCATGGGTAGTCCTGGGCAGTGCGCAGGTATACCTTGAAAGAACGAAACAGGAAGAAGCCAATGCAGCACCAGAAAAAAAAAGCAGCCCTGCACCCGCTGCGGTCATTGCTCTTGCAGCATTGTTAAGTAGCCTGGCTACACACGCAGAAGAAACAAATGCAGCTTCAGTAACCAACGCTTACAAGCTCAGCGATACGGCCTTCTATACGATGGCAGGCGTCATCTTCCTCGAACTGACGGTCATCGCTGCATTGCTCTACAACCTGCACGTATTGCTGGAGATCAAAAGGAAAAAAGCTACAGCTGGTGTACCTGCAAAACCCAAAGTTAGTTTGTGGGCAAAGGTCAATAGCTTCAGGCCCATTGAACAGGAAATTGACCTCGATCTTGGCCATGACTATGATGGCATCCGTGAGCTCGACAACCGCCTGCCGCCCTGGTGGCTATATGGCTTTTACCTCACCATCATCTTTGCAGTAGTATACCTCTGGCGCTACCATGTATCTCACACAGCGCCTGATAGTATCCAGGAATACCAACTGGCTGTGAAGGCCGCCGAAGTAAAGCGAGCAGAGTACCTGAAAAAAGCCGCTAACAATGTAGATGAGAGCACAGTGAAATACCTCACGGCGGCTGATGACCTGGCGGCCGGAGAGAAAATATATTCCACTACCTGCTTCCCTTGTCACGGAAAGGCAGGCGAAGGTGGAGTAGGTCCCAACCTCACGGACGACTACTGGCTGCATGGCGGCAGCGTAAAAGATATTTTTAAGACCATCAAATATGGCGTGCCGGAAAAAGGAATGAAGAGTTGGAAAGACGATTATTCACCGGGGCAGATAGCACAATTGGCCAGCTATATCAAATCGATCAAAGGCTCCAACCCGCCCAACGGCAAAGCACCACAAGGACCATTGTACAAAGAAGAAGCAAATGCTGCAGATACTAAAACAACCGACTCGACGACCACGGCTACACCCGGCAACTAATGCCCCTTTAGGGGCTACAGCTTTGTAGAAAAAACGAACACCAAAGGGCATTTGCCCCATCGGGGCAACGCTCTTTTAAAATTAGAATATGGGTATTGTAGAAGCAGGAGAATCTTTCAGGGACAGAATTGCCACGGTAGATGCAAAAGGAAAACGGCAATGGGTGTTTGCACAAAAGCCGGTGGGCAGGTTATACAACCTCCGCACCTGGGTAAGCCTTGCATTCTTTGCCCTGTTCATTGGCCTGCCCTTCATCCACATCGATGGCAGGCCGCTCTTCCTGTTCAATATCCCTTCTGCCCGTTTTATCATTTTCGGCAAGGTGTTCTGGCCGCAGGATTTTTTCATCTTCGGCCTCACCATGATCACCTTTGTGGTCTTCATCATTCTCTTTACAGCCGCCTTCGGCCGGCTGTTCTGTGGCTGGGTGTGTCCGCAAACTGTATTTATGGAAATGCTCTTCCGGAAAATAGAATACTGGATCGAAGGCAGTGCAGCCCAACAGAAACTCAATAAGACAAAACCCTGGACCGCAGAAAAGATTACGAGGCGCGCAGTTAAATACGGCGTGTTCTACCTGCTTTCTTTTATCATTGCAAACTTCTTCCTGGCCTACATCATTGGCGTCAAAGAGTTGTACAAGATCATAACAGAGCCGGTGAGCCAGCATGTTGGTGGGTTGACCTCCATTATCGTCTTCTCGGGGGTGTTCTTTGCGGTCTATGCATTCTTCCGTGAACAGGCATGCACAGTTGTATGCCCTTACGGAAGGCTGCAAGGCGTTTTGATGGACAAGAATTCGATGATCGTGGCCTACGATTACAAACGCGGAGAGCCGAGAGGTAAATACACCAAAAAAGCGAAGCTGGACAAAGGCGATTGCATCGATTGTTTCCAGTGCGTTAAAGTATGTCCCACAAACATTGATATCCGCAACGGCACACAGATGGATTGTGTAGGCTGCACAGCCTGTATAGATGCCTGCAATGCCATCATGGACAAAATAGGCAAGCCACAGGGATTGATACGCTACGCTTCGGAAAACGGCATCGCTAAAAATGAGCCTTTGCGCTACACCCCCCGGATGAAACTGTATACCGGCCTGTTGTCGGTGCTGGTGATCCTCCTCGCCATCCTGCTGATGTCGCGCAATGATATCGACGCTACGGTCATGCGCACGCCCGGCATGTTATACCAGGAAAGAGGAGCAGACAGCATATCTAACCTCTACAATATCAAAGTTGCTAACAAAACCACTGCCGATATTCCCTTGCGGTTAAAGCTGGAAGCAGGCAACGGACGCATAGAAGTAATAGGAGGGAACACAGTAGCAGTGAAAAAAGAAGACGAGAGCGCGGGTACCTTCTTTATTGTATTGCCAAAGCAAACGATACACGAAAGAAAATCGACACTAAAGATCGGGCTATACGAAGGCGACAGGAAAATAGACGAAGTACACACCAATTTCCTCGGCCCCGTAAGCCAGCAACCATAAAACGAAAAAATATGAATTGGGGAAACAAACTTATACTGGTATTCATAGCCTTCGGCGCTATGATGAGCTACCTGGTATACCGTTGCATGAAAGTGCCGGTCAACCTGGTGTCGAAAGAATACTACCGCGAAGAGATCGCCTACCAGGAAGTCATCGACAGCCGGAACAATACAGGCACACTCAGCACTGCCATACAGCTCACAGAAAATAAAGAAACCATCGGCCTCTTCTTACCAGCTGAAATGAAACACAAAAAGACAGCAGGAAAGATACTGTTGTACTATCCGGCCAATGCTAAATACGACAGACAGTTCCCGCTGCAAACCGACAGTGCCGCCTTCCAGGCATTGAGCAAAGAAACATTGATGCCTGGCAATTATGTAGTGAAGATCAGCTGGCAGTCAGACGGCACTCATTATTACAGCGAACAACCCTTCACCATACATTGATGATAACACCGGTCATAATAGCAGGTATGAGCATGGGCATTATCAGCAGCCTGCATTGCATTGGCATGTGCGGCCCGCTGGTAATGGCCTTGCCTTTATCCCAACAGGCAGGCTGGCGGCGCTTACTGGGAGTGCTGGCCTACAATGCTGGCAGGTTGACTACCTACGGCCTGCTGGGCTTAGTGTTTGGATTGGCGGGAAGAAAATTACAGGTGGCAGGGTGGCAACAATCGCTTTCCATCACTATGGGCGCAGTCATTATATTGTGGTGGGCGATCGCAGCGGCAGGTAAACAAACTTCATTTCCCTTTGCCCGCCCGATACAACAGGCGATCACAAAGCTGAACCTGTATATGTGGAAGCATGCCGGCAAAGCAGGCTTCTACCTGTTGGGCATGGCCAATGGATTATTACCCTGCGGCATGGTATACCTGGCCATTGCTGCAGCCATTAGTACAGGCGATGCACGATTATCATCACTTTTTATGTTCGCGTTTGGAGCAGGAACATTGCCGGCGATGACGGGTTTGGGCTACATCAGTACCTGGTTCAAACAACCGGTACGTGTACACTTACGCAAATTGATGCCGGTATTTACAGTAGTAGTAGGAGTGCTCCTGATCCTGCGTGGCCTTAACCTCGATATCCCTTTTATCAGTCCTCGCTTACCTGTCATTCCCGGCGGTGGCATCTCCTGTCATTGATATAAACCAACTTGTCATCCTGAATCGCTGTCATCCTGAGCCTGTCATCCTGAATCACTGTCATCCTGAGCCTGTCGAAGGATTGTCGAAGGGGAGGTCGTCAAAATAGCTAAGCCGGCCAGCATCACTGCATGGCCGGACTTAACTACTTTCAGAAAGGGGTAAGAGGTTGATTATAGTAAAGCAGATTGCGTTGATCTTTCAAACCGCCCGGTTTTATTGGTGAGCCGGATGCGGAAAACGATACCGTCGATAGATTCCGCATGGATATTGGTAAAAGGCCATGTAGCCGATTGATGCACACGTTCACTGCTGATCATGGGAAGCGTTCTCCGGAGTAATTTATTCAGCGCCTCCTGGCGTTCATCACCCGCTGCCAACTCTTCAAACGTACCCCAGGCCACTACACTTTTCCAGTTGGCCATATTCACGAGGTCATCCGTTTGAAAACACACCTGTGGATTCTTACGCATCAGGGAGATCTTCATGCCTTCCTGTGTGTAGCAATACACAAACTGACCATCATACGTAAAACTGATCGGCACCACGTACGTAATACCGTCGGCATGACAACCGATACGGCCTACAGCCTGACTGCCCAGCACCAGTTCAATGTCTTCAGGAGATAAGCTACCATACATAACAATAGAATTTTAAGATTTACGCGTCAGTTAACAGGTGCAAAAATAAAAGCTGCATTTCCCCGGGCTTATGACAGTAGTTACTTGGAAAGCTGATAATACTCATAATAAGAGCTTGTAACCAGGATTCGTCTCCTCACGAATCATTAGTAAATTGTGAACATTCATGATTAAAACAAGGAAATATGGAAGAATCAACAACCGGCATCGGCGGCCTGGTATCGGCAGCTAAAGAATATGTCAATACCAGGGTCGACCTCATGAAACTTAGTGCCGCAGAAAAAACATCCCTCGTCATTTCCGATCTGGTGGCAGGCGCCATCGTGGCAGTGATATTCCTCTTTGTATTGGTCTTTGCCAGCTTTGCCGGCGCCATCGCCCTGTCAGGATGGATCGGCAAACCCTGGAGCGGCTACCTCATCGTGGCAGGTATTTACCTGTTGGCAGGCATCATTGTATGGACTACCAAAGAAAAGATGATCCGCATACCGGTAATGAACAAGATCATACAACAACTGTTTAAAAACGACCAGCACGATGAAGAAGATTAATAACATCCGGCAGCTCCGCGCAGAACAACAAAAACTATTGGAAAAGCAGATCAGGCTGGAAGAAAGAATGGTGCACCAGTGGGCAACAATAAAAGAGAACAACAAAGTACTGGTCAATGCCGTCACCTGGGGATATTCCGTGCTCTCCGGTCGTTGGTGGACAAGAGTCGTAAAAAGGTGGTTTGAGATATTTAAGTGACGATAATCAAAACAGGCGCTGAGGCACGTCAGGACAAAAGGACAAGCACCAGTCTACTTTTGTAGTATGACAACTCCTGTTAACATTCCACCTGCACTCATCAGTAAATATAACCGGCCCGTACCACGCTATACGAGTTACCCCACAGTTCCTTATTGGAACAAGGAGATCAGCCGGCAACAATGGCGTCAACAGTTTAACGACGCCTTTGCAGCCCGTAACCAGGCAGATGGCATCAGCTTGTATATACACTTGCCCTTCTGTGAATCCCTATGCACCTATTGCGGTTGCAACAAAAAGATTACGACGAACCACGCAGTGGAAGAAACATACATAGAAGCATTGCTGCAAGAGTGGTCTTTATACACCCAACAAATGGGGGAGCGGCCAATCCTGCGTGAAATTCACCTGGGCGGCGGAACACCCACTTTCTTTTCCCCGGCACGCCTCTCCGGTCTGCTGGAAACGATCATGGCCACAGCCATCATACATCCGGAGGCACAATTCAGCCTTGAAGGACATCCCAACAATACTACACGCGAACACCTCGATCAATTATTCCAACTGGGCTTCAGGCGTATCAGCTATGGTGTGCAGGACCTCGATCCCGGCGTACAACACGTCATCAACCGCATCCAGCCATTCGAAAAAGTACAGCAAGCCAGCTGTGAAGCCCGTGCAGCAGGCTTCACAGCTGTGAACTTTGACCTGATCTATGGCTTACCCTTGCAAACACGCAGCAGCATCGAACAAACGATCAGCCAGGTGGTACCCCTGCAACCCGACCGCATTGCTTTTTACAGCTATGCCCACGTGCCATGGACGAGCCGGGGCCAGCGCTTGTTCAGCGAAGCAGACCTGCCCGGCGCTGCGGAGAAACTGGCTCTCTACCTGCTGGGGCAAAACCTGTTAACCACTGCAGGCTATGCCGACATTGGCATGGACCATTTTGCCTTGCCACAGGATGAACTGTTCAAAGCAAAAGCCGGGGGCTACCTCCACCGCAACTTCATGGGCTATACTACACAACACAGCGGCCTGTTGCTGGGACTGGGCGTGTCTGCTATCAGCGACCTCAACAGCGCCTTTGTGCAAAACAATAAAACAATACATGAATACTACACTGCGGTCAATAACGGAAACCTCGCAATTATGCGCGGTTATATATTGAACCAGGAAGATCTTGCCTTCCGGCAATATATCAAAGAAGTAGCCTGCAAGGGGGGCACCCATTTTCATCCGGAACACCTACCGATATTGAAATCATTAAGTTTCCCCATATTGGAAGAATTAGCAGAAGATGGCCTGCTGACATTTGATCAGGAAGGCATACAACTAACCGCGATGGGCCATTATTTCATCCGCAATGCCTGCAGCGCCTTCGACCTCCACTTACAAAGAAGCCGCTCATTCCACACCAGCCCCTTATTCAGCAAAGCGATCTGACGCTACTTTGTCATGTTTCTACCGCGCCTATCCATGGTTAACCCGGAGATGACTTATACTTGCTTTACGTTACTTTATTAATGTAATTGTATAAGTAATCAGGTACTATATTTATTTAACTGTAGATACAATCTCTCTTAATAAATAGGCTTTATCTATACTGCATCTACGCTATATATACGCTGTATCTACGCTGTATCCTATAATAAACTATTGATTATCTGTGAGTATGCTACCCTTCAAACATGAAATAAAAAAGGGAGTGAGGCATGTGGTTGATTATCAATCAAAAGTACCTTGATCTCTTTGCAACATGAAGTGTTTTCCTTTTCAACCTTTCAACTTGTTAACCTATCAACCAGAGACCTTATACCGCTCAAAGAAACTCCGCTCCAACGCCTCCCGGTGATCAGGATGCGCCAGATTGATCAACGCCTTACCCCGTTGCTTCAGATTCTTACCAAACAAGTCCACAGCCCCATACTCTGTCACTACCCAATGAATATGCCCGCGGGTAGTCACCACACCGGCACCCTCTTTGAGATAAGGAACAATACGCGATTCCCCTTTGGAAGTAGTAGAAGGCAACGCAATTATAGGCTTACCATCTTCCGACAACGAAGCCCCGCGGATAAAATCCATTTGCCCGCCAATACCGGAGAACTGGAAAGTGCCGATGGAGTCGGCACATACCTGACCGGTCAGGTCTATTTCAATAGCACTGTTGATAGCAGTTACCTTCGGGTTTTGACGGATAACGCTGGTATCATTCACATACGCAATATCCATCACACGGATAGCAGGATTGTCATCCACAAAATCATACAACCGGCGCGTGCCGGCCATAAAACCGGTTACAGACCGGCCCCTGTTCAGCTTCTTCCGGGAGTTGTTGATCACGCCCTTTTCGATCAGCGGAATGATGCCATCCGAAAGCATCTCCGTATGCAATCCAAGATCCTTATGCCCCTGCAGGTTTTGCAATACCTGGTCGGGAATGCCCCCGATGCCAAGTTGCAGCGTGGCGCCATCCTCTACCAGTGCAGCCACTTCCCGGCCAATAGCCTTTACCGCTTCGTTACTCTTTGCTGCATAGTTCACTTCAGGCAGCTCACTGCTATGCGCTACCATCCCATGCAACCTGCTCACATGAATAAAACCATCACCATGCGTTCGCGGCATGCGGGGATTCACCTGCGCAATGATCTTCCTCGCAGTATCAGTAGCCGCACGGGCAATATCTACAGAAGTGCCCAGCGAGCAATAACCATGATTATCGGGCGGCGATACTTGTATCAGTGCTATGTCGATCGGTAGAATATTACGCCGGAACAACTGCGGTATCTGACTCAGGAATACGGGCACATAATCCCCGTCACTGCTATTGGCGATCTCACGCGTATTGGCCGAAACAAAGAGCGAGTTGAAAAAGAAATGCCGGCTGAACTCGGGCCTGTCGAAATCGATATCACCCATATTCGTAATACTGACGAGTTCCACATCCCGCAATTCATGATACCTGTCTTGCAAAGCCTTCACGAGGTGCACGGGCGTAGCAGCGCCACCATGAATAAACACCCTGTCGCCCGATCGGATCAGCTGAACAGCCTCGGCAGCCGTTATAAAGTTAGTTGGATACATAAAGTTGTGTGTTACAGACCACAAAGGTATACACTCAGGCAGGACCCTTTATTGACAGGTATCAAAAAACGGTATGATTGCAATCATAAAGCTGATTCCACCAATACGTATGACCAAAATCAGTTCCCAAATGGTGTTACGTCATAGAAAACGGCTTCCCCGTCAGGTATTTTTGTGATGATGGGATACTGTTCCGGGCTAAAACACCCGGAACAGTTGATTTTAACCCCACAACATAAAAACAGATTATGAATATCTTCATAAATAGCAAGAGCCAGATAAGTGATATCCAACGAGATTTCAACGGATTGTTTCCATACCTGAAAATAGAACTGTTCAAACAAAAACATGGATACCAGGAAGCATCTCCCCGGCAGGCAAAGCTGCCCCATTACCTTTACCTCAGCGATCTGGCGACGCAGCTGCCCGCACAGATCAGTGTGCCGGAGAGCATGACAGTGCAGGAACTGGAAAAAATGTTTGAAGAACAATTGGGATTACACCTTCAGGTATTCCGCAAAAGCGGTAACCTCTGGTTGGAAACGACAATGACAGATGGCTGGACCCTCAAACAGCAGAACGATCATGGAATGGAGATCAGTATAACAAATTATTGAGCTTCTCCAGGTTACTGATGAAGATCTTTCCCTCTTTGATCTCAATTAACTTCTCCGACTTGAAATCACTTAGCGTGCGGATCAACGACTCGGTAGCGGTACCCACATAATGAGCCAGGTCGTCGCGTGATATATTGATAGGCGTTTTGGCGGCGCCCTCTTTGTTGAATTTCTGATGTACGTCGATCAGCGCTTTGGCTACCCGCTTACGCAGTGAACCATAAGCGAGATTTAACAGACGCTCTTCCTTCTCCTGAACATTCTGGGCAATCAGCTTGATAAAGCGTCCGGCAATGCTCATGTCATTATACATAGCCTGTAAAAAATCTTCACGCGGAATCTGCACCACTTCCGCCTCTTCCAGCACTTCAGCACTGTCTTCATACGACTTGTTTTCCAGCAAAGGCAGATAGCCGATGAAATCACCGGCGGTATACAGGTTCACGATATATTCCTTGCCATCCTCATGCTGTCTGAACACTTTTACCTTCCCCGATTTCAGGTAGTAGAGGAATTTGGGACGTTTACCCTCGGAGTACAACGTAGTCTTCTTGCTGCTGGTATAAGCTTCGTATTGATCAAGCTCCATGGACAACAGGCCCGATTGCCGCAGATCATTGATCATGGCAGAAGCACCCTGGTCATCGCCCGCATATTTTTTGTGAAGAATATCATGCTTCTTCAGCCGCGTTTCTACGGCATTCAGCAACTCGATATCATCAAAAGGTTTGGTAATATAATCATCGGCCCCCATCTCCATACCCTTGCGAAAATCGGCCCGCTCGGTCTTGGCGGTGAGGAAGATGAAAGGGATGAACTCGGTGGCGGCATTCTTGCGCAGCAGGTGCAGCACGCCATAGCCATCCAGCTCAGGCATCATGATATCACAAATGATGAGGTCAGGCTTTTCCTGTAAAGCTTTCTCGACACCCTTCTTGCCATTTTCGGCACTGAAAGTTTTATAGCCTGCCAGCGACAGTATCTCCGTAATATTTTCACGGATATCCTCGTGGTCATCGATGATCAGTAGAGAACGCATACGCAAAAAAATTATTTAAAGTATCATTTTACCCTGCAATAGTAAGCAACTTTCGGATAAAATAGTACCTCTCCCCAATGATCGTACGCCTACATCCTGCCTCTTACTTCTTACCCCCTGCATCCGGTATGCTAACAGTAACCACAGTGCCTTCATCGAGGCGGCTGGTGAGCCCGATACTGCCCTGCAATAATTCCACATACCGTTTTACAATGTGCAGGCCCAGTCCGGTACCCTCGATATTCGTTACATTCTTTCCCCGGAAAAAAGTGCTGAACAAATGCTGTTGATCCTCTTCAGAAATGCCTACACCCTGGTCGGTTACTACCACCTGCAGGCTTTGTCCCGTATTGTCGACGGTGAGCTTGATAACAGCATGATCCCCGGAGAATTTGGAAGCATTGCCCAGCAGGTTGATAAGAATATTTTTCAATAACCTGCTATCTGTTGAGAAGGCTGAGGCGCCGGTGTAGGTAGTTTCGATCGATTGTCCTTCCTTTAATATCCCTTTGATCTCATCGACCACTTCGGCCTGGAAAGCAGGTACGTCGAAAGAAGCAAATTCAGCACTGATCCTGCCTTCTTCCAGCTTGCCCAGCGACAGGAAGTCTTCCAGCAATATATTGAGGTGCCGTACGGAGTCTTTGATGCGTTTAATATGTTTGTCGCGCTTTTCCTGCTCCTCACCCTGCGTATACCGGCCGATCAATGCGGCCGAAGATAAAATGGTGCTCAGCGGAGTCCTGAATTCATGCGAGGCCATAGATACGAAACGGGATTTGATCTCATTGAGCTCCTTCTCCTTATTGAGCGCCTCGCTCAGCTCCTGTTGCGAACGCTCCAGCTCATGCAGCGCTTCCCGAAGGATCAGCGTTCTTTCCTCTACCTTCGACTCCAGCTCTGCATTCAGTTTGCGCATATCGGCAGTGATCTGCTCCAGCTGCGTCTTCCGCGCCAGCAGTTCCTGCTCAGCCCGCTTGCGCTCGGTAATATCTACAATGAAAGCGATTACAAACGTTTCCTCCTGGCGGCGGTAATGGCTAAGACTCACTTCTACAGGAAACTCACGTCCGTTTTTTGTTCTGGCGAAGAGATCGCGCCCGTGGCCCATCGACCGGTTAGTAGGCTTTTTAATAAAATCGTTCCGGTAACCCTCATGCTTGTCGTGGAAGCGGGAAGGGATCAGCACTTCGATAGCTGCGCCGAGCAGCTCATCGCGCTCATATTCAAACAGCCGCGCAGCTGCAGGATTGATCAGTACGATCTTCCCCGCCGCATTGGCAAGAATAATACCTTCCGTAGCGTGCTCAAACAACGCGTTAACCTGTCCTTCGCCTGATTCAGTAAACATACAGCCACTTAAATTTTCGGGAAGTTAAACCAAACCAGCCAGTTTGCTACTCAGTGGGAGGAAATTCAATCAGTGCGATCTGCTGGTAGCCACTCAAAACACCTTGCTCTACAAACTCCACATCGCCGCCATCCTTCAAAACCTTTTCAATAATATCGTCCACCAGCTCCTCCATAAAATTTTCTTCCACCACCAGCAGACGGCCTTTCCGGTGAGTAGCCGTATTCCACACCGCCTTTAGGCCACAGCATAGTTTTCCATCTTCATGTGCCTTATGCAGGAGGAACCGGAGTTGATGTTTATTCCAGGATTGCAGGTCGTTTTGTAAACTCATATAAATAAAGGATGCAGGCGCTGCCTTGAGCGGCGCCACTTTGTTCATGTAAATTAATTTTGAGCGATAAAAGTAAAAGCTTGAACGCGCGCAAAACATGATTTTGCTCACCCCGGAAAGTGATTATAGTTAGATAGTAGGAGAAATACAGCGATAACAGCGATCAATAATGCGTATGTACCAACGCTTTGCTTTTTTCCAGTTCCCATAACTGCACCGTATGCAACAAGGGCCGCAGCGCCGAAACTTCCACGCCATCGAAGTCGGTAAGCATTCGCCGTTTTTCAGCAGGGTCTTTGGTAAACCAGGCACCCAGCCTCAGCAGCAGGCGGTCTGTCCACGATAATTTATTGATGATCAATCGGCCCTTCAGGAAATAAACAGCGCTGTTACGCAAAGAAGGTGGGATATTATCAGCCACGATCTTAGCCGTTTTTTCCTGGTCAGTACCAGGCGTACCACACACGACAAAGAAGACGAGCTTTTTACCGCTAAGCCATTCCCGGTTGCGGAACAGCCAGCGTTGTATAGACAACTTACCGATATATACAGCACTGCCGATCAGTATGTAATCAGCCTCAGCCAGTTCCCGGGCGGTATTACCCGCCGCGTAAACGGGTAGGTTCAGTTCTTTTGATAGCAGGTGAGCATACTCACTGGTAGCTCCGTATTTCCCTTGGTAAACGATGGCGCCTTTCATGGTTCGGGTGTTTAAAACAAAAGTATAGCTGTACCCATCCTGCAACGATGACGGTAGTTATGCCACTGGCTGAGAATGCTCAGGAAACGGCCATTATGCCAACCCGTGATCTTTTATTATTTTGTAACCGGGCCGACAAAAGCCTTTGTTGGGTATATGCAAGGGTTCTAACTGGCGCAAGTATGCAGCCTGGCTTAGTGCGGATGCGTACTTGTGCCTGGGAGGTATATAAAACCAAAGCCAATGAGTAATTTCTCGAACATAGGATTTCGTGTAGAAACAGAAGAAGGCTTTCCGTTGCTGCTGGAAAAAGCCTGGCGCCAAAGCCAGTCGATCAAAGTACCGGAGGGGTCATATGCCGTATACCGCGATGCATCCGGCGCAGAATTATGGTTGCAGTTCAACCACAAAAATGAATGCATCGGGGCAAACCCACATTACAAAGGCAAAAGCAGCAGAAAAGTTTGTCTCACCGAAACGATCAACAGGCCCGAAAGCCAGCTCGATGGCTCCTTCCACGGATGGGCTGAACCCGAAACAAAGAACGACCCCGACAGCGGTGTCTATCCCTTTGTGTTCGACCTGCCCGACTTCAAAACAATTGGTACGATCGCCTTTCCGCGCGACTACAATATACAGTTGACAGCCTTTGCCCTGGAGATCACCCTCTATGATTCTGAACAGGAATACGATCAACAGCCAGGCGGCGAACCAAAATTTGCGGCTCAGTCTTTCATCCCCAGTGGTTTATTTGCTGCGACAGCTGGCGGCGAACAGGGCCAGCCGCAGGCCGTAGGCATTTTCACCGGCATCATCAAAGAAGTAGAACGCAAGCGCAATGCTATGACGCAGGATGAATACTACTGGATGCTGGTAGACACGCTGGGCGGTGAGGTAGACGTGGTAGCCGATGTTGCACTGCTGGAAAAAGAACCTGTAAACGGCGGCGTAGTGCAGGGACAGTTCTGGCTCTCCGGCCAGTTGATCAATCCTCCCGCACGCGATGACAAAGCACCCGTCAACTTCTTGCGTAAGCTATTCGGAAGATAAGCCCCTGTGTACTTAACCCGCCACAGTTAGCCATACCAGGCCATCTTGCGCACTTTTGTACGTTTTACGCCATCGACAGTTTTGCCCACTCTTTTTTAGCACTACATTTGATTAACTATGTTATATGTGTCAATCAGACAGTAGAAGCGACAGAATGGAAGATTAGTCCTGAATCGATAGCTGGAAGAAGGCATAGCTCAGGTATAGCAGGAGTATAGCAAAGGCATAGCAAAGCTATAGATAGAGTATTGAAATAGCGTAGTTGCCTAAAACGTGCAGTTTTCACTAAAAACAGCAGGGAAGTTCACGCCTGAAAATAAACAAACACGATTGAACACAACCTTGAACATATCAAAACGGTAATAGCAACCCTCTTGTTGGCAATAACCCTGTCGCCTGCCACATAGAAAATCACAGCCGTATATATGCTTTTATTTTGCAAGTCTCTTATGATTACCCAAAGCAGGTATGAAAAGCAGGTACATACGTTATTTAATTATCTATAGAATGAAACGCCATATACATGATCGATCAGGCAGTAACGTTGGCCACGCTAAAAAAGCATAGAGATAGGCTGGAGGAGGCCTTTACTGCTTTTAATACAAGTATAGTAAAAACACCGGTAGGGCCTTCTTTTAGCAGTGAGCGTTGGGGGGAGATCTATGAGGTCCTGCGGCAATGGCAGGAAGCGCTGGATACAAGTATTCAGGCAGGCCTCACCGAAAACGTGAACGGCTTTTTCCACGACCAGCGCTTTGCTAAAAACGTTACGCAGGAAGTAAATGTATACCTGCGCAGTGTCATAGAAGTATTTAAAATTTACAAGGAGCTGCTTTTTCGCCTCAAAGCTGTCGGCTTCGACCTGCCAGCCGTCAACTTTGAAACAGTCTTACCCTATCTCACCAAATTTGGCAACCTAAGGTCCCTTAGGCAAATCGGAAAATTAGCTGACTACCTGCCAGCTGCACTGCTTCAATTCTACAAGGACCATATGGTCGAGCAGCGTAGAAAAAAGAACTGGTGGCTGTTGGGCATATCATGCTTCACCGTTATCACTGCTTTTGTGTTGAGCTACCTGTTGGGACAACAAACCAGGTCAGTATTGGCTGTTCAGTGTGCCCTTGGTCTGGGTGGCATGGTGGCAGCGGTATGTGGACTCAGTGCAGGAAAACTTCGTACGTTCAATAGCCCCTTGGCAGGTACAAGCCTTGGTATAGCTGTTACTATCTTTTTTATACTGAACCCGCTGATTGTCGAAGAAAAGTTCAATTTGCAGTTTGTGTTTAAGAGGCCCGATCAATCGCCTATTCTTCAACATTTGGAGCCGGGATTGAAAGTGGGAAGCGGGATAACTGTTGTATTTCATCCACATGATGGGATCTACTATAAGTTTCCTGCTATCCCTGTGCGTTATAAAAACAAGCAGATTGACTTAATGCTGTATGATAGCAAATGGATGTTTCACAATGGGAAAACAGATACTACCATCACGTTGACAGCTGAAGATAACCAAACCATGTTCCTTACTTTGATACGGGATCCCGCTACGCTCACGGTTCATGGAAAACTACCCGTTTCCGCGCCGGTCAGGATGCACGTCGAGGGATATCCGTCTTTGTCGAAGAATACCGATTCCACAGGCAGTTTTTCTTTCCGTATGCCCGATAGCTTTGAAGGAGACTACGTAAAAGTATATTACCAGAATAACCAGGGAGCTCGTGAAGAGCGAACCTTCGGCGTTGATAAAATGCACAAGCATATGCCGCAGGAAACACATCATTAAGCATTTTCCTGGAGCTGCATAGTCACTGCTTCCATAACACGCGCCAGTTCATCCTGAATTTGCGGGTCATTACAAGTGGTGAACAGCTCAAGCAGTGCGGTCAATTGCCCAACGTTTGTCATAGCCCAGTCTGCTAATTGATCCCTGGCTTCTTCACGGTATGCACGATCAGGCGAAGCAAGGCTCCAGGCTAATAACAGTGGCGGCCCATCGAAACGGTCGTCTGGTTCCAGCTCAACCGATAAAAGATGCCCGGCGCTATAAAAAACACCTCGTACCTCTTCGCTCATGTTGGGACCATACAAGGCCATGTTTCGTGCAACCGGCGTAGGGAAAGAAGTCATAAAGGCATGAATGAAGTGCTGGCCCAATCCCAATGCATGGTCATACAGGCGCGGCTTGATAAAATCCGATATGATCAGTGCCCGTTCCTCCTGGCTATGGAGAAATTTTTCTTGAAGGATCGGTAAATAACCCAACACCTTATCACTGCTGCTGCTGCGAAGTACATGTAGTTGTAAAGTCAACAGGGAAAGCGCGTCAAAGTCGTCTATCCAATAGCCGTTTTCCCCCACCATAATGCCATGGTCTTCATATAAGATCAGTGCAGTATGAACGATAGCATGATCGTTGTAAGGGAATTTCAATGAGGCGGGCAACTCCTTCAGTGGCTGACGGGTTATTTCCGCTGTAGCATGTAGCGCAATAAAGTAGTCAGCATAAGACTGGTAAGTGATGGAGTAAATGATATCGAGGGGCAACAGGCCATTACTGCCCGATAGAAACTCGCGAAGCAGGATGCCATACGCACACATCGTGTCCAATACCTTGCCGGCAGAAACACTATCGATCCTCGACGGATCGATGAGCGTGATCGCTGTCACAAGCTGCTTATGCGGGATATGCTGCTCCTGCATAAACAAGGGCATCATACCCAGCAGGATATTCCGGATGAGCTGGTCCGCAGGAGACCACAGGAACGGTTGTTGTTCAAAGAATTCCCGGGAGAGCCGTTCTATTTTATGGTTCAGTAAGGTAGTGAGGCTGGTGGTCACAGCGTGATGGATCGTCGCCAGGTCCTGCCCGGCATACTCCTCACAAAATAGTTTGAGCGAGAGGGCATTGCTGAACGATGGCAATATCCAGGGCGTTTTTTCATATTGTATCTTGAAATAGCTAAGGTATGGAGGCACTAACAGCGTAAGCGGAACATCACCTGCTTCGTGCAAAGTAACAGACAGCATCCAGGATTCGCTCCGTTTATCATTGAGAAAAGTAGGCCTGTCCAACAGGATAGGCCGGGTGGTAAAGACAAAAACGATCCTCGGAAAGTGTTGATGTAAGGAGGCCACTTCACCAATGCGTGCAAGCCAGTTGAGGTCATCACGTACCTCGTCCAACCCATCTATACAAATCAACACACGCGTCAGCTCAGGCGCCATGTCATGCCCCTGACTGCCGACCGCCAGTTTGATATCACAGGTATGGGCCATAGCCTCCAGGGCCCGGAGAATTTCAAAATCAGTCCAGCTATGAAGACCCCCAAGGGTAGATTGAAGGATATTGGCCCAACTGGTGGCTTTCACTGAACTGGCCTGAACGATCATCGCAGGAAGACCCTGAGCCAGTCGTTGCGCCACCGCATGCACAACGCCGTGCGTCTTCCCGGTACCCGGGCCGCCGGTTATGGTACAACTGAAATGCTGCAATAACGAGGCTGATAATCTACGTTCATGAGCTTTCAATAACCCGAGTTGCAAACTTGCCCGTTCAGCCGTATGCCTGCAGGAATCAGGAAAAACCATGGCGTCGATCATGGCGCGCAGACCGGCAGTTTTCAGGTCATCCGGCCCTTGTACCCTCGAAGCAAATTGACCATGTTCCAATCGTTGTATTTGCTCCTCATCGATGGCAACAATGATGTCGATCTTATGCAGCAGGCTGGAAAGAGGAGCCCGCAAAGCATGTGTTGCGTCCAGCACGTTGATAAATGCCAGAAGCGCATCTTTGGCGCCTCGGTATAAAGACAGGTAATATCGATGCTGTTCGATAGCACCTTTCCGGAAAGTAGGAGTGTACAAGAGTTTATTAATAGCCAGTTGGATATCTCCTTGCGCATGCAGGTCTGGTATATAACGCTCTTTAAGCCAGCCCTGTCGGGCCAGGTCAAAACGTAGTTGAAGGAACCCCATGGAAATGATCTCCCGGTCGAACCAGTATTTGCGGATACCTTCATTCCCAGGCTGCTGAAGTTCGGTCAGTAGCCGGTGCTCATGCCAGCACTCGATCTGTAGGTGAGGGTGACTAACTTGCAGGTTGTCGGCCATTGCTTTCAGTCGCTGCTCCTCTGTGTTCGTTACTGGCCGTCCCCCCTTCGTTAGCTTATCCGATTGAAGGTCCCGGGGCAGGCAAATGATGTACCGGCTGAGTTGTGGACGCACCTGTAGGGCGGTCTTGATCGACTGCCTGATTTGACCGATCTGTCCAGGCCCCAGCGCATTACGAAACCATTTAGCTTGCATGCCAATGAACCCTTGTTGTCTGGTCACACCGTAGGCTTCTATACCCCCATCGCCACCGGCGCCGTTGATGACGGTAAAAGAAATGAGCTCGTCGGCATAAGTTCGCAGCAGCCATTGCTCGAATAACTGGTTGCAGAGTGCTTCAAACGCACGCTCGTAAGAATTGTTATGAGTGTGAAGGCCGGCGAATGTCATACGAAGTATAAGCTACACAAATTCTGGCATTCTCCGCCGGAGATAAAATTAAGACAGGTAAACCCCGGTGATCTTTATACTGATGGCTTGCCGCACTTTTTTGATGTATTGAGCCAGCGGCATCTTGAACTGCTTCTTGAAGTTGCGCCTGAACTGCGCCGGATAATGATAGCCAACCGCTTTAGCCAGCTCATTCACGCGGAAATTACCGGCACTGATCAGGTCAGTGGATTTTCTCAGCCGCACGAGGTTGATGACATCACTGGGCGATAGGCCTGATACGTATTTGATCTTGCGGCTCAGCGTAGACTTGCTCATATTCATCAGCTGCGCTATCCTTTCAACATTCAGATCAGTATCGGACAGCTTGCTAAGAATGAGGTCCGTTAAACTCTTCCAAAAAATTGCTTCCTCTTTTGATGAAGGCGTATTGCCGGCATGCAGGAGCGGCGACCGCGCATACGACTCCTTTAGCTTCGTGCGGTTCTCCAGTAAATTATCTATCTGGGCAAGCAGCAGGTCCAGCGAAAAAGGCTTTTCGATATAAGCATCGGCGCCTGTCTTGAGGCCATCTATCTTCGATTCCAGGCAGCTTTTACCTGTTAACAGGATAATGGGAATATGGCACAGCCCGGCAGTTGACTTTATGGTCGTGCAAAGCTCGAACCCGTCCATCCGAGGCATCACTACATCGCTCACTACCAGTTGCACCCATTCATTTTGTAAAATAGCAAGCGCTTCATGTCCATCCGTGGCCGTATGAACATGATATTTCCCGCTCAGGGATTGAGACAGGTAGTCCAATATTTCCTCACTGTCATCTACAAGCAGGATCACAGGCATAGCAATGTTGGATAAGGGCACCATTTCCTCCATGGCGCTTGGTTTTGGTGGTGATTGTATAGGATACGACTGTACAATACTAAGACAATTGGCCTCTTTGTTACAATTAGCGACTTTAAATATTTTTATTCGATAATAACCTGCTGATCCTCTTCGGGAATTTGCGTATTCCTTACCTTCTCGAGTGTCAATGGGCCGGTAAACCGGTAGTTGATCGGAAATGCTGGATTGGTAATATCACTGTACCAGTATTCAAGATTCATGGTGATATACGTCTTTTGCAGGTAAGGTTGCACCTCATCCTTTCTTTTACTCATAGACCACGTACCCTTTTGCTGGGAAAATTTGATGGCAGCATCGGGCGCAGAAAGCGTTACAGTACTGTCGGAATTCAACGTCGCTACGACCTTGTACCTGGCACGGTCATAAGCCTCTTCGTCGATATTGCCGGCAAAGAAAAATACAGTCCGCTCATTGACCACCCAGGCATTCCGGTAAGGCGTGGTCAAAGCTGTCTGATTATTTTGCGGCACATCCCGGTTCCAGATGAGCCCGGCATTGGAGTACCTGCCGGAGTAATCATTGAAAGGAATGATCTGCATCAGCGATTTGCTGAACCACCTCCTCGGAGAAACATTATTCCCGGAGGTCGATACTATTTTTATAGGCAAAATGTATTTGTTGATCAGGTCCAGACCTTCCATTTTCAGGTTCAGGTCGAAATAACCCTGGATGGACCCCGCAGGAATAGCAGCCGTCATGGAGGAAAAAGCATAATTGGCAGCAGGCAGTTCCTTAAAATACAGATCTTGCCTTAACCTGAACCGGTCGAAATTAAGGCTATTGAGCGTATCCCTGTCCAGCCCGATGGACACTTCAATATCCTGATTATTGCCGGTAGAACCACTTACAAGGACGGGCACTTTAAGCGTAACAGTACCACCCTGACTTTTGTACATGGCATTCAACCGCACCACACCACTCTTTACAAAAGATACCTCTTTTACATACAATTCCCGCGTCCACTCTTTGGTGCAGCCAAGGCCAAGCAACAGGCCCGACAATATAACTAAATGAATATTTTTCATGTTGATGTAGTTTTAAAAAGGAGTTGTCCAACCAGGATTTTGAGTCAGTTTTCTGTTTCTTCTCAATTCATCATGCGAAATAGGCCACAAATACATTTTCTTCACGAATATGGTAGGGAAGGAGGGGATCACAACAGGTGTATGGAACAGGTCACGCTGCGCAACGGTCATATCCATGTTGCAACCCATTACTGGTGTTGCTTCTTCTACAGGTGCATCCTTCCAGCGCCGCAGGTCATAATACCGGTGGTTTTCACCCAGCAGCTCGATCTGTCTTTCCCGCTTAAGCGCTTTTCTGAATGCCTCTTTCGACCCATAAACGCCACCGTCAAAATCGGGCAGGCCGGCCCTGATACGCACCTGGCTCATGGCTTTGCTCATTTCCAATACGTCCCTTGAAACAGCGAGCGTGGTAGCACCGGTATGGCTGGCAATATTGAAAGAACCACTTAACTCGTTCAGCGCCTCTGCATAGATCAGTAACACCTCTGCATACCGGATGGCGGGTTCATACTTCGGTACCACGAAGGAGCCCAGTACTTTCCCGTCATGCGAGTCGGTAGGGTTCACGAATTTTTTAACACCCAGCCCGGTCCTTACATGAAACTGAGGCGAGGCAGGCTGCTTTCCATCCGGTTCACCCCGGTAATAAAAGATCTGTTTACTCCTCAATCCGGCATCGAGTGCGCTCAGCCGGTACCAGATGCTGCCATTATAAGAAACCGATGCATAAAAGCGCGGCTCACGATTGGCGTATTGTAAAGAAACACCACTCGGCAAAGGCAGGTAATCCCGGTCATTGGTCGTAAATCCCGGTGTACGAGGTGTAGTAGGAATATCACTGCCATTGTTCATGTAATAAGCATCACATTGCTTTTGCGTGATGCCATGCGCATTCCACCCCCCCATGGAGTAAGGCGTCTGGTGTTTGGCCAACGCTTCAGGCCCCACACCACTAACCTCGGTCACCCGCGAAAAGATGAGCTCGGGATTACCGGAAGCCGTAAGCGCACCGTTGAACAGTTGGCGATATGATTCGAACGGGTCGATATCCCGCCAGCCATTCGGAAAGGACGCATCGGAATACTTTGGATGATAAGGAGGCACGATGGTCTTGGGTTGAGCAGGCCCCTGATCATTGGCATTGAAGGGAGCTGTAAACAAGTGATAGGTCCCAAGGTCCATCACTTCTTTGGCGGCAGCGGCAGCCCTTGCCCATTTCTCTTCACTATAAGTTTGCGATATCAGCGGTTTGCCTTCATGGTCTACCAGGTCGGCCATTTCCGTATTGCCATTGAACTCGGGACTGGCCGCATACAAATAAACTTTTGCCCGCGCAGCCAGCGCCGCACCCTTGGTGGGCCGCACCTGTTCCCGGTTGGTACGGCCAGCCGGAAGGTCCTTCGCTGCCATGGCCAATTCCCGCGTAATAAAATTTACACAACTATCATAATGACTGCGGGGCATAGCCAGCTCTTCATAAGGCAGCGTATAATCGATGCCCTGGTCAGGCACCAGCGGCACCGGCCCATACTTCCTTATCAACAACCAATAATAATAAGCCCTTAAAAAACGAGCCTCTGCCTTGCGGCCCGCAATATCCTCCTTGCTCATTTCACGGTTGCGGTCAATATTGAAAATAAAAATGGAAGCCTTGCGGATACCCTGGTAGCAGGAACCCCAGGAACCTTGCGTCCAGCTTTCCGTATATTCCCCGTTCTTGTAATTCTTATAACTCCTGCCATCCAGTTCGTCACCCCGGTCACCAAAGAACATGTCGTCGGAGATGAGGTTGAAAGCAGCGTAATCCTTGCTGGCCACATCGAGGTTTTCACCCCGCAAATGCGTATAAGTATCGGCCAGCCATTGCTCCGCATAATCCTTTCTCACAAACAACGTATCCACATTCATCCGGTCCTTGAAGAAATGATCCATATTCATAAACTTCTTGCAGGAGGCCAGCACGCTGCAAACAAGAACAATCGGTAATAACCTGTATATGATAGATCTCATGACGAGCTTTTTTGAGGTTGATTAAAATTTGAAAGTCATACCCGCCGTGAAAGTCCTGGGCAAAGGATAGCGTGTACCATCACTGGTAGCCATCTCAGGGTCCCACACCTTCACCTTGTCCCACACAAGCAGGTTGTTACCAATCAGGTATATACGCAGGCTCCTGAGCCGTAGCCGTGTGCAAAGGTTGGCAGGTACAGTATAGCCCAGCTCCAATGTTTTAAAGCGCAGGTAAGCACCATCCCGCAGCCAGAAAGTAGAAGGACGATAATTATTGGCATTGCCACCATAGCTTAAGCGCGGATATTTGGCCGTAGGATTTTCAGAACCCTTCCCACCCCCCGATATTTCTTCCGATACCCACCGGCTGCCAGGCTCCACCACTTCAGTCAGGATATTGCCCCAGCCCCCTTCTACAAACGGATAGACCGTAGGGCCATTCAGGAAGTAAGAGTTGCGCCCCGCGCCCTGGAAAAGCACATTCACGTCAAGCCCTTTCCAGCGGGCCGATAAACCCATGCCATATTCAACCGAAGGCCGCCAGCCTGCACCTACAGGCACGATGTCATCATTGTTGATAAGACCATCACCGTTCACATCCTTGTACTTGATGTCACCAGGCATATAGCTGCCAAACGTTTGCCGCGGACTATTCCTGATATCCTCATAATCTTTAAACAAGCCCAGCGCGATCAGGCCCCGTGTTTGTTCAGCACGATAACCCTTTTGCATCAGGTAGCGGTAACTGTTGAGCTGTTCATCACGCTCCAGTATCTGATTTTTGTAATAAGTCATATTGCCCCGCAGCGTGAAGTCGATCCCCTTGATCCTTTTATTGATCGAAAAGTTGCCATCAAATCCCCGGTTGTCCATTTCCCCTACGTTGGCCCAGGGCTGACTGCTGATGCCCACCATACTCGGCAGCTGACTCCGTTGAATATAGATATTGCGGCGTTTCTCCTGGAAGATGTCGACGGTGAGCGAGAATAAATTGTTGGCTGTGCTGATATCGATACCTAAGTTCTGCTTCCGCGCCACTTCCCAGGTAAGCGCGTCGGAGGCCACCTGCGTATAATACAACCCGGGATAGCTGTTGGGACTAACCGGCTCGCCAAAGTTGAAGCTGCCGCCACTTTCGATGGTGCTCAGGTAAGCAAATCGCAGCCCGCCAAAGTTGTCATTACCAACTTCACCAATGGAGTAACGGATTTTGAACAACTTCAGCCAGTCGAAATTGTTCTGGATGAATTTTTCTTCCGCTACATTCCAACCCACCGCAACAGCAGGGAAGAACCCAAACTGGTGCCCGGTCTTGAAGTTCTCCGATCCGGTATAACCAAAGTTGAATTCTACGAGATATTTGTTCATATAGCCATACATGGCCCGGCCCGAAAGAGAAAGATTGCGGCGCGGTAAACCATTCCTTATATCAGTACCCAGGTTCTGCGTTTGTCTTTGTTCACGCACAAAAGATTTAACCAGACCTTCTACATTGTGCTTCGAAGAAAATACCCGGTTATAGCCCAGTTCAAGATCGGTCTGGTAAACCCGTTCCCCCCACGAACCCGTTTCCTGCGTCATCAACGACTCGGTAGAGATCCGGTGCATGATGAGCTTGCCGTTTCTGTCCCTTCGCCGTTCCACATTGTACTGCTCAGGCCACTTAATGCGGTTGATATCGTTGATGCTATTCGCGTCAAAAGCCAGTCTTGCTGTTAAACGTAGCCCGCGGGTGACCATGTCAAGCCGTTGGTTCAGCGTTACATTCGATTCAGTCTTGTTCTCCCAGTGTTCCCGGTAGCCGGTTTGTGTGGCCAGCACCCAGGGATTCGTTCTGTTGCCGGTACCATACGCAGGCACCAGTCCATTGGAGTACATGAAAGGGATCGATACCGGCGACTGACCGATCAAAGAATACCAGATATTGAGATTGTTCAAGCCAGGGAAATTCTGCTTTTCAAGAAATCCGGAAACGCCGAGAGAAAGTGTAGTAGACTTGGAAATATCAAGATCATAATTCACCCGGTAATTCCACCTCGACAAATTAGCATTCGTTCTATAATCCTTCAATGCCTGATCGGCTTTATACATACCCCCTTCATTCACATAACTGGCCGAAACAAAATAACGCGCAATAGAAGCACCACCGGAAAGATTGATAGCAGCCCGGTAGATATTGGCCCCATCCTTCAGCATACGATCCTGCCAGTTTACATTAGGATACAGATCAGGGTCCAGTCCCTCTTTGATCAGCTCCAGCTCATTAGCCGTATACAAAGGCTCCTGGTTCCGGGTGATCTTGGCTTCATTCACAAGTTGAGCGTACGTATAGCCATCTACAAACTTGGGCGTGCGTGTACGCGTTAAATAACCATACTCAATTTTGCCATCGATGTTTACTTTGCCGGCCCGGCCCTTCTTGGTAGTGATGAGTACCACACCATTGGCGCCCCTTGAGCCATAGAGCGCAGTGGCCGAGGCGTCTTTCAATACAGAGAACGATTGAATATCCTCGATGTTGATCTCGTTGAAAGGCCGCTCAAACCCATCTACCAGCACCAGCGCACTTTGATTGGCGCCAAAAGTAGAGATGCCTCGTATCCAAAACTCAGATTGGTTATTGCCCGGCTCGCCCGAGCCCTGCATGGCGATGATGCCCGGCACATTACCACCCAGGCCATTGGTGATGTTGGCGGTTGGAATACGTATCTCATTGATGTTGACAGCGGTGACCGCGCCTACCACCGACAGCTTTTTCTGTGGCCCGGCAGCCGTTACGATTACCTGCGTCAAAGCATTGGAGTCACCGCGGACAAGCGTCACATTCTGCAACGCCCTGGTCCCGATCTTGATCTCCTGGACGATATAGCCCACGTAAGAGAAGATCAAAGTACTATAAGGCTCAGTTTTGAGCTCATATTGTCCCTTTTGATCTGTCATAACGCCACCGGTCACCTTGTCCTTGATAGAAACACTGACGCCAACAAGCGGCATATTGGTCTCATCGATAACAGTACCGGTTACCTGTATAGTTTCCTGGGCAAAAGCAGTCGTTAAACTGCCCGCCATAAGCAGTAGTAAGGTGATGTATCTTTTCATTGTAACAATATTCAGGGTTAACCCCGTGTAGGGTTAGAAGAAGATGCGTTGATTATTCAGTAGAGATGATCCGGATGCGTCGGTTTTTTTGATCGGCAACATAAAACGTACCCGATTCCCGGTCATAGATGATACCCATGGGCCGGTCAAATTGGGCGTCCCGTAAAGCACCGTCAGCGTATCCGTAACTCCTCGGGCGGCCCGCAAAAGTGCTTACCACACCCTCGGGCGTTATTTTACGGATACAATGATTGAAGATATCGCACACATAAAAGTTGTCGTTTTCATCGAAGGCCCCCTGATGTGGCTGATCGAAGCGTGCATCGGTACCTACACCATCCTGGTGGCCGGCACTTCTTCTGCCACCCACAAAATGTACCGGTGTCTCCAGCTGCCTCGTTTCCCGGTTGAAATTGGCCTTGAGGATATAATGTTGATTCACCACCACGATATAGGCGAAGTTGCCGCTCGGCGCAAATTGAATATTGAATTCCCAGCTCACATCGCCAATACGAAATAGTTCCTGCGCCACTTTCGCTGTCCGGTCCCATTTGAAAATGGCGCCATTCGAATAAGAATTATAGAAATAATCGCCCGTTTGAGGTTGTGCGGCGCCACCGTTGGTCTGCAAGCTGTAAATGAGAGAAGTCCACCTGGTAAAATTATTCGCTTTGGTGGCCACCGCCGTACTTAAGCCCGTCCATGATCCCTGATCGTTGGTGATGTAAAGCGTGTCATAAGTAGTGTTGAAAGAAAGCGTACGTGGGCGGTCCAATCCATTGCCGGTCCTGAACTTGGTAGATACCTCAGTTTTGGCAGCATTGATAAAACGCATGCCCCGGTATTCTTCCAGTACATAGATGTTTTTATTCTCATCGAAACATAACCAGTACGGCTCTTCAAATTGTGCCTTCTCGATAGGCCCGTCTACAATAGCTGTCCGGCCATCCTTATCGGTAAAGCCGGCCAGCGTACTTACAGAAGGAAGAAAGATGTACCTGAAGGGAACAGGCGCTACCACTTCTTTAGCCGGGTTGCCGATCACGATCTTTACCTCGCCCGAACCGGCTTTGGAAGGCACCAGCACGTAGAGCGCCGTACCATTAAGGCCAATGACACGTGCCGGGTGACCATTGATATACACTTTGATCAGCGAAGTATCACTCCCAAAGTTGGACCCGTAGATGATCATTTGCGTGTTGACCCCGCCACTATCGGGCGTGATGCGGGTCACGGTTACAGGCTTGGATGGATCGTAAGGAATGCGGTTGTCGATAGTGCCTTTGTCGGAACAGGCAGCGAAGAAAAGTAGCAGCAGGGCAGCCCAGGGCCAGCCCCGTTTGAAGGCACAGGCAGTGTTTGGTTTCATGCTCAATCGTTATAGTAATCAAAATTACAAGACCCTAAAAAAAGCATGCTGCTGTGCTGATCAAAATAGGTCTAAAATGAGTCATTCTTCGAACAAGCTGACACCACTTACATAGATGGATAGCTTATTTTTTGCTTAACAATAACATTTGTACCCATTTATATATTCCCATCCGGTTACTTTCGTAAATGCAACCATTTCTTGCTATATTGACGCTATGCCCCGCAAGAAATATGTAAAAGGTTTTATAATTGTGATCCTGGTAGTTATTATTTATGATAACCTTCCTTCACTTCCCATTCATTATTACCAAACCACCAGCCGCCAATACGGTAGCAATTCCGATATTACCAATGGCGCACTCAGTCAGCTCGATAATAAGACCTATGTAATGCAATTCGATGACGGTGAGCAGCTGACTTCGGGTAGTGGGGGAGACAGTGTTATACTAAAGCAAAGCGGCAGCTTCCATTTTGGACTAATGTCATTTCTTCCTTTTTACAAGACAATATCCCCCAAACTTGTCTTCGACTGTTACATAGCCAGGGGCAATAAGTACATTGGTAAAATTGAAATGGAGGAAAAGATAACCATGGCCGGTCTGTTCAACAGGGGCACTATGAAAAAAGTTATACAAAATAAGTATATCAATGAGATCGTAAATGTACTTAATTATAAGTCGCTTAGCTATGAAGAAGCTTCCGGTATAAATCCGGCAATCAGCCAATATAGGC
>JAGIBF010000130.1 GCA_017744515.1 Niastella sp.
GAACGTCGCTTTTCCATACGCAAGTGTTTTGTTTGGGTTTATTTGTTTGTATTAAAAAACTTTTCGTTGATATATCTTATCAATATCACTGGTTATAAAACCCCGTACAACCAGCAACAAATCTATTAAAAACAAAGGGCTAACACTAAAACGTTTTAGCCATGGTACAAAAAAAAGACTCTGTCAGAATCTGCTAATAAAGAAGGCACGTATCAAGACACGAATAAGGTATAATAGTATGGACCAGGAGATTGGACTACAGATTTCTTAACGCAAAGTGCGGGTCAATATTACGCAACTAAACCGATTTTGCAAAAAGAAATACAAAGCACTGTTAAATAACTATTTTTTTACGTAGACTCCCTGACTATAAAATTCGCTGCAAGCTGCACCTGATTTTTTTTGATAGTAACCTTATTGTTACCAAGTTGGTGCATCAAGATATGAATAGCAGTGCGGGCAATTGCTTCCACCGGCTGCTGAAGTACGGTAATTCCGGGTAGGTGCAGGCGGAAAATGTCATTGTCATCAAAACAAATAACAGCCAGATCACGCGGAATGGTCAGCCCTATACCACGTATACTCTCCAGGCCAAGAATACCCAGGTAGTTCGTAGCAAATAAAACCGCATCGGGCTTATTCTTCTTAAGGAACTCAGTTATTTGATTGATGATAGTTTCCCGGTCGCCATTATAATTAACCTTGAGCATGAGCTTTTTCTTCTGCTCGCTTTTACCGATCGCGTCAACATAAGCATCCTCCCGCTGGCGCATCTGGATCAGACCAGACTCGATGGTAATAAAGGCTATCTTCTTATACCCCTTTTTAATAAAATGTTCCATCCCTGTCAACACAGCCCCGGCATTATCTACCTGCACATAAGCAGCATCAATATCAGGGAAATAGCGGTCCATCAGCACCAGGGGCTTTTTATGCTTTACGAGCATCTCAAGATCCTCTTCCATACCCAGTGTAGGAGTTACCAGATAACCATCCACCTGGCGTTGCGTCAACAGGCGCAACAGCTCTACACCTTTTTTACTATTGTTCTCAGTACTGGAATAAAGTACTTTATAACCAAACTCCTCCGCCTCCACTTCAATCGTTTTAGCCAGAGAAGCAAAGAAATTATTCGCAATATCCTCTACCAACAATCCCAATATCTTGGTTTGACCTGTGCGGAGACTGACAGCTACCTGGTTGGGCTGATAACCCATTTTCTTGGCAGTAGCCATTACCTTATTCTTCAATTCTTCACTGATACGCATCTGGCTGGCCTTGCCATTCAGAATAAAAGACACTGTCGAAGGAGAGGCCCCTACCATTTTAGCAATGTCTTTCAGTGATACTCTTTTCATGATGGGATGAACGATGGTTGTAAAAAAGTGCTAATCTAAACCTTTCTTGCCAATATATAAACCGGCCAGAGAACCCGGGTTCCCTGGCCGGTTTGTTTATTTTAAAGGTGTATTTATCACACTATACTATTCGGGATAACCCGGGTTCTGTGGCTTCACGTTTGGATTATTCCTGATTTCACTCGTAGGAATCGGGAAAAGCAGGTGCTTCTGCTCCAGCCTGGCACTGTTGTCGGCAAAAACATGCCCCACGAAATCGACAAAGGAGTTGGAGCTCTCCTTATATGCCTTTCTCAGACGCACCATATCAAACCAGGTGATTCCCTCATAACACAGCTCATGCCAGCGCTCCTTCCACACGAGGTCCCGGAAACTGGCCTGGTTAAACGTACCCAAAGCAGGCGTAACCAGCCCCGCCCTATCCCGGATAGCCTTCAGCGCATTCCAGGCAGCTGCATTAGGCCCGCCGCCAGCTTCATTCTGCGCTTCCGCATAAGTCAACAATACCTGGGCATAGCGGATCTGTGGCCAGTTGAGGTCACTTTGTGTGGTACCTGCCACTCCCAATGTTCCATTAGCCGGCACATCAAAATGCTTAAAGATGTAAGGAGCACCCAGGCTTTTCAACGCGCCATTACCTTCTGTATAATAAGAAGTATAAAAGAAACCCTGCCTGTCGATCGTACGTTTATCTCCCGCTTCATACGATGCATAAAAAGCCGGCGTAGGCACAGTACTACCCACCTCGGTACCATAAGCGGAAACACCTTTGAAGTTGGGCAACAGTATAGGTTGAATAGGATTACCAGCCACAGAAGCGAGGTACTGGATCTCAAAAATATACTCACCCCTGTTCTCCGTAGTCAAATTGTGCAGATCACCATAATTACTAAAAAGAGAGAAAGTACCGTTGGTGATCACTTCATTAGCCTTGGCTGCGGCCAGCGTATAATGAGAAACACCCTTATTCAATGGCTGCCCCGCCATGGTAAGGTATACTTCAGCCAGCAATGACTTGATACTCCCCAGAGATGCTTTACCAGTTGAGTCCCTCCAGGGCAGACCGGAATTCTCAGCAGTAGTAAGGTCGGCAACGATTTGATCATATACCGTTTGCACGCTTGACTTGGAAGGAGAAAAACTGCTGTCAGCAGAACTAAAGATGGGCTTTGTCAATAAAGGTATATCCCCCCACAACCTCACTGCATAGAAATAAGCCCAGGCCCGCAGGAAACGCGCTTCCCCCAACACCCTGTTTTTACGTGCCGCATCCATATCGATAGCCGGTACTTTGTCCAGCACCAGGTTGGCCTGGGCAATTACATTATACAGCCCATTCCACCAGTTATTGATCAGTAGATTATCACCATTATGCACCAAACCTACCAGGTTATTGAGATCTGAGTTTTGAGCAGTTTCTGTGCGCGCTGTTCCGGTCACTACTTCCAGCATAGAAAAGTTCTGTACAAAGATGCCGGCACCTTCACCTATAAATCGGGTACGCGCATAGCCCGCTGCAATCGCCGCATCAGCATGCTCAGGCAAAGTATAATAGTTGTCGGGACTAAGGTTGGATGGATCATTATCCTCTTCAAGAAACTTATTACAACCAGTTGCCACCATTAGCAACAAACAATAAAACAAGATGGTGTTATATTTTATGATTGAGTATTTCATATGAACTAACTTTTAAATGAAGAAAGGAGTTACAGGCTTACGTTTACACCCAGTGTATACGTGGTGGGCTTGGGATAATCGAAAAAGGTTTGCCCCTGTGCAAAAGGCTGTCCATACGTCGTTACTTCCGGATCATTGCCACTGAATTTAGTAGCCAGGAAGAAATTCTGTACAGAAACATATGCGCGTAACTTTTGAAGCTGTAACCGTTTGATCAGCGAGGGTGCAAACGTATAACCCAGCAGGATGTTTCTACCCCGTAGGAATGAACCATCTTCCATCCAGTGCGTATCCACATTGGTCACATACCCTGCCTTGCTATTCCTGATAGCGGCAATAGGCGTATTTTGATTGGTAGGTGTCCAGGCATTCAAGACCGATGCAAAACTATTGGCCAGCGCCTGTCGGTCTTCGCCCGAATGCTTCGTCATATTCAGCACGTCATTGCCGTACACAAATTGCAGTTCCACAGTAAGCTCAAAATTCTTGTATTTAAAAGTGTTGAATAAGCTGCCCCATCCGTCAGGATTACCATTACCGATTACACTCCGGTCTGCATCATTGATCGCAGAATCACTATTCACATCGAGGTACCTGATATCGCCCGGCAGGATTGGTTTACCACCGCGATAACTGGAGAACTTAGCCGCTTCAGCTGCATCCTTGGTAGCCCATGTACCTAAACGGGTAAGCCCCCAGAAAGAGCCTACGGGCTCTCCTATCCTGATGATACCTGTTTGGTTGGTGAAGTTGGGATTACCTACACCAAAGATGTCAGCCGGTGAAGCCAGCGCCAGCACTTTATTCCTGTTCATGGAGATGTTGAAAGCAGTGCTCCAGGTAAAGTTGGGCGTACTGATATTCACGGTACCGATGGATAACTCGAGCCCTTTGTTCTCCATACTACCGATGTTCTTGTAAATAGAAGCATACCCACTGGTACGTGGAGCCGGAGCATTCAACAACATATCAGTTGTTTTACGGTAATAAACATCTGCTTCCAGCAATACCTTGTTGTTAAACAATCCCACCTCAAACCCAACATCTGTTTGAGTGGTCTTTTCCCAACGCAGATCGGGGTTGCCCAGACGGCCCAGGCCTACGCCACTTACCCGGTTATTGGCAATAATACCTGCATAATCGGAACCCAGCAGCGATAAGGCTGAATAAGTAGGTATTTCAGAGTTGCCCGTCACGCCCACGCTGGCGCGCATTTTCATGTTGGATATTACATTGCTGTTCTTCAGGAATTCTTCTTCCGACATACGCCATGCCAATGCTGCCGATGGAAAGAATGCATATTTGTGATTGGCCCCGAACTTGGAAGAACCGTCCACGCGCCCTGTCACCGTGAGCAGGTATTTATCGTTCAATACATAATTGAACCTGCCAAAGTAAGAGTTGAAAGCAAAACGTGCACGCCCGGAAGTACCAGGAATTGGCTTGCTGGAGGCAGCGAGGTTATTGGCTTCAAAATAATCGGTAGAGAAGTTTTCCGCGCCTACACCATTATTATAGATATTGGTTTCCTGCCAGGATATACCCAGCATGCCGGTAAACTCATCATTCTCACGCACCTTTTTATTATAAGTAAGGTAGCTTTCAGATGACCAATAAGACTCCCGTCCATTGGCCACGTTGGCAGTACCGCGCTGGTCCAGTGAAATGTTCGACAAGCTTCTACCATTGTACTCAGTCACATTACGGGCAGCAATATAAGCCCCCAGGATCGTCCTCAACTCCAACCCTTTGGCGAGATAAATATCAGCGTATACGTTACCAAGGGTAGTTTGCGTAACCATACCAAACTTACGCTCGCTGAGAATATGCACAGGATTGGAGCCACCTTCAGCATCGGGATAATCGGCATTATCAGCCCATTTACCGTTCGGATATTTAACCGGCAGGAAGGGGAACGACTCCGTGATCATACGCACAGAGTTCAAACCACCCGTTCCCTGGTCCACAATGTTTTCCTGTTGATTATTATATCCCAACGTACCACCCACTTTGAGCCAGCTCTTTATTTTGCTGTCAAATACAAAGCGGCCGGAATAACGTTTCAGATAAGAGTTCAGCAACAATCCATTGTCATTACGGTAACCCAGGAATACACCATAGTTGTGATCCCCATTTCCATTGGAGAATGATACCTGGTGGTTTTGGGATAGCTTATGTTGTGTGGATTCTTTCAGCCAATCGGTATTGTATAGCGGATCACCATTGGCATCAAAAAGAGAAGGAATGTTCTTGCGCTTCACCCGTGGGTCCTGTGTAGAAGCATAGTTGCCGGCAGCCCAGCCGGCAGGGTCATACACCTTGATATTATCATAAGCAAGATCTTCCACAGCCACATATTCTTTTGCGTTGAGCATTTTTACCCGATGTGGCCCAATGGTAGGAACACCCAATTCGACATCATAAGTAATTCTGCCGCCTGATGTGCTGCCCCTTTTAGTGCTTACCAGTATCACACCGTTAGCGCCGCGGGCGCCATAGATGGCAGTAGCAGAAGCGTCTTTGAGCACTTCCACTGAGGCGATGTCACTGGAGTTGATGTAGTCGATGGCATTACTGTTCTGCGTTTGTGTACCTACAGGGATGATCACGCCGTCTATTACATAGAGCGGGTTGTTGGAAGAGTTGATGGAACTGAATCCCCGGATACGCACATTGCTTTGCCCACCCGGCCGGCCAGAGTTGGTGTTTACCTGCACCCCCGGGATCCTTCCCGCGAGGGCCTGGTTGAGCGACACGGCCGGCCGCTCCGCCAGTTGCGATGCTTTCACAGATCCCACCGCCCCGGTAAGATCCGATTTACGTTGTGTACCATAACCGATCACTACCACGTCCTGCATCGTCTGACTGCTGGCAATAAGCGAAGCATTGACAACATCGGATTCTCCAACGGACACTTCCATTTGATCATAACCGACAAATGAAAAGACCAATGCTTTAACGGTTTGTGGTATTTCAATACGAAAGCTGCCATCACTCCCCGTTTGTGTGGCAGCAGAGGCCCCTTTAGCCTGAACGGATACACCGGGTAATCCAGCGTTGTCTTTGGAGTCAGTGACCTTACCCGTGATCATTCTTGTTTGCGCAATAGCTAAAGAGGAAGTTAGGAGCAGTAACAGGAATAGAAATCCCGCCTGCATGAAGTTGGAATGTAGCTTTTTCATATGCAGTGTTAAATTGGTGAACATGCTTACAGAACAGGCCTTATGCTGTTGTAAGGGTCAGGGGATATCCATTCTGTTCAATCGTTAACAGAGCCAGGGGAGTTGCTGAAAATCCAGTGCTGTAAAAATCAATAGATCAACCATCTACAATTGAGTCAGGGATGGTTATAGGGGAAAGGGATTCGAATCGTTGACCATCAACGCATTCAAATAATTCTACACGGTAATAAAGATTTGGTAGAGGGCAATCCAATATTAAGTAACTAAACCGATTTTGCAAAATAAGTTTACGAAACCGGTGGAGGGAAATTGACAGGTTAATAAGTTGATAGGTTGAAAAGGGATGGTTGATAAACAGATATGCGTACGGGTTGGTAAACTGAAAAGAAGTTAAAGCTATATAATGTAAGAGCGGTTAGTGCAGAAGAGGCGACACCTCTTGTACAGGAACACCAGTTGAACAAGCAGGTAAGAAAAACCGAAAAGATGCAAATAACCTCAAGTACAAATAAAAAACCCCGGCTTGTGGCCGGGGTAATTATGTGAGCGGAAATCCTGATTAAGCGATTTCAACTTCAGCGCCAGCTTCTTTCAGCTTAGCAGCCAGAGCTTCAGCGTCAGCTTTGCTTACGCCTTCTTTAACGGGCTTAGGAGCGCCGTCTACCAGATCTTTAGCTTCTTTCAGACCGAGACCAGTCAGATCCTTAACGATCTTAACTACGTTCAGTTTGTTAGCGCCACCATTTTTCAGGATAACGTTGAAAGAAGTCTTTTCTTCAGCAGCAGGAGCAGCAGCACCACCACCAGCAGCTACAGCTACAGCAGCAGCAGCGGGCTCGATACCATACTCTTCTTTCAGGATCTTAGCTAATTCGTTTACTTCTTTAACAGTCAGGTTAACCAACTGCTCAGCAAATGCTTTTAAGTCTGCCATTTTACTTCGTTTTAAAAACCGCCTTCATGGTTCAGGCTTTTACAGTTTTAAAGCCATCCCTCCGGCGGAGGTAATTTAATTTGTCTTCACTTATACCCGAAGACTTGGGTGTTATTTAAGCTACGAGCTTTGAACAACGAGCTGCGGGCAAAAACCCGGCTCGTGGCTGGCCAGCCGTAATTATTGAGCTCTGTCTTCCAGTGCTTTCACCAGGCCAGCGAGTTTGTTGCCAGCGTTCAGGCCGCTGATAACATTCTTGGCAGGTGATTGCAGTAAGCCGATGATCTCGCCGATAAGGTCGTTCTTGCTTTTCAGCGCAACCAGGGTCTTCAGTTGATCATCTCCAGCGAATACGTCGCCGTCGATGAAAGCTGCTTTCAATACGGGCCTTGTTTCATCTTTCTTACCGGCTTTGCGGAAGTCGCTGATGATGAGGGCTGGTTCTTTAGCGTTTTCGCTAAACATGATGGCAGTTACACCATTCAAAGAATCGAATACGCCGGAGTAACGTTTTTCGTCCAGGCTTTCGAGTGCTTTTTTGATGAGGGTGTTCTTTGCCACTTTCATTTCAACATTCTTGCTGAAACAAACACGGCGCAGTTTACCAACCTGTGCAACAGTGAGAGATTCTGTATTTGTGATGTAGAAGTTGTTGTATTGAGAGAATTTCTCCTTCAATGCATCAATTACTTCATTTTTTTCTTGCTTTGTCATAACGCAAATTTTTAGATGTTTTCGCTGTCAGCTCCTCTACCCTTTCGGGTTCGTAGCCCATGAACGCGTTATAAAATTTAGTTCATTAAAGATTTGGTGTCAACCGGGATAGCGGGGCTCATGGTGCTTGCCATGAATACGCTTCTCAGGTAAGTACCTTTTGCAGAAGATGGCTTAGCCTTGATAATAGCGTTGATCAGCTCAGTGCTGTTCGCAGCGATCTTTTCGGGGCTGAAGCTTACCCGTCCGATAGAAGCGTGGATGATACCAGCTTTGTCTACCTTAAAGGCAATCTTACCACCTTTTACTTCATTTACTGCTGCAGCTACGTCGTTGGTAACTGTACCAGTCTTAGGGTTAGGCATCAGGTTACGGGGACCGAGGATCTTACCCAGTTTACCAATCTTAGGCATTACGGAAGGAGTAGCAACGATCACGTCTACATCTACCCAACCACCTTCGATCTTTTGGATGAATTCATCCAGACCTACAAAGTCAGCGCCGGCTGCTTTCGCATCAGCTTCTTTGTCGGGGTTGCAAAGAACCAGTACACGTTTAGTTTTACCAGTGCCATGGGGCAGGGTAACGGTACCACGGATAGCCTGGTCAGCCTTCTTGGGATCAACACCCAAACGGATATGCAGGTCTACAGAAGCATCAAATTTAGTAGTATTCACATCCTTTACGATTGTAGATGCTTCTTTGAGTGAATACACTTTGTTTTTATCGATCTTAGCGTCTACCGCTTTTCTTTTTTTAGGAATTGCCATTGTCATTCAGTTTTTAGGACGCCTCCGCAAGGATTGCGAAGACAGTGAAGAGATTAGTTTTCCCAGGGAGCTTTACCATCCACTGTAAGTCCCATGCTACGGGCTGTACCAGCCACCATTTTCATAGCACTTTCCAGGGTAAAACAGTTCAGATCAGGCATTTTGTCTTTAGCAATAGCCTCAACCTGGTTCCAGTTCACTTTGCCTACCTTGTTGCTGTTGGGCTCTTTAGAACCACTTTGCAATTTGGCAGCTTCCAATAACTGAACAGCAGCGGGGGGAGTTTTAATAACAAACTCGAAAGACTTGTCGGAGTAAACAGTGATCAAAACCGGGAGTACTTTGCCGATTTTGTCTTGTGTACGGGCATTGAACTGCTTACAGAATTCCATGATATTGATACCTTTGGAACCGAGAGCAGGACCGATAGGAGGCGCCGGGTTGGCCTGACCGCCTTTTGCCTGTAGCTTTACGAAGCCGGTGATTTCTTTAGCCATTTTTAAATGATTTATTGGTTCAAACGACCTTTCGTGGCTGATTTGCCGCTACTCGATCTCCCAAATTCCTCTATCCCATTTCTGTATGGGACTTTAAAGAACTTATAATTGGGGACGCAAAGGTATGAAAATTACAGTAAAAACCAAGCTTTTTCTGAATAATGGATTGGCTGTAAAGTTATGCCCGGGAGGAGTTCCGGGCGTGCTTATTTTACCGTTAGCCTGGTTAAAATAATGCAGTTCAGGTTGTTCACCGCTATCAAACTTCTTATGAATTTTTATTTTTTGAATTTTTCTACGTAGCTTTTGCATTGAATTGCAACTTGCTGCAATGTATTTCACGAACAACTAAAAAAATATATCACACTATGGCCAAAGCAAAGAAAAAAACAGCTAAAAAAGCTGCTCCTAAAAAAAAGGCGGCCCCCAAGAAAAAGGCTGCTAAAAAGGTAGCAAAAAAAGCGCTGAAAAAAGTAACCAAGAAAAAAGCGGCTCCTAAAAAGAAAGCTGCTCCAAAGAAAAAAGCCGCCAAGAAAGCAGCTCCCAAAAAGGCAGCTAAGAAAGCGGCTAAAAAGGCTGCCAAGAAGGCCCCTGCTAAAAAAGCACCCGCTAAAAAGGCTCCTGCGAAGAAAGCGCCAGCTAAAAAAGCACCAGCCAAGAAAAAAGCTGCTGCGAAGAAAAAGCCAGCTCCCAAACCAGTAGCACCACTTCCTGTTGAAGAGGTAATCGAAGAAACAGTTGTTATCGAAGAGCCCATTTATAATGATGAGCCAGCTGCCGATATCGACGAGCCAGCCATCGATGATGAGCCTGCTACAGAGGACAACAACGGTAATGACGATGATGACAATTAATAATATGCTATCGCATTAATGATAGTAAGCCTTCCTTTTAACAGGGGAGGCTTTTTTATTGTGCGCTGGTGTAAGTTGATATATTCTAAACGAGTTGTTTAGTACAATAAAAAAAGCCACAATCAATGATTGTGGCTTTTTAATAAGTTGTGCCGGTATTAAGCTAATTTCTCTACCTGCATGTAGTTGAGCTCAACAGGTGTAGAGCGGCCGAATATTTTTACGGTTACTTTCAGTTTCTTCTTCTCGTCGTTCACCTCTTCAATGATACCGTTGAAGTCGTTGAAAGGACCTTCGATGATCTTGATGGTTTCGCCAACGATGAATGGCTCGATCATGCTTACGCCACCAGCTTCCGCCATTTCATCCATCTTACCCAGCATCTTATTCACTTCCGCTTTACGGAGAGCGATAGGATTTTCTTTACCGAGGAAATGGATAACGCTGGTAGTATTTTTGATGGCTTCGCGTAAATCGTCGGACAGTTTGCCTTCAATCACCTCGATCATTACGTAACCGGGATAATAGTTCCTTTCCCGCATTACCTTTTTTCCATTCTGTACTTTATATACTTTCTCTACCGGAAGGAAAACCTGCTTTACTACCTCTCCCCATCCGCCACGGGAAATCTCCTTGTCCAGGTACTCCTTTACCTTGCGCTCTTTTCCACTCACCACGCGGAGCACATACCACTTAGTTTCCTGTTGTTGAATAGTTTGATTTTCCATTATTTGCTAAACAATGAATAGATAAATTTAAGTCCCGATTGAGCAGCGACGTCCATAACCCATACAACGCCTGTAATGATCAGGGTAGCCACCAGCACAATCATGGTAGATTGTTGCAGTTGCGCCCATGTAGGCCAGGTTACTTTTTCCACCAACTCCTTATAAGACTCCTGGAAGTAGGTTGTTACTTTATTCATTCTAAAGTTATTTGCACGGGCACTAGGATTCGAACCCAGATCAAAGGTTTTGGAGACCCGTATGCTACCGTTGCACCATGCCCGTGTATTTTGTATTCACCCGGCGCCTGATCAATTGATTATCAAGCTTGTACGGGCTATGCAAAGAACTTCTTTTTTAGAACAAAGTACCTGAACCATAAGGTTCAGGTACTTTGCAAATATACATCTAAGCTTTCATTTTCAACCCTATAAAAGGGGAAATGAGGGCTTATTTTATGATATCGGTAACCTGACCAGCACCTACTGTACGACCACCCTCACGGATAGCGAATTTCAGACCTTTCTCCATCGCGATGGGTTGGATCAGTTTTACAGTCAGTGATGTGTTATCACCAGGCATTACCATTTCAGTACCAGCTGGCAGTTCGCACTCACCAGTTACGTCAGTAGTACGGAAATAGAACTGAGGACGGTATTTGTTGAAGAATGGAGTGTGACGGCCACCTTCTTCTTTGCTCAATACGTAAACTTCGCCTTTGAATTCAGTGTGCGGAGTGATAGAACCTGGCTTAACCAGTACCATACCACGACGAACCTGTGTTTTTTCAATACCGCGGAGCAACAGACCAGCGTTGTCACCAGCTTCACCCTGATCCAACAGTTTGCGGAACATTTCCACACCTGTTACAGTGGAGTTCAGGGGAGTTTCCATCAGACCTACGATCTCGATGGCTTCACCAACCTTGATACGACCACGCTCGATACGACCAGTAGCAACAGTACCACGACCAGTGATAGAGAACACGTCTTCCACACTCATCAGGAACGGTTGATCAACAGGACGGGGAGGCAGAGGAATATAGGTATCAACAGCATCCATCAGCTCGTCGATTTGCTTAACCCATTTTTCTTCACCAGCGAGTGCGCCGGTAGCAGAACCCTTGATGATAGGTGTATTGTCACCGTCGAAGCCGTAGAAAGTCAACAGCTCACGGATTTCCATTTCCACCAGCTCCAGTAACTCTGGATCATCAACCAGGTCAACTTTATTCATGAAAACCACCATACGGGGAACACCTACCTGACGAGCCAGCAGGATGTGCTCTTTTGTTTGGGGCATAGGACCGTCTGTAGCCGCCACAACCAGGATAGCGCCGTCCATCTGAGCAGCACCAGTGATCATATTCTTCACATAGTCAGCGTGACCAGGACAGTCAACGTGTGCATAGTGACGATTAGCCGTTTGGTACTCCACGTGTGCGGTATTGATGGTGATACCACGCTCTTTTTCTTCAGGAGCAGCATCAATTTCATCATACTTTTTCGCCTGTGCCATACCTCTTGAAGACAAGATAGTAGTGATAGCAGCAGTAAGGGTGGTTTTACCGTGGTCAATGTGACCGATGGTACCAACGTTAACGTGAGGTTTATCCCTCTTAAAGGTCTCTTTTGACATCGTTATCTGTTTTTAGTTGTGTGGTTTTACAATGTTTGTTTTTTATCATGTAGTCGGCACGATCGATGCTTACAGCACCTGTTGCGTCTCACATTTAAACTTCTTTCCCGCTGTGCGGGATCGTTCGCCTCAACCGGATGGCTTTTCCTTTACAAAAGCGATCATCCTGTTTTTACAATTTTAAAAGAACTGAGCCGTTAGTGAGAATCGAACTCACGACCTCTTCCCTACCAAGGAAGTGCTCTACCACTGAGCTACAACGGCTTTTCTGAAACCCGAGATCCTCCTTCGCAAAAGCTTTGGAG
>JAGIBF010000131.1 GCA_017744515.1 Niastella sp.
ATTGTACATAGAGAATTAGAAGGGTTAGAAAAAGATTATATTTTTGGCCAACTTAAAAGAGAAATAGCTGCAACATTCCAAAGTGCGGCCAATTGGTTTGATCGGGCCTTTACCTGGGGAACAAAAAACGGTGTAGAGTCTGAGACTAAAACCGGTAACGTAACCACAACTACTTCGGCAAGTACAACAACAAGTACGCATACAAATTTTGGACAAGGTATGGGGTATATAATTCGTAATAATACAAATGAAGGATATACAGGTCCTATACTTAAAACTGAAACAAAATCAGAAGTTACCGTGACTACTAAGGTAGAAGTTAAAACTCCGGTTGCAACTGGAAGTGTATCCACAACAGTAAATCAAGATGGAACAACAACAGTTACTAGCAACGCTAAAATAAAGAGAAATGGGTTTGATGTGGGAGTTAATGTTTCTCGTGACTCTAAGGGAAATGATAAAGCGGGTGCATCTATATCAACTAATTTAACACCTAATACTACCGTTAAAGCTGGTGCGACTGGTACTGTAAATACAAACACAGGAACAGGTAACGTTCAGCTTACTATAGGGATTGAGCAGAAAGTTGAGAATAAAAAAATAACTTCTTCTGCATTTATAAAAATTGGTCAGTAATTTGTAGGTTAAATCTATTTTGATGAAGTATTTACGGATTCTTCCATTTTTAGCAGTGTGCATTATATTATGTTATACCTGGTTTACTATTGCAACGACAGATTTTTCTGCTACATGGAAGCATCAACTTGCTTTGGGGGCTGCTATAGTAAATCTTCTGATATACTTCAGAAACTTTAAGTATGGATTAATATTTACAGGCGTATTTCTTGTTCTGGCGACATTTAATTTTTTGGGATTACTTCCTGAAATCGCCTTTACATCATACTTTGTTACTATAGCAGGAAAAGAGTTTTCAACTCCTGCTATACAGACTAAATCACTGTTATTATTGATAGGGTATCTGATAGTCAACACAGGATACTTTATAAATTTATATGCTGATTGGAAGTATTCAAAAGATAGTAAGTAGATTAACGTGCAGCCTGCTTGTGCCTGAAATAAATATCAACAACAGCTCCGCCACTTCAAATCAGCGGGGCTGTTGCATTATATCTTTACCCCACCTCCAACACCTTCGCACTGCCTGCATGTTTCACTTGCCAAATGAGGTCGAGGGCTTTTACTTCTCCATACATAATGCCTGCTGCCAGTATCAGGGTGAAGTTGGTATCTGGCGGAGGGACAACGATGTTGACCTCCATTTCCAATGCCTGCGAACCCTCCTGCAGAGAAAACCATTGAGAGTCTGCACTCCATACGCCATTAGTGTGGTAGTCAGGATGAGTGGCTGTATATCGTCCCTGGTTGAAAATAACATCAGGGATCACAGCCAGTGAAATACGAAAAGCATAATACGGCTGTTTCACCGGTGGCGCAAAGTTGATACCCGGCACCAGTTCGGGGAACTGTACTTTAGCCGACAGCGTTTCCCGGTCGATGGTACCGGTTACCGGGAAACGGATCACCGAGTCCAGTGTATTGTTTTTGTTCAGCGAAAAGCCCTTGATGACATGAGGATAAGCCGTCAACCTCACATTGCGCACGCCAAAATCGCTGACACTGTCGAGTTCCTGGACTGGTTTCATCAATGCAATGAGTGGCCCTGAAATATTATAATCAGCCATGGGCCTTTGATGGGTGAGTGCTCCGATCAGGTACTTGCTCATGCAGGCACGACCGGCAAAATCATCTCCTGCCAGTTTGAAGTTTCGCAATTTGGGGTCTGTATCCTTTTTCTTTTTGGTGTGCCCGGAAGCTCTGCGGACAACGGTTCCTTCAACGCCCTTCATTTTGTAAAAAGAAAGACCATCGATCTTTCCCCTGAGGCCGTCTCCGAGGCCTCCTGCTGCTTTTGCCATGATAGTTAAAGTTTAATGTGTTAAAGGGCATCCTGCAGAATGCCTACCGGATGCGTTTCTTTAAATTTATTAAACTAATTTAATATAACAAAATAATACATATTAATTAAGCATAGATACAGTATATCTTTTAAAGATTGCTACATCTATGCTGAGTAATAGCTATATATATGCTGCATCTATGCTGCATCCTATTATAATCCCCTGAAAACCTTGCTAATAGCTATAAAGCAAAACGACTCACTATGGTGAGTCGCTCGTATTGAAAGTCAATAGTTTAGTAATTAGTGGCCTTTTATTGGGCAGGTGTTGCCGCCAGTACCTCCGTCAGCTTCTGCTCCAGCGCTTCACCCCGCAGGCTCTGGGCAATCACGGTACCCTGAGGGTCTACTAACACGTTGAAAGGGATGCCATTAAAACCAAAAAGCGGCACCGCCTTGCTGTCCCAGTACTGCAGGTCGCTGATCTGGGTCCAGGTAAGGCCATCCTTTTTGATCGCCTCCACCCATTTACCCCGGTCCTGGTCGAGCGACACGCCCAGGATGGTGAAGTTCTTATCCTTGAACTTTTGATACGCCAGCACGATGTTGGGGTTCTCTGCCCGGCAGGGACCACACCAGCTGGCCCAGAAATCAACCAGCACATACTTGCCTTTGAAAGAAGACAACGCAACATCTTTCCCGTCTGGCGTAGGCATCACCATCTCCGGCACTTGCTTGCCTACCCAGCTACCCCCGGCGCCCGCTCCCTGCTGCTGCGCTTTGAAAGACTCATACTTTTTCTTCAGCTCAGTCAGGTTGCTGTCTTGCGGAAACTTTTGGGTCAGTTGACTTAAAGAAGCTTCAAAATCAGAAATAGGCAGCGTTTGAGCAGCACGGCCCAACGCAAAAGATGCCAGCGTAGGTTGGTTCGCACTGCCGAGAAATTGCTTCAGGTAAGCATTCAAACCATTCAGTGCCTCATTCTTTTTATTGGTAGCGGCCAACACCAGACTATCACTGGCCTTGAACTGCTTCAGGCTGTCCAATGCCTGCATCTGGCGCTCAACAGAAGTGCGCTGATCGGCATACGTGAAAAGAAAATCCTTCAGCTGCTCACTCGCAGTAGAACCCTTCACAGAGTAGAACCGGTTCATATTGGAGAAGTCGATATCGACAGTGATCGATTTGCTGTCGTTGATCAGCGGCAGCATAGGCCCATCGCCAATAGCTAAGTTATATAAACCGCCATTGCTTTGTGCGGCGCCTTTCAGGCTGTAAGATTTTTGTGTCGCAGAAATGGTAACCGTATCCAGTAATATGGGAGGCGCGCCCGAAGCATCGGCGCTCATGGGTATCTCATACAAGGCCAGCTTGATCTTGCCATCTTTCACCAGGCCAGGGTTGTTGGCTGTCAGTTGATCCAGGTGCTCCAGTGATCCTTTTACTTCCAGCGTATTGCCTTTATCGCCGGAACAAGCGCCTAACGTTATTAATACTGCCAATACAAGCCAACGCAAAGGGTATTTCATAAAAGACTATGATTGTAATTTTTTTAATAGAATATCGTTCGTCAGTTTCGGATCTGCCTTTCCTTTAGAGATCTTCTTCACTTCCCCTACAAAAAGTCCCATCAACCCCTTCTTGCCTTTTTGGTATTCGGCCACCTTATCAGGCATCTTGTTCAGTACTTCCTCGATCCACGCAGCGACATTGCCTTCATCGGAATCCTGCAGCAGGTTCAGTTCCCTGGCAATATCCAACGGTGCTTTCTCCGGTGCCTTCAGCAAAGTTGGCAACACGCGGGTAGAAGCGGTGGAGAAGTTCACCTGGTTGCTATCCACCAGCGCAATCAACGCTGCAAGCGAAGCAGCAGGAACCGGGAATTCAGTGATGGTAGCATTGTTATCGTTGAGCCATGATTTCACAGGCCCCAGCATCCAGTTGGCGGCTGCTTTATAATTGGAAGTATGTTCAATGACAGCTTCAAAATAGTCGGCCGTTTCCTTCTCATCACAGATCACCCGCGCATCATAATCCGGCAGTTGCAATTGCGTGGTATAGCGGGCGATCCTTTCTTCCGGTAGTGCAGGAATATCCCGGCGGATAGCCGACAGCATTTCTTCGGTTACGCGGAATGGTGTAAGATCAGGATCGGCGAAATAACGGTAATCGTTGGCGTCCTCTTTAGTACGCAGGGCAAACGTAGTATTGTTGCCCGCATCGAAACTCCTCGTTTGCTGAATGATGGGTTCGCCACTCTCCAGCAAGCCGATCAGTCGTTGCGCTTCGATTTCGATGGCCTTCTTTACGTTGCGGATAGAGTTGAGGTTCTTTACCTCCACCTTGGTACCCAGCTTGGTGTCACCCTTCTTGCGTACAGACACGTTGGCGTCGCAACGCATGCTGCCCTCCTCCATATTACCATCACAGATGGCCAGGTACCGTACCAGCTTGCGCAGCTCGGTGAGGTAAGCATAAGCCTCGTCACCGCTACGGATATCGGGCTCGGTCACGATCTCTACCAGCGGCACACCGGCACGGTTATAATCTACACAAGTACTGTTGGGGTCGGCATCGTGGATGCTTTTGCCGGCATCCTCTTCCATATGGATGCGGTTGAGGCGGATGGCCTTTTCACCTTCCGCCGTACGGATCGTGACGTGGCCACCGATGCACACCGGGGTTGTATGTTGCGAAAGCTGGTAACCTTTCGGCAGGTCGGGGTAGAAATAGTTTTTACGCGCAAAATAGTTGTTGCGGCTGATCTCGCAGTGGCAGGCCAGCCCCATTCGGATGGCATATTCCACCGCTTTCTTATTCAGCTTGGGCAAAGTGCCAGGATGGGCAAGTGTAATGGGGCTGATATGCGTATTGGGATCACCGCCAAAAGCCGCACTGTCGCCGCAGAACAATTTACTTTCTGTGAGCAATTGGGCATGAACCTCCAGTCCTACCACAACTTCATATGTATCCTTAATATCTGCCATAAATGATTGCCTGAAACTTGATGGGCCCGTCGTCTTGTTACTTCCTGTCTTTCGGACTTTCCGACTTCCGGACTTAGTCCGCAAAAATACCTCATAAAAGGCGGATTTCCCACCCCGCTCATACACAACAAAAAGCCTCCCCGAAGGGAGGCCTCTATAGTGCTGTCATGCAGAATGATTACAGGTTGGCAGTTTTCAGCTTCTTAGGCGTTTTCAGTTCCAGTGATTGAGCTTTGCCATCGCGAAGCACTTTCACGGTTACGGAAGGCTTTTCACGCGCTTCGCGGGCGGCGGCTGCCAGTTCGTCTGCGGTATTCACTGCCTTACCATTGAATTCTGTAATAATATCATTTTCTTTCACACCGGCCTTCTCGGCAATAGACTCATCATCTACGTCCAGCACCTTCACACCCTTACCATCTTCAGTGTCCTGGGCTTTGATGCCGAGGCGGCCGCGGCTGGTGTTGTAGAACACGCGGGGACCGTCGCCACCACCACGTTCGTCCCATTTGAGATCAAAGTTAGGCAGTGCCTGGAGGCCCTGGAGGTTGGGAGCAGAGAAACCCTGAAAGTTGTCACCAAAGGCTATCGCGCCAGATCTCTTGCCCAAAGTAGCCGTAACCTTTTGCTCTTTGCCATCGCGTTTGAAAGTAACAGCCAGCTTATCTTCAGGCTTGTGTTTCTTTACTTCTTCGGCCACATCTTCCTGGCTGAATACAGCTTTGTCGCCCACTTTAGTGATCACATCACCTTTCTTCAGACCAGCTTTTTCAGCGGCGCTTCCTTTGGTCACTTCTTCTACCTTAGCGCCATCCTTGCTGCCATCGGTGGCCACACCGAGGAAAGCAGCTTTGGAGTCACCCAGGCTCAATGCCCGAAAATCATCATCACCAAAGTTCAGGGCAGTACCACCATGACTGCGGAAAGGAGAACCGTTGATAGTACCGGCGATAGCGCCCGCTTTGCGCTTGCGCACAGAAATATTTTCATCTTCAAAATCATCGAGTGGCTTACCATTTACCAGTACCTCGCCATCCTTGATCTCAACAGTTACCTTACCACCATCTTTATCTGTTTTCTTGCGGATGATGATCTCGTCGTACTGTTTTACTTTGTCTTTTTTGTCGGCTTTGTTATCGTCCTGGGCTGCAACCGGCTGGGCCAGCGCCAGCAGCAGCGCTGCTAATCCGGATAGAGAAAAGAAGTATTTTTTCATGATACATGTGTTTTTAAAAAATGCGGAACTACGGTAGTCTTCGTACATCAAATATAGGGAAATAATTGAAATACGAAAAATTTCGGAAATGGGCCAACGGCTTTAACACAGTCTTAAGAAAAGTCCGAAAGTCCGGAGGTCGGAAAAGTCCGGAAGTAATACGGTTTAATGCACTTAGGTGTAAATTAAAAAGCCCGTAAAGAATTATCCAAGGGGGCGTCTTTACGGGCTTTCGGTTTTTATCTTTCGGACTTTCGGTCTTCCTGACTATAACAACGACTTCACTTTCTCGATCACTGCTTTCAATCCGCCCGCTTCCTGGCCGCCGGCAGTTGCCAGGTTCTTCTGGCCGCCACCGCCACCTTTGATCAGGGGCGCTACATGCTCTTTGATGATCTTGCCTGCATCGAGGTTTTTGGCAGCCACTACGGTATCGGCAATGCCGATCGCCACGAAAGGTTTGCCACCGATGTTGGCGCACAGCACCACTACATAATCGTTCAGGTTATTCTTAAGATCATAACACAGCTTCTTCAGCGCATCGGCATTACCCACTTCTATGATCTCACCGATATAAGTAACACCATTGATGATCTGATCCTTTTGCAGCAACTCGTTGCGCACACCCACCAGCATCCTGTTTTCGAGGTGCTCCAGTTTCTTCTTCAGGTCATTGTTTTCCGCCGAAAGACTTTCTACTGCTTTGATCACATCCTTGGGGTTCTTCAGCGATTCGCGGATGTTGCGCACGAGCGTAAACTGCTCGTTGATGAACGCTTCGGCAGCGCCGCCACATACCGCTTCCAGCCTGCGTACGCCGGCAGCTACTGCGCCTTCCTGCGTGATCTTGAAAATACCCAGCTCTCCGGTAGCGCCTACATGCGTACCGCCACACAGCTCGATGGAGTAGGCAGGATCGATGATCACCACGCGTACTACATCACCATATTTTTCACCAAACAGGGCCATAGCGCCCAGCTTGATCGCTTCGTCTTTGGGCAATTCTTTAATGACAACCGGCACATTCTCGCGTATCTTCTCATTCACCAGTTTCTCTACAGCAGCGATCTCCTCGTCGGTGATCTTCGCAAAATGCGATACGTCGAAACGCAGGTATTCATCATTCACCAGTGAGCCCTTCTGCGCTACGTGCGTGCCCAGCACTTTGCGCAGGGCGGCATGCAGCAGGTGCGTGGCCGAGTGGTGCACCATGATCTTGCGGCGGCGTTCAACAGCCACACTGGCGTCTACCGGTGCCGTAATGTTCACCGGCAGCTTATCGGTAAAATGAACGATCAGGTCGTTCTCTTTTTTAGTATCCGTCACCGCTACGATCTCACCATCGAAATACAACTGGCCGGTATCACCTACCTGGCCACCACTCTCGGCATAGAAAGGCGTAGAAGCCAATACCAGTTGGAAAGACTCTTTGCCTTTGGCCTTGATCTTACGGTACTTCACCACCTTGGTCTTGCACTCCAGTTGCTCATAACCTACAAAGTTCTGTCCTTTGCTTTCATACAGGTTTACCCAGTCTTCGGTGTCCAGCGTAGTAGCGGCGCGGCTGCGTTCCTTCTGCTGCTGCATTTCTTTTTCAAAGCCAGCCTCATCTACTGACAGTTGCTGCTCGCTGGCGATCAGGCGCGTCAGGTCAACCGGGAAGCCATAGGTATCATACAATTCGAAAGCGGCGGCGCCGTCGATCGTTTTGTTTTTGGCATTTGCCACCAGCTCGTCTATTTTCTTTAAACCCTTATCGAGTGTGCGCAGGAAAGCATCTTCTTCTTCCTTCACCACCTTGCTCACGAAGTCTACCTGGTGGTGCAGCTCAGGAAATACGGTTTTGAACTGCCCGGCCAGCACTGGCACCAGTTGGTGCAGCAGCGGCTGCTTATAATCGAGATAACTATAATAATAACGTACGGCGCGGCGCAGGATGCGGCGGATCACATACCCGGCGCCTGTGTTGGAAGGCAGCTGTCCATCGGCAATGGTAAAGCTGATGGCCCGGATATGGTCGGCGATCACGCGGAAAGCGATCGCTTCCTTGCTGTCGGTAGCGTCATATTTTCTGTTCACGATCTTTCCGGTAGCGGCAATCGTGCCGGAGAAGATGTCGGTATCGTAGTTTGATTGTTTGCCATGCAACACGCGCACAAGGCGCTCGAAGCCCATACCGGTATCCACGTGCTTGGCGGGCAGCGGTTCGAGGCTGCTGTCCTTCAGGCGGTTGAATTGAATAAACACGTTGTTCCAGATCTCTATCACCTGTGGGTGGTCGGCATTCACCAGCACTTTGCCGTCCTGCTTTTTGCGCTCCTCATCCGTGCGGCAGTCCACATGGATCTCCGTACAGGGACCGCAGGGACCCGTATCACCCATCTCCCAGAAGTTATCCTTCTTGTTGCCCAGCAATATCCTGTCTTCAGCAATCCATTGCTTCCATTCGTTGATGGCTTCTTCGTCTTTGGGCAATTGCTCTTTGGCGTCGCCCTCGAATACAGTAACATACAACCTGTCTTTCGGCAGCTTGAACACTTCCGTCAGCAGCTCCCAGCTCCAGGCAATCGCTTCCTTTTTAAAATAGCCGGCAGTGGGGTTGGCGGGGTCGCCAAAGCTCCAGTTGCCCAGCATCTCAAACATGGTATGGTGGTAAGTATCAACGCCCACTTCTTCGAGGTCGTTGTGCTTGCCACTCACCCGCAAACACTTTTGCGTGTCGGCCACCCGGGCGTTGGGCGCCTTTCTGTTGCCTAAAAAATAATCCTTGAACTGGTTCATGCCCGCGTTGGTGAACAACAGCGTGGGGTCATTCTTTACCACGATAGGAGCGGAAGGAACAATAGTGTGGCCTTTCGAACGGAAAAAATCCAGGAAATGCTGCCTGATTTCTGCACTGGTCATCGTTGTCATAATATATTCGGAACAATCTTTGTTAATGTCGGAACCCGTAACTGTTTGCATCGATGTCAGACTGAGCTTGTCGAAGTCTTGTCACAGGGTGGGTCGCCCCCGAAGGGCGGCTCACCCCGGTAGAGTGTCAAAGCTTGTCGAAGCCTCGCCTTTCAACGTTTCATTCACAACCCATAAACACTAAATCCCGAACAGGAAACGTTAATGCATCAATGACGTAAACAGCAAAAGATCAACATTTTCGTGTACGTTTGTAACCTTAGGCTGATTAACGTGGTGCAAAGGTAATTGAATTAAGAATGTTTTAAGATGGGAACAAACCCTTTCGCCCCGGGCATTGCTCCATGAAAAAGATTAAATACTACTATAACACCAATACCCTCCGCTACGAAAAGCTGGAGACCCCGTTACGGGTAAAACTGTTGCGGGTATTGGGTTTTATATCAGCCGCCATCGTTACTGCTATTATAATAGTATCCATCGCTTACCGCTATTTCCCCTCCGCCACCGAAAAAAGGCTGATCACCGACAACCAGGAGCTGCAACAGCAGTATGAAGTGCTGGAAGAGCGTACCAAAAGAATACAGCAGCAGGTGACCGAGCTGGAAAAGCGCGATAATGAAGTATACCGCACCATCTTTGAAGCCGATCCCATCCCCGACAGTGTCCGGGCCAGGGAAATGGCACAACAGAAGGAGACACAACTGGTTATGAAGATGGCCAACTTCCAGTTGGAGAACTCCATCGTGGAAACCATCAACAACCTGTCCAACCGCATCAATGCCCAGGAAAGGTCCTACAATGAAATAGCCGAGTTCATTAAGAATAAAGAAGAGCTGCTGGCCTCCACGCCAGCTATTCAGCCGGTGAGCAACAGCGACCTCAAACGCATCGCCTCCGGTTTTGGCTACCGCATCGACCCGGTATACAAAACGGTCAAGTACCACAACGGCCTCGACTTCTCTGCGCCGCAGGGAACTCCCATATATGCTACCGCCAACGGAACGATCCGGACAGCCGCCAACCTTGGTTCAGGCTATGGCAATCACGTGGTTATAAACCATGGCTATGGCTACGAAACCCTGTATGGCCACATGTTCCGCATCAAGGTAAAGGCTGGCCAGCGTGTAAAAAGAGGGGAGATCATTGGCTGGGTAGGCAGTACGGGCAAATCCACCGGTCCTCACTGCCACTACGAAGTACATAAAAATGGCCGCCACCTCGACCCCGTCTACTTCTTCTACAACGACCTCACGCCCGAACAATACGACCGTCTGTTGAAGATGGCCGCCGCCAGCAACCAAAGTTTTGATTAAGAATAGTCCGCAAGACCGAAAGTCCGCAAGTCGGAAAGACAGTTCTTGCTTTATTGGTTTTTCTTCCGGTCTTCCCGACTTGCGGACTTTCAGACCTTCCCACCGCCTTTCCGTCCGCTTCCTGACTCTTTGTCTTCCAGCGTTCTATGACACAATTATGACCCTTCCTTCACAAACCATTTAGGAACTTTAGTGTTGTAGCAGTAATTTTGCACATCACCATGTTACACGCGCCGGATATATTATCTTTTGCATATAAGCAACCCATGATGCAGGATCAGCTGGATGTTCTTTATGAAAAAGAGCAACAGATCCCTGGATCAGTACAGTATGTGATCAGCCGTTTCCGCAAGCATTCCCAGTGGGCGGTTGATGATGCTGGCATGATGGTGTATCACTACAAAAAGAACGAACCCGCGAAGAATTATGTGGAACTGCGGTTCTGTGTGTCAGGAAATGTATACTGTCAGCACAAAGAAGCTGAGTGCGATCAGTGCAAACTGGGCACTTCCCGCAATTGCAGTGACCGGGTTGATAGTGTAGATGTATTGAGCTTCCGGTTTACGCCGGTACACCTGTCGCAGTTTGCCAAACCTAAAAAGTTAGGTGAAGATTCCGTGGTGACAGACAATATCCTTCATTTTACGCATCCTTCTTCCTTCTCCAAAATATTGCCTTTGTGCGGCCGCACCCGTATGGTATTGGAAGCCCTGCTGAACCATACCTATACCGGCAGCCTGGAAAACATCTACATCAATGCCCAGGTACAAATGCTTCTGCTGTATAGCCTGGAGTGCATGCTGGGAGATGAGAAAGGCGATAAGGCCATCGAAACCTTCCAGTGCAAGTTCCTGGCCAATGACGCCGACCGGGAGAAGATCGTTCGCGCAAGAGAAATACTCCTCCAGCATATCGGTGAGCCCATCACCATTAAAGAGTTGAGCCGCAAAGTAGCCATCAACGAATGCTACCTGAAGAAAGGCTTCAAGGAACTCTTTGGTACCACGGTATTTGACTTCTATCAAAGCCAGCGCATGGAACATGCCCGCTACCTCCTGTATGAAAAAGGATTGAGCGTAACAGAAGTGTCCATGATGTTGGGTTATTCATCCATTTCCCACTTCTCCACCGCCTTCAAAAAACACACCGGGCTGAAACCTTGTGAGTTGTTGTTGCATTGATTGCCGATGATTTCCCCTTCGCGCAAATCCATTTTCCCGCTTAGGTAAACAAGCCTTCCGGTCGACCTGCTACATTTGTCCAACTCCTTTAGCACTGCATTCAAATGCAATGCTGAGCAGAGTCGTTTATGCAAACGCCTTTCACTTTTTATATCTCACTTTTCACGTGATCATTAAATCCAGCTATATGTGCCAATATCAAACCTTGTTTTATGACGATAAGATCGGCTATGTGATTCGTTGCCTCCATTGTGAAAACTTTCAGATAGGCTATGGCAATGTGCTCATCAACCTGTACACGCCTGACTTCTGTGATTTTGTACAATGGATAAAAGACTGTCCGGTCGATGCGTATGGCGCCACCGATCCCGGCATCAAATCGGTTATCATCCCTACTCCCTGCGAGGGATTGAAGTTGTTCCTCAGTCAGCGTGAGTTGAAAGAATTGCACGACATGCTCGATGTGGCCGACTCGGAATGGCGTGCCCGCGAGATGATGCAACTCTTCTCGGATAAACCAGCTTAAAACTCCCCCTTGCATAGTCCCAATCCGTCTCAAGTATGCCGCACAGTCAACTGTGCCGGTATACTTGTGCCCCGGCCCGAAGCTATTTTATAGCATTTTTGTACTAATTCTGTTCAATTCCACAAATTCCGGCGCTACCCAAAACCGCCGAAGCCTTCTTACCGTACATACCTATAAGGACACAGTGCATTGATTACCAACTGTTCATTGCTATCGCTGCCTGTTCTATCCCCCACAGGTAGAAAAATTTCTATGCATCTATAATCAACTGGTTAGTAGCTGGTTTTGGCTGTTTTTTTATTATATTTGAATAAGGTTTAAGATTAGGGCACCAATACTTAAACACTTTACCTGAATTACTATGAATGCGTTTACTATTAAAGACCTGGAAAATCTCTCAGGCATCAAGGCCCAT
>JAGIBF010000132.1 GCA_017744515.1 Niastella sp.
GTGCGAGGCTTTCCCAGAAGAAAGTATGGTTCCAGTGGCCACCACCGTTATTGCGAACAGCTGGGCTGATAGTGCCTGCTGCTTTTACCAGCTCTTCCAGGGATTTATTTTCATTGGGAGTACCGGCAATAGCTTTATTCAGGTTATCTACATATGCCTGGTGGTGCTTGCCGTGGTGAATCTGCATCGTCAAAGTGTCAATATGCGGTTCCAGAGCCTCATGTGCATAAGGAAGCGCAGGTAAAGTGAATGCCATAGCTATTAAGTTTTAAAATGTTTAACAGTTCCGTTAAATCGTGAAAGGATAACAAATTTACAGGTCATTGGTTGATTGACCAATTCAAATACCAGTGGCCCAGCGAATTAATAGCTTTATAATAAACCTGCTGCCACAGAATCATTCCCGGACATTTGATTTTTATAGTAACTTACTGTCCCTTTTTGTACTCACTCAACTCAATGCTTATGTATCTATCCAAATCAAAGATCATTATTGCCTGTTGCATTATATGCCTTTCCAGTGTTGCTTTCACAGCTTTTACGCCATTCCAAACCAAAGACAATACATTGACTGTTGCCGAGAAAAAAGCCGGCTGGGTATTGTTGTTTGATGGTAAAACAACCCACGGCTGGCGACCCTACCGAAATGCTCAATCCGAAGGGTGGGAGGTTGTAAATGGCCAGTTGCATTGTAAAGAGGGGCAGCTTGCTCATCGATCTGACCTTGTTACAGCTGGGCAATACGACAATTTTGAGCTTGCCTTCGACTGGAAGATCGATAAAGGCTTCAATAGTGGCGTAATATACCGGGTGGAAGAAGGTGACAGAGCCTCTTATGAAACTGGCCCCGAATACCAGCTGATCGATGATGAGGGTTATCCTGAGAAACTGGAAGACTGGCAAAAAAGCGGTTCCGATTATGCCATGCATCCTCCTACTGCCTTGACAGCCAAACCTGCCGGTGAATACAATCAAACGAAGATCATCGTTAACGGCGCCCACGTAGAGCATTGGCTAAATGGCAAGAAAGTGGTTGATTTTGACCTATGGACGCCTGAGTGGAATGAGCTTAAATCAAAAAGTAAATGGAGTGATGCCAAGCTGTATGGCATGATCAAAAAAGGACATATCGCTCTCCAGGACCATGGTGGAGGTATATGGTTTAAAAATATCAAGCTGCGTAAATTGTAAGCATATCATTTAATAAAAAAGCCATCCACTCAACAGTGGGTGGCTTTTGCATTTAAAGAGGTTGTTGGGATGTTACTACACTCTATCTTTTATCTTTGAAAAAGTTCTTCATGAGTGCCGCGCAATCGTCTTTTAGTATGCCCTTTACCACTTCTGTTTTGGGATGAAAAGGCCAGTTATCGCCTGTGATCCTTTTGTGCCCATTCTTTTCATCATCAGCACCCCATACTACTTTGCTCACCTTACTCCAATACAGTGCTCCTGCACACATGAGGCAAGGTTCTACCGTAACATACAATGTTCCTTCCGGAATGTACTTTGCTCCCAGGAAATTAAAAGCTGAGGTTAGAGCTATAACTTCCGCATGTGCCGTAGGATCATTGAGGCGTTCCACCTGGTTGTGCCCGCGTGCAATGATCTTATTATTCAGCACCACTACAGCACCTACCGGTATTTCTCCGTCGCTGTAAGCTTTTTGCGCTTCTTTCAGCGCCTGTTGCATAAAGAATTCATCGGTCATACCCGCGAAGGTAAAACCTCTGTAGCATCCGGAGGTAAGCTATCCTTAATTAGAAGGGCGAACTCTCCCGTGCGTTCTTAATCATCCCTATTTCGTTCTCCAATCTCTCCAACCTGATCTTCAAATAATCCAGGCCGGCCGTATTGGGCTCTTCCACCAGCGTTATCGAATCACTGTACGCATACTTCTTGTATTTCCTGCCCTCAAACTTTAGCTCAACATCCTCTGCAATCAACTCGTCCAACGTAACTCCAAAAAACCTGGATATTCTAATCAGCCCATCCAGCGAAGGCGCCGTTCTGCATTGTTCATAATTCGACCACGTAGTACGCGAGAAACCAAGACTGTCGTACATTTCGTGCTGCCTCAGTTTTTTCTCCTTACGCAAGAACTGAAGGTTCTTTCCAAAAAAATTTAAAGACTGATCCATAAATTTTAAATTTGTTACTAAAAAAATTGGCAGACCGGAAAAGAGTGAATATATTTGTGATTATAAATATATTTAATAATTTTAAATTGAGTGCAGCAGAAAATAAATACATTTTTACCGGGTAAGTAACGATAATTCATCATCCATACAACCAAGCTACCCGCTACAACGATACCTTCAGGCTGCTGCATAGATGATACCATTCTAAAATAGATGTATATGCATAACCTGCATATCACCCTAAACAAAGGGGTGAGGCCGTATATGTATTAGGATATGTGCCTGTGCATATGCCTGTGCTTATGCCAATAACTATACCTGTGTGTATACTTATGCCCCCGCCTTTCATTGGTTATTGCAATTGATATGCTCAATCCACGCCAAGAGAAGACTTTTTTGGGGCGGGTAGCTTTATAGTTGCAATAAGGAACGATTAGGAGCGGTTTCTATACTCCTGATTCATTTCATCATCCATCAACTTAACATAACGAGCCATGCAAGCCTCTGTCAAACAAAAACGTAAACACAATCAATTGATTCGCCTTACCAAAGAAGAACGGCAACAACCAGCAGCCGTTATCAACTATTTTTTTGAATGCTACCATTTAACAGACCTGCGGGAACTTCTGTGGGATTGGTTATTAACAGCCCTCGGATCTGATAATGGTACCTATGCCAGGGGCCGTGAACGAAGCAACCTCATTTTCCTATACGAAAAGCTGGAATCATTAGCCGAAGCAACCTACCTGATGCACCAGGATCAACCTGATAAAAAAGGTAAGCGAAAAAAGAAAAGATAAATAATATCTTGCAGCCGCTAAATGTTGCTGCTATGAAACTCGTTTCTTATCAAGAAGAAGGCCATGATCGCCTTGCTATACTCGTAGATGGCTTACTGTATGACATGGAAAGCCTGCATCCGGACATTCCTCATAATATGAGCATGTTCCTGAACTATTGGGAAGATGTAATTCCCATGGCGCAGGGTGGTGAAATGATGATACGGGAAGGAAGGATCGACCGGAGTAAAGGATTTCTTCCTGAGTCGAAAAACCTGTTGGCACCTGTGCCTTTTCCTACTTCATGTCGTGACGGTTATGCTTTCAGACAGCATGTTATGGCTGCACGCCGCAACCGTAAAGTGCCCATGATACCGGAGTTTGACCAGTATCCCATTTTTTACTTTACCAACCATCTTGCTATACAAGGCCCTGGCGATATATTCTGTATGCCTGATCATTTCCAGAAGCTGGATTTTGAGCTGGAAGCTGCTATCGTTATTTGCAAGAGCGGACGTAATATACGTGCCGAGGATGCTGATCAATATATCGGCGGCCTGATGATCATGAATGATATGAGTGCCCGCACGCTGCAAATGGAAGAAATGTTGCTAAACCTTGGCCCTGCGAAGGGAAAAGATTTTTCAACTGCCTTAGGCCCCTGGCTGGTGACGCTGGATGAACTGGAACAGTATGAAATTCCTGCCAAAGAAGGCCATGTAGGCAAGAGCTGGAACCTGCGCATGCAATGCCGGGTAAACGGACAGCCATTAAGCGATGGTAATGTGGGTGATATGGATTGGACCTTCGCCGAGATCATCGAGCGGGCTTCTTATGGTGTTACACTATATGCGGGCGACATTATTGGTAGTGGTACTGTTGGTACTGGCTGCTTTCTTGAACTTAACGGCACCGGTAAGCTTAATGATCCCAATTATACCGAGCAATGGTTACAGGCAGGCGATGTTGTAGAAATGGAGATCGATGGTTTAGGCATACTTTCCAATACCATTGTAAGGGAAGATGATGAGTTCTCTATCCTGGCAAGAAAAAAAGTAAACCAGGCATAGTTGTTCAAAGGTATTTTTAAGGGTATTGCGTAACCGGCTGCATCTGCAGGGTATAAAAAAAGCTGTTTTATGGTTCTTGATCTTACGACTCTTACTACTGTACAAAAGCAAAACTACCTGCAACATGCCATTGCGCCCCGGCCTGTGTGTTTTGCCAGCACTATCGATAAGCAGGGACAGGTAAATCTTAGCCCTTTCAGTTTTTTCAACATGTTCTCTACGCAACCTCCTATTGTTGTGTTTTCTCCTTCGCGCAGGGTAAGGGATAATAGCACCAAACATACTTTGGAAAATGTGCTGGAAGTGCCTGAAGTCGTGATCAATATTGTAGATTATGCTATGGTTCAGCAGATGAGCCTGGCCAGCTGCGAATTTCCCAAGGATATCAATGAATTTGTAAAAGCCGGCTTAACTGCCGAGCCTGCTACCGTTGTGACTCCGCCGATGGTGAAAGAAAGTAAGGTGAAAATGGAATGTGTGGTACGGGAAGTAAAGGCTTTAGGTTCTGAAGGTGGTGCAGGTAATCTCGTTATTTGTGAAGTAAAGGTCATGCACATCGATGATACTATACTGAATGAACAAGGATTCATTGACCAGCGAAAACTGCATCACATAGCCCGCCTGGGTGGCGATTGGTATTGCCGGGTGGATGAAAGCAATTTATTCCAGGTTGAAAAGCCAAATGTGAAACTGGGCATTGGCATCGATGCGTTGCCTGTTCCTATTCGTAACAGTAATATTCTTACCGGTAATAACCTCGGACAGCTGGCTAACGTACATGATATGCCTGTTGTAGACCCTGCATTTCATGACGACAGGTTGAAGAATATTATTCAATACTATGCTGTTAGCCCCGATGAAATGGAAAAGGAGTTGCAGCTGTACGCCAAAGAATTATTGGACAGTGGTAATGTGACTGCAGCCTGGCAGATATTGCTGGCGAATAATTAAGATGATTGCTGGCTCTGTTTCTTATTATTAACAGAATCTCTCACTTACATCCAGGCCTGTTCTGTTCTCTCCACTTCATACAAGGCGTAATCCTGTATCTGTTGTGCCAGCTTCAATGGTATATAAGGGATAGTAATTTTGCCACCAGCCGTGTAAAGATAAATGGTGGCCAACTCTTTTCTTCGCTGGTAAATAGATTGTTCTAAAAACACCTGCTGTGTTTTGTACCAGCGGACGATCTGTGTTTTTCTACCCCATATACCACTGTTAACCTGAAGTGCATCCGGCGCTACGTACAAACGGAAGTTCCGACGGAAAACGAATGCATGTAAAGCAATGACAGGTATCCACAGTGTAATCAGTAATAACCATGGATTCCATTTTATCAGCAATAATACTGTCAACAATATAGCTACAGGTATTACTCCTATCAATAATGTCCGGCGGGCTGTATAAGCTGTATGAATGCCATAATCAGCAGCGGCAAGTGGCTGCACCAGTGCATGATAATGGGCTAATAGTTTATCGATGTAACCAAGCTGGGTAAGGGGCACTTTTACCCGTTGTTTTTTATTGTTCTGATCATCGCTCATGACCTGGTGAAACTCCATATTGTACAAACCAATCTTGCGACGTATCCAATTGGCTTCCCAGGATATGTACTGTATTTTTGAAAAGGGTATCAGGTTTTGCCTCGTATTGATGAGACCTGCTTTCACTTTATATCCTTGTGAAGTTTCTGTGAGCTGGAAGTCGAAATAGTTGAGCAATATGCGCATCATGGAAACAAGCACCGAGATGAATAATACAAACGCCACCACCAGTGATACTGATGTTACCGATACGCCTACTGTTGAAGAAGAGTCGCGTACTGCTTTGTAAACCCTGTCGCCGAAAATCTCTCCCAGGTTTTGCAACTGGGTGATGCTAAATGCCAGTACAATGAAAAACGCCTGTATATGGTTGGCTGAAAGCCCCAGCTTTAATAAGTCTCCAAAAGATAAGTGCATCACCGGGGTGTCTCTTGCCGGCAGGCGTGAGGCTGTTTCTTCAGCAGTGGTCACTTGTTTTTCCCGCAGCAAGAATTCTTTCAGTTGTTCGGCCTTACGGACTTCGATAGCATCAATAACAGCTTCTGTTTTTTCACTGCCCGCTGTATCGATCTTTACTTTGGCTACATTGGCCAGCTGGTGCAGCAGGTTTTGCTCAATATGAACGGTTTGTATTTTCTGGAGTGGGATGGTAATTGTTTTCTTACTGATAAACCCTTTCCGGATGATTAGCTCTTCATTGGCTATAAAGAAGCGGAAGTAATAGTAGTTTACCAATGAGCTTACCAAGATGATTGCCGGCAGGGCAATTACTGCAATCTCATAGTGGTCCATGCCCTTCTTGTTCTCTTTCACCAACAGCAGCACCAACAGGGGCCATACCGTTTTGATAATGGTCACTGCGGCTTTGAAGAGGATGATCAGTAAGCCTGCTTTAGCCTGGCGTTGAGGGGTGCTCCAGCTATTCTCCGGTAACGGGTTCATGTTCATCGGCTATCTTTTTGTTGATCCACTCTTTTAAGGTCCAGGCTGCAGTTTCCTGTAGACCCCGTATGCGAAGGTCGGCTTCGCTGGAGCCGGCAGTATATAATACAAGGCTGGCCAGGCCGTACCTCTTTTCCAAAGGACCGATGGTGACGGCACTGTGCTGAATGCGGTTGAAAGGACAGGTATGGGTGCTCTGAATGATCCACCCGCTGCGGTAAATCACATCTTTTTCCCGGATAGCATAGGCTTTGGTGGCGAATGATTTTTCCTGTAGCCAGTACCAGGCTGCGGCAACCAGTAACCAGCCTCCTATCAGCAGGCTGGCTCCCAATACCTGCTGCAATGGCTTGACGAAATATAGTAGCGCAGCCACTACTATCGCCAGGATAGCGCACAGGATGCGCCATTCCCAACGCAATACGTTGAGGTAGGCAGGTTCAATGGGGGTGAGGGAAGCATTTTCCACCCGGGGAAGGTTTTCAATATGTACCTGGTCGTTCAGCAATTCCATGTGCTAAAAGTAGTGCTTAATGTTTATTGTTGATGGCGGCCTGAAAGTGGCGGGCAAAGGCCTGGTAATAATACCGGCAACTTCCTTGAATTACTTATTTTTGCAGCCGCTTTACCGGCGGGCTTCCCGCATTGGTAGGTAAAATTTCAATTTTATTACATGCATTTATCAGAACAGGAAATTATCCGGAGAGAGAAACTGAAGGAATTAGAGCAACTGGGTATCGATCCTTACCCGGCTCCCTTGTATCCCGTTAACAATACGGCTGCGAATATAAAAGCACTTTATAAAGGCGAAGAGAATAAGGCTGATTTTGCCAATGTATGTCTTGCCGGCCGTATTATGAGCGTACGGGATATGGGTAAAGCCAATTTCGCCGTGCTGCAGGACAGTACTGGCCGAATCCAGTTGTATATAAAACGTGATGAGATTGCTCCCGGAGAAGATAAATCATTGTATGATAAAGTGTGGAAGCACCTGGCTGATATTGGTGATATTATCGGCGTGAAGGGCTATGTATTCACCACTAAAACCGGTGAAACCTCTATTCACGTACTGGAGCTTTCGATACTTACCAAGTCGCTGAAGCCTCTGCCCATTGTGAAAGAAACCAAAGAGGGTGAAACTTTCGATGCTGTTACCGATCCCGAGTTCCGGTACAGGCAGCGTTATGCGGACCTGATCGTGAATCCGGAGGTGCGGGACACTTTCCTGAAGCGTACCAAACTGATCAATACTATCCGTGAGTTCCTGAATGAGCAAGGGGCTTTGGAAGTAGATACTCCAGTGTTGCAGTCTATTCCCGGAGGGGCCATTGCCCGTCCGTTCATTACGCACCACAATGCACTGGACGTGCCTTTTTACCTGCGTATTGCCAATGAGTTATATCTCAAGCGCCTGATCGTGGGTGGATTTGACTGGGTATATGAGTTCAGCCGCAACTTCCGTAATGAAGGCATGGACCGTACACATAACCCGGAATTTACTGTGTTGGAATGGTATACTGCCTACAAGGACTATTTCTGGATGATGGAGATCACTGAGCAGTTAATGGAAAAGATTGCTATCGCGCTGCACGGTACTACTGTTGTGCAGGTGGGCGATAAATCTATAGACTTCAAAGCTCCCTTTAAGCGTGTAAGCATTTACGATTCTATCAAGGAGCATACAGGTGTAGATGTAAGCGAGATGGATGAGTCGGCATTGCGTGAAGCTTGTAAATCGCTGGGCATTTATCCGGAAGCCAGCATGGGTAAGGGTAAGCTCATTGACGCTATATTCGGTGAGAAGTGCGAAGGCAATTATATTCAGCCTACGTTCATTATCGATTATCCGGTTGAGATGAGTCCGCTTACTAAAAAGCATCGCAGCAAGCCAGGTCTGGTAGAGCGTTTTGAGCTGATGGTGAATGGTAAGGAAATCGCCAATGCTTATAGTGAATTGAACGATCCCATCGATCAACGCATCCGTTTTGAGGAGCAGGTGAAACTGATGGAGCGTGGTGACGATGAGGCTATGTATATCGATTATGACTTCCTGCGTGCACTGGAATATGGTATGCCTCCAACGGCCGGTATCGGTATTGGTATCGACCGTTTGTGCATGCTCATGACCAATCAGCCCAGCATCCAGGATGTGCTGCTGTTTCCGCAAATGCGTCCGGAAGTCTATAATGGCTAAATAAACAAGTCCATCATCAATTTCTGATCAGGGTTTACAGCGTAGTGTGTGAAGTCTGTAACGCCCTGTTCTTTCAGTATTTCTTCGTCGATAAAGAAGTTACCGGTACATTCATATGATGGCCGCTGCAGGATATGGAAGGCGGCGTCTGCTACGATGTCCGCAGTGCGGCTACGCTGCATCAGGAAATCGCCTCCCAGCAGGTTTTTAACCGCGGCAGTAGCAATAGTCGTTTTAGGCCATAGTGCATTTACGCCAATGCGGTGGGTGCGCATTTCTTCTGCCAGCCCCAATACTACCATACTCATCCCATATTTACTCATGGTATAGGCGAGGTGTTTGGCAAACCAGGCGGGATCCATATTGAGGGGTGGGGAGAGGTTCAAAATGTGTGGGTTATGTGCTTTTTTGAGGTAGGGGATAGCAGCCTGACTCATAAAGAAGGTGCCTCTTACATTGATGCCATGCATCAAATCCCAGCGTTTGGGTTCTGTATGTTCTGTAGGCGACAGGTTGATGGCGCTCGCATTATTGATCAGGATATCGATACCTCCAAAAGCGTCTACTGTGCTCTTCACGATGTGCTGGATACTCTCCTCGAAACGGATGTCTCCCTGTAGAGGAAGTACCTTGCCTGGCCCTGCTTTTGCAATCTCTTCGGCGGCTGTATAGATGGTACCCTCCAGCTTAGGATTGGGTTCGACTGTCTTTCCAACGATCACTGTATTGGCTCCTTCGCGCGCAAGCCTCAATGCTATAGCTTTTCCTATGCCCCGACTGCCTCCGGTAATTAATACCGTTTTATTTTCAAACAACATATAACAAGCGATTTTTAGATGTACGTCTTTTTATTACAACTATAAATATAACGGGTTTATTATAGCTTTAAAAATGTAGAGTGGTTGTACTAAAATAGCTCACAGTAATTTTACGATAGCTTCGGTATTTAACGAAATTTTACAACGCAGCAATTATCCTATTGCAAATTAAGGGGTTGAGTTCTATGTTTGTATTGTTGATCGCTTGATACAAGGACGCCAATATCCAAAAAAACCGAATCCAATATCCGATACCAAATCCTTTGAAAAGAACCAATGTTTGACCTCCGGGAAGGACATCCGAAATCCAAAATCCGAAGAACAGCCACACAGTTCTGTATCAGTTGATGAATGTTCTTAAAGTCCAAAATCCAGGAAATCCAAGTTATCCAAGATCCTACGAAAGAAGTAAAATTTGTACCTATTGATGACCCAGTTTTGTTGGTAAGGTTTCGTACAAAAGTTTTTGAACAGTCCTGAAGTTGCTTCAGGACTGTTTTATTTTAATCCAATCCTGGTTCATGCCTGTATCAGGCCAATAAAAAACGGCCACACTCAGGTGAATGCGGCCGTCCTCACTCAAAACCATGATCTGCAAAAGAAAACAGACCTATATAAAGAACGTATTTTTCATGTAAATGGTTTTCATAATATTAAATTGTATGCAAAAAAATTAATAATTGTTTTCCTTGTGTAAGAATTCCTACATCATCATTATACAGATAGGGAAATAAAAACGGCCACGCAGAAGCGTAGCCGTCACCTTTAAAACATGGTCCCCTCTCAGTAAGGACCAACTTCATCAACGATCATTGAAATATCTTCGAGCCTACTACTTTGTGGCTTTCCAGCTTATCGAGTTGTGACTGATATTGGAGTTGTACCAGTTGTAGTTTGGCATTTTCCACATTGGTTTGGGCATCCAGCAGCTCTACGTTTGTGATAAGGCCTTCTTTAAAGCGTACCTGCGCCAATTTATAGGCTCTTTCTGCCTGTGTTACCAACACATTTGTGTTTCCAAGCTTTTCCTGTAATCCTTTGTAATCCTGTTGCACAGTTGCCAGGTCTTTTTGTATGTTCGATTCGAGGGTTTGCATGGACTTTTTAGCTGTCTCTATCTGTACCTGGCTGAGTTTTTGGCGTAGCTTGGGGCGGTCTGAGGAGAAGATAGGGATAGAGAGGCCTACTCCTACTGTGCCATTCAACCTGAACTGATCAATATCTGGTTGTATGCCGTTTCGAACACCACCGCTGGCAGATCCCATAAGGTTGGGCCTTGAACTTATAGAGGCTTCTTTCTTATCGAATTCGTATACGTCTATTTGTTTTTGGATGAGTTTGGCATCTGAGTTACCTGTCTTCCAATCACCAACTTCCAATACAAGATTTAATGCATCTGCCCGATAAGGATCATCGCCAATGGAAGCAATCTTGCCTTTGGCATCGACTCCGGAAAGCCATTGCATCAGTACGTATTGTTTTTCCAATTGGGTCTGCAGATCATTCAGGCGGTTGGTTGCGTTGGCTGTACGTACCTGCGTAGTGAGCAGATCGTATTCCAGCGCATCACCATTTTTGATCTTGGCTTGTATCAGGCGCTCATTTTCTTTCAGGGAGCTGATCTGGTCTTGCTGTACCTGTATACTTTTTTGCAGGAACTGTATGTTGTAATAGATCTGTGCTACCTGATAGGCTATAGCGTTTTTAGTGTTGTCAACTGTTTCGAGGTTCAATGCCCGCTCTGCTTCATTCCTGTCTAACTGGAGTTTTATTTTTCCAAAGTCATAGATCAGCTGTCTGACGCTTACGGCAGCATTGTAATTATTGTAGGGCTGAAAGGCCAGGGAAGTTTTTCCAGCCGGTGTCTCAAACTCTACCTTGGGAGACGGTGCTATGAACGTGTAGTTAATGTCTGCGCTTGCATTGGGTAAATAGCCTGCTTTGATGATCTCTTTCTTTACATCATCGGCTTTGAGCTGCTCTTCCAGTTCTTTAATGCGGGGATAGTTGGTCACCGCAGCCTGTATCAATGTTTTTAACTGTTCGTCTTTTATGGGCGTTTCCTGTGCTGTTGCTGTTTGCATAAGCAGCACCAATAAGGCCCCACCTATTATTCGTTTCATACTTCTTTCTATGTTTATACTCTTCTTCATGGTTGTTTCTGTCTATTCGGGTTAATGGGCTGCTTCCATTGCTTCTTTGACTGCCTGGGCATCTTGCTGAGCCGGTTTCTTTTTTACCCGCAGGAATACTACCAGCGGCAGAACCAACAGAAAGAATATTCCAATCAGCCTGAAGGTGTCGAGGTAGGCGAGGTAATAAGCCTGTTTGTCTACCGCGAGGTCGATTATTTTATGTGCTTTTGCTGTAGCGGTGGCGGCGTCACCAGTTTGCGCGATCATGTTGTTGGTGATAGCGGTTACTCTTTCTGTAAAGGCCGGTGCGCCATCGTAGGTGTTAGCTACCATATCGTTTCGGTGCTGTGCATATCGCTGGCTGATAAAGTTGTTGGCCAGGGCAATACCGAAAGCTCCTCCGATCTGGCGTATCATGTTGTTGAGAGAGATTCCTGCTGCATAATCTTTGGGTGGCAAACCAGCTACTGCCTGGTTAATGAGTGGCAACTGGGACATGGAAATACCAAAGGCCCGGATTAGCAATGGCAGGAAGAAGGCCCAGCGCCCTACGTCGGGGCTGACGCCGGCACTCGTCCAACAATAGATGGCAAACAGGATAAAACCTACAATGATAAATGGTATGGGGGACACGCCTTTACTCATCATGCGGCCAATGATCGGCATCATGACTACGCCTGCCAATGTTGGTGGCAACAGGGATAAACCTGTTTCGAGGGCTGTATATCCCCTGTC
>JAGIBF010000133.1 GCA_017744515.1 Niastella sp.
AGGCTGTTGCGTAAGGTTGATTTACTTGTCTGTAGATGGTTTCGCCGGCCATGAATATGAAGCCAGACGGATCTTTAAAGGATGCTGGATGGGTGCTATAGTTAATCATTTACGGTATCGTTCCCGGCAGTGTCGTCTTTTTTAGGTTTGAAGAAAAAGGCCTTGACTCTCCACCAGATGTTTTTAAAGTAGAACAAGGCTCCCACAACTGCCGCTATAATTGCCTGCACCAGGTAGCTGCCGCTACCTGGGTCAACGTATAGGAATATGGATGAACAGATCATAGATAGCTAAGGTTTGTTTTAGGCGATAATGCCAATAAGGTCTCGTACATTAACTGTATTGTCTGTTCTATATCGCTTTTATGCAGCATTTCCACTGTGGTGTGCATATAACGAAGTGGAATAGAAATTAGTACGGAAGGGCAGCCGTCATTGGCATACGCGAATGAATCGGTGTCGGTACCGGTGCTGCGTGATACGGTCCTCAGTTGTACGGGGATATTCTTTTTCTCAGCCACATCTTGTACGAGGTTCAGCAACTTGTTGTGTACTGCTGGTCCATAAGCGAGGGATGGGCCTTTGCCACAAGCTACGTCGCCCTCGATCATCTTATTGACCATAGGGGTATAGGTATCGTGGGTGACATCGGTAATGATGGCTATGTTGGGCTTGATGCGCCGGGCGATCATTTCTGCGCCACGCAGACCTATTTCTTCCTGTACGGCATTTACTACATACAATCCGTAGGGCAGGGTTTTCTTGTTTTCTTTCAGCAAGCGGGCTACTTCGGCAATCATAAACCCACCGATGCGGTTGTCGAACGCACGGCCTATGTAGTAGTCGTTGGCCAGTTCATCAAATCCATCCTGGTAGGTAACGACTGCTCCAATGTGTATACCGAGGTCTTCTACTTCTTTGCGATTGCGGGCGCCGGTATCGAGGAAGAGGTTATCTACTTTGGGTTGTGGATCTTTTACGTCGGGATTGCCCAGGCGGGTATGAATGGCCGGCCAGCCAAATACAGCTTTTACCGGTCCTTTTTTGCCATGGATAAATACTCTTTGGCCGGGTGCGATCTGGTGGTCTACTCCGCCGTTGCGCTTCAGGTACAGCAGACCTTCTGCTGTGATATAATTGACAAACCAGCTTATTTCATCGGCATGTGCTTCTATGACTACTTTAAAGGGTGCTTTGGGGTTGATGATGCCTACGGCTGTTCCATAAGGGTCAACGAAGGTGGTGTCAACATATCCTTTCAGGTAATCGAGCCATAACTTCTGTCCGCTGCTTTCAAATCCTACCGGTGAGGCATTGTTGATGTATTGTTTCAGGAACTCAAATGCCTTATTGGTGATCAGTGATTTTTCCTTTGTTGCTTTTGCCATAGTAATTGCTAATAGGTTATTTTATAGATCAAGCTTTAAAATTACATAATTTATGTTCTGCCTCACCGCATCTTTAATATCACCATCCCTTTAGTATCGGATGCGATGGTGGCAGATTTGTACAGGGAGGTTTGCATAAAGGCATCCAGGTCTGTGCGGTAACGGTAAAAAAAGAAGAAATAGTCGATCGAATGTTCTTTCAGTGCGTTGTGCAGTTCATGGTAGTCATTTGCCTCTTTTGTTGGCATATATAGTTGAGAATCATTGATGTAGGCTGCCCGCTCCAACAATGTGTGGTTACCATTGGCAGTGGTGGCGTATTTGCCCAGAATGCCTTTTGTCTTCCAATCTTTTGCCAGCATAAAGACTTCTTTGTCACGTCCCGCAACATCTTTCAGCCAATTAATGGGGTATATGAGGAAGCTGGCAAAAAAGATGCCCCAATAAAGGGCTTTGAGTTTGCCGGGCTTTATTAATTCTATTGCTTTTTGTAGCAGGAATATGCCGCTGATCAGCAGCAGGAAAGTAACGGGGTAAATATACCTTGTTTGAATGCTGATGAACAGATAGCCAGCCGGCAGCAGGATCATGAACAGTAAAAATAAGGTGTACAGGGTGTCTCTTTTTTTGAGCAGGTATACTGATAAGGCCGTAATGATAGCCATACTGAAAAAAGAAAAAGTGGTCAGCAACTCTATGGCCGTCATAAAATTGGTGAGTATGAGCCTTATTTCCCGGATGATCAGTGTGAAAAAGCTTGCCTTTGCATATCTGTAGGGATAGTGTAATGGATCTTCCCAGTTGGCGGGTGAATCGGGATAGGGGGGCGCTTTTAACAGGGAGCCTTCATATTCAATTCTGTCGAGCAGCTCCCATTTCAGGTTCAACTGGCCGGAATAGCCGAAGGTCAAAAAACCATATTTGTTGGATAAAAGATAGATCCAGGGGCTTGCCAGGAGCAGGAAAACAGGGATGGCCCAAAGCAGGTTTCGTGTGAATAATGCTTTTTTGTTGGACAGGCCGGAGGCTTTGTAAAAGATGTATTGAACCGCCAGAAAACTTACCGGGAAGAATATAAATCCATAGGTTTTGGCAAAATAGCAAAGGCAACCAATAATGCCGCAGGCAATGTTTTTATTCCGTGACTGGAAAAAGCCTTCGGTTGCTACTATGTTTATGTACACCAGTATCAGCAGGCAAAACAATATATCTGAAGCAAGGTCATGGAAAACATAGCTTATAAGGATGGGAATGCAGGTCAATAGGGCTATTGTTTTCAGGTTTTCCTGGATCTGAACTTTATTCAGTAACCTGTTTACGCATGCCAGGATACCTAACCCAATAATGCCGTTGGAGACTTTGAAGGCTGTGAAAACATCAACGCCCCATCTAAGAAACGGGGCGATCAACCAGGAATGTAATGGGCTCCAGCAACCATTGATGGCTCTTGTATAATCGGCCCGCGCCAGTCTTTTGGCCACCATCATGTAACCAATGCCGTCAGCATCGAACAGGTATTGGTATAAGGGATAACAAAATATAAATGAAAGCAGGTATAATACCGAAACAACAAGCAGCCGGTTGGTATTCAGCATCAAGCCTTGGTTTTACAGTATTTAATTACGCATTATCACGATCTTTTCTGTCGATATGGTATCGCTGGTGTGACCGGCTCTGTCTTGCAGGGCAAATTTCATGATAATGGTATCAGATACCTTTTTGGTAGGGTCTGTTGGATCTGTAGGTGGATTGGATGCAGAGATGATGTCCTGGTATTGCAATCTCAACTCAATATCTCCGTTGGGCTTGGCCGGAAAGTCGGGTATCATGAGGAAAAAGCTATCGCGTATGGTAATGCCACTAACCGGTGGTATGGTATTGAGGCGTATTTTTTTCAGGAAAAGCGAATCGTTCACATCTCCTTCTTTATCGGCAAATTCGAGGGTAATAAACAAACCACTGTTGACAGGTACGATGTTGCTGCTGATGGATTTAATTTTTATAGTGGGTTTGGTCTCCGGCTTATCTTTGCCACATGCCAACATCAACAATATACCGGCACAGATGGTTATATAACGCATATTTTTCATAATTGTGTACAAATTTAACCGCTTGCGGTTTAGCAATACGATATGAATTGTGAACATGAAGATAAAGTTTTTTCAACGGACGAGGCTCATTTTGAAGAACTGGCTGTAGACCTGTTTCACTTTCAATATAAACATAACCCCGTTTATAATCAATACGTAAACAGCCTGCCAATAGTTGGGCAGGATGTACGATCCCTGGCCGGCATTCCCTTTTTACCCATTCAATGTTTTAAGTCGCACACGATTAAGACGACCTCTTTTGAGGCAGAAGTGGTGTTTGAGAGCAGTGGTACTACCCAAACCATCAACAGCCGGCATTATGTAAAGGACGCCGGGCTGTACAAACGTAGCTTTCTGACCGCTTTCGGGCAGTTTTATGGTCCAACGGCCGGTTGGTGTGTGATAGGTTTGTTGCCCAACTACCTGGAGCGCCGCCATTCATCGCTGGTGGTGATGGTGGACGAGCTGATCAGGCAAAGCGGACACCCGGCCAGCGGTTTTTACCTGTATGAGCATGAAAAGCTGCATGGCGTGTTGCAGCAGCTGGAAGCTCAGGGGCAAAAGACCATTCTGATCGGCGTAACTTTTGCTTTGCTGGACTTTGCCGAAAAGTTTCCCCTGCCTTTGAAGCATACCATTATTATGGAGACGGGGGGGATGAAAGGACGACGGGAAGAAATAACACGGCAGCAGGTGCATGATATTTTAAAGGCGGCATTCGGTTTGCCTGCCATTCACGCCGAGTATGGTATGACGGAGCTGTTGTCGCAGGCTTACGCGGCCGGAGAAGGAATATTGCATTGCCCGCCCTGGATGAAAGTGTTGGTGCGTGAGGAAGATGATCCTTTTGCCGTGCATGCTGCCGGCACTGGCGTGCTGAATGTGATTGACCTCGCCAATATTTATTCCTGCTCTTTCATTGCTACGGAAGATGTGGGGCGTGTATATGAGAATGGCAGTTTTGAAGTGCAGGGCCGTATGGACAACAGCGACATACGAGGGTGTAGCCTGATGGTGGCCGGCTTATAAAGGCAACGTTTTTGTATCATATACTGTCAAGAACCAAATTAAAACTGCTATGAAGCAAACCATTATTGCTCTCGCTGGCATCGCTCTGATCTCTTTTCAGTGTGGTGTAAATAAAAATCAGCCATCAAAAGATTGTGTACAGGGAAAAGTACTCCGCATCAGCTGCGCCAGTTATGTAGTACAAGCGCTCAACAGGGATACGTTGGGTGAAGATGGCTGGAAAAACCTGTCTGATACCACGACGTTGTACGACAACGTTTTTGACGTGGCCAATAAATGTAAACTGCCTGCCGATATCAAAGCCGGCGATACCATTTATTTTACTACGCATCCTGTGCAGTCGTCAGACTGCGTAAGCTGCATGATGTTTGATGCACCTCCTACTGTGAAATATGATCTGCAGGATGTTTCCAAAGAGCCTTGTAAGTAAAATCTAAAGGTCGGATTGAGCTCGTCGAAGTCCCCTTCGACAAGCTCAGGGTGACATGAATATCTATTGATATTGCACATCCAGTAAGCCTGAACAGGGAACGGTACACTGGCGGTTGTGGCTTTCAAAGGCCAGCTCAATCATCCGCACTGTATTGTAGCCGTGTTCAGGTTTTTCTTTTAAGGGGGCTTTGTTTACAATGGTATTTTGAAGGTTCCTGTAGTACTGGCCATAATCTCCGGCATGGGATGGAACGGTCTTTTTCACCAGTTCGCCGTTGATCTCTGTATGCAGCAAGCCATGAATAGATTCCGGTTCTTTGCCCCAATCTGCTCCGCCGGGCAAAACACCTGCCCGCAACAGGGCTTCCTGTGGGTCTTCTCCAAACTTGATAAAAGAACCAACAGTTCCGTGTATCATATACCTTGGCCCAGGTTCACGTACCAGCATGCCGGCATGCAATATCACTTTGGTAAATCCATAATTGAGGCGAAGATCGAAGTAGTCATCCACTTTGGCATGCGGACGTTGTTGCCTGATGTCGGCTGTAATGCTTTGCGGTAATCCGAATAAATACAATACCTGGTCCAGCAGGTGAGCGCCCAGATCGTAAAGGATGCCACTGCCAGGTTTTACAGCCTCACGCCAGGCCCGGGGCCTTGCTTCTGCACGGTAGCGATCATAGTGCCCTTCAAATTCATGTACTTCGCCCAATAGTTTTTTATCGAGAATATCCCTGATGGTAAAGAAGTCGCTTACGTAGCGACGGTTTTGGTACACACTCAGTATTTTGCCGCTGGCAGCTGCGAGGTTCACCAATTCCAGTGCTTCTGCTGAGGTGTTGGTGAATGGTTTTTCCACCACCACATGTTTACCTGCCTGCAAAGCTGCCTTGGCATAAGGGAAATGTGTTTCGTTGGGCGAAGTGATAACGATCAGGTCGATAGATGGATCAGCTACCAGCTCTTCGATGCTCCTGACCACCTTTACAAAGGGGTATTTTTTTTGGGATTCGTTTTTTGTTCTTTCCAGTACGGCCACCAGTTCATATTCCGGCATGGTTACAAAGAATGGTGCGTGGAATACGGTTGCTGAAATACCAAAGCCTGCTAATCCTACTCTGATGGGTTGTGCCATACTGTAATTTTTGGCAAGATATGAACTTAATGTCAGGTTGAGCCTGTCGAAACCGTTTTACCGCCCTTCGACAAGCCCTTCGACAAGCTCAGGGTGACAATAAAAATGCAATTAATCTGTTAGGTCTGGTAAGTGGTTTGCTATTGTTAACTTGCCGCTATGGATTCGCTTACACATATCGTATTGGGCGCCTGTATAGGTGAAGTGGTGGCTGGTAAGCAGTTGGGTAAAAAAGCCATGTTCTGGGGAATACTTACCCAAAGTTTGCCGGATATCGATTTCGTGGCCTCGTTCTGGATGAACCCTGTCAATGACCTGTTGGCACATCGCGGTTTTACCCATTCGTTCTTATTTATTGCACTGGTGGCGCCGCTGCTGGCATTGGCTGCCGATCGCTGGCATCGTCCTCATTATTACAGCTGGAGAGGGTTTACAGGGTTGTTTGCGCTGGAAATGCTGGTGCATGTGCTGTTGGATGCCTGTAACGCATATGGGACCGGCTGGTTTGAACCTTTCTCTCATTATCGTGCTTCTTTTCACTTGCTGTTTGTGGCCGATCCATTGTTCTCTGTCTGGCCTTTCATTGCTTTTATGGTATTGTTGTTTGCTCGTACCACATACAAAGCCCGCAGAAAATGGGCGATCAGTTCTTTTGTTTTATGCACCGCTTACATCGTTGTTAGTATCATTAATAAGACAAGTGTCGACCGGGCGGTGAAAGAAATGGCCCGGCAGGAAGGTGTTAATTACAAGCGGTACTTTAGCACGCCTACTCCACTCAACAACCTGCTGTGGTTTGTGGTGCTGGAAGATGATAAGGGGTATTACATTGGTCATCGTTCTGTGTTTGATACAGATACTGCCAACCTTCATTATGTTTTGCGCCGGGAGGATTACCTGGAGCCTATTGAAAATAAAGAAGACGTTCACCAGCTCATCAGGTTTTCACAAGGCTATTATACGATCGATAAATATGACAGTACGTTGGTGTTTAATGATCTCCGCTTTGGGCAGATGCTTGGATGGCAAGACCCCAAAGCGCATTTTGTATTCCACTATTATCTGCAAAAGCCGGATGAGAACTCGCTGGTGATACAGCGTGGCCGGTTTACCAACTGGGACAAAAAAGCGATCGGGTACTTACTTCGGCGTATGCGTGGATTTAAATGATCGTTGTCTGAAGTAGAAAGTAAATAAAAAGAAAAGCACCCGCACCACCTGGTAACAGCTTTGCTGGTACAGCCGCTTGAAGAAATTATAGCGCGTACGATAATCTTCTTCCGTGATCTGTTCGCAATGATCACGAATGATCTCTTCCATGTGTTCCTGCATCGATTGGGCAAAACCGGCTTCGTTGACATCGAGGTTGAGCTCTATACTGGCAAAGGCGCTGATGTTATTTACATTGTAGGAGCCGATGGTAGACCATTTGCCATCGTAAGTGGCAATTTTGGCATGCAATACAGATTGGTTGTACTCGTATACCTCGATGTTGTTTTTGAATATCCAGCGGTAAATATAGCGCTCGGCATGTTTGGCCAGCATGACGTCTGATACGCCTGCCAGCACCAGTTTTATCTTAACGCCCCTTCTCGACGCCCGCGCCATCTTTTTCCTCAATAACATGCCGGGCAGGAAATAGCTGGACATGATATAAATATGTGACCGGGCGCTTTTGAACATTTCGAGATAGCTGTTGGTAATCTGACTTCGTTTCTGCACCCAATCATTTCTGCGCAGCCTGATGGGGCATTCCTGTTTGGGAAGTCCAACGGGCGGCTGAGCCTGCCATAACAACTTCTTTCTCTCTCTTTTTACCCTTGTCCACAATTCGAGGCACACACGCACCAGTTCCGGCGCTATTTCCCCTTCGGCATACAGGGCCCAGTCGAGCCATGGCTGTGTTCCAAAGCCATCGTTGTATTTGTTGCTGACATTGATCCCACCTACAAGGCCATGCCGGGCATCTGTTACCAATATCTTATGGTGCAAACGGCGGCCAAAGTAAAAGTTGTCACTTTTGAGGATGGGTTGGAAGAAGCGGAAATTCACGCCCCCTTCTTCCAGCCGTTTGATGAATGTGTCCGACAGGTTTTGTGAGGCATAGCCATCCGCTACGAGGTATACCGCTACACCGCGTTGTGCTGCCGCTATCAGCGCTTCTGCTACCGCAAGTCCGGTTTCATCTTCATCATAAATGTAGGTCTGCAGGTGGATGGATTGCTGCGCCTGTTGGATAAGCTGCACCAGCAGGGAAAAGTAGGCTTCCCCGCCACGGATCAGCTTTGCCGTATTGTGGCTGGTGTAAGAAAATGAAGGGCTGGATCTTCCTGAAGCCATAGACTACAAGCTAATTATATTGTTTTAGATCAAAAAATCAATGATGTACATCAAAGCATGTACCCGCCTTTAGTAGTAAGTACTTACACTCTTAATTGTAGGTTGTACATAACAGCTATATTTCAGGAGTTTGCTCTGGATATTGTTGATGAAGGATAAAGCATGAATATGGATTTTACTCTTTTAACGCAGGAGAATGGGCGAATAGCTTATTCTCCGGTTATACCACCGTCCCTTGCTCGTTTTTGTATACCTGGTACCAGGAATCTATTTGCCACTGGCGACTTTGGGACAATACTTTTTTGTGAACAATCCACCCCTGATTTCAATCTTTGGCATAAATGCTATTTCATCAAGCAAAGTACTACTTTAAGTACCGTTGCCGATGCTCCTTTGTTCCAGTTGTGTGTGGCTGTCAACCGGCCTCTTCGCTTCCAGCAACAAGGCATGAGTAAGGTAAAGCTCGCAGAAGGCCAGTTCAATATATTTTATGCTCCTGTTGTGAACACGCAAACCTGGTTCGATAAAGGCAAAAAATATATTGTATATGAAGTCCACCTCTCCCGCGGTTCCCTGGAGCCATTAACCCCTTATTTTCCCCTGTTGGCAGAATTCCTCGTGAAGGCAGGAAAAGGGATACCCTGTCAGCTGAGTCCGGTCCATGCACATGTTACACCCGATATGATGGGCCTGCTGCATGATATGCATTATTGCAGTTATAAGGAGGAGGTGAAGGTGATGTATTTGCAAACATTATTATCGAGATTGATGATGCAGTTCCTTACCCGCCTTTCGCTTGTACGAGTGCCAACCAATGAGGTTAAACTGCAACCATATGAGCTGGCCAAGTTGCGGGAAGCATGGGATTACCTGCTGCACCACATTGAGCATCCCGGCTCTGTAGCCGACCTGGCGCATGCAATTGGGATGAATGAGATCAAACTGAAGAAAGGGTTTAAACAATTATACGGCATTACCATTTTTGAGTTTCTGGTCGAAGCGCGTATGGAGAAAGCCCGCAGGCTTTTGTTGGAAACGGATATGACGGTTCATGCTGTGGCTATCAGCGTTGGGTATAAGAACATATCCAGTTTTACTGTGGCATTTAAAAACAAATTCGATCAATTGCCCAGCGAAGTACAGGGCAGTGGAATGAGGTAGTGTAATTACTCAGCAATTGGTGAGGTCTTTCGTATTACCGAATATCCGCTGATTGATCTTTTTCAGCCGCATCACCGGTTTGTATTTATAGAAATCATGCAATAACTGGTTCAGGCTATCCGGATCGGTTAGTTCTTCCAGTAGTAATTGGTTGTCTGGATGTTCCTCTGCCCAAGCCACAATCGTTTCCGATTCCCAGAGGCTGGGTTGGGTGTGTATTGTTCGGGTGATTAACCCCGCCATTAATGATGCTTTAACAATTTGCTCTTCTTTCATGGGATGTATAGTTATTATCTATGGATGGTAGGCAGTGCTAACCAAACCATTGGTTGCTGGTTTAACCAGGATTGAGGAGAGAAGAAGCGCTATAGTTGCTAAGGATGCTTCTGTTGCTATCAGTCGTGTGTACATTATTATAACAACTACAAGTGTGTTTCGTACTAAAGGGGAATCTAAAAATAAATATTAAAATTTGGGGACGCTGCTATCGTCTTTTGCCGCAAAGGGTTTCGGCGATTCTGTGTTTAACTTCTTATATAGTTGGTTGATAACGTATAAGCAAACCTGTAATTACAAACCATACTTTTAGCATTACGATATCTCTAATGGTTTCCCCTTAACATCTTTGCAAAAAAAAATGACATAGAAGTCATTTATGGAAATTTTTGTCGGTCAAACATAAACAAGAAGACAGAAATCGGTTGGATATTTAGGTGGGAAAGAATAGTATGTTGACCGGCAGGTTTCAGGGATAATCGCCTTCCTGCGAGGCCTGCCTTGAAAAACGGTTGTATGATAGTAACTCTTTCTTACAGTCCGGGTGACCGGTTATGTGGTTAAATCCATTCTATGTTAAAGAGGCCTTGGTTATGTTTAGGTTAGAGGGTCAGCATAACTTGCAAGGTTTACCATCGAATGGTAGTGCGTTTTCCCCTGCTTTGTCGCTCCTGGCAGTGGAAAATAAATGGGTGGTTACGAGGCATTGCATAACCGGCGCCCGGATTATAATAAAGCCTGGTGATTGTTGGTTTTACCGGTTTATCCGTTGGGAAAGCATGGAAACTATGGTTCCAGGTGATTCAACTGGTGGTGGGATTTTGTAGCAGGTAAATAAAAAGCCAGGTAAGAATACCCGGCTGTGGGGATTCCCGCGCCTCTTCTGTACCCTGAAGAGGGCTGATGCACATGAGGAAACAAGGTGAATATGATTCACCTGTTTTGTAAAATGTCCTGCTGATTTATTCCAGGGATAATTTTTTAGAAAGCTATTAAGTAGTACCGGTTAACTACCGGCTGGTTGAAAGAAAAAATAAAGGGAGAGTAGAAACACTCCCTTGTTGTGACCCAACCAAACAGTCACATGAGATCAAAACTAACTGCTGTTATAAGGCTTTGCGAGTCTTACATAAGCAGGTTACATGAATATCGTTTGCTTGTCTCGTAATAATTTTAAGAACTTCTCCAGCCACTATTTTTCCGCATCAGTATCATTTTCACTACCATGTCTATGCGGAGTGTAGAAGCGTTGTATCCTATTATAAAACAAATTTTCAGGTCCTTTGTACTAAAAGGATTTGAAATATATTTTTTACTATATGTTATTTAAACACGGCAAATGAATCATGACAGCAATCATTCCTTGCATTAAGGAGCTGTTCAACCCTAACGTAGGCATTACTTCACAAAAAAGTAGTTATACGTATACGAAAGCCAACAGGGATTTATCCCAGCAGGTGCCGTCCTTCAAACTTTGTTCGCAACAATTGTAAGCCCCTTGCTTTTTGATTCCGGACCGTATGAACGGATATCTCCAGCTTGTCTGCGATCTCGTGGTTCTTGAGTCCCTTTACATAACTCATTTTCAGAATGGTCTTGCACTGCATGGGTAGCCGGTCCAGTTCCTGGCTAATGACCCGCAGTACTTCGGCCCTGATCATCTCGTTGAGGATGAACCCTTCTTTCTTCTCAGCGAGGTAAAGCATCTCTGCCTGTGATACGGTATCACGTTGCGATTGCTTGATGATGTTGATGCAGGCATTACGGGTAGTGATGTACAGGAATGCCTTGATTCCGTGTTCGCTTTCAAAGTCGGACCGTTTATCCCATAGTTTCATAAAGGTCTCTTCCACAATGTCTTCCGCTACTTGTTGGTCTTTTACCAGGCGCTCGGCAAAGTAGCAGAGTGGATTGTAATGGAGATCAAAGAAAAACGCAAAAGCCTTGGGATTTTCGCCTTTCAGTTCGGTTAACATAGTTGAACAAATAGCCTCTTGATGCATCTGCAGCAGGTTTTAATAAGCGATTTAAAGTAATAACGTACCCATTGCCAGTAACTATGGCAATGACTATCAGGGCAATACAATCAAGCATAGCCACCAATAGCGGTGATTAACCTAAATGAAAGGGAATACAATGCAAGGACAGGCAGACACTCATTCGAACATTTAACTGTTGAACGAATTGCTCGTTAACTAAAACAGGAAATATTTAGTAGTGTATCCTGCGATACAACACTAATGAAACATTTGCTACCTGAGAGCTTACTTTTACCAGAATGTGGAGGAGGAATAACTATTTTCTGGAACAAGTTTACAAGTATTATTCAATATTACAAAATTCACTCGTTTTCTATAAAAACCATTAAACATGTT
>JAGIBF010000134.1 GCA_017744515.1 Niastella sp.
CATAATTCCACCATCCCATTTTTATAGGCTGTCACGTCTTTCAAATGCAATGCTTGTTCTTGTCCTGCATGGTCAAAAAATAATATTCCCTCACCCAAAATAACAGGTAAGACCGACATTCTTATTTCATCTGCCCATTTTAAACGAATGAACTCTTTAGCAAGCATAGGGCCGCCTACGACCCAAACACTCTTGTAGTTTGGCTTTAGCCGCTCGTTTACAAGTTTGTTCAGATCGCCCGTATACAACGTTACATGCTGTCTTTCTATAGGTAAGTTTCTGTTAGTTACAACAATCGTCGGCTTGTCTCCGTATGCCCAACCATAGGATTTTGAAAGTTCCAAAGCGTGCTCATAGGTCCGTGCGCCCATTACGTAGCAGTCTATTGTTTTAAGAAACTCTTCCGGATTTTGTCCTGTAACTCCTTTCTCGTAGTTGTCCGATACCTCAAACCATGAAACGCTGTTGTCTTTTTTGGCGACGAAGCCATCAAGGCTCGAAACCATGTGTATAGTTATTCGAAAATCGGCTGGCATTACTTTAACTGCATTTAAAGCTTTGTAAGATCATTTGCTGTGATGTTTGTCGCCTGTTACGAACCACGCAGTATCTTCTCCATCTTCTTACCCTTTGCCAGTTCATCTATCAGTTTGTCGAGGTACCTGGCTTTTTTTGTCAAAGGAGTCGTTATTTCCTCTATGCGATAACCGCAGATCATACCTGTGATGAGGTGTGCGTTGGGATTGAGTGTGGCGCGTTCGAAGAATTCTTCAAACGTCACTTTCTCTTTTATCAGCTCCTGTAGCTTTTTATTGTTGAAACCAGTTAACCACTCTATAACCTGGTGTAGTTCTTCTTTGGTCCTGCCTTTCGTCTCCACTTTAGTAACATAATGTGGATAGACGCCGGCGAAGGTTAGTTTGGCAATACGCTGATCGTGTGTGGCAGAAGTGCTCATGTCCTTATATTTAATGGTAAGTTACGTAGAAATTGCTTTCAGGATAGACCCATACGCCTGTTGATTATACATTACCTATATTTAGGCTTTTAACAGTTCCATCGCCCAGTTACTATGCCAATGAAAGTTTTAGCCGTCCTTTTATTTTCTACACTCATTGTTACATTATCCTACGCCCAGGGTAAAAAAGCGCCCTCCTTACTGAGAGTCGACCTCTTACAAAATCCTGAATGGGTATACGATCAGGGCCAAAGGGCTCCTGTGTCATTAGAGCAGGCGGCGGCTGCTGATACTACATGGCAATTCTGCCGGGTAAACAGCCGCTTTCCGACATTCTCCTGGGTTGTTGGGGAGGGCCATCAGACAGCCTTTGAGCTATTGGTGGCCAGCCGGAAGGAATTATTGATGAAAGATTCCGCAGATGTCTGGAACTCCGGCCGGAAGAACGATAATAACAGTATTGCTGCTTTATACAGAGGCGTAGCCCTGCAGCCATCTACAGTCTATTATTGGAAAGTGCGCACCTGGGGTAGCGATGGCAAAGCCAGCAGCTATTCTGCTGTTCAGTCATTTTGCACGGGAAAAACATTGGAAGACTTTAGCCTGCCTTCCTTTGTATTAGTTAAAACACCGCAGTTGCCACAGCAGGTCCGCCAGCTTGATGCCGGCAACAAGCTATATGACTTTGGTAAAGATGGTTTCAGTCAGTTGAAATTGTCGGTGAACGCACAGCAGGCAAACGATACGCTGGTGATACATCTTGGTGAAGCACTCGCAGCCGATGGACATATCAATAGAAATCCTCCCGGCACGGTGCGCTATAGAATGATCAAAGTGCCACTGGCGAAGGGCCATCATACCTATCAACCACTGATACCACCTGATAAAAGAAATACTGGCAGCAATGCCATATTGATGCCTGCAGAGATAGGAGAGGTGCTCCCTTTCCAATATGCAGAGATCGCCGATGCTGCCGGGAGATATAAAATTGATAGTGTTTCCCGTTACCTCGTCACCAGCGTGTTTGAGAATGACGCCACTACTTTCACCAGTTCCGATACAGGATTGAATAAGATCTGGGACTTATGCCAATACACGATCAAGGCCACTTCTTTCGCAGGCTATTATGTCGACGGCGACCGGGAGCGTATTCCCTATGAGGCCGACGCGCTGATCAACCAGCTTTCGCATTATGCAACTGATGCAGAGTTCACCATGACGAAGAGGACGCTTGATTACCTCATCTATCATCCCACATGGCCCACCGAATGGTCGTTGCAAAATGTATTGATTGCCTGGAACGACTACCTGCATTCCGGAGACCTGCGGCAGGTGAAAAAGTTATACCCCGATCTGAAAGCAAAACTACTAACCAGCCTTGCCAGGGAAGATGGGTTGATCAGCACACGTACCGGAAAGCAAACACCTGAGTTTTTAAACACCATCTATTATAAAACCTTTAATGCCAATACGGGCTTAAAAGATATTGTCGATTGGCCACCGGCAGGAGGCATTGGAGGCGGACAATCGGGTGTCATGGGCGAAACGGATGGCTTTGTGTTTACAGACTACAATGCCGTCGTCAACGCCTGGTATTATGCCGGACTCGAAGCGATGGCTAAACTGTCGATAGCTGTAGGCAACAAAGCAGATGCTGATTACTATACACGTGAAGCAAAAAAAGTGCAGGCATCCTTCCAGCGTACATTTTTCGATGGACAAACCAATATCGTATTGGATGGCGAGGGTACAAAGCACAGCTCCTTGCATGCCAACTTCTTTGCATTGGCATTTGGATTGGTACCCAAAGAAAAAATAGCGCCGGTGATCAGCTTTATCCATTCCCGCGGCATGGCCTGCAGTGTATACGGCGCCCAGTTCCTGCTGGATGGACTGTATAAGGTTAATGAACAGGAGTATGCCCATAAGCTGATAACCTCAACGGAGAAAAGAAGCTGGTTCAACATGCTGCGCGAAGGCGCCACCATGACGATGGAAGCATGGGGGCAGGAATACAAGCCCAACCAGGACTGGAACCACGCATGGGGAACAGCACCGGCCAACGCCATGGTGCGATATATTGCAGGCGTGCAGCCATTGACTCCAGGCTATGGTGAAGTACAAATTAAACCACAGCCGGGGGCTGTAGAGCACGTAGCGTTAAGTCTTCGAACGATACGGGGCGATATAGGAGTACGCTTTGAAAATAAAAAAGAGAGGTTCAATCTGCAGCTGAGTTTACCGGGCAACACTATTGGCCGGGTGTACCTGCCTTTCGCAGCCGATAAGGCGGTAGTAAAAATGAACGGAAAGGTGGTGAAAGCTACTTTTGCAGAAGGATATTACCAGGTGCAGAACGTAAAGCCAGGAAAACACAACTTCGAAGTTTACACCGGCAATCGTTAGTAGACTGTAATGTCCTGATATTTTATTATCTTCCGAATAGATTGCTTGCTATCCAACCAAATCAGTCTGCATTATGCCGATACGGGTAGCAATTAACCACAGGACCACTTACAAGTACGACCGGGCTGTTTCCCTGTCACCCCATGTCTTCCGGTTAAGGCCGGCAGTACATTCACGAACGCCCATCGAGGCTTATTCGTTCAAAATTTCCCCACAGGAACATTTTATCAACTGGCAACAGGATCCGTTTGGCAACTTCCAGGCGAGGGTAGTGTTCCCGGAAAAAACAAAGGAACTGGATATCCAGGTAGAAGTGATTGCCGATATGGTGGTCATCAATCCCTTTGATTTTTTTGTCGAAGAGTATGCGCAACATTTCCCCTTTAGCTATCAACCCCACCTGGCGGGAGAATTAGCGCCTTACCTCGAAAAAGCAGAAAGCGGCCCCTTGCTGAAGCAATGGTTGCAGGGCATCGACACAGCTCCCAAAGGCATCATCGACTTCCTGGTATACATCAATCAAAAACTGAACAAGGATATAGGGTATACGGTGCGATTGGAAACAGGCGTACAGACCTGTGAAGAAACCTTGTCCAAGGCATTAGGTTCCTGTCGCGACTCGGGATGGTTGCTGGTACAAATTCTGCGGCACCTGGGCCTCGCGGCCCGGTTTGTTTCCGGATACCTGGTGCAGTTGACGGCTGATATAGCCTCACTGGATGGTCCATCGGGACCGGCCAACGACTTTACAGACTTGCATGCCTGGACGGAAGTATACATCCCCGGTGCAGGCTGGGTAGGCATGGACCCCACTTCCGGGTTATTTGCCAGCGAAGGCCATATCCCGTTGGCCTGCGCGCCCCACTATGTGAGCGCGGCCCCCGTAGTAGGTGCCACAGACAAATGCGAAACGGAGTTTTTCTTTGCCAATACGGTGACACGCATACATGAAGATCCCCGGGTTACGAAGCCCTATTCGGCAGAGCAATGGGCCGTCATCGATGCCACTGGCTACAAAGTGGATGAAGACCTGCAGGCCGGTGATGTGCGGCTGACGATGGGAGGGGAGCCTACCTTTGTTTCCATCGACGATATGGAGTCTGCCCAATGGAATACGGAAGCCGATGGCAAGCAGAAAAGAGTATTGGCCCATGACCTCATCTTCCGGCTGCGTGATCAATTCGGTCCCGAAGGAATGATCCATTACGGTCAGGGCAAATGGTATCCCGGTGAGCCATTGCCGCGTTGGCAATATGGTTTGTATTGGCGTAAAGACCAGGTACCGATGTGGAAGAACAGCCGGCTGATCGCACACGAAAAAACATCCGGAACCTTTACCACAGCCGATGCAGAGCGGTTTATGGCAACGCTGTCCCGGCATCTCGGCGTAGGGGCCGAAAATGCAAGCGCTGTATATGAAGACCCCTTCTATCTTTTATGGACAGAAGGGAAGATGCCTGTCAATATAGATCCTTCAAAGCTGAACTGGAAAGACCCATTGGAACGCCGGACGCTTTATCGCACACTGGATGCGGATGCAGGCGGCCCGGTTGGTTATACGTTGCCATTGCAATGGGATTATTACAACAGTCAATGGAAGAGTTCGAAATGGATACTGGCCAGGGAATCCGTTTTCCTGCTGCCGGGTAATTCACCCATAGGTCTGCGCCTGCCGCTGGAGTCGCTGCCACTTGTTGCCAAAGAACATGCACCACAACAAGTAGAGCGCAGCCTGTTTGAAGAGTTGCCGCCGTTGACAGACTATACAACTACTGCAACCGCCCGATTTGATATCTCGCATGAACCTGCCGTGCAAAGAATTGCCGAACAGAAGACCGGTGAACCAACAGCTACTTCAGTACAATTGTCATCGACTATCAAAACGGCTTTATGTGTCGAAGCGCGGGAAGGCATCATCTATATTTTCATGCCACCCATGGATTACCTCGAGCATTACCTCGATGTGCTGGCAAGCATTGAAGCTACTGCTGAAAAGCTGGATATCCCTGTACGTATCGAAGGATATGAACCACCACGCGATTATCGTATCGAACGGCTGGTTGTTTCACCCGACCCCGGCGTGATCGAGGTAAATATCCACCCTGCCAATAGCTGGAAGGAGTTGTCATCAACCATCGATACGTTGTACGAACAGGCCTTCCTGTCGCGCCTGGGCACGGAAAAGTTCATGCTGGATGGCAGGCATACCGGCACGGGTGGCGGTAACCATATTACGATCGGAGGTGCAAAACCGGCTGATAGCCCCTTGTTGAGAAGGCCCGATTTGCTGAGAAGTCTCGTTACCTACTGGCAGCATCATCCCGGACTTTCCTATTTATTTTCCAGCGCTTTCATCGGCGCCACCAGTCAGGCGCCGCGGTTGGATGAAGGATTACATGAGAAACTGTATGAAATGGAGATCGCGTTTAGCCAGGTGCCGGAAAGCGGCTTCATTCCTTTCTATCTGGTAGATCGCATCTTCAGGCATTTGCTGACCGACATAACAGGCAATACCCACCGTAGTGAGTTTTGTATCGACAAATTATATTCGCCTGATAGTTCATCAGGACGATTAGGTATCCTGGAATTCCGTGCATTTGATATGCCGCCCCACCGGCAGATGAGCCTGGTACAGATGCTGCTCATTCGTGCATTGATCGCCAAATTTTGGAAGAAGCCTTATAAACATACCCTGGTGCGATGGGGTACGGAACTGCACGATAAATTCCTGCTGCCACACTATGTGAAGGAAGATCTGCAGGAGGTAGTCAATGACCTCAATGAAGCAGGCTATCCATTCCACATCAGCTGGTTTGATCCTTTCCTTGAGTTTCGATTTCCCCGTTATGGTACTATCACATTGCAAGGCATCGAAATGGAAATACGGATGGGCATCGAACCCTGGAATGTATTGGGAGAGGAGATGACGGGCGCGGGCACATCGCGTTATGTGGATTCTTCATTAGAGAAACTCCAGGTAAAGCTCAACGGCTTGAATGGTGACCGCTATGCCCTGCTCTGCAATGGACGTCGTATTCCGCTTACGGCAACAGGCGTTAAAGAAGAATATGTATGCGGCGTTCGCTACCGTGCCTGGCAGCCTTACTCTGCCCTCCATCCAACAATAGGTATCGATGCGCCGGTAACTTTTGATATCATCGACACCTGGAATGGAAGGAGCATCGGTGGCTGCACTTATTATGTATCCCATCCCGGTGGACGTAGCTATGATGTGTTTCCTGTAAATAGTTATGAAGCAGAATCAAGAAGAGGCAACCGGTTTTCGGTCACGGCCTTCAACCAGGAGGTGCTGCAGCCTACGCCCGACCTGCGGGGACTGAGCCGTTACATAAAACAAGACAGATTACCATTCTTATGCGATCCGCCCGCCGAAGAGATCAACAAGGAGTATCCCCATACGTTAGACCTCCGGCGCTTCCGTAAGAATCGTTGGCTGGGCGAATAGTGCTTTAGGCACGAAGACCGGGTTGACAGAGCTTGTGGATGAATTGTAGTTTTTCGATAGCAGGAGGAGAGATCACAAATGGATAAAAATCAGGATGACCCATACTGCGGTTGAGGCTGTTGACGGCAAAGCACAGCGGCAGCCACCGGTTTACCAGTTTGTTGAAATCTGTAATACCATAAGGCTCTTTCAGGATGCTGGCCCGGATGCCCGAAGTCTTATCAAGCTCCACGGGATCGATCCTGATGCCAAAAGACCATGCCGTTTCCAGCGTATCCATCATGTGCAGGTAGTGCGCCCAGGTTTCTGCCCAGTCCTCCCAGGGGTGGGCCGTGGCGTAGGGACTTATAAAGCGTTGATTCCAGTCGGCTGGCGCTCCGTTTTCATAGTAGGTAGTCAATGCAGCTGAATAATCCTGCCGCTCATCGCCAAACAGCTGCCGGTATTTTTTGAGGGCAGGTTTATCCCTGATCAGCATATCCCAATAGAAATGCCCCGATTCATGGCGGAAATGCCCCAGCAATGTGCGGTACCGTTCGCCGAGATCATATTTGTTCTTTGCCCGCTCCGCTTCATCGGCCTCGGCAACATTGATGGTGATGATACCATTGTCGTGGCCCGTCATTACCTTTTCGCCCGAAGGGGTATCAGCCATAAATTGGAATAACAGTGATTCCGTCTTTTCTTCAGCTACTATTTCAAAAGGCAGCTTCAGCCGCAGCAGTGAATAGATGAGGCGGTGCTTGGCCACCTCTATGTTTTTCCACCTCAGTAGGTTAATACCATTATCCAGGTCCGGGATTACCCGGTTCATGGCGCAGGCCACGCAAAAGCCCGAGGTATCCTCCGCAGGCAGCAGCCAGTTGCAAACCCCATGCTCTGCATTGCTGCAATACTTATATATTTTGCTGTCGTCCGATGAATGGGTAAAAAGAGCAGGATCAGCGGCTTGCGGCTTCAACGTGATCATGGTCAAGGTGGCAGGATCGAAGCCCACGGGGTGATCGCAATGGAGGCATTTCGAATTCTCGAAATACAAAGTGTTGCTACAATTGGTGCAGGTATATACTCTCATGATGGTTTGTGCGCATCGTGCATTGCAACAACCATACCACGGCCAACTGGTGTCGCGCTCAGCGGATCCGGCTCACATCTACCGACACCGACAGGGTGTGCGTACCGCTGCTGAGCAGGATGCCCCGCATGGGCGCAATGTCTGCATAATCCCGTCCCCAGCCAATGGTAATGTGCTGATCCCCCGGCATGATATTGTTGGTAGGGTCGAAATCCACCCAGCCCAGATGGGGAATGTACACGCTGAACCAGGCGTGCGAGGCATCCACGCCAAAAAGTTTCTCCACGCCGGGAGGCGGAACGGTTTCTATATAGCCACTCACATACCGCGCAGGCAATCCTATCGACCGGATGCAGGCAATAGCAAGGTGCGCAAAGTCCTGGCACACACCCTTGTGTTCACGCATCACTACTTCGAGCGGCGTACTCACCGTGGTAAACCCGGGCGTAAACTTGAAATCGGTATAGATGCGGCGCATCAGGTCGATCGTGGCTTCCAGCACCGCCCGGCCAGGTGGAAAGGATTGGCGCGCATAAGCAGCGATCTCCATATTGGAAGCCGTCATAGTCGTTTCAAAAATGTATTGTCCAATGTCTGCAGCTTCCTGTTTGTTCTCCTGCAACTGTTGTTTTACTTTTTCAATGGTGGCATTGCCATACAGCCCGATCTCTCTGGCTGCTGATACCCGTTTCTCGATCACCGAAGAAACCTTTACCGACAGTTGCGCATGCTCTTTCTCAATAGAAAAGTAAGTTATCTTATTACCGAAAAAATCTTCGTACTCCTGTGTATTATCAGGTTCTGGATGAATCTTCACGACCACGGAGTTGCAAACCTGTGAGTATGTATGCCTTGGCGTAAGCCGGAGCACATTGTAGCATAAGCTCACTGGCTCATTATAGGTATAGATGGTCTGATGGGTGATCTTGTATTTCATAGCACATCAAAGCTCCGGGGAGTCAATTCGTGTTTAAAATAGGTTTTAGAGATCACGTCCGGTATGGCGGCCAATAATCCATACATCCGGGTTAAGAACTCGTCGAGTTGCGTATAGGTGTCTTCTGTGCCGGGTGTAGACAAAGTGTCCTTATCCGATAATTTTAATAATGTGTCTGCTTCGAGGATCAATCTTTCATACCCGGTTAATGCATGGCCTGCATGATCTTTAGGCAGGTGTTTAAGGTGAACAGTGAGCCGGTTGATCAGGTGCGTCAGCGACCGCGGATTGTTGGGCTCGAACAACATGAAATCCAGTACCAGACGTATGTCGATCGGCTGCCGGTATTTGTAGCGGTAGTTCACAAGACACTCATGACTCATCAGCACACTTTGCTGCAGGTGATAATCCACCTGGTCGTTTGTTTTATTGACGAGCGTGGTGCGCAGCATGGTCAGCAACAGCAGGCTTTGCTCAATTTTCCGGCCCGTATCGAGTACGCGCCAGCCTTGTTCACGCGAGATGCTTTCCCTGTTCAACCCGATAAAGGCGATGATGAACGTGATGAGGTTGTCGAGCGTATGCAGCATACGGATATGGCCATGATGGGAAAGCGGAATATCCTGTGCCAGTTCTTCCTCCATCGTGCGCAATACCCGCCAGGTATCTGTAGACCAATGGTCCCTTACTTCATGAATGGCACGCTGGAATTGCAGGAAATTATACTTGATGCTTCCGGTTCTTTTAGCATTCAGCAGCACATCTTTCAACTCTTCCCAGGGCTGCGCTAATTGTTCTGCGCTGTCTGGTCCTGTGAAACCCGGATAGGTAAAGGTATTTTGGGTCAATGCTTCCAGCAGGTATTTCTCTGTCAGCTGCGTACTGTCGGTAGCCAGCTTATTCCCTTCTGCAAGGAACTGCATCACCGTTCGCAGGAAACGGGCATTGCCCAGCACACGCTCGGTATAGCGGCCCACCCAAAACAAATTCTCGGCGGCATGACTGGTGAGATTATCTTCATCCGGTGCATTATAACCGGCCACCTCCTTCAGCACATTGAAATTACGGTGAGGCTCCGGCGAAAGGATCCAGGCATCTTTACTGAATCCGCCCGATTGGTTGGAGATGACGAAATTGCCCTGATCGGAGGACGTGCGGCAAAGCCCGCCTTCCATGGCAACATAATTTTCTCCGCTGCTCACGAGGAAGCTGCGGAACAATACCTGCCGTGGTTCTATATGTCCGTCTATAAGTGATGGGGTAGTAGAGATATCGACCTTCTCCTGGCCTACATAGAGCGCCGGGTTGGCGAGGATACGCGCTTTTAATTGTTGCAATTGCACAGCGCTGAGTGATGCGCCATCTATCGATGAGCTGCCACTGGGGTGGCGGTAGATGGTCTTAATGACGAGCGAGGGTAAATGGTTCAGCACATACTTCAGCTCCTTGGGTTGTCCACACCACCAGGAGGCAATGGTGGGGATCAATAGGTCTTCCGACAAAAAGAAACGTGCCATCGACTGCAGGAAAGGCATCAGCCCGGGGTTCTCCAGTATGCTGCTGCCGATGGGATTGGCGATGGTGACATGACCGCTCCGCACGGCCTGCAGCAGCCCGGGAACACCCAGTTGCGAATCGGCTTTGAGTTCCAGTGGATCACAATAGTTATCATCTACCCGGCGGAGAATGACATCTACACGTTCAAGCCCCCCCATGGTTTTTAGCCACACGAAGTTGTCCTTCACCACAAGGTCATTGCCCTGCACGAGCGTAAAGCCCAGGTAGGAAGAAAGATATGCGTGTTCAAAATAGGTTTCATTGCTGGAGCCCGGTGTCAGGATCACGATCCGTGGCGAAGAAGGCTGACGTAAACGGCCCCGTTGCTGCGGCGCCAGCGCTGTGAGGCTTTGCTGCAGCGTATTGAAATAGGGCGCGAGGTGCCGCACTTTCAATCCCTCGAAAAGCTCAGGTACAACACGGGTCATCGCTGTCCTGTTTTCGAGCGCATAGCCCGAACCGGAAGGGGCCTGCGTCCGGTCGTTCACCACCCACACACGTCCGTCCCTGCTCCGGGCAAGGTCGGCGGAATACATCACGAGATGGTGACGGCCAGGCAGCTTTATACCACAACATTGGCGTAGAAACCCGGGATGGTTATACAGCAGTTCGAAAGGAAGTATGCCATGGCGGATCAGCTTTCTGTCGCCATAAATATCTTCAAGGATAGCATTGAGCAGTTGAGCCCTTTGCTGTAGTCCGGCTTCGATAGACGTCCACTCTTCCTTGCTCATGAGAAAAGGGATCATATCCAGTTTCCAGGGACGGTTCAGGCCCGATGGGTCACCATAAATATTATAGGTAACACCATTTTCTCGCATCAGGCGTGTGAGGTCTTCATTGCGGGTCGCTATTTCATCATTGCCCAGCCGGGAGTAAGATTGAAAAAATGTCTCCCAGTGCGGAGGCATTTTCTCTTCCTCTCCGGTTATTCCGGGTAGCTTAGCTTGGTCGGCAAATTGATCCATGGCCCTAAAAATAGCAATTTTAGGGCGGACGGGAGAGGAATGGTAACTTCCTGCCGGATTTATCAATGCGCAATTCAATGAGCTATGGAATCAAAGGACCTGGATGTTTTAAGAACCGCCATACAACGCTTTGTTTCGTTGTCCGAAGAGGAATGGACGATGCTGACGCCCGCCCTTCAGTATCGTGATCTTGCCAGGGGCGGGGACTGGATCAGGGAAGGACAAAAGGAGTTGCATGTTGGGATGGTCCTGGAGGGCAACATGCGGCACTATTACACCCGTGATGGAGAGGAAAAGACTACTTACTTTTATTTTGAGAACCATCTTGTCAGTTCTTACTTCAGTGCCATTACCGGTAAACCATCAGAGCTTACGATCGAAGCGCTGACAGATAGCCGGCTGCTGACATTTCCTTACGCACATCTTAAATCACTGTACGACCGGTCACCGAAGTGGGAGCGTTTTGGGCGGCTCCTTGCTGAATATGTCGCCATGGGATTGGAAGAACGGATGGCGGGTTTACTGATGATGAGTCCTGAAGAAAGATACCTGCAGCTATTGCAGGGAAACAAACAGAAGATCATCGGGCGCATTCCACAACATTATATCGCCAACTATCTTGGTATTACGCCCGTAAGCCTGAGTCGCATTCGCAAGCGTTTAGGAGAAAAGTAATCCCTTCCTTTTTTATTATCTTTTGTTAACGTTTTTGGGGGGTGTGCCGTTTGATCTTTGTGGTATCAAAACACGAACACATGAAACGTCTCTTACAGGCAGAAGCCATTGTCCCTTTTATTATCTCCGTTGTGCTGATCAATACGATGCTATCGCTCCACTTTGCCTGGTGGGCATGGATACTCCTATTCCTGGCGCCGGATATCAGCATGATCGGGTATGCCTGCAACAACAGGGTAGGAGCGTTTACCTATAATCTTTTTCATCACCAGTTGGTAGCTGTTCTTGTCTGGGTTGCAGGACTGCTTTGGCATCAGCCATACCTGGAGCTGGCTGGTTTAGTCTTGCTGGGACATAGCAGCCTGGACAGAGTAATGGGGTATGGCTTAAAGCTACCCGAAGGATTCAAGTACACGCACCTTGGGGCGATGGGGAAAGACAAGTAGCCTGCTTTGCCGGATATTTGTCATTCTAATGATGATCCAATAGTTTTACAGGAAATCCGGGCAATGCTGTACGAGCCACTATTTGCATACATTGAATCTAAATCATCCTCGAAGCTGAACGATGAGGAAAAACAGCTAATAGAACAGTCATTCAAAGCGAAGCATTTACGGAAGCGGCAATACCTGCTGCAGGAAGGCGACGTATGTAAGTATATGGCCTTTGTGGTAAAAGGTGGCGGAAGAATGTACTCCGTGAATGAGAACGGGCAGGAGATCATCATCCGTTTAGCCATTGAGTCGTGGTGGCTGGGAGACTATGAAAGCTACAACCTGCAAACACCTTCGCTGTATAATATCGACATGATCGAAGATTCGGATCTGCTCCTGATCAGCAATGAGCAGTTGCAACAGCTGTTGAAGAAGGTGCCTGCCATCGATCTGATGATCAGGGAAATCGACCGCAAAGGAGCCATCGCCACACAAAAACGTATTCATTCAGCCATTAGTCTGGGCGCCGAAGAACGGTACAACCAGCTTGTGAAAACCTATCCGGAATTGTTGCTGCGGTTTCCACAAGGCATGATCGCTTCCTACCTGGGCATTTCTCCCGAAACCCTGAGCAG
>JAGIBF010000135.1 GCA_017744515.1 Niastella sp.
GCTCTACCCTCCGCTCCTGCCAGATCATGTTACGCATCTCAGCCTGGCTGCCTGGTATTGGTAAATTGGCCGATCCATAAGCAGGGATACCCGCGCGTGTACGGATAAGATTCAGGTATTGCACGATGTCTGCATGGCCCGGGCTGAATTCATTCAATGCCTCCGCGTAGTTGAGATATACTTCTGCCAGACGCAGCAGACAAATAGGCCGTTGAAACTGCTGACCATTACCCCCACTACCCGCATTGGTTTGTGGCGCCACATTCTTGCGGATAAGATAACCAGTCTTGCTCCAGTCAGTGGGGTGACCATTCTTGCCGTTGGGGCTGCTCGCATAAAAAGTGATAGCCCGTGAAGCAGTCATCGTACCACCCTGGAAGAAACTGTTATTATAAGTAACCGAAGCGTAAAACCGTGGCTCACGATTGATATACATGTTAAACACCGGCACGGCATTGACCGTAGTGAACCCAGTTTCGGAATACAAAGCTGAACTGGAAATAGGTTTGCCATCACTCATGAAATAAGCATCCACCTGCTCCTGCGTCACAGCCATGCCACACCAGCCACCTGCCTGCCGTGGCATACAATGCACATCCCAGGTACCAAGGCCATTCCCCTTGCGGTTGAAGATTTGTTCACTGTTCCAGGCTTGCATAAACACACCCTGGTAAGACTTAACCGGATCGTTGCCCGCATCTTTATACAACGAATACAACCCGAGGTCGATCACTGCTTTGGCAGCATCGGCAGCACGTTTCCACTTTTGCTGATCATAAGTCTGATTGATCAATGGCCTTCCATCCTGGCTTTTCAAACCGGCCATTTCAGTATTCCCATTATACAAAGGACTGGCAGCATACAGCAGCAACCTTGCCTTTACAGCCAGCGCCATACCCACCGTTGCACGGCCATATTGAATATCACTTTCCTGTCCGTTGCTCGAAGGTACACGCGGCAATACAGCAGCAGCCTTGTCAAGCTCGCTCACCACATACTCTACACAGCTATCGTAAGGACTGCGGGGGATCTGCATAGCGTCGGCAGAGGCATCGGCAGCGATCTCTGTTTCTCCTACCAGCACTACCGGACCATATTGACGCATAAGCAACGTATAAAAGAAGGCACGGAGAAAACGGGCCTCAGCCTTATACTGATCGATAAGCTGTTGACCATCCACCGCCAATATCTCGGCATTATTATCGATATGATTCATAAAATAAGTAGCCGAACGGATACCCCGGTAATAAGTCCCCCAGCGATCGAACAACACATTACCCGCACTCATATTACCGATGTTCAAACCATAGGTGGGATATTTGCTCCACGTGGCATCCAGTTCATCCGAATTGGCGCCCCAGGGATTACCCTCCCACTGGTTGCTTTCATCAGGGATGTAATTATAGATGTTGGCGAGGTATTGTTCCGAAGGACCTTTCTTCTGAAATACCTGCTCGATGGTGATACGATCGTTAGGTACCTGGTCCAGGTACTTCTTACAGCCTGCCAGCAAAAGCAGTGATATTGCCAGCAATGCTATGTAGTTATACTTTTTCATATAGCGTAGTCTTTGAGAATACCTTATTTGAATGAACATTTGATACCGAAGTTGTACGTTTTGGTGAGTGGGTATTGAGCACCTTTGCCATCACCCAGCTCCACATCCCACATATCGAATTGGCTCGCCGTCCACAGGTTGTAGCCAATGAAATAGACACTGAGATTGCTCATACCTACATACTTCAGCCAGGAGGATTTCGCAAAGTCATAACTCACCTGCAACGTTTGCAAACGGAGGAAAGAACCATTCTTTACCCACCAGGTACTGTTGGCATAATTCATATTATCGTTACCATAAGTAAGGCGGGGATACAAAGGTCTTGGATTGGTATTATCAGGCGTCCACCTGTTGGTGATCTGCTTCATCAGGTTGCCACGCTCACCACCCTGACTAAAAGGCTGCAGGCCATCACCGTTGAGTGAGATATCTACATTGCTGATCCCTTTGAACCAGCCAGCCACGGAGAATCCTTTCCAGGTAATGGTAGGACCAAAACCATACACGATCTCGGGGAAACTGCCATAACCGATTGGCCCCTGATCATACGTATCGATCTTGCCATCGCCATTGAGGTCTTTGTACTTGATATCACCCGCTTTGTTGGTGCCGGGCTGTGAAGGACTGTTAGCCACATCCTTGTCATCTTTGAACAGGCCGAGATCGGTATACCCAAAGCGTTGCCCAAACTTTCGGCCAATGCGCTGTTGCCAGGGATAAGGCCAGGGCGCATTCGCATCATCGATCACCTTAGCCCGCGTCCAGGTAAAGTTGCCCCGGATGGCAAGTATCCAATCCTTGCCGACCTGCTTATTGAGGTCGAGCGTACCATCGATACCCTTGTTACGTATCTCGCCGAGGTTGGCCCAGGGCAACGCAAGCACACCCACATAGTTGGGCACATCACCACGTTGACGGAAAATAGCAGTACGGTCTTCGCGAAATACGTCCACGATGAGCGAAAGCGCATTGTTCCAGGTCTTCAACTCTATACCGAGGTTTTGCTTCGTAGCTTTCTCCCAGGTCACATCTACGGCATAATCACCAATGTCGAGGCTGTTGAAAGTACGGTCAGTACCGTTGCGGCCATAAGAATAACTACCGCCACTGCCCGTGCCTACAGTTGAAATATAAGCAAAGCGGCGACCACCAATACTACTGTTACCTACAAGACCATAAGAGTACCGGAGTTTTGCGAACGAAAATACTTTGGTGAGCGGCTCGAAGAACTTCTCTTCCGACAGTAACCAGCCGGCGCCAAAAGAAGGGAAGAAACCGAAACGCTTTTTAGGCGCAAAAGTTTCTGAACCATTGTAACCAAAGTTTACCTCTGCAAGGTACTTGCTATCCCAGCCATAAGTGGCGCGACCGGCCACACCGAGATAGCGGTAAGGAATAGAACTGATGAAGTCACCGGCAAAAGCATCCTGCCTGTCGGAAGCATTGAACAGCACAAGCCCTGACACATTGCTTTTACCAAAACTATTGTTGTAATTCAACGCCGCTTCTGAATAATACTGGCGCGTTCCACCATTGCTGCGGCTGTAGCCGAGGAAGCTGGTGCCGATGGAAGTTTGGTCCAGCAATAACTTACCGTTTGCATCGCGGCCCCTGGCCAGCCAGCCATCCACCGATTTTGTCCGGCTGATGGTATGCGAGTTATAGTTATCGAAGGAGAACATGGCCGTTGCCGACAATCCCTTCGTGATAGCACTCAGGTCCTGCGTCACGCGGATATTACTCCACAGCTGGCTCCTGAATTCGGTCACATATCCACTCTGCGTAAGCCGGTTATAAGGATTGAAAATATCACCCGTGCGTATCTGTGCAAAAAGGCCATTGGAATATACCGGCGGAATGAGAACGGGCGGCAACAGGTAAGCAGCATTCCAGATATCACCCACCGAACTGCCGGGAAAATTACCATTGCTGATCCAGCCGGAAGCACCAAAATCTACCTTGGTAGTTTTGGTCACCTTCAGGCCAAGGTTGGCCGTAAAGTTGTAACGCGTGAACTTGATCGCCGAGTTATAGTTAGCCAACTCATCCGTTTTGTACAAACCATTCTCGTCATAGTAACCAATAGATAAATAATACTGCGATCTGTCCGATCCGCCACTGGCATTCACACGGGCCCGGCGGTTTTGTCCATGCTTCTTGAACAATACATCGAACCAGTCCACATTCGGATAAAGATCAGGATCCTCCCCGGTGATGGTTTTCTGTATTCTTTCCTCTGTGTATTTGGGTAAAGGATCATTCGGATTGCTGTTTTTGTTGGCTTCATTGGCCATCCGCATATAAGTAGGTCCATCGGCAAACTCCGGTATGCGCGTAAACTGCGTGATACCCTGATCATATTGCGCATTGATCAGCGGCTTGCTCGACTTGCCTTGTTTTGTTTGAATGATGATAACACCGTTGGCGCCCCTTACGCCATATACGGCTGTAGCCGATGCATCCTTAAGAATGCTGAAGCTGGCAATATCTTCCGGGTCTACGTTACCGAAATCACGCTCTACCCCATCCACCAGCACCAGCGGCTTACTGTTGGTAAAAGTGGAAATACCACGTATATAAATATCCGCATTGTCATAACCGGGTTGACCGCTGCGCTGCACGCCTACCACACCGGCAATACGGCCGGCCACCAGGTTGGTCATATTCGCAACAGGCTGCTTCAGCTCCTCTGCCTTCACAGTGCTGATAGCGCCGATAAGGCTCACTTTCTTTTGCTGTCCATAACCCACTACCACCACATCTTCCAGGCCGGCAGCATTCGCTTTGAGCGTAACGTTGATCTCTTTAAGGTTGTTGATAGGTACTTCCTGCGCAGTGAAGCCCACATAAGAAAACAACAGCACCGTGCTGCCATCAGGCAGGGCGATCACATAACTACCGTCCTTTTGCGTGGTAGTAACGGTATTGCCATCCTTCGATGACACGGTGACACCAAACAATGGCTGTGCCTTTTCATCAACTACTTTACCGGTGATCTGCTGCACAATAGAAGGAGGTTGTGCTTTGCGGGGGGTAACCACGATCGTGGTTTTGTTGATGGCATAAGTAAAAGGCTGGTTACTGAAACATTGTTGTAAAGCCTCTTCGAGCGAAGCATCTTTTAGGCGCAGACTTACTTTCTGGGCTTTTCCGATGAGGTCTTCATCATAAAGAACGCTGTAGCCGCTTTGCAGCCTGATATCCTTCAAGGCTTCCGCCAGGGGGACATTACTTTTCTCCAGGCTGATCTTTTGCGCGCATACTGTAATACTTACGAGCAATAATGCCGCAAGTTGCAGGGTCAATAATCGCATGGCAACAATTGTTTTTATTGAGCAGTTAGTGTATAGCTGTTTCGGTAATTACATAGCAATCCTGCTACTCCTGGCCAGGGAAGTAGCGGTTCATTCTACCGGTTAATGGGTGCTTATATTTTATCTCTTCGTCAGCGTCACTTTTTGTCCTTCGATCTTGTAATCGATACCTCCTGTCAGTTTAAGATTTTCGAGTAGTTCGGATATATCTTTATACCGGGAGATATTACCCCCGAGTTTTTTATTCATGATTGCCGGGTCCAGCACGATCTCTGCATCGTACCAGCGTCCCGCTTGTTTCATAATATTTTGCAAGTTCTCCTGGTGGAAGATGAACCAGCCATTCTTCCACGCAACCGTTTCCGCTACGTTCACCACTTTCACCCGCATTTTGCTTTCTCCATCCTTCACCATAGCCTGTTGCCCCGGCACCAGCGATACTTTCTCCATATCGTTGCTCACATCCACCAACCCTTCCACCAGCGTTACCTTGATAAACGGATCATCGGAATAAGCATTCACATTGAAAGCAGTACCCAGGTCCTCGATGAGTTGCCCTTTGGCTTCTACATGAAATGGCTTTGCCGCATTGTGCACCACATCGAAATAAGCCTGACCGTTGATCTGCACGCGGCGCTCCCTGCCCTTAAATACAACAGGGTAAGTAATGGAAGAAGCCGCATCGAGCGTCACCACGGTACCGTCAGACAGCGTGAGCGTGAACTTGCCGCCCCTCGGCGTAGTCAGCGTATTGTATACAGGAGGCTGGTCATCTGTCAGGTCCTGCACGGCCTGGTAACCTATACCTCCTGACTGCAAACGCTGTATCTCAGTATTGTTTTGTGTAGCGATATGTGCATTGCCCGAATCGGAAAGCACGATCTCTGAACCGTCTGCCAGCTTCAATACAGCCTTGTTGCTGCCGGGCTTGATATCATGCACAGGCCGCGTAGCCTGCTTGTTCTTGTCCGTATGCGCCAGTTCGCCACCACCATGTTGTTTTGGATAAAATACGATGAGCAGCACTATCAACACAGCTGCTGCAGCGGCCACTTTGTACCACACAGCAACACCCTTCCGTTTTGCCGGTGGCGCCACCCGCTCCTTGAAATCTGCATACAACTCTTCTGTCAACGCCTCGGCGCTGCCAGCTTCCTGCAACCAGTTGCGCATGTTGGCAGTGCCCGGATTCCAGGCATGAAACCATTCATCCAGCTCTGCCTGTTCTTCAGGACTGCATTCATTAGCCTGATAGCGCTCCAGCAGGTATTTTAACCGGTCCTCATTCATTGATACACATGTGTTTGATGCGATCGGGAGCCAACCTTTTATGGCTGACTGTCCTTTTGAAGACGGGACATGGTTAACTCACCGTTATCGCTCCGGCAAAAATATTTTAGGGATAGGCGATTCTGTCCCGACTATGATAACCGGGGTTGTTTTTAAGAAAAATTCTTAATATTGTCTCCGCACGATAACGATTAAGCCATCAGAACTCAACTGCACCATACCGACCAGGAACTCATCCTGCTTTGGCAGGAAGGTGACGAAAACGCATTCGGTGTTCTATATGCACGCTATGCAACCGAGCTGCTGTCCATCGCCATGCAGAAGACCAACGACCGCGATACAGCACGTGAGCTGGTGCAAGGTATTTTCGTAGCATTCTTCCACAACAAAGCCACCGCACACGATATCAACTCACTAAGAGCCTATCTCTACACGATGTTGAAGAACCGCATCCTCGATCACTATCGCCATGACCAGGTACGCGAACAATATAAAGCCTATGCTACACGACTGCACGTGGCGGTAAACGTAAACGATGTGGATTCGTATGTAGATACCCGGGAACTGGAAAAGCGCCTGCACCAGGAAGTATCCAAACTACCGCCCCAATGCCAGCAGGTATTCCGGCTACGTCGCGAACAGGAGCTGTCAAATAAAGAGATCGCCCTACAGATGAATATTTCCGAGAACACCGTAGAACAACACATGCGCAAAGCCCTCCGCACATTGCGCAATGCCCTGCAAGCCGCCAACCGCAGCTTTTTCTCATTCCTGAATTTTTAGTCTTTTTGTCACCCTGAATGGCTGTCACCCTGAATCGCTGTCACCCTGAGCCTGTCGAAGGGTTGTCGAAGGGCTGTCACCCTGAGCCTGTCGAAGGGTTGTCGAAGGGCTGTCGAAGGGCTGTCGAAGGGCTGAAGTAGTCCCTCCACATTGAGACAATACTACCAGTTTTAGGATGATAGGCTATTGCCTGCAATCATCTATTTTGTACATTTGATTGTCATTTAAACACTTATTAACTCTTTGTCATGTTGAGCCTGTCGAAACATGCCGAAGCCTGCATATCACTTGTCAAATATGAAAACAACACTCGCCAGCCTTGTTTTTACCCTCGTAGCAGCCCTCCCTTTTTGTGCAATGTCACAAAAAGCCATCAACCCTGTCATCCACGCCGATGTGCCCGACCTGTCGATGATCCGCGTGGGCGACACTTACTATATGAGCAGCACCACCATGCACATGAGCCCCGGCGTGCCCATCATGAAGTCGAAAGACCTGGTCAATTGGCAGATCGTGAACTATGTGTATGATACCCTCGCTGATGTGGACGCTTTGAACCTCGCCAATGGCAAAAGCACTTATGGCCGCGGCTCATGGGCCAGCTGTATCCGCTACCACAAAGGCATGTATTATGTTTCCACTTTCGCAGGCACCACAGGTACAACATACATCTATTCAACAAAGAATATTGAGAAAGGCCCTTGGAAGAGGGTTTCTTTCAAGCCAATGATGCACGATCACTCCCTGTTCTTCGATGATGATGGCAAAGTGTACATGCTATACGGTGCAGGCAAGATCATGATCGCTGAGCTCGAAGCCGATCTTTCCGGTATCAAGGCAGGCACTACGCCGCAGGTGTTGATTGAAAACGCCAGTGCACCGGCAGGTCCCAATATTGGGTTACAGGCCGAAGGATCACAACTCTTCAAAGAGAACGGTAAATATTACCTGTTCAATATTTGCTGGCCACGTGGCGGCATGCGCACGGTAGTCATTCATCGGGCCGACAAGATCACTGGCCCTTATGAAGGCCGTGTAGGCTTGCAGGATAAGGGCGTAGCACAAGGCGGTATGATCAGTACACCAAAAGGAGAATGGTTTGCTTACCTGTTCCGTGATTATGGCGCAGTGGGCCGCATTCCCTATTGGGCGCCTATACAATGGAAAGACGGCTGGCCGGTGATTGGCGTAGATGGCAAGGTCCCCGACACGCTGAACCTGCCTGCCAATAAAAGCCTGATGCCCGGCATTGTGGCTTCAGATGAGTTTACCCGTAAAAAGAAAGACGCTCCCCTGCCCCTCGTATGGCAATGGAACCATAATCCGGATAATGCGAACTGGTCAGTAACGGCTCGCCCCGGATATTTACGTCTTACTACTGGTCGTGTAGATACATCGTTGATGTTAGTAAGGAACATACTGACGCAACGAACATTTGGACCTACCAGCACTGGCAGTACAGCCGTTGATGTATCCAATATGAAAGATGGTGATTGTGCCGGCCTGATCCTGTTGCAGGGTAAGTATGGCTGGGTAGGCGTGAAGATGGAGAATGGCTTTAAGTCCATTGTGATGGTAAATGCTGGTTCAGGTAAACCGGTGGAGATAGAACGCATACCGGTGAGTCAGAATAATGTCTATCTAAAAGCTGAATGTGATTTCCGAAACCGGACAGATAAAGGATATTTCTATTACAGCCTGGATGGCGAAAAATGGATAAAGATTGGCGATGTGCTGGAGATGAAATACACCCTCGATCATTTTATGGGCTATCGGTTTGGGCTGTTCAACTGGGCGACTACAAAAACAGGAGGATGGGTGGATTGGGATTGGTTTAGATTAAACTAATCCTTTTTAGAACTACTTTTTTTATATACTAATATAAGCTCTTGAATATTCTGTATTCGGTCTATCCTAAAATTTCTACGACCTTGCTTCTGAAGGCAAAAACCTACTAAATATAAGACTTTTCTTTGCTCTTCCTTAGCTTTTACAACTTTATACTTTTTTACTGTCCTGTAAGATATCTCATCGTTTTTATTCTTATACTTAATCCGTAAATAAGCCCCCTTTTCGCTAGCAGTATCGATTAAATCTACAATCTCTTTTACAATAAAAAGTGGGGACGCAGATTCATTATTCCTTGAAATGTCAAACGATGGGGCTTGCTTTACAAAAGGGCTTACAATTTCCTCGAAAGCAACTTTAGTAGATATTTCTACTTCCCGCATACGATTCAAAATGTAGTCAAATCCGCTACAATAATATTTTCCCCCTCGATAAGCCAAATGCTTTGGCTTTAGCAACATTATTTCATTTAAACCCTTAATAAACAAATAAGCAGATCGATCGATTATTTTTTGTAAAAAAAATAAAGAGCTTTCTTCAACAGGCTCAAATACCTCTAATGCTTCTAGAGGTAATATAACTTGAGAAAACTTATTATCTATTTGATCGTAATAAGTACATTTTACATCCCACGAGTGAACATCTCTAATCTTTTCATTAGTTCCTGCTCTATAAATATTTTTCTTTGTTGAATGAGAAGAAATTTCGCTCAATTGCATAACAGGAGGTACAAATGAAAGTAAAGGGTTTATAACCTTACTATCCATACCGGAATCCCTTGATCTTTCTTCATGACTTAAAGATGATTTCTTTTTTGCTAATTCAATTGTAAACGATTTTAAAACGACTTGAGCACCACGGCTTAAAATATTCTTATTAATTGTTGAAGTATTTCTTTTTATAAGCTTTAACTCATCTTGCGCAAGTTGAACATCTTTGAAATTACCATACTTTGCAGAGTACCAACAACATGTATACTTATAAGTCTCTATTTTATCTGGTGTCCCCCAATCTTGAATAGTAGCCTTAAAAACTTCCTTAATAACCAATAATGGGGGAATTGATAGAGCATCGCCTCCAATGATAATTCCTGTCAAATCAGAAAAATAAGGATGGGCGCTTACTGTCACAATATCGCCTATGCTAAAAAGTTTCGAATTCATCCATTAAAAATAAAAATAAATATACTAAATCGTATATTTGAGACCTAAACCTATGCAGCCTGAGGAGGCAAACATTTAGTATGGACCGTAAAATCACAATGATTTACTGTTATACGAAATAGGATAACAGGTAGGAGATTGTCATGAATAAGCTCTGTTTGCAGAGAAAGAGCCTTCAGCATCAGGTATATCAACGCCGGGGCTGAGCAAAGTCTCACCTTCAAACAAAAGCTTGTCCAGCAAGTTCCAAATATACAGCTTATTTGGATACGAAATCGGTGAAAAGTCACTGGTAGTAGTTCCATAATGTAGTTTATATTTCTATTGGAAAGCAATAAGTGTGACTCAGTAATTGGGTACTGGTCTTTCTTTTAAAAAGGTATGTCTGCCGCAATTCCGCTACACCAGGCTGCTAGGTTTTTTCAATAAAATGAATCCTTCATTCAACAATAGGCCAGATTGGGTAAAAGGCAGGGGGTATTTACACATCACTCCAAAGTTGGACATACTCCGTAGGTACAACGAAATACTATCAAAAATTCAGGATGAAAAATTTGTTGCAAAACATGGTTTCTTTCCACTAATACATGCAGTAATAAAAGAAAGGAAATATAAAAAAAGCCCTTATTCCAGTAAAAGAGGGCACTCTTATCTAAATAACCATGGCATCGTAGTAGGCTCAGCTAAACAAAGACCGCTACACTATGCAACCCACATTGACTCTTTAATATTTGGGTACTATGCAGAGTTAATAATGGAAAAATATAACACAGAACTTGAAAAATATCCATCAGTAAAAGAAAGTGTAATTGCTTATAGAAAAATACCAATAGAAAGAGACGGCGCACAAACTGATATCGGAAAAAGTACCATTCATTTTGCACACGAAGCTTTTCAAGAGATAAAAAAAAGATCTTTAACAGATGATTGTACAGTTCTAATGTTTGATATAAAAAGTTTCTTCAGCGAGATTGATCATCCTAAATTGAAGGAGGCATGGTGTAAGCC
>JAGIBF010000136.1 GCA_017744515.1 Niastella sp.
GTGAGATAAAGGATCTTCAACTGAGGCTTTACCGACCGGATCTTCTTCAACAACTCCTCCTCTTCAATGTCGGGCAGGTGTACATCCAGTAACAAAACATCTATATCCAGCTCGGGCAGCTTTTGTAACAGGCCTTCCCCCGTTAATGCCGACCCAATCACCCGGATACCATCCTGCTTATTCAGTAATAATGTCAGACCTTCCAGGTATAACTCGTGATCGTCGGTAATAAACAATTTCAGCATAGTAGGTTTGGAATCGGTTCCTTTAGTATAGTAAAGCTATAGAATTGTAAGGATTTCCAATCAACAGCAATTTAAAACTATTTGCTATATGAAAACAAAAAAGCCCTTTCGAGGGCTTAATTTTCAATTAAGATATGGAATTCCGGTTGCTTTAGGTGTGGAACCAACAATTAAAATTTACCGGACCTTCAACATAGACCGTACCTGCTGCAGAGCGCCATTTTGGAAACGGGCATAATAAACACCCGTAGGCAAACCATAACTGTCGAAGCTCATGGTGTAAGCGCCGGGCGTATACACCTTATCGGCAAGCGTTTTCACTACCCTCCCCAGGCTATCCATCACCTGCACCAGCGTATGCCCCCCTTTACTACGGAACGTAATAGAAGTAGTTTGCACAAAAGGATTAGGATAATTAATAATAAGTTCTTCGCCCGACCCACGGATGATATCATCCAGCCCCGTAGTGTTACAGGCAGCATTTACCGCAATAGGAATTTGCTGGAAGTTGCGCAGCATGATCGTTTCCAGGTCAGTAGCATTTACACAAAACCATTGCTGCAGGATAGAAGCATAAATACTCCGGAAGTCGTATTGGAAAGGAATATTATCATTTACCGATGCATTGTTGGGAATAAAAGGATTGTTCCCAACCACACCCGGGCGCACGTTTTTCCCGAATACGAACATGGGCGCCGCCGAACCGTGGTCGGTACCCATACTGCCATTCGATTTGATACGACGGCCAAATTCCGAGAAGGTCAACCCGATCACCCTGTCCGCCACACCCATCGATTCCAGGTCGTCCATAAAAGACTTGATGGCGTTGGATAAGTCCGATAACAACTTATTATGCGTACCAGTAGTTGTATCTAAAGAATTTACCTGGGCCGAGTGCGTATCGAAACCGCCGGTGGTTACCATGTACACACGCGTTTTTAGCCCCCCCTTTACCAATCTTGCCACGATTTTCAACTGCTGGGCCAGGTAGTTATCGCCGGGATAACTACCCTGCGAAGTAACTTTAGCAGCAGCAGCCCGGATCACATTGGAGTATTGCTCAGTTTGACCTGCGATCAGACGGATATATTTCAATTCTTTGCCCCACGGCGTCTCAGGCACAACTTCCGGAATACCATCCAGGAAGTCATAAAAGCTGTTGGGGTCAAAAATGTTCATGGCCATGTTCATCACAGGGCCTTGCAACGCCAGCGATGGGATCGCGCCGATCTGAATAGCCAAAGGATCAGGTACCTGCGTATTGGGATAACCAACAGGATAATTCGGGTATTCATTGCCAAGGTAGCGACCCACCCAACCTGTATTAAGCACCTCATCATGGTTAGAAGCACTCATCCAGATATCCGTGGCACGGAAATGCGAAAAGTTAGGCGTAGGGATACCTACCGATTGGATTATAGACAGCTTGCCTTCATTGAACATAGTCTGCATACCCACCATGCCAGGGTGAAGCCCGGTCTTATTGGTAGTATTCAACGTAAGCACCTTATTCAGCGGAATGGCAATATTCTTACGGGCATTATAATAACCGGAATAAAACTCGATAGGGATTACCATGTTCAAACCATCATTACCACCATTGAGCTGCACCAACACCAACACCTTGTCGGTATCGGTAGGAGGAGCATTCAACAAAGCCTGCACCAGCGGAGAAGCGCCGGTATAAGCCTTTACAGAAAAGCCGTTGATCAGCGCAGGCAAAGTGATAGATGCCGGCAAGGTATGTTTGACAAAATCTCTGCGTTTCATAGCTATTGGGTTGGGTGCTGTTAGGATAATTGATATTCGGCCAGGTTCATGAAATATTTATACAACGACTGCAGGCGCATTCTCACCACCTGATAATCGGCATCGTTACCTGGATTATTGATATGCCTGGTCCAGGCACTGGTCCAGTAAGTATCATCATCCTGGTTGGTAAGCAGGATCTGTTTTTTGATCGTTTGCCGCGCAGCAGCAGACAAAGGAACCCTGTACATGATGATCAGCGCGTCGTTGATCAAAGCATTCGGATCACCGGGATTAGGCAAGGTCTTGGTAAAAGCCACCGGATCGATCTGCAACATTACATTATCGCGCATATAACCCATGGTGACCAATAGATCACTAAAAAGATTCCGCTTGGGCAACGTATACGAGTTCACCCACATCTCATGAAACTGCGGCAGTTGATAATAAGCAGGCCAGCCCGATACGCCGGGCGGGTCACCAATATCCTGTTGCATAGCCGCAGCCTGTTGCTGCACAAAACCCCACATATTATAGGCATTGACATAATCCGTAGCAGCCGGGAACTGAACATTGAATTCACGGCAAAGCCCCACCGTCAGGTCTATCGGACCTTTGATCAGGCACCCCTGGTTCAGCGGATCGAAGAAATGTTCACTCTTGAATAAAGTAGATAATACAGGCTTTATCTCCCAGTTGCCATCACGGAAAAGTTGCGCCAGCGGCTTGATCACATTCCTTTCCGTATCGGCATCGATGATATAATAACAGAACCAGCGATATAGCTTGCGGATAATAAACTCAGAAACTTCTACCTTCTTATTGAAGATCATCGTCAGCAGATCATCCAGCTCTGTATCACCTGCAGTAGCGTCACTCCGTCCGGTAATGGTAGTACCGTAAAAAGAAGAAAAAGTTTTACTGTTGGCATCATGCTTGGCGGGATCAAACTTCACGGTCTCTGTCGTCTTATCGATCGTCCAGCCCGTCAATACCCGGGCAGCCGCAATAACATCCTCTTCAGTATAATTGGGATTGTTCTCTTTACCAAGCGTAAACAACTCCTGCAGCTCACGCGCATAGTTTTCATCCGGCGCATCCTTTATATTCAGGAAGCCATTCAGGTAACGCAGCATGGCGAGGTCGAGCGTTACACCACGCACCAGCTGCTTAAAATTGCCCAGTGCCATCCTGTGCAATAAAACATAATGCTGGTAAGCAGCGATGCCGTTCATGTACATATTCGTTTCCGTAGCAAAGTGGTGGTGCCAGAAAAGCACCAGTTTTTCGGTAATGCTACGATCCTGGTTCAGCATCAAACTCAGCCACCACGCTTTCCACGAAGCGATCCGCTTTTCATTGGCTTCGCCATCTTCGGAAGGTGTATTCACCCAGGTAGCCCCCTCTGCAATAGAGAGATCAGGATCACCACCCATGATACCAGTGTTGTCATAATTCTTTATCGGAGGAGGAGGCGCCGGAGAAACAGTTAATAAAGCATCTACAGCCTGCGACACAGACATCGATCGGAAGTAATCGATATCAGCTTTCTTCGCACCAAACATAGTACGCTTTAAAAGATGCGATACTTCGGCCCCTGTCCAGGCACCTGCATAAGGAGATAATCCGGAGGAAATACGCCGCAAACCGGCATAAGATGATTCAGCAGCAGGTACATTGGCCTTTCTTTTCAGCAGCAGGAAGTCTCTTCTGTCCATAGGTTTGATTTTGGGGTGTCATTTTTAACAGGCAAGGAATATCCCGTTAAAACGACTACATATACCGGCATAGTATAAACAAAAATGTTGCCATTTGAGTACGAAACACCCCAAAGAGTATATTTCCAGCTCTTTTTCGTAAGAATCCGATCAAAAGAATACAGAAGTAGAAGACAGAATACAGGAACCTTAGCAAGAGCCTTGGTTAAATCCAATAAAAAAATGCTATATCAAGGTATCTCCCCCCAACATAGCATTCTTGTATTTATTCTGAATACTGTATTCTGTCTTCTGTATTCTTCTAATTAATATTTTCTATAATACCCGCTATACCCTGCCCGCCACCTACGCAGGCAGTCACGATGCCGTATTTTTTATTCAACCGTTTCATATCATTCGTGATCTGGATGGTAAGTTTTGTACCGGTGCAGCCCAGCGGATGGCCGAGCGCGATAGCACCACCATTGATATTCACAATATCAGGATTGATCTCCAGTTTGCGGATAACAGCCAAAGCCTGAGAAGCAAAAGCTTCATTCAATTCCACCAGGTCTATCTGGCCAAGGCTCATATTAGCCTGCTTTAAAACTTTAGGCACAGCTTCTACAGGACCAATACCCATGATGCGCGGATGGACACCAGCCGAAGCACAATTCACCAACCGGGCGATAGGTTTCAGGCCCAGCTCATTCACCATCCTTTCACTCATCACAATCACAAAAGCGGCACCGTCGGAAGTTTGAGAAGAGTTACCGGCAGTTACAGAGCCATTCACCGCAAACACAGGCTTCAGCTTTGCCAAAGCCTCTTTACTGGTATCCTGACGTGGACCTTCATCAGTATCCACTACGTAACTCTTGGTTTTCTTCTTGCCTTTTTCATCTACATATACCTGCTCCACAGTGATCGGAAGAATGCCACTTTTGAAATAACCATTTTGAATGGCGTTGATGGCCTTCTGGTGAGAGTTATAAGAAAAAATATCCTGGTCTTCACGGTTCACGTCATATTCCTTCGCCACTGCTTCCGCAGTAAGCCCCATGCTCAAATAGTAATCAGGCTCATCCTTGGCAATACTATAAGCAGGAACTGTTTTCCATCCTGCCGTAGGTACAAGGCTCATACTCTCCGTGCCACCAGCTACGATACATTCGGCCTGCCCCGTGCGGATCTTGGCAGTGGCAATAGCAATGGTCTCAAGCCCGGAAGCACAATAACGATTCACGGTCATGCCCGGGACCTCAAAACCCAAAGCCCTGGCGGCAATGATACGACCCACTTGTAAGCCCTGTTCTGCTTCCGGCACTGCATTACCCACGATCACGTCATCCACCCTTTTAGGATCCAGTTCCGGCACGGAAGCCAGCAACCCTTTGATCACATCGATCGCCAGGTCATCAGGCCGGTAAAAACGGAATACACCCCTCTTCGATTTGCCTACAGCAGTACGAAAACCTGCTACGATGTACGCCTCTTGCATATAAAGGATTTTATAGTTTCAGAATAAGAAAGTTGTTTATGCAACTTTGTATACCAAAGGTAACAAGAAGAGGGAATTTTTCAAAATACCTATCTTCGCACCCGTCTATGTATACGTTCATCCGACAACTACTATTTCTCTTCCCCACCGAAGGAGTGCACTATTTTTCCATGAATACCCTGAAACTGGCCTGCAAGGTTGGTTTTATCAAACGCATTATCAGTAAAAGCAATACGCCCGGCAATAAAAAGCTGCAGTACGACCAGTTCGGACTGCAATTCAAAAACCCGGTCGGGCTGGCTGCCGGATTCGATAAGAACGCCCTTTACCTCAACGAGTTGGAAGCCCTGGGCTTTGGCTATGTTGAGATTGGCACCGTAACCCCCAAGCCACAGGCAGGCAATGATCAACCCCGCCTGTTCCGCCTCCCCAAAGACAAAGCCCTTATTAACCGCATGGGTTTCAATAATGAAGGCGTGAAAGTAGTGGCAAAACGCCTGAAAGAATGGAAAGAGAAACAACAGTCGAGCGTTCAGGGTTCAGAGTCTGGAATCAAAACCAATGACTCACGACTCAAGACTCAAGACTCAAGACTCATCATAGGTGGCAACATTGGCAAAAACAAAGTAACCCCCAACGAAGACGCCTGGAAAGATTACGAAATATGCTTCCGTGAACTCTTCAACTACGTAGATTACTTTGTGGTCAACGTAAGCTCACCCAATACCCCCGGCTTGCGTGAACTGCAGGAAAAAGATGCCCTGCGCAAAATATTATCACACCTGCAAACCATCAACCAGACATTGGCAGGAACCAGCGAAGAACCCAAACCATTGCTACTGAAAATAGCGCCTGACCTCACCCAGGAGCAAATAGATGATGTAATAGACCTCGCTCTTGAGATCAAGCTCGATGGACTGGTAGCTACCAATACAACAATCGACCGCTCAGGACTCAAAACTCCCGACTCCGAACTCTCGACTATCGGAGCAGGAGGATTAAGTGGCAAACCACTCACGCAAAAGTCCACTGCCATAGTGAAATACATTGCCCAAAAAACCAATGGCCAGATACCTGTCATAGCTTCAGGGGGGATATTTACCGGAGCCGACGCTAAAGAAAAGCTGGAAGCAGGCGCCTCCCTTGTACAAGTGTGGACAGGCTTTATCTATGAAGGCCCGGGAATTGTACAACAGATATGCAAGGAGTTAGTGTAACATAAAATTAATATTGCACAGCTTGTAACAAATAACTGCTTATTCAACTTATAAATACAAATGGAACATCTTTTCACTACGGACAGTATTATCAGCTTTGTAATACTGGTTATCCTCGAAATTGTATTGGGTATCGACAACGTGATCTTTGTAAGCATCATCATGAATCGCCTGCACACCGAAAAAGAGATCAAGCGGGCAAGACGTTTTTGGATGATCAGCGGTATCATTGTGCGCAGCCTTCTATTGATGGGGCTGGGCTGGCTGCTGGAACAAAAAGGGAAATACATTATTCCTGAGAGCTGGTTTGGTAAGGGCTTCGACCTGGCAAGCCTCGTAATGCTGGGCGGCGGTTTATTCCTTATCTATAAAACAGTAATGGAAATACACCATAAACTGGAAGGTGAAGATCCTAATGCCAATACAAAAAATAAAGTACCCCTGAAGTTGGGACAAGCCCTCGGGCAGATCATGCTCATCGATGCCGTATTCTCTTTCGATAGCATTATCACCGCAGGCGGTACGGCGAAACACGTGGAGATCATGATCGCTGCCGTGATCATCGCCATGATCGTCATGTTCCTGTTCAGCCCGAAGATATCGGCTTTTGTACACCAGCACCCTACTGTGAAAATGCTGGCCCTGTCATTCCTTGTTATGATTGGCTTAAGCCTTGTTATTGAAGGTTGGGATGCAGAAAAAGCCCATGAACTGCACCTTAAGAACTATATCTACTTCGGTATGGCCTTCTCATTCGGAGTAGAACTATTGAACATGACCATGCGCAAACGGCAGGCGAAACGCGTAGTTCGTCTTAACGAGCCAACCCTGGACCCTCAGCCGGAGAATCGCGATGACATGGCCCATTAATCAAAACAATAAACTCATTCATCGGCCCTCGCAAGAAATTGCAGGGCCGTTTTTCTTACAGCACTATTAGAATTGCCAGCTGCAATTGACCGGATGGTTGATAAAAGAGCCGGCTGCCGGTACGACCATTCGAACAATACACGCAGCGCTTCCAGCCGGGTACTTTCCATGATATGTTCCTGTACCAGACGATGCAAATCCATGGATAATGCCGGATGATAGCCACGCAGAAAAAGAGCATTGAAAATATTGGTGAGTATTGCAGGCCCCTGCTCCTGCCGGAGCGCCTGACCATAAAGCGAATCTATTACAGGCTCACGCATGAACCGCAAAGCATAATAAGCGTATCCCCTGGTAGCCTCATGAGCATCGGAAAGCAACGGCCTGATATAAGGCAGCGCTACAGGCGCACCACTATTGCCAAGAACACTCAACAAAAGCATGTGATCCCCTTTGGGCTGTAAAAAACTGGCCAGCGCACGCGTTAGCGTATCAGCACGCACAGGATCAACCGGCTGCAGGTTTCCGGCCATATTGCCAAGCGCCAGCAATGAGGCAGAACGGATCATTTCCGCAACCGTCGTATCGAAGGCAAGCATTTCAAGCGTAGACTGCAATAAATACAAAGGATCAGGCACCAACCCTGCCGAAGGGATGATCTTTCCTGATCGCAACGGGTCATCCTTATAAAGCAATAGATAATCCCGAATGATTTCCTGTGCATAAGGGGTAGCAGCCGTAACAATACCTGTGCGCAACGTCTTAAAAGTAATACCCGTCACAGGCGACGCCATGAATAACGCACGCAACAAACGAAGTGAATCTTTATAAGTAATGAATGAGACCTTAATATCAGTTGCCAGTTTATCCTGCAAGTATTCATCCCTGGTAATTTCATTTTGCTGAAGTTGCATCATAATACCAGCTACACTGATCTTTTTACTGCTGGCAATATGGGCCTCCTTCAATTGTTGTACCCCCTTTTCAGGATAAAACAAAGGCCTGCCCGGCAGGTGAGCTGGAGGTCTGCCGGATATGGGCGCCTGAAACCCTTTCTTCATTTTCCCCTGCAAAATGAATTGAAAACCATTACTAAGCGTGGTGATGGTTTTATGATTCACCTTTGCTTTGCGCACCACCTGTCCTTCCACCCGCTCCAGCCCCTTGTTGCCAAAAGCATAGCATACGTCCGCATTGTATTGGTGAGTACGGGCGATCATATTTACCGGACTACTTTGCTGTTGCAATTCGAGCCCGGTAAGCCGGACGACACGCGAATGCCCATTTATTGGCCCCCGTTGATAAGTAGCCCATACAGGCCCCTCAGTCAGCAACATAGATTGCCGCCAGCCGCTGTCATTTATAGCAGGAAGATAATACTGATAATGCTCCAGCAATTGCAGGATGATATGCTCCGCCGCCGCAGTTATTGCTGCAGGCAACCAGATACTATCTATAACACCATTGGCATGCTGAGAAAAATAGAATCCATCGCGGAGACTTTGCCTGACGGCCACCAGTTCAGTGGCAGGTAATGGAAACCGGCAATGCCCGATCACCGGAAAAGATACATGGAAGAACCATTCATCAATAGCCCTGTTTGTACATACCTGTTGCATATTTCCCTGCAGCGTACCGGTAAGACTGGTATCCATTCCCTGACTACCAATGGCCGAAAAATTCGTTTTAACAGTAGTAGAGAACGTTAATTTATATACAGCCATTTCCTGCACCGCCCATTTAACAGGCTGCGCAAACGATATATCCTTGCTTAGTAAAAAAAATACTATCAGTGCCCAATACTTCATACGTATATCACTAAATAAACTGTCCCGGCCATGAGCAGCCACGCCGCCATAAGCGGGAACAGTTTCGCCTTCCTTTACCAGTTTAATATTTTAGAATTGTCCTCTTCCAGGAGCGTACCCCTGAGTTTGAGCGCTGAAGGCGTTTTAAAGATGCTGAACCTGTCTGTTCTGATACAGGGAAAGCCGCAGCTCCAGTCTTTGAAATCGGGATAACGTACAAAAAAATTCACCTCACCTTTCAGCACTTCCAGCGAACTCTCGATATACGCCTTATTGATCAGCTTCCATTTATTATCGACGTAATCCAGCCCGGCATTCCCGCCGAAACCCAGCCCACCAGTCAATAAAGTAACAATACCTTCAATACCACCCTCCAGCATATCATCCTTCCCGAAAGAAGCCTCTACCCGCAAGCGTGTACCGTAGGTCGGACCGATATAAGCATCTACATTACTCCTTACCATATCCACTTTGTATAAGCAACCCACCGTTCCGGAAGTATAAATATTGGTGTTGAAACCAACAGAAGGGATCCAGTCGAGAAAATTGGCTGCCCCCATGGCAGGCGTACCGATCAGTTCGGCTATATCCATCTCTTCATGCAGATCTTCAAAAAGCGACTCGCCATTCACGGCAGCGGTACGGTTGAAAAGAGAACGCCCCATGAGATTCACCACCACCTTACGCGACAGATTTTTAGAGGTTTTGGCAGGCGCTACAAATTCGCCATTCATGGTAGCCAGCGGAATGTTGATACTGATGGGCAAGCCAACAGAAACATCCATAGAAGCACCGAAAGTTACTGCCACTTTATATTCCGATTCAGTAGCATTGAATATATCGGCATTCACTGCAGTGATAGCTGCCGGCGGGTCTACAAAACTGCGCACTTTCAGCGAAGCATTGTCGAGCTTCAGGCTGGCATCATCATTATCCATTTCCGCACCTATTTTATCTACAAGCGGAGTCAGGTAGGTCTTTATATCATATACCTTTTCAATAGTCTCAGGCTTATGCTTTCCGGCAACGATCAGATCCCTCACCTTTTGAATAGCCGCTGTGTTCCCGACAGTTAAACCGGCAGCCCGCTGAGAAGCCAGCGCAGTATTTTTATGAATAAATATTTTCTGGGTATTTGAAGACAGGTTACTCAACGGCTTTACGTTCCTGTTGATTTCTGTATTGATGGAATTGATCCTGCTTTCCTCCACTACAGCAGGCCTGCGCAGCAGGTTAGTGGGAGACGATTTAAAATTACGCAAGGTGTACCCCTTCTGCGCCATTTCCTCCTCAACCTTATTGAGACGTTGCAGGTAGTCCTCCAGCGTAATCGTTTTGCCCGAAACCGTTTTAACAGGATCCGTTGCCTTCAGCGGTTTGCCACTGGCTGCAAC
>JAGIBF010000137.1 GCA_017744515.1 Niastella sp.
AGCTGGAAGTGGCAAACGGGCAGGTGGCGGTGCAGGTGTTGGGGATGGATTTTTATAAAGTGGTGGATGGACATGAGGTATTGGTGAAAGGGAGTGCGATGCGGGTGTTGGAGGTGGTTCAGAGTCTGGAATCAAGCGTTCAGAGTAAAGGCATCGAGGCAGAAAGGGAACCTGGTAACGAGTCGTTGATTCATATGGATACGAATCAGGTTACAGCAAATACAAGTGTAGAAACGGCAAAGGAGGAAATGCCTATCAAGGATGAATTACAGGAATCAGGCGTAAGACGATTCTCAGCGCCTAATTTTATTTTTAAGCCGCCCGCTTCTCTGTTACTATAAATTCCAGCTGGCGCCTAACCATTATCTGCACTGATTGAATCATAAATAAGAACATCATCTTGACTTTAATCAGAAACATCATGTCTGATTGTAATTTTAATCTGCTATGCTTGGCAGTTATAATAAAACTTTCTAACGTTGTATTGTGTTTCATCTACATTATAAATCCCGCAATGATTTAGTACTTCCAACTCCGTACGTTTTGATTATCACTTTTGATTGCCTAATGTAATGGTACAAGTTTATTTTGGTACCTATTGTACAACTTTGTAGTATTGCCGAATACTGCTATTGCAGTTTTGCATACCAACTTTTTTGTACCTGCCAGCACGTTAGTGCGCTTCAAAAGGAAAGCATTTTTACAGTATCACATTGATTAGTAGCAGCGATATCCGCTGTATCATCCCTATTACTTTCTTTTTCACTTCTTAAGCCTGTTGCTTATGCGACGCTCCTATGCCATTATCACCTGCATAATGGTGCTGCCTGCTGTTGCCTTTACTCAGCAGCCATGCACTGATTGCATGATCTCATTGCCAGATAAACTATTTGGGCAGATCAATAAGACTGTGGTTTCGATGCAACACCAACTGGAACAGCAGACTGCCCGCTATATAGATAAAATAGTGCGGTGTGAGCAACAGCTCAGACGTCGCCTGATGAAGACAGATTCCGCAGCGGCAAGGCGACTGTTTGGTGAAGCATCTTTGCACTGGTTGCAAATGGACGCTATGGTTAATAACAGGCCGGGTAATACACCTTACATACCTTACCTGGACACGTTGCGTACAAGCCTGCAATTTCTTCAACAATATCCTGCGCTATTGACCAACGCTCAGGCAACAGCTTCGCAAGCAACAACAGGTATTGCACACATACAAGCATTGGAGGGCCAATTGCAAAGGGCTGATGCCATCAATCAAATGCTTCGTGAACGGGAACAGTATTTACGGGATCAACTTCAAAACTTTGGGTTTACCAAAGCACTCAACAGGCTAAACAAGCAAGTATATTATTATAGTCAACAGGTCAATGAATATAAAGAACTACTGAAGCATCCTGGTAAAATTGAACGTAAGGCCATCAACCTGTTAAGCAGGTCTACCGTGTTTCAGGAGTTCATGCGACGCCATAGCCAGCTTGCTGGTTTATTCCGGCTGCCTGGGAATGACGACAACCTGTTTATTGGAGCTGGCTACACCAGTTTGCAAACGCGTGAACAGGTGACCGGTATCCTACAACAGCAGCTTTCGGCCAGTGGGCCTAATGCGCAACAGCAGTTTCAGCAACAATTGCAAACGGCACAAGCTGAATTGGGCAAGCTGCAGGATAAATTGCTTCGCTCTTCCTCTCGCGTAGGAGGCCATGCGGGTGACATGCCCAGCTTTACACCTAATAACCAAAAGACAAAAAGTTTCAAACACCGATTGGAACTGGGTACCAACCTGCAATCGCAAAAGGCTTCCCATTATTTCCCGGTAACAACAGACATTGGCTTTTCTCTTGGCTATAAACTCAATGATCAATCTACAGCTGGCATCGGTGCTTCTTATAAAATCGGGCTGGGGCAAGGGTGGAATGATATAAAGATCACTCATCAAGGCGCCGGCATCAGGAGCTTTATCGACTGGAAGATCAAAAATAGTTTTTGGTGCAGTGGCGGGTTTGAAATGAACTACCGGGCTGTGCTGTCCGACCGTAACACTACTGTGCCGTCTACACAAACTATTCCCGGTAGTATCGTGTGGCAACAAAGCGGGCTTATTGGACTCAGCAAAAAATACCAGGCTGGTAAAAAGTTTACAGGAAAAGCTCAACTGTTATGGGATTTTCTCAGCTACCGACAAATACCCCGCTCGCAGCCTATTGTTTTCAGGGTAGGCTATGATTTACCAACTTTTTTCAGCAAGCCTTGATCGTAAACCGTATAAAACTGCTTATCATGCGACTGTTCGTTCTTATTCTTTTATTGGCCAGGTGTACAAGTATTGTTGGTCAGGAACCTTATACCGGAACGCTTCCCAAACTGGCCCCGGTAACTCCCAATTCAGCTGCTTTATTTAAAGTAATGGAACGGCCTGTAGGCAGCTTTACCGGCACTACTCCTATCGATATTCCCATGTATACGTTGGGTTCGGGAAATATTACTGTGCCAGTGGCTCTTAATTATCATAATGGAGGTATCCGGGTAGAAGAAATAGCGAGTAGCGTTGGTCTCGGCTGGAATTTATCGGCGGGCGGACGTATTACGCGTGTGATGAATGGTATAGCTGATGACCGGCGTATCGGCGGCGACTCCGGTTATATTCATATGACCATCAAACCGTCGCAATTTCCGGCTCCCGACTGGCCTTCGAGTACTTTGGCGGGCGTACAAAATGTAAATCAGCTGTTGCGGGGTCGGAAGGATGCAGAGCCGGATCTGTTTTTCTTCAATTGCGGCAGCGTAAGTGGCAAGTTCTATTTTGATGAGCAAAACAATATCCGGCTGGTGGAGCAAGCTCCTATTAAAATTGAAGCTGTATGGGGCAGTGACATCAGTGAGGGATATCATATCATTGGCTGGATTTTGCGTACGCAAAACGGAGAACGTTATTACTTTGGCGTAGATCAAAGTCTTGGCAGCACTGCTGTAGACTATTCTACTGTGAGCTATAGCAATGATCATGCGACTCCTCCTCCTTCTTCTTTCTATACGCTTACCTGGCACCTGGTGGAAATAACAGACATGAATGGTTTGTCTGCAGTCCGGTTTACCTATGATCAATCGTATACGGAGTTTTCAACCTTATCGTCTGGTGGTAAGGCTTTAAGTACCTGGAATAATTTTGATTGTCAGCCTGCAGAAATTTATTCGGATGTTCAAATGGCCACTGTTGAAGCGAATGAAAAGTACCTGAAAAAAATAGAAACCGGGATCGACTCGCTTATTTTTTACTCATCGGGAAGATGGGATTATCTGGGTGGCGTAAAGGTGGATTCCATCCGGCATTATGCGCGTAATGGGAAGGGGCTGATCAACCGGTTTCATCTTAATTACAGTTATTTTGGCAGCGGTTCTCCTACTACTTATTACTGGCGGTTGAAGCTGAAGAATGTCAGTGAGTTTGGCAGCAGCGGCAACGACAGTGTCACCTTCAGGTTCGACTACATCGAGGATGTCAATCTGCCTTCCCGTTTCTCCAGGGGTATCGATTATTGGGGATATTACAATGGCCAGGATTATAACTGGATCCTTTTTCCCAATGGTACTTATCGTAATATGTTTAGCCTCGATCCGGGGAATGACACGCTCTTTGTAAGTGATATGGCCGACCGTCGGGCTAATGCTTATTACGCACAGGCCAATACGCTTAAGAAAATCAACTGGCCCACCGGCGGTTACCGCGAATTTATTTATGAAAGTCATTCCATATTGCTGGATGTTCAAACGCAGGTGCTTCCCGATGCGTCTTTCTATAGTCTTCAAACATTCGATGCCAGCGACTTTAATACTACTGATCCCTGGCAGCCGCAATACAGGCAGGACTTTGCAATTAATAGCACCAGTGGCGGGGCCGCTTTCAACTTTGGGCTCGACTGGAATTATATTTATGGTCCCTTTACAGTAAAGCTGATCAGGATGTCGGGTGGTTACCCTTCCTATACCGTCTTTACTTTTTACGATGATGCAGGAGGCCAGTTTGACCTGGTGAATGGCAACTACCGTATTGAAATCGAGTATGACCCTATCGATGTCGAGTTCACTTCTTTTTACGCGTGGTGGGAGGAGCAGTCTTTCAACTGGTCATCGACTGTATCGCGCTATGATCATGCTTTTTACCGTAGCAACAATCCTGCCGGTGGCATCCGTGTAAAAGAGGTAAGGGATTATGACCCGCTGACAGCTACGACAAGTATTACGCACTATAAATACCAGCTTTTTGATGACCCCACGCTTACGAGTGGCCTGCTCATTAGCCCCGTCATCGTGTCGCATGCGGGGATCTGTAATTATGAAATACGGGCCTGCCAGGTCCAAAAGCTCAGTACAGGCAGCCATTACCCGTTGTCTACCGAAGCCAGCTCTTTTGTAGCGTATCCTGAAGTGCGCACGTACGAAACGGACAACGGATACAATGACCGGGAATACAGTTTTGACTTCGATGGGGTGACTACTTCTGTTTCCACCAGTGATTTTCCGACAGTGCCCTGGCCCGACAAGGGGTGGAAGCGGAATAAACTGCTACTGGAAAAGCAATACAACAACGGTGGGCAGCTCTTGCACAAAACATCTGCGCTTGGTTTTGGGTTTCACAATGCAGAATGGACGCCCACTGACCCCTGGGCCGATGCCGTTCACCTGATGGAGAGCTCTCAACAGGGATTTAAATCTATCGGATACTGGAAAACTTATTATTGCGACGCTACCACTTATCCTGAACTGCCCCCCTGTGGCGTATGCTGGGGTGAGGTACTTTTTGAATCGCATTTTCCTGCCATCAAGGCGGCCAAAGAAACTGTTTATTCAACTACCGGCGGCAGCAATGAAACGCTTACCGAGAACAGCTATTATACCAGCGCTGGCCGGCCATTGCTTAAAAAGCAAACGATACACCTGAATAGTTTTACCAAAAGAGAAACGCATTATGTGTACGCCTTCAACAACGCTGGTGATTTTAAACTGGGATTAAGCGCTGCACAATTGCTGATGAAAGATTCGTTGCTGGCACTGAATTACTTATTGCCACTGGAGGTAAGGACTTATATTAAACGTGGTAATGACTCGGTATTCACCGGCGGGCAGAAAAGAATCTTCGGCTCGTATAACGGGAATAAAAAATATCCTTCCGAGATCAGGTATTTTACTACTCCGGCTGATTCTTCCAGTCTCCATTTCTCCCGCTACGACAGTTATGGCAACATTACTGAGCAATACAACAACAATGGCGTGTATGAAGCGCTACTGTGGGGATACGATGGCGCTTACGTTGTGGCCAGGGTGACCGGCAGCAGTTATGCAACTGTATCCGGGCTGGTTAACAATACGGTATTGCAAAAGCCACCGACCGATGGCGCGCTACGTACTGAACTCAACAACATACGTACTGCATTAACCAGCAGCCAGGCGCAGGTAACTACTTATACTTATGCCATTGGCAAAGGAGTCACTTCCATTACCGACCCCTCGGGTAAAATAATATTTTATGAATATGATCCTTTGGGCCGGCTGATTCGCCTGCGGGACCAGGATGGAAACATTATCAAGAAATATGACTATAAAGTTCATAATCCTTAAAAGAAGTTTATGCATTTTAAAATTCTTCTATTGCTGCTGCTTTACTGCTTGTTGCACCTGAACGCGCGAGGTCAGCGAACGCACTATTCAGCGAAAGATTCTGCCGTTGCTTCCGGCTATGCCCAAAAGGCACGTCAACAATTTTCTTTATCTGCTGAACAAACGGACAAACTCATATCGGCAGTTATACGATCCGAAGAGGCCAAACGAATGGTATTTAAAAGATACTGGAAAACAAAAGCTTTTCTACAGGAGATGAAGAAAGCAGTTTTTGTAAAAGATTCTGCTTACGAGGCTGTATTGGGCGAACGAAAGTTCAGGTTTTTTAAAGAAACGCTCCAGCGTGACATGCTGGAAAAAATCAAAGCGCAGCAGGTGGGCAAGAACCGCTCTGACACCGCTACTGTGCGTCCATAATATTACATCATTGCTAAAACTGCTTCCCATGGGAAAGCCATTCTTATTAATCCTATTGTTTATTGCCTGGCATACCGGAAAAGGGCAGGATGCCTCTGTGGTAACGCCTGCCAGCTATAGCACCACTTTGCAAAATTATATCCGCAGCTGGGATGCTGTGAAGCCCGATACCACGAATGCCAGCTTTACCACCAGCAGCCCTTTACTGCATTCGCGCATGACCACGCAATTTTTTGATGGGCTGGGAAGGCTTGTGCAAACGGTGATCAAACGGGGGGCCTACCCTACCGGCGGTGCTGCGGCAGACCTGGTGAGCACGACCATTTATGATGATTACGGCAGGGTGCAACGGCAATACTTACCTTTTGCGGCCAACAATACCGGCGGTAACACTTCTATCAGTGATGGTGGTTTCAAGGTAAATCCTTTTGCTCAGCAACAATGGTTTTACAGCAACAGCAACGCTGCCAGCCCGATCTACAATCAGGGTGAAACTTACTACTATGGCAAAACGGAGTTCGAGGCTTCGCCTTTACACCGTCCGGTGCGGGCTTACGGGGCTGGCGATAGCTGGGTGCACGATGGCAGGGGTATTGGTTATAAGTATTGGGTAAACACTGCTACAGACAGTGTACGTATCTGGAAAGTGACCAACAGTGGTTCGGTCGGTGTGTTCGCCAGCTATAGCTGCGACAGTTTATACAAGCCGGGCGAACTGAATAAAAAAGTGACCATCGATGAACATAATAAGCAGGTGATCGAGTTCATGGACCGGGATGGCAAAACGGTGCTTAAAAAAGTGCAGCTTACTGCGGCCAATGACACGGGCACGGGCAAGGGGCATTACGGCTGGCTTTGTTCATATTATATGTATGATGTGTATGGATTGCTGCGTTGTGTGGTTCAACCCAAGGGGGTGGAACTGCTGCAGGCGAATAGCTGGAACATTACGTGGAGCAGCAGCGTGATCCTCAACGAGCAATGTTTCCGGTATGAATACAATGGCCGGCGTTTATTGCAAATGAGGAAGGCGCCGGGGGCCGGTGTGGAATACCTTGTGTATGACCGCTGGGACAGGCTGGTGCTGAGGCAGGATGCGAACCTGCGCCTGAATCATTTTTGGGTATATACCAAATACGATGCGCTGAACCGCCCGGTGATCACCGGGCTTCACCACGATCCTTACAGTACTACCCTTGATTCGATCATCACCAATGTGGCTGGCAATGAGAGCTGGCAGATCCGTTATGAATCGCGCAATGGTTCAGCTATCGGCTATACGCTCGATCAATCTTATCCTTACCAGGGATGGCACAGTGTGTGTAGCATTACTTTTTATGATGATTATGGCTGGACGCAATATGTATCGGTTCCGGATAGTAATCGTGTAACTACGTGGGACGGTGAGTTACTGAGCGCATCGGGCAGTACCTGGCCTTATGCGCAGGCTGTGACTCAATCTAACAAACTAAAAGGGCTACCGACGGGCAGCCTGACCAGGATCATGGGTACGGAAGATTTTATGGCTTCCCTGAATATCTACGATGATAAGGGTCGCGTGATCCAGGTGAAAAGCCGCAACTATATCAATGGAACGGACATTGCCACGGTGCAATATAGTTTTACCGGTTTGCCGCTGGTACAGATCAGTAAAACGGAAAAAACGGGTACTCATGCGCAGACGACAGTAGTGGTATCTAAAATGGCTTATGATAGTCTTGGCCGGATAGCCGGCATCGACAGGAAGCTGAGCAATACGCAGGTGAACAGTAATGGCATGAGCAGCTACAAGCCGGTGGTGGTCATGGAGTATAACGCATTGGGACAGCTGACCAAAAAGAAGCTGGGCACCAAACCGGGCGCGGGTACTGAGCTGGCCAGACTGGATTTTGACTACAATATCCGTGGCTGGCTGCTGGGTATCAATAAGGGTTATACCAGTAATGTGAACAGTGATCAATATTTTGCACTGGAGCTGGGGTATGATAAAAATGCCAGTCTTGGTGCTTTTACGGCTCAATACAATGGTAATATCAGTGGTGTGCTGTGGAAGAGTGAAGGGGATCAGCAGCGGCGTAAATACGACTTTAGTTATGATGCGGTGAACCGTCTTACCGGCGCCGACTTTAAACAGTATGTGAGTGGCAGCGGCGGCAGTGCTGTTTTCAATAAGAGTGCCGGCATGGACTTCAGTGTGAGTGGCCTCTCCTATGACGCCAATGGTAATATACTTACTCAAAGGGTACGCGGCCGGAAGCTGAGCGGACCGGCGACCATCGATAGCCTCACTTATCACTATATCGCCAACAGTAATAAGCTGCTGAATGTGATCGACGGGCAAAATAATGCGCAGACAACGTTGGGTGACTTCCGGACATCAAGCCTGCACCCATATGGGGAAAGCAAGAACAGCAGTACGGTGGATTATGTGTATGATGGCAATGGCAATATGGTGAAGGACCTGAATAAAGACATGGTGACTTTTTCCGGTGGTGATGGTGTGGAGTATAATTACCTGAACCTGCCTGTGAAGGTAACCCTGAAAAAGGATGGCAGCAGCAACAGGGGTTTTATAGAGTATGTGTATGACGGAGTTGGCACTAAGTTAAAGAAGACGGTGTATGAGCCCGGCGTGGATACCATTACGACGCTGTACCTCGGTGGCGGGGTGTATAAGAATGATACGCTTCAGTTTATTGGTCATGAAGAGGGCAGGATACGTTTTGCGGGGGCTGACAGTGCTGCCTGTACTGTGAAGCCTAACCGTTTTTTGTTTGATTATTTTCTGAAGGATCATTTAGGCAGTGTGCGATCGGTGCTTACCGAGCAGCAGGATACGATCTGCTACCCTGCTGCTTCGGTGGAGGACAGCCGCTATCAGGCGGAGGATGATTTTTATGTGATCGAAAACGGGCGTCGCGTGAGTAAGGCTGTTACCGGGGCTACGCAAAGCAGTTTTGAAGATAAACTTTACCGGGTACATGGCGGGCTGACGAATGAGAAGACGGGAATGGGTATTGTGCTGAAGGTGATGGCGGGTGATCAGGTGAGGTTTATGGCGGAATCGTTTTATACTATGCCTGGTGGAGGGGCTGGATCTCCAATAAATTTGGCAGTGTCAGAATTATTGGCCGCTATGACAGGGAGCAGTGCACTGATTGCACATAAAGGTACATTGTCGACTGGGGATATCAGTGGTATTGGTAACAATAATATTGATCTTGGGCAATTTATTACCAATAATAATCCTCCAGCCAACACACCTAAGGCTTTTTTGACATATCTTGCTTTTGATGAACAGTTGAAGTATGTAAGTAGTGGTACAGATCCTGTGCAGTCGGGTGGTGGATACAAATTGCATAACCATTATATCAACAATCCAATAACTATCAGCAAAACCGGCTACATATACATTTATGTTAGCAATGAGAGTAACCTGCCGGTTTACTTTGATAACCTATCGGTTAGCCACATTCCATCCCCCATTCTTGAAGAAACACACTATTACCCTTTTGGTCTCACGATGACGGGCATTTCCTCCCGTGCTGCCGGTAAACTCCAGAACCGGTATAAGTTCAATGGTAAAGAAGAGCAAAAACAAGAGTTCAGCGAAGGCTTAGGCCTGGACTGGATTGACTATGGCGCAAGAATGTACGATGCGCAAATAGGCAGGTGGCATGCGGTGGATCCCATGAGTGAAAAATACTTCAGTTATTCTCTTTACAGTTACGCAATCAATAACCCTTTACACTTTATCGATCCAGATGGAAAAGAAATTAAGCCTGCAGGAACCGCTGAAGAAATCAAGAGAATTAATAGCGCATTAGCGATAGTCGAAAGAACGAATCCGGAAATTTATAAAGCATTAAGTGACGCAAAAGAAATATTTACAATAAGCATTCATGAGTTTATAGAACCAAAACCAATTGACGTTACTACTGGAAATATACAAAAGATCGACTATGCTGGAACACCTGAGCATGCAGATCAAACAGGTGAATTCTCAACAGCCTACAATTTATTTAGCAAAGTTCTGGATGAAGATAATGATCCTACAAAATTTAGATTTACCCAAGAAATTAATAATGGCGAAGGAACTGAACGAATTGGAATTTCAGAAGAGGATGCTAATAAGTTAGTAAAACTAACTGATTCGAAAATATTAATAGAAAAAAGTTTGGGAACTAAAGACTTCGCCAGAGTGTTAGCACACGAATTCGGCCATGCTGCTTATGCATTACAAAATAGTGCAAAATCCCATTTTTATATAGGTGATTCAAGTAAAAAAGGCCATGACAAAGAT
>JAGIBF010000138.1:0-10048 GCA_017744515.1 Niastella sp.
GTACAGTCCCCCTGAGTATTGTCACCCGAGTATTGTCACCCTGAGCTTGTCGAAGGGTTGTCGAATGGTTCCCGAAGGCGTTCCTCACTTTTGCGGAGCATCCAAAAAGAGATGAAGCGATTGGATTTTATTGTCTTCAACGATCGCTATATCCATTCCGGAAGCCACGGGCGTTTGACCGGGTATACCAAGGTTCCAGGAAATATGCTGTACCTGGTGGTTTACTTTCGACGGTTGGTTCAATTCGAACTGAAACGCTAAAGGCCATTTCGATTGCAAAGCAGTGATCAGCTCATTGATGGCCTGGTATCCTTTAATGGCGGGGCCATCATTCGTTTCATAAAAAGCGATGTCCGTAGCATAGATCGTTTGCATGGCTTCCAGTCTCTTTTCTGCATTCCTGTCATTCCAGATAACCAATAAGCTGTCTTCCAGCAATTTTGCGCTGTTTTCCATATACTTTGTTTTTGATGGTTCAAAGCTATGGAGATGTAAAACCTTCCATCTTGAGGTAGGTCAAAAAAAGAAATGACAAATGTCAAGAGGATGATGGTTGTTTACCGGTTCAAAGCCGTAAGAAACTTTTCAGGGTATCTTGTTCCGGATACGATGCCGGCGGGCATGATGGCGTTGATACTTTCCAGGTCTGCAGGGGTAAGCTGCACATGCTCCGATGCTATATTTTCTTCCAGGTGCTGTATGCGTTTACTGCCAGGAATAGTGATGATGTCATTGCCTTGTGCAATCACCCACGCAATCGCCAGCTGCGCTGGCGTGCAGCCTTTTTCAGTAGCCAGGGTTTTGATCTGATTTACCAGCTCGAGGTTTTTATAAAAGTTCTCTCCCTGATAACGCGGCATGTGAGCGCGGCTGTCTTTGATATCTTCCGGCTTATTGAATGCACCACTCAAAAAGCCACGGCTTAAAGGCGCATAAGCCACAAGGCCGATACCCAGTTCCCGTATGGTTGGCAGCACCTCAGCCTCGATATCTCTGCTCCATAAGGAATATTCTATTTGCAGCGCAATGATAGGATGCACGGCAGCAGCCCGGCGGATGGTTGTTGCCGATGCTTCCGATAGACCCATATAGCGGATAACACCCTTTTGTACGAGGTCGGCTAATGCCCCTATTGTTTCTTCGATAGGCACGTTGGGGTCAACCCTCGCCGGCGTATAAAGATCGATATAGTCGGTTTTAAGCCTGCGCAGGCTGTAAAAGACGGCGTTGTGGAGGTATTCGGGACGATTGCTTACCGGCCCGGGCGCCATGCCGCCGGTAGGACCTGCCGTAACGAGTTGCCCTGTTTTGACCGATAGAAAAGCTTTATCCCGTTTACCTTTGATCGCCTGCCCGATCAACTCCTCATTGTGCCCTGCATAATAATAATCCGCCGTATCTAAAAAATTATGACCAAGTTCAAGCGCCCGTTCTATGGTGGCGATGGATTCCTGCTCATCCGATTGACCGTAAGCGCCTGACATACCCATGCATCCTAACCCTACAGGAGCTACCAGCGGGCCATTTGTTCCTAATGTTCTGTTCATAATTCAAACTTTGTGAGCACAAAGGTTGAAAGAATGGTGCAGGCGATGCCGGACAAAACGAATTAGTTGCCTGACAAATCCTGCAAGAACGTGGAAACCGGTTTGCCGGTTACTTTCTTGAACAGGCGGGAGAAATATTCAGGATCGTTGAAGCCGAGGTCAAAAGCAAGTTCTTTGATAGAAGAAGTTTCACGATAGTGTAACCTGCGCCGTGCTTCGAGGATCAGCCGGTTGATGATAAACTCCTTGGGAGAAGCCCCGGAGTAGTGTTTGACGATCTGGTATAAGCCGTTTGTATTGATGCCCAGTTCTTCAGCGATATCACTAACCACCAGGTGTTCAGTAAGATTTTTTTCTACAAACACCTTGAAGGCTATATACTTTGATAGTTTGCTGTCAGCCGGATTCTTGTCACTGGCAAAATAGGCAGTGTTGATTTCGGTAAGCAGGCTGTTCAGGTGCGCCAGGATGAGTTCAGGATCAGTATCCATGGTGCTCAATAAACCAACAAGCAACTCGAAGATTGATCGTGATCTTGCGGCGGCACTTGCAGCGAACCTTATCTTTTGATTATTTAAGGGATCGATCAGAAAAGGATACTGTTTGGGCAACAGGCTAAGACAATCGTCATCGAAGACAATTTTGAAGTAGTCTGAATCATGTTTTGTTGCCGGTGCTTCGAACATCTGATGCGGCAACACAAAAAGGAGATCGTTGTTAACGATCTCGAATGGCCGGAGGTCTACCTGATAGGAAGTGCTGCCTTCTACCATAAAAAAGAAACAATAGAAGGCAGCCCGGTGAGTTAACCCATATTCATTGATCACGTCTGCCGAAGGGTGCCCAAAATCGGGAGAGGCAATCCGGATAGTTAATTTGTCGTTTTGCTTAAAACGATGAAGGAAAGAACCCATGTGTTCCATGGGTTAAAAGTAGTAAAATTAACGGCCGGTCTTCCGGTCTAAAAAATCCCTGATGACAGCAGCAATTTCATCCCCCTTACTTTCGAGCGCAAAATGTCCCGCATCAAACAGGTGATACTCCAGGTTCCTGACATCCTTTTTATAGGCTTCCGCGCCGCCTACCGGAAATATATAATCATTCTTTCCATACACGATCAGCATCTCGGGATTGTGGTCACGGAAGTATTGCTGCCAGGCTGGATACTTGGGAGGATTCGTTCCGTAATCATAAAACATATCCAATTGTATCTGTCCGTTTTCCGGCCGCTCCAAATGGCGCAGGTCCATTTCCCAGTTGTCGGGGCTGATTACCGAAGGATCGGGAACCCCATGCGTGTATTGCCATTTGAGGCCATCAGGATTGTGGAAGGTGCGCAAGGTGTTTTCGGCAACCTTGTCATTCCGGTCTTTCCAGTAAGCCTTGATAGGGTCCCAAAAAGTCTCTAAACCCTCTTCGTATGCACAACCATTTTGCACAATTAACGTATCGATGTTTTCCGGTCGCTTTGAAGCGATCCGCCATCCAACCGGTGCACCATAATCCATCAGGTAAAGACTGTACTTGGATATGTTGAGCTTTGCCAGCAGCGTTTCGATGATCAATGCATAGTTGTCGAACGTGTAAGCGAATTTTGAGATGGGTGGCTGCTCACTCCTGCCATAACCGGGATAATCCGGAGCGATCAGGTGATATTTGTCAGACAGCGCATTGATCAGATTTCTGAACATGAATGACGATGCAGGATAGCCGTGTAACAATAGAAGGGTTGGTGCGTTTTTAGGTCCTGCTTCGCGATAAAAGATGTTGACACCATTGATGTCGATGTAGTGATAGGTAGTTTTATTTTTCATTTGTTCTGAGATTTAGGTGATGTCATTCAAAAGTAGAATGGTTCTCCTGATTCTTAGTATCAGAACATTTTATAACAAGGGCTAAAAAAATAATAGATTAGCTATAAAGCTGCAGTTTGAAATACAAAACGGATGTATCAATCTGAAACACGCGTTGGGTATGACTTATAAGTTGTGGCTTGGGCAGAAGGCTTAGTTAAATGATTGCCTGAACTGCAGCGGAGACAGCTTGGCTTTTACTTTGAAAAACCGGCTGAATGATTGCGAGTGCTCAAAGCCAAGCTGATAAGCAACCTCTGAAACCGATAAAGTAGTAGTAGATAACAACTCCTTGGCTTTCTCGAAGAGTTTCTCATGAATGAATTGCTGCGCATTCTGACCAACGAGCGAACGCAGCATATCGCTCAGATAACTGGGGGAGAGGTGCAATTGCTCCGACAGGTATTGAACGGTCGGTAATCCCTGGCTGGAAGAGGAGTCATCTGTAAAATACTTATCCAGCAATTCTTCCAGCTTTACCAGCAGATCGTTATTCACTACTTTACGCGTAATGAACTGCCGCTTGTAAAACCGGTTCGAATAATTGAGCAATGACTCGATATGCGAGATCATTACATCCTGGCTGAAATCATCTATCCGGCTATTCAGTTCTTTTTCAATCATCTTGAAAATAGACATGATCGTTTCCCTTTCCTCCTCCGAAAGATGCAAAGCTTCATCCGCTGAGTAAGAAAAGAAACCATACTGCTTTATCTTTTTGGCCAAAGGATAATGCAACAAAAAATCCGGGTGTATCAGCAACGTATATTGTGAGCAATCGATGGTTTGATAATCGTGGTCATGGCTGCCAATAAGCTGGCCCGGAGCCGCGAACAACAACCCGCCCTCGGTAAAGTCATAATAACGCTGACCATACTTCAGCTTCGCGCTTTGTTTGGGCTTATAGGATATCTTATAAAAACGCAGCACATGCGAGCCGGGCGGCATGTTAAGTTCGGTACGGGCGCCGTTGAGCAGGCTGATCAGCGGATGTTGGGGAGCGGGTAATCCCATAACGCGGTGAGCATCAGACAGTGAGTCGAACTGGAGAGGTACCTGTACTTCCTTTTTCATCTTCATTCTTATATAACATGATAACCGATAAAAAGATCGGTTATCATGCTTCTTCGTTGATTATTTTGTTGAACCCTGTGCAGAGATGGAAACAGCGTCCCATGCCTCCCACGTAGCCAGCCGTTCGGCATACACCGCCCGCAGGCCCGGTAAATTGTTGCCAAGGTTGAACCGCAGCGGCGGATTGTCCGAATCCGCCATTTTGAAAAGGGCGGCTGGCGTAGCATTCGGGTCGCCCCTTTCCAGGCTGCCCAATTGACCAAAAAATTGATTTTTGAAATCAGTATAAATATCGAGCCCTGCTGAAAACTTCAAAGACTCCTGGCTGCCAAACTCAGTGGCGTAAGCTCCGGGCTCTACGATCGTTACTTTAATGCCAAACTGTTTAACCTCTGCGGCCAGACTTTCATGTATGGCCTCGAATGCCCATTTGGAAGAGCAATAATAGCCGATCACAGGATAGACAATATGGCCAACATTGCTCGATACACCAATAATATGACCGCTGCCTTGCTTTCTCAGTAAAGGCAAAGCTGCCTGGATCACCGAAAGCGTACCGAAAATATTGGTTTCATAAAGTGCCCGTACGTCATCAGCATTGGTTTCTTCGATCGTACCGATCAATGCATACCCGGCATTATTAAGTATGATATCCAGCTTTCCAAAGTGTGCGTGCGCTTGCGTTACGGTAGCTTTTACTTGTTGCGCATTCGTTACATCGAGCTCCAGTGTCAGCACGTTGTCGCCATATTTTTCTTTGAGGTCTGCAATGCTCGACAATTTGCGGGCAGTAGCCACTACTTTGTCGCCCCGCTTAAGGGCAGCTTCAGCCCAAACACGTCCAAAGCCCCGCGAAGTTCCTGTCATAAACCAGATTTTACCTGCCATAATACTTATGTTTTTAATTGAACACAAAGCTCGGCAGATGCTTTTCAACCCTTGTAGCTTAATCGGGGGACTTTGTAACCAATCCCACGTTTATTACCAACTTGGCTACAACTTCAACCAGGATGGCAACATTTCCATCCGCTTTCATCACAATCTTTGATTTTCATAAGTCCCCCTTTGAATTTACTATACAGTTAATTCGACCAGTGGGGCAGCTTTGATCGATGGCACCAGAAATACAACTATTCAGGAATTTACAGGAGACATTCCGGGCAATGGGCCTGGACGATACACTATTGCCCGGCGCCGGCGATTTTACGATTATCGACCTCAAAAAAGCATTGCCGCAGCTGCCTTTTAGATCAGTTGCTTTTCGCCCTAATTACTTCTCTTTTTTGTTTGTAAAAGATGCGAGAGCTACCTATAAGATGGATGAAAGCAGCTTTGACCTCGTACCCGGCACGGTATTCTTTACGAACCCCGGACATTTCCGCTCCTTTGAATGGTACTCGATAGAAGAAGTATACCTGGTTGCTTTTACAGAAGCATTCCTGAAAAAGAATACCCATTCCGATGTATTTGTAGATTTTCCATTCCTCATTTCCGAAACGGTCGATCCCCAAACTTTGCCCCAATCGGCTTTTACACCCTTTGAATTACTCTACCGGCAGATCGAAGACGAGTATAGGTTCGAATCGAAATATAAATACAAGATCGTAGCCCACCTCCTGGTAGTGCTGTTGCTGAAGATCAAAGAGGCTTTTTGGAACGATTACAATCCGGTGCAGGAGGGCAACAAAAGCTCACGCATAGTAAAACAATTCAAATCCAACCTCGACATACATTTCCGTGAACTGGTCAATGGAAAGGTCGACCGGCAAATGCGCATACGGGATTATGCCGATCAATTGAACCTCCACGAAAGCTACCTCGCTGCCGTGATCAAGACCAAGACGGGCAAACCGATCCGTCAATGGATAACGGAAAAGATGATCACGGAAGCCAAATTACTGCTCCAGCATTCTGAAGCGTCTGTCAAAGAAATTGCATTCCAGCTCGGATTTCTGGAGACTACCCATTTTAGTAACTACTTTAAGAAGCACGCGGCTATTTCCCCGGTCGATTTTCGGAAGACAAATATGTAACCCCGGATTCTTGACTTTTTGTAACACCTCCTCGGGATTTTGTACGTCGGAAGGGACTGTGAGATAGCAAATTTGTAGGGTCAGATCAACCTAACAAACTATCCAACCGATTATGCAAACCAACAACCTTCGCAACCAGTTGAACACAGCAGCTGTTCTTGCCGGGCAAATACCAGTAGTGAATGATCGTCACGCAACATGGCTGGTAAAACTCTATGTCGATGAACCTTATGATCCCGGAAAATATACACGGCCCAACAGGCGTGACTATTATAAGATTATATTGGTCACCCAGGGTAGTGCCGTGCTGATGGCAGGCCCTGAGCAATACAATATAACGGCTCCTGCTATAGTTTGCCTCCATCCACGCGACATTATTTCATGGAAATTACATAACGAAGAACCTGTTGCTGCAAAAGCGATCTATATCAGGCAGGAAGCCCTGCGCAATAGTTCGGTGCGGTCGGTGATGAAACAATGCCGGCTGTTTGATCCAGCTGCAAACCGGGTGGCCGTAGTATCGTTGTCAAACGATCTTACTGTTTTGATGCAATACTTTGTACAGATGCAGGAAACGGCCAATAAAAAAGAATACCCGGTTGAGTTCCTCGTAGGCTATCTTCAGTTGCTGTTTGTGGAGATCAGGCAACGTTGCTTGACTGCGCCTGCTAAAAGCGCTGCCAATTTACCGGCACAGGTAAAACAGTTTTTCGAATTGCTGGAAAACGAAACAGCCCGGTTGAGCGCAGCCAATCCGCTTCAGTTGAAAACAGCCAAAGAATATGCCATGCAGCTGGCTGTTCATCCTAACTACCTCAATGCGATCATAAAAAAACATACTGGTCAAAATGTAAGCACCCACATCAAGACCAGGCTGGTTGAAGAAGCCAAGTCATTGTTATTACAAACAGATTGGACGATCAAAGAGATCAGTTATATGATAGGATTCTCTGATCCGCCCAACTTCAGCATGTTTTTCAAGAGCAATACCGGGCAAACACCGGCTGATTTCCGTAACCGCTCGATCAGTATTTGATTTTCATAAAAACACCTTTACTACCACTAATAAGATGGCCCGTTTTGCGGGCCATCTTTGTTATGTCAACGAGAGAATAAAACACTAACAATAAAAATCTTGATCATGACAATCTCCACACAACAAGCAGCCGAATCCATCAGCAAGGCGATGGCAAAAGGCAAAGAGATAGGCGTCGCAGCCAACATCGTTGTGCTCGACACCGCTGGTTACCTCAAAGCATTTCAACGCATGGATGATGCCTACCTCGGTTCCATCGACATCGCTTTAGGCAAGGCAAAAACAGCCATGCTCTTCAGGATGAATTCAGAAGAAGTAGGCGCCTTCCTCGATCCTGCGCAAAAAACATTTGGCATGGTAGCCACCAATGGCGGCCTGGTAGGATTCAGAGGCGGAATGCCCGTCCGTAAAGGAAACGAAATACTGGCCTACATCGGCGTATCAGGCGGATCACCCGATCAGGATTTTGAGATCGCCACCGCAGGAAGCACACTCGCATAGTTCAATCGAAAAATTAAATCATAAACATTAATTACTAAAAAACTCGATCATGAAAACAATTCTTATTACCGGTGCAGGTACCGGTTTCGGTGAAGGCACAGCAATCGGTCTGGCCAGACAAGGTTACAACGTTATCGCAGGCGTACACATTTCAGCTCAGGTAACACCATTGCGCGAAAAAGCCCAGGCGCTTGGTCTGGAGAAAAACCTCCGCGTAGAAAAACTCGACATCAACAGTCCTTACGATGTAAAATATGCATTGACATGGGATATCGACGTATTGTTCAGCAACGCCGGCATTGGCGAAGCAGGTCCCGTTTTTGAAATTCCAATGGACCTCGTACGCGAAAACTTCCAGACCAATGTATTCGCTCCCTTATCCTTTGCCCAACAGTGGATCGACAAATGGATCAGGGCCAAAAAGGCGGGTAAGATTGTATTCACCTCTTCTATGGGTGGCCTGTTTACCCCCGCAGGTTTCGGTATCTATGTGTCCACCAAGCATGCCCTCGAAGCAATTGCCGAAGCATTGCAGCAGGAGCTGAAAGCTTATAACATCAAAGTACAAACCATCAACCCCGGCCCATACCTCACCGGTTTCAACGAGACAATGGCTGAAACGCCGTTCCGCTGGTTGGATGACAGTAAGAACTTTACAAAGAAAGCCGATCTGCGCGCCACCTTCGACAGCCTGTTAGGCAGACCCGAAGGACGCCTCGACCCCAACGAAATGATCGACGCGATGATCAAAATAGTACCGGCCGATAGCGGTAAATTCAGAAATGTCGTGCCCCAGGCAATTGAAGACATGCTGAAAGAAAGCCAACAGAAGGCATGGGAGAATACGATATAGTTGGTGTGGCAGAGCCTTCGAAAGAGCGGGACATGGTCCTGCTCTTTTTTTAGCCGCCATCTTTGAAATTCATAAGAGGTACTTTGATACGCATAGGAACGATCCTCGCGGGTTAACAGACCTTTACCTTGAAAACGAGCGAATATGGACAAACAAAAGGTTTGGGTGGTATGTGGGGCAGGCGAAAGTATCGGGCCGGCCACGGTGCAGTACTTGCTGCTGAGAGGACAAAAAGTCGTGGCCATTCCATCGTCATATACAGACCGGGAAGAAGCCCTGAAGATGTACCAGGCAAAATTTCCGATGGCTGATATATGGCTCACCAATATATTCCATTCACCGGATACAGAAAAAGCAGTCCGCCAGATTGTAGAACAATACGGAAGAATCGACAGGTTGATCAACATAGGCGACGGTGGACTGCTAAGCCTGTACGTGTTGTCGGCCATGCAGAAAGCAGGTAATGGACACATTATCCAGTTCCTGCACAATGAGAGCGACAAGGAGGTCGAAACGAAACAAGCGCCTGTAAGCCTGTCTCATGCAACTGCCGGTACAGGCGGTATCCTCTACAGTGTCATCGAGCCCGGCCTGTTCTTTCAGTCCATGCTCTATCATCAACCCAATGACAGAACTTAAAAAATGATCATGAAAAAGATATTACATCAGCTGCTGCCACTGGTGGTAGCTACAATTACCTTGACAATGGCTTTCATACCTTCCGTTACGTTAGCCCAGGAACCCCCTGTTGAAGCAAATAAGAAAGTAATAAAAGAGGGATTCGACAGGTGGACCAGCGGCACAGGCAGTTTTTTTGATCTGCTCGCAGACGATATGCAATGGCAGATAACAGGTAGCACGATGTTGTCTAAAACTTATACCGGCAAAAAACAGTTCATCGACGAGGTGATAGCCCCGCTGAACCAGCGGCTTTCAAAAAAGATAGTGCCTACGGTTAAATACTTGTTTGCAGAAAAAGATTGGGTCATTGCCTTATGGGAGGGGCAGGCAACCGCTGCTGATGGAAAGCCGTATAACATGTCCTATGCCTGGTTTATGCAAATGAAAGCGGGAAAGATCACGAACGTTATTGCATTTTTGGATGGCATTAAGTTCGATGATATCCTGAAGCGCATTCCGCTGAAATAAGG
>JAGIBF010000138.1:10058-10308 GCA_017744515.1 Niastella sp.
TGAATAATAATTCCTATTTTTAATAACGGTATAAAAGCATGACAACGTTAGATAAAAAGAAGATCGATCACCTGCGCGATTTACCGGAAATGATCCCGGTAATGAGAGATTTCTATGAACCCTGGGTAGTGCGTGTATTCGATCGTGAACAACATGAATGCCGTAATTACCTTTCACCCAACCGGCGCGATTTCTTCAAGATATTGATCGTTACAAAAGGGACTGGCTTATTCACCACTGGCCTCAATAC
>JAGIBF010000139.1 GCA_017744515.1 Niastella sp.
GCTATGCTGCTCGATCACCTCGGGCTTTCCAAAGAAGCCGGTCTGGTGCGTGAAGCAGTAAGCTGGACTTTGCAGAACGGCTTTGTAACCAAGGACATCGATTCTATCAATTTCTATTTCACGTCCACCATCGGGGAGCTGATCTGCGACTATGTTGCCAATCGTATACCGGACGGCGTGAATAAAGCAAACATTGAGTTGAGAAAGTCAACGATCATATAGAAGACAGAAGTAAGAGGTAAGAAGTAAGAAAAGCAGCCTTTTCTGACCTCTTACCTCCGGCCTCTTACTTCGGTTTTCCAAATAAAGTTGCTTGCAATAGTTCTTTTTTTCAGACAGGGGGTGTATATTCGCAGTGCATCATTCCTTCTATGTTTAAAAGCAGAACAAATAATGTCTTTACTGTGATTACTGCAATAATTATTGCGGTCGTGGTGGTCATTATTATTCCTGCTCAAACGGAGGTGGTGTTTAACGTATAAACTACAACAGTTAAAAATACAAAGCGACCCGCCTCCCAAAGAGGCGGGTTTCTTTTTTGGCTGATGTAATAACCACCTGCAGCGCAGGCACAAACTATTAAACTATGGCAACCTATTACAATGAGCACACCATTGTATACCACAATGGAAAGTATGTAAAAGCCACCGAGGCTAAGATCGATCTGTATGGACAAACCATGCACTATGGCCTTGGCGTTTTTGAAGGTATCCGTTCTTACAGAACTGTAGATGGTCACACGAAGATTTTCAAAGCAGTGGAACACTACGACCGCCTGAAGTTTTCAGCCGAAGCAATGAACATGCCCTACGAGTGGCATACCATTGATTTGATTGACGCTACATACGAAGTGCTGCGGCAAAACAACTTGCAGGATGCTTATATCCGCCCGCTGATATACGGTCCGGCAAATATGAGCTTCAACCTCAATACCGAATCCAATATTGTCATCGAAGTGTGGGAGATGGGAAAGTTTTTAGGCGATAAACTGTTGCGTGTGATGACCTCACCGTTTCAGCGTCCCAACCCCGCCGGATTTAAAATAGCTGCCAAAGCCTGCGGCCATTATGTCAACTCCATTCTTGCCAGCCAGGATGCCAAAGCCAAAGGATACGATGAAGCCCTCCTCACCGATATGAACGGCTTTATAGCAGAAGGACCGGGCGCCAATATGTTCTTCGAAAAAGACGGCGTGCTCTACACACCCTCATTAGGCAATATCCTGCCAGGCATTACGAGAGCAACAGTACTGGAGCTTTGCGCAGAGTTGAACATCAATGTAGCAGAAGGACAGTTCACCATCGAACAATTGAAAGAAGCCGATACAGCCTTCTTCTGTGGCACCGCTGCAGAAGTAATTGGATGGGAGTCGATCGATGAAACAAAGTTCCCGCTCGATTGGAACAACAGCCTCGGCAAAGTATTACAACAAGCCTATAAAGACCGCGTAACCGAACGCCCCCTTGCATCGGAGCGCCTGAACGGAGCGAAAGGACTGAAGAGCAGAGAAGCCATTGCAGAAAGATCATAAATATAAGGTTGGGTCGCCCTCAAAGGGCGGCTCACCCTGGAACAGCTTATAAGACCAAACAATAAAAAAGTTCATTCAAGGATCAGTATGAAAGAGATAAACAAGTATTCAAAGACCCTTACACAGGACGTGACACAACCAGCCGCACAGGCCATGTTGTACGGAATTGGATTGACAGACGAAGACCTGAAGAAAGCACAGGTAGGCATTGCCAGTATGGGATACGATGGCAATACATGCAATATGCACCTCAACGATCTGGCCAAAGTGGTGAAGCAAGGCGTATGGGATAATGACCTGGTAGGATTGATCTTTAATACGATTGGCGTAAGCGATGGCATGAGCAACGGGACAGATGGAATGCGCTATTCACTGGTGAGCCGCGATATCATTGCCGATTCGATCGAAGCCGTGTGCGGCGCTCAATATTACGATGGCCTGATTGCGCTGCCCGGTTGCGATAAGAATATGCCTGGATCACTCATTGCGATGGGTCGTTTGAACCGTCCTGCAATTATGGTTTACGGTGGCACCATTGCCCCCGGTCACTACAAAGGACAGGACCTGAATATTGTTTCATCTTTCGAAGCATTGGGCCAGAAGATTGCCGGTAACCTGTCAGATGAAGATTTCAAAGGTATTGTACGCAACTCTTGCCCCGGCGCCGGTGCTTGCGGCGGTATGTATACAGCCAACACGATGGCTTCAGCGATCGAAGCATTGGGTATGAGCCTCCCTTACTCATCTTCCAATCCTGCGCTGAGCGAAGACAAACAAAAAGAATGTCTGGAAGCAGGCAAAGCCATCCGCGTACTGCTGGAAAAAGACATCAAGCCAAGCGACATCATGACACGCAAGGCATTTGAAAACGCGATCACCACCATTATGATATTGGGCGGCAGCACCAACGCAGTACTCCACCTGATCGCAATGGCAAGAAGCGTAGACGTTCCCCTCACACAAGACGACTTCCAGGCCATCAGCAACAAGGTACCTGTACTGGCCGATTTCAAACCAAGTGGAAAATACCTCATGCAGGACCTGCACCAATACGGTGGCGTGCCTGCAGTAATGAAATATCTGTTGAAGAAAGGATTGTTGCACGGCGACTGTCTCACCGTAACCGGTAAAACACTGGCAGAGAACCTGGCAGATGCACCCGATCTCGACTTCGATCAGCAAAAAATTATCATGCCCCTGGAAAAGCCGATCAAAGCAACAGGTCACCTGCAGATATTGTACGGTAACCTCGCAGAGAAAGGAAGCGTAGCAAAGATTAGCGGTAAAGAAGGCGAACGCTTTGAAGGCCCCGCCCGTGTATTCGACGGAGAGTTTGAACTGATCAACGGTATCAACACCGGTAAGATCAAAGCAGGAGACGTAGTGGTGATCCGCAACGTAGGCCCCAAAGGAGCACCCGGTATGCCCGAAATGCTGAAACCTACCTCCGCGATCATTGGCGCAGGATTAGGCAAAAGCATTGCACTCATCACAGATGGGCGCTTTAGCGGCGGCACCCACGGATTCGTGGTAGGGCACGTTACACCCGAAGCCTACGAAGGAGGATTGATAGCATTGGTACAGGATGAAGACATTATCGAGCTGGACGCTACCAAAAATATGATCGTGCTGAAAGTGGCCGATAACATCATTGCAGAGCGCAGAGCCAAATGGAAACAACCAGCCCTGAAAGCAACCAAAGGACTTCTGTTCAAATATGCGAAGAGCGTGAAAGATGCATCCGAAGGTTGCGTAACTGATGAAAACTAAATAAAATTGTCACCCTGAGCCTGTCGAAGGGTCGACATTGAACATTAACCGACTATAAAAGAAACTTATATGAGCAGTACAATCGAAATGGCGCCAAAGAAGATCCCGGCACAAACCAAAGCCACCAACATCAGTGGCTCTGAGGCAGTGTTGGAAGCCTTTCTTGCGGAAGGAGTTGACACCATCTTTGGTTATCCCGGCGGCGCTATCATGCCTATCTATGATGCCCTGTACGATTACCAGGAAAAACTAAAACATATACTGGTTCGCCATGAACAAGGCGGTATCCATGCTGCGCAGGGATTCGCCCGCACCTCTGGCCGCACAGGCGTGGTCTTCGCTACCAGCGGCCCCGGCGCCACCAACCTGGTCACAGGACTGGCAGATGCCATGATCGATAGTACGCCACTCGTTTGTATCACCGGACAGGTATTTGCACACCTGCTGGGTACAGACGCATTCCAGGAAACAGACGTGATCAACATCACCACACCAGTTACCAAATGGAACTACCAGGTAACCGATGCCACAGAGATACCGGCAGTACTGGCCAAAGCCTTCTACATTGCCAACAGCGGCAGGCCCGGCCCGGTTTTGATCGACATCACCAAGAATGCACAACTGCAGAAGTTTGACTATACAGGATACGAGAAGTGCACACACGTGCGCAGCTACCGTCCCAAGCCAATCGTGCGTAAAGAATATATAGAGCAGGCTGCAAAGCTGATTAACGAAGCAGAACGCCCGTTTGTAATTTTTGGACAAGGTGTAATATTAGGCAAGGCCGAAGCAGAGTTCATGAAGTTCATCGAAAAAGCTGGTATACCCACCGCCTGGACGATCATGGGCGAAAGCGCTATCCCTACCGATCACCCGCTGGCAGTAGGCATGTTGGGCATGCATGGCAACTATGGCCCTAACGTGCTGACGAACGAGTGCGATGTGTTGATCGCCATTGGTATGCGTTTCGATGACCGTGTTACCGGACGCCTTGATAAGTATGCCAAGCAAGCCAAAGTAGTACACCTGGATATTGACCCTTCAGAGATCGACAAGAATGTAAAAACTACCGTACCCGTATGGGGCGATTGCAAAGAAACATTGCCCTTGCTCACTGAACTGATAGCTCCCAGGGTATATCCCAAATGGCTCCAAAAGTTCCGTGAGTACCAGCAACAGGAAGAAGAAACCTGTATCAACCCTGAATTGAACCCCACCACAGAACAACTGACGATGGGAGAGGTGATCAAGGTGTTGAATGAGCTGACAGGCGGAGATGCGGTGATCGTTACAGACGTAGGTCAGCACCAGATGGTAGCCTGCCGCTATGCGAAGTTCACACAATCCAAGAGCAACGTAACCTCTGGTGGATTAGGTACGATGGGTTTTGCCCTGCCGGCAGCCATTGGCGCCAAGTTTGGTGCACCCGAAAGAACAGTAGTAGCCATCATAGGAGACGGAGGATTCCAGATGACACTGCAGGAGTTGGGCACGATCATGCAAAGCGAAGTGAATGTAAAAATACTGATCCTCAACAACCAGTTCCTGGGCATGGTGCGCCAGTGGCAGCAACTCTTCCACGACAAGCGCTATTCATTCGTAGACATTGCCAGCCCCGACTTTGTACAGGTAGCCAAAGGATACAGAATTGAGGGAAATAGTATTTCACAGAGAAGCAATCTGAAGACAGCATTGGAAACGATGCTGAACCACAACGGAGCTTACCTGCTGGAAGTAATGGTAGGAAAAGAGAACAACGTATTCCCCATGGTACCCCAAGGCTGCAGCGTAGCAGAGATCAGACTTAAATAGTGGATGCGTCCACTCGCTCGCCTCTGGCGAGCGAGGGTAATTTCAAGCCTCCGGCTTGAGCGACAACAAAAAAAGAAGTAAAATGTCAAAACAGGAATTCACAGTAACAGTATATACAGAAAACCAGATAGGTTTGCTGAACCGGATCGCGATCATCTTCTCGCGCCGTAAGATCAATATCGAAAGCCTCAACACCTCACCCAGCGAAGTAGAGGGCATACACCGATTCACCATCGTGATCAACGAAACAGAAGAAGTAGTAAGAAAACTGGCCCGCCAGATCGAAAAACAGGTGGAAGTATTGAAAGCATACTACAACACCAACGAAGAGATCGTTTGGCAGGAGTTGGCCATGTACAAAGTACCTACCGACGAGATCGCTGAGAAAGTAAAAGTAGAAAGGCTATTGCGTGAGTACGGCGCCCGTGCAGTAGTGATCCGCAAGGACTATACGGTATTCGAGACCACTGGTCAACGTGAAGAAACAGACAAGCTGATCGCTGTACTGGAACCCTATGGACTCATTGAGTTTGTACGCAGCGCACGCGTGGCCATCATCAAAGCCAGCAGCGGATTCCATGAAAAACTGAAAGAGTTCGAGCAAACAGAGCCCGGCGAAGAAGTGATCGAAAACGAATTCCTGAACAAGCAGGATGAAGTATTCACTATGTAATTACAAGGTGGGTCGCCCTGCTGTAAACTGTCACCCTGAGCCTGTCGAAGGGTTTTCAAAACACAAACAAAGGGTCACCACTTTCGGTGTAAGGCCCGTTAACAATCGCAAGTAACTTAGAGCATTATATAGAGCGTTTAACTGTTGTCCCGATGATCATCGGGAAACCTTGAAACAAAAAACTAAAAACCATAAACATTAAAAGATGGCAAAGTTAAATTTCGGCGGTGTGGAAGAAAACGTAGTAACCCGTGAAGAGTTCCCACTGGCCAAAGCGCAAGCTGTATTGAAAAACGAAACAGTAGCAGTAATTGGCTATGGCGTACAAGGCCCCGGCCAGGCGCTGAACCAGAAAGACAATGGCATCAACGTGATCGTTGGCCAGCGTAAGAATTCTAAAACATGGGATAAAGCCGTTCGTGATGGATTTGTACCCGGAGAAACATTGTTCGAAATTGAAGAAGCCCTGCAACGCGGCACCATCATCTGCTACCTGTTAAGCGATGCTGCACAGATCCAACTGTGGCCTACAGTACAAAAATATTTGACGCCAGGTAAAGCCCTCTATTTCTCACACGGCTTTGGCATCACCTTCAACGAGCAAACAGGCATCGTTCCTCCCAAGGATGTAGACGTATTCCTGGTAGCTCCTAAAGGCTCTGGTACTTCACTCCGCCGTATGTTCCTGCAAGGACGCGGTCTGAACAGCAGCTACGCTATCTTCCAGGATGCTACAGGCAAAGCAAAAGAAAGAGTAATAGCCCTCGGTATCGCAGTAGGAAGCGGTTACCTGTTCGAAACCGATTTCAAGAAAGAAGTATATTCTGACCTCACAGGTGAGCGTGGTACCCTGATGGGTGCTATCCAGGGGATCTTCGCTGCTCAGTACGAAGTACTGCGCAAGAAAGGACATACTCCTTCTGAAGCATTCAACGAAACTGTTGAAGAGCTGACACAATCCCTGATGCCACTGGTAGCAGAGAACGGTATGGATTGGATGTATGCCAACTGCTCTACTACTGCACAGCGCGGTGCACTCGATTGGTGGAAGAAGTTCCGTGACGCTACATTACCTGTATTCACTGAACTGTACGAAAGCGTAGCTGCCGGTAAAGAAAGCCAGCGCTCTATCGATTCCAACAGCCAACCCGACTACCGCGAGAAGCTGGAAGTAGAACTGAAAGAACTGCGCGATAGCGAAATGTGGCAAGCTGGTAAAACAGTAAGAAGCCTGCGTCCTGAAAATCAGGCTGCACCCGCTAAGAAAGCAGCTGAAGTAGCTAATTAATATACTGCAAGACACTAAAGGCGCAAAGTTCATCTGTTCCCTTTGCGCCTTTGTGTCTCTGCTAAAACCATCCTCCGCAGGCTATTTGTAGCCCTGGAGCCAACCACGAAGAAATACATGAGCTTATCTGCACCCCATACCACCGCACTCGACTTTCACAAAGCCGCCCTCCGGTTGAAGAAAGTGGTTACGAAAACCCCGCTATCATTCAATCCCAATCTTTCCCGTAAATATGGATGCAACGTCTACCTCAAGCGCGAAGACCTGCAGGTAGTACGCTCCTACAAACTGCGTGGCGCTTACAACATGATGAGCAGCCTCCCTGCAGAGCAATTACAGAAAGGCGTAGTATGCGCCAGTGCAGGCAACCATGCACAGGGATTCGCATTCTCCTGTAAGAAATTAGGCGCAAAAGGAGTGGTGTTCATGCCCATCATTACCCCCAACCAGAAGGTGAAACAAACCCGCATGTTTGGAGAAGACTACATAGAAGTCGTGTTGGTGGGAGATACATTCGATGACTGTGCCATAGCAGCGAAAGAATACACAGAAAAGCACGGCATGACTTTCATTCCACCTTTTGATGATGCGCGCATCATAGAAGGGCAGGGCACGGTAGCCGTTGAAATATTGGAAGAGTTGGCCGATGTGGATTATGTATTTGTACCCGTAGGTGGCGGTGGCCTCAGTGCAGGCGTAGGTACCTTCTTCAAAACCTATTCACCACGCACTAAGATCATCGGACTGGAACCCGAAGGCGCCCCTTCCATGAAAAAGGCGCTGGAAGCCGGACACCCGGTAACACTGGAAAACATTGAGCGCTTTGTAGACGGCGCTGCCGTAAAGAGAGTAGGGGATCTCACATTTTCCATCTGCAAAGAAGTGCTGGACGATATGCACCTGGTACCCGAAGGAAAAATATGCTCTACGATCCTGAAGCTGTACAATGAGGATGCGATCGTGGTAGAACCAGCGGGTGCATTATCCATTGCGGCACTCGATGATTATGCAGAAGCGATCAAAGGAAAAAATATCGTATGCATTGTAAGCGGCAGCAACAACGACATCGACCGCATGCAGGAGATCAAAGAACGCAGCCTGCAATACGAAGGATTGAAACACTACTTCCTGGTGCGCTTTGCCCAACGCCCGGGAGCACTCAAAGAATTTGTAAACCATGTACTCGGACCCAACGACGACATTACCCGATTTGAGTACATGCAGAAACACAACAAAGAATCCGGACCTGCACTTGTAGGAGTCGAATTACAATCCCGCGAAGATTACCAGGCACTACTCACCAACATGAACAAGTACAACATCAATTACACCGAACTAAACAAGAACGACAACCTCTTTGGGTACCTCGTATAACCCAGTCAGGCTGTTCCACACGACCAGAATATCCAAAGTAGTACGAAGTTTGAAACCTTGCAGCAATCTCGACTCTGAACTCGAAACTCATCACTGCTGCTGCTGCATCTGCATCATCTCCATATGCTGGCGCCAGGAGTTTTTTACTTCACCATTGGTGGGCGCCACAGGCTGAGTAGTAAGCACAGTAGTTTCCTCGCTATGAGTAACCCCATCTTCATAAGCCACAGATACACCTACATCCAGCTGGTGCTTGGCGATGCCCTTATAAGTACCCTTTACAGGAGAACAATCTATAAAACTTCTGCCGACAGCCAGCCGCACGTGAAGCTCATTCGCAATACAATTATTGGTAGGATCAAAACCCAGCCATCCATAAAAAGGAATATAAGCCTCCACCCAGGCATGCGTAGCACCTTCACCCCGCATGCCACTGCGGTTGGGACAAACATAACCACTTACATAGCGGGCAGGAATGTCGATCATGCGCAACATGGCCAGTAAAATATGAGCAAAGTCCTGGCACACGCCAGCCTTCAGTTCCCATATCTCATCGAGCGTGGTCTCAACAGTAGTTACACCCTTGATGTATTGAAAATTCTTATACACATACTCAGTTAACTTCTTGGCAGCTTCCAGCACAGTCACCTGCCTGCTTTGCTCGGCATGCGCAATATCCTGTACAGCAGCCAGCGCATTGAACTTTTCCTGCTTTAAAAAATCGATATAAGGAATGACATAAGCAAGCGAGAGAAGATTATTCCATTGATCCTCCTTGGGAGTCGTATCCGCCGGCAATTCCCTTTCCCGGGTCACCACTTCAATCCGAGCGTCGATCGTGAGCTCTTTATGCGAAGCAGTATACATGAAAGAACCCACCTTATTACCATAATAATCAAGGTACATATCCACTGCCGGTTCTCCGGTGATTATAAGGTCGTGCTTCAACACATCCTGGAATTCATCCTCCAGCGGAAACAACATGATCTGGTTGGCACTATCCACAACAGGCACCTCGTAGCAATACCTGGTAATGTGGTGAATTTTAAATCTTGGCATGAATTACAATCAGTTTCTGGTTGATATAAAGTCAAAAATAAAGCTATTCAGCCTTCAGCCTGTCACGAATAGCCAAAATAGTGCTGGCCCAGAGAAGTACCTACAGCATACAGCTCATTACGTACGCCGGTAAGAAATTCTGTCAGTCCCTGCTGCATGATACTTTCCGGAGTAGAATACCGTACCCGGCTTTTAACCTTACCGATCATGAAGTCGATACTATTATAAGCAGAGGTGATTTGCTCACTCTTCAGTCGCTCGAAATACCGGCTCATCTGATCGATAGAATACATCACAGAGCGCGGAAACTGGTTATTCAATACGATTTGCTCCACTACCCGGCGCGCCTCAAAACCACCGGAGTAATTCCTGAGATATAGCTCATAACCCGAAATAGACAACAACAAATAACGCCAGTAAGAGGTATCCGTAACATTGGAGAAATCAAACTTGCTGTCACTGAACTTCACATCGAGAATGTCGGCACTTTGAATAGCCCTTTCAAGAAAGCGGCCAATATTCATGAAAGAGTAGCCCTCACCCCTTGCCATGGTAATATCGGAAGTTCCATAGAACAGCAGCCCTTGCTTGATCAGGATGTCGAGCGCAGTAATAGGA
>JAGIBF010000013.1 GCA_017744515.1 Niastella sp.
TCATGGTGGTGCGAAGGTAATAAAGTTTTGGGTTTCATGTTTGGAGTTTCGGGTTCTTTAGCGCAGCTTACCAGCTTTCAGGAACTGCCTGTCTGGTTAATCGCCTGGCTTTAAGAAACGCGAAACTTTACACCCGAAACGCGTAACGTTCTTTCTTCACTTGCGTCTAATCAGGAAAAGTCACCAATAATCAGCATTTTTGCCAGGCCAAACCACCAACACATGAAAAAACTCTTTTTTGCGCTCTGCGCTACCGCCTTATTCTTAGCGTCCTGCGATTTCGTATCCGGCAAACGGGTGAAAGGGAATGGGAACATGAAAACGGATGAACGTTCAGAGACCGGTTTCACGGGCGTGACCAATGGTACTAATTTCGATACCTATGTAGGTATCGGCCCTTATTCAGTAAAGATCGAAGCAGAGGAAAATATCCTGCCTTATATTAAAACTTTCGTAGACAATGGTGTGCTGAAAGTTGAAACTGAGGACGGCTTCTGGTTGAAAACCAAGCGGACCGTAAAGATCTATGTAACGGCGCCACGGCTAAACAAGATCGATGCAGCAGGAAACGGGGATATGTTCAGTACTACAAAACTTACCGACTCTTCGAGGATAGAATTGCACGTAGGTGGCAATGCTGAAATGAAAATGGAGGTAGATGCTCCGATAGTCGACGCCAGTCTTGGAGGCAACGGCGGTATTGAGTTGAAAGGACAAACCCGCGATTTCAAATGTTCCAGCGCCGGTAATGGTGAGATAAAGGCTTTCGACCTGTTGACTGAAAATACCAAAGTTGAGATGTTCGGTAATGGCGATGCCGATGTGAATGCCAGTGTAAAGCTCGATGTGCGGATTGGTGGTAATGGTGATGTGCGCTATAAAGGCAATGCGCAGACTTCTTCCCAGATAACCGGGAACGGTAGTGTTAGGAAAGTGGATTAGTGAGCTACATGTTAATGTACCTCACCGTGATCCAGACATCCCTGTTTCTTCCTTTGTCGTCGGTACAGGATATTTTGACGGGGCCCTCTTCGGGAATGAAGAACTGTTTTGCTTTGGCCTCGGCAGTCTTATAAAAACGGTTGTTGACATACCAATATACTTTGCTCACATCATTACCTGTCTGACAGGTAAGCTGCAATGGCTCCGGATGCTTGCTACTGATGAGGTATTCGGCGCCATTGCGGGGTGAGGTGATGGCCGGCGCTCCTCCTACAAATACCTTTTCACAATTGGGATTGTGTACCGGTATCTTTTCATAGGCAATACGATGCTCATCATAATATTGCTGCATTTCTGCGGATACTGTTTTGTACCACTTCTTCTTATAACCCGTCTGCGGCATACATATCTTACAATACGATAGCTTTTCATCCGGCGACACCATGACTTCCTGTCTGTTGTTGCAGGTTTGTGTGGAAGAGATTAACGGGATAAAATAATCTGATATCGTATTGTGGCAATGTTCTCCGGGCACCATGCCTGTTTCTGAACACACCAACCTGCTTTCACAATCTTTGGGTTGAGTAAACCATTCCTGATCACTGTCGTAATCGATCGTGTTGAACACTTTGAAGAGGAGCGGGGTGGCTACGTTGGCGCCGCTTAATTCAGGGATGCCGAGCGCGGAGAAGTTGCCCACCCATATTCCCACGGTAAAGTTCTTATTGTATCCTATGCTCCAGGCGTCGCGGCGACCATAGGAGGTGCCTGTTTTCCAGGCTATCCTGGGCATGTGCTCCGTGCTTTGCCAGTTGAGCGGGAAATCGGGCCGGTTGACTTTCGATAGCATGTCGTTGATCATGAAGGTTGCAGCAGGACTAATCAGGGTATATCCTGTTTGTGCGCCGGCTTCTCCTGTTGCCAGCGTTCCGTCTACGGCTTTTACATAACGTGGCCTGAAGTATTTGCCTTCATGTGCAAAGGAACTGTACAGTCCTGTCAACTCTTCCAGCGTAGAACCACATCCTCCCAGTATCATCGATAGGCCCAGCTTCTTCTGGTCTTTTTTGATCTGCCTGAAATCGCAGGCGGCCAGCTTATGCACCAACTTGTCCTTGCCTAATAGTTGTAATCCTTTTACGGCTGGTATGTTGAGGGAATGTTCCAACGCATATTCCATGGTAACGTAACCGTTGAATTGCTTGTCGTAATTCTCGGGGGCATATCCATCATAATTCACAGCCACATCGGTGATGATAGCTTTGGGTGTCATCAATCCCTCATCCATGCAGAGACCGTATAGCAATGGCTTTAAGGTACTGCCGGGCTGGCGGATGGCGGCAGCGCCATTGACCTGTCCTGCATCCAGTGTATCATAAAAACCGGAAGAGCCAATATAGGCTACTACTTCGTGTGTCTGGTTATCGATCACAACCACGGCTGCGTTGCGGATGTTCTTTAGCCGTAATGACCGTGAATAATCCTCCACCAGTTTTTCCACCTTGCTTTGCATGTTCATGTTGATGTTGGTGGCTATGACATCACCACCTTGCTTCTTCAGCTTCCAGGCAAGATGAGGGATTAGCTTAGGCACTACCAGCCGCGTAGCGGTGAGCGGTTCGCTTAAAGCATCCTGTATTTCCTTTTCGGTAAACACCTTGTCGTCCGCAAACTTCTTCAGCCAGCGGTTGCGCTCCTGCACGATCCGGTCATTGTTCTTTCCCATCACCAGTGTGGAGGGACGGTTGGGTATGATCGACAAGGCTGTGATCTCGGCCAGCGACAAATGGTCGGGGTTCTTGTTGAAGTATAGGGTGGAGGCGCTTTTTACGCCTTCTATGTTGCCGCCATACGGCACCAGGTTAAGATAGAGTTGCAGGATCTCGTCTTTGCTGTATTTCCATTCCAGCTCAAAAGCCCTGAACATTTCTACCAGTTTGTTGAAGTAGGTCCGGCGCTTGGGTTCCAGTGCGCGGGCTACCTGCATGGTGATGGTGCTGGCGCCGGAGGTGCGTTTTAACCGGAAGATATTTTTGACCATGGCACGGCCAATAGCCAGTGGGTTTACGCCGGGATGGTAGTAAAAGTATTGGTCTTCTTTTTCAACGATGGTCTTGCGGAGCAAGGGGGATATTTCATCGAGGCTCGTCTTCATGCGCCATTTCTGGTCTTTGGTAAGGAAGGCATGGATGACTTCGCCTTTGTTGTCGGTAACGATCGTGGAGTACTCTACCTGGTCAGGGAGAGGGAAAATCCATTGGAGTAATAGAAAGAGCAGGAACAAGCCACCGCTGATGATCAGCAGCCATTTGCCCAGTCGCTTTAATTTCCTACGGATATTTTTCACGGGTTAAAGATATTCTCTTCCGGGGTTTCTCAAAATGTACAGTTCTGTTAAATGCTGGCTGGGGTGCTTTTAAATTTGTGGGACACTGTCCCGCAAATTGGGTTTACCTCAACGAAGCACTTATATTTAACCGAATTAACAAATCCTTATCCCGGGCAATTTGCAAATGGCAGTGGACGTTATGTAACTTTCGGATGAAATAATCCTTGTATGGATTCGTCCAGCCTCCCTCCTTAGTTTTCTACACTTATTGCTCATGGTATTCCGGGATATTCTCCGCCTAACGTTCCACGATCGTTGGGTAATCCACTATATTTTGTATTTTAACGCCGCTTTTCCTTAAACAATCATATCAATGTTAGCCCTTTATGCGTAAACAACTGATTGCCGTAACAACCATATTGGTTGTTATTTTTTTGTATGCCTGTAACCGCAGTATCGTAAATCTCGATTACACCAATGCCAAAGGAGAGGTTCAATCTCTCGGCAATCTGGTATTCCGTTTCGATAAATCGCTGGTGGCCGACTCGCTCCTGAATCAATGGGATTCGACCAACTACATCAGTTTTGAACCTAAGATCCCAGGCCGCTTCCGTTGGGAGTCACCCGACCAACTGGTGTTTTCACCAGCCAGACCTCTACCCCCCGCTACCAGCTTCAAGGCTAAACTGAACAGCGACATCCTGCAGCACAGTCAGTATGGCAAGATTGGCAAAGGGGATGATATTACTTTCTCCACGCCCTTCCTGCAGCTGGAGAATACCAATGTGACCTGGACGCTTGCCGATGAACGCAGCACCACGGCCATTCCGCAGGTTGACCTTTACTTCAATTATCCCGTCAACCCGGCTACCATTAAGGAAAAGATGAAGCTGGAAATTGAAGGTAAAGCTGCTAATTATGATGTATTGACCTTGTCCAACGACAGCAAGGTTTCTCTCCGCATATTGGGTATTAAAGCTGAAGACAAAGACCTCGATGCCAGGGTAACGCTCGATAAAGGGCTGGTGCCCGATGGTGGCGCCAATGGCACTAAAGAGGCTATCGAGAATAAACTCGTTATTCCTTCTCCTTTCAACCTCGGCATCAATGATGTCACGGCCGAACATGATGGCGCCGGTGGTACGGTGTATGTGCGTACCTCCCAACAGGTAGTGATGGAAGGTATAAGTTCCCGCATCCGGTTTGACCCGGCGGTGAAGTTCACCGTTCAGCAAACCGACGATGGCTTCAGCATCAACAGTGAAAGTTTCGATGCCGATAAGACTTACTCTATCACTATTGCCAAAGGCTTGCGTGGTCGTATCGGCGGTGTGCTGCGTGAGGAGTACAAAGGCAATGTTGCTTTTGGTGAGCTGGAGCCTGCTTTAAGCTTCGGCAACAGCAAGGGTGTTTACCTGTCGTCCAAAGGCAGCCAGAATATTGAAGTGAAGATCACCAATATTCCCAGGGTGAAGGTGATCATCTCCAAGATATATGAAAGCAACCTGTTGTTTGCCCAGCGTTATGGCTACAACCCAAGGGATGAACGTAATGGCGGAGATGATGAAGAAGGGGGGTATTATAGTGACGATTATTATAATAGCTACAGCGACCTTTCAATGGGTGATGTGGTGTTTGAAAAAGAGATCGAGACGCGCACGCTGCCTAAATATGGCAACAGCCGCCTGTTTACTTTCAATGTGGAAGACCGCCTGCCTGATTTCAAAGGTATTTATCATATCAAGATCCGCTCGGCTACCGATTACTGGGTTACCGATAGCCGGTTTATCTCTAAGTCAGACCTGGGCCTGATCGCGAAAGAAGGAAAGGACAAAATATTTGTGTTTGCGAACTCTATCAAAACAGTCGAAGCGGTGAATGGAGTAAACGTGATTGCCTATGGCAACAACAACCAGGTGCTGGGCATGGGTACTACCAATGCAGAAGGAGTAGCCGAACTGGCGCTGGCGCGTAAGGAGTTTGCCGGCTTCCGTCCGGCGATGATCATTGCAAAGACTGCCGATGATTTCAATTACCTGCCTTTCAATAATACGCGCGTAAATACTTCCCGCTTCGAAGTGGGTGGTAAACGCAGCAACAGTACCGGCCTCGATGCCTTTATTTATGCGGAAAGGGATATTTACAGGCCGGGTGAGAAGGTTAATTTCTCTGTGATCCTGCGCGACAGGCAATGGAAGTCGCCGGGTGAACTGCCGGTTAAGATGAAGTTCCTGTTGCCCAATGGCAAGGAACTGAAAACTTTCCGCAAGAACCTGAATGCGCAGGGATCGCTGGAAGGGGATGTAGACATATCTGTATCGGCCATTACGGGTAGCTATACGTTGGAAGTGTATACTTCCAACGATGTATTGCTGGGTAGCAAAAATTTCAGCATCGAAGAGTTTGTGCCCGACAGGATCAAGGTATCGGCCAAACTGGATAAGCCTTTCCTGTTGCCGGGGCAAACCGGTAACCTGGCCATCAATGCGCTCAATTTCTTTGGCCCGCCTGCTGCCAACCGTAATTATGAAGCTGAGGTGCAGATCAGGCAAAAGTATTTTAGCTCTAAAAAGTACAACCGTTTCAGCTTTGGCATCCAGAACCAGGGTGTTTCCTTCGAAAAGGATGTGAAGCAAGGCAACACGGACGACAACGGTAATGCCACTATGACTTATGAAGTGCCGGAGATATATGCCAACAAGGGTTTACTGGAAGCTACATTCTATGCTACCGTGTTTGATGAAACGGGTCGTCCTGTAAGCCGCAGTGCTTCTGCCAATATTTACACGCAAAACGTATTCTTCGGTGTGGGCAGTGATGGTTATTATTACTACCCGCTCAACCAGTCTGTACGCTTCCCGCTCATCGCCCTGGATAGGAATGATCAGCTGGCCAAAGGCGCCAGGGCCGAGGTGAAAGTGATCAAGCATGAGTACCGCACGATATTGCGGAAGGAGGGTAGTTACTTCCGTTACGAATCTCAACGTGACGATAAGGTGGTGGCTGAACAAACCCTGCCTGTAAATGGAGAGAATACTACTTACTCTTTTGTGCCGCGTTCTCCCGGCAATTATGAACTGCGGGTAGCTATTCCCGGTTCGTCCAGCTATGTGAGTCGTAGTTTCTATAGTTATGGTTTCTGGGGTGGTGACAACGCTTCTTTTGAAGTGGACACAGAAGGCAATATCGATATCGAGCTGGATAAAGCTTCTTACCAGTCGGGTGAAAGCGCCAGGGTGTTGTTCAAAACACCGTTCAGTGGCCGCATGCTCGTGACAATGGAAACAGATAAAGTAGTTTCTTATCAATACGTGAATGTAGAGAACCGCACGGCATCTGTTGACCTGAAGCTGACAGCTGAACACCTGCCCAACGTATATGTGACGGCAACCTTGATCAAACCGCATGATGTGAGTGAAATTCCGCTTACTGTGGCGCATGGCTTCCAGAGCATCACGGTAGAAGAGCAGGACCGTAAAATTGCTGTTACTATTGAAGCGCCTAAAACTACCCGCTCCCGCACACACCAGACGGTGAAAGTAAAAGCGAAGCCTGGCAGCTTTGTTACGCTGGCGGCTGTTGATAATGGGGTGTTGCAGGTGAGTGGTATGGAAACGCCCAAACCATATGAGTATTTCTATGCTTCCAAAGCGCTGGAAGTGCAGGCTTATGATATGTACCCGCTGCTGTTCCCGGAGTTGAAAGCCCGCTTGAGCAGCACCGGTGGTGATGGCGATCTGGAAATGAACAAGCGCACCAACCCCATGCCGGCCAAGCGCGTGAAGATCGTTTCTTACTGGAGCGGTATTGCCAAGGCTGATGGCAGCGGTAATGCCAGCTTTGAATTTGATATTCCCCAGTTCAGTGGCGAAGTGAGGCTGATGGCTGTGGCATATAAGGATGAAAGTTTTGGTAGTAGCGAGGCCGCTATTACGGTAGCTGATCCGCTGGTACTTAGTACTGCTCTGCCGCGTTTCCTGAGCCCGGGTGATACGGCCACTGTGCCGGTGATCATTACCAATACTACTGCGAAGAGCACTTCGGCTACTGCCACGCTTACTGTAAGCGGCCCGCTGAAGGTGGTGGGCGACAGCCGTCAATCGGTATCGCTGAATGCCAATAGTGAGAACCGTGCCATCTTCCAGGTAGTAGCTGCTCCGGCTGTAAACGTGGGTAAGGTGGCTGTGGAAGTACAGGGTTTGGGGGAGAAATTCAATGATGAAACAGAGATCAGTGTGCGTCCTGCTTCCCCGTTGCAGGTATTGACGGGCGCCGGCACTATCAGTGGTGGTAATACGCAGCGTGTTGCTATTCCGTTGAATGATTTTATGCCTGGCAGCTCCGACTATCAATTGGTAGTAAGTCGTAGTCCTGCATTGGAACTGGGTAAGCAATTGCGCTACCTGGTGCAGTATCCTTACGGCTGTACGGAGCAAACGGTGTCTGCTGCTTTCCCGCAGTTGTATTATGATGACATGCTGCAGCAAATGCAGTCGAAACAAGCTGGTAATTCCGGGGCCAACTGGAATGTGCTGGAAGCTATTCGCAAGATCAAGATGCGGCAGCTGTACACCGGTGGTGTCACATTATGGGATGGCGAGGGTACTGAGCAGTGGTGGACTTCTGTGTATGCCGCTCACTTCCTCATTGAGGCGCAGAAGGCCGGTTTCGATGTTGATAAGAGCCTGCTCGGTGGGCTGACCAACTTCCTCAACAACCGCCTGAAGAATAAGGAAACCATCTCCTATTATTATAATCAGAAGGAAGAAAAGAAGATCGCGCCTAAAGAAGTGCCTTACAGCTTGTATGTGCTGGCGCTGGCCGGTAAGCCCAACGTGTCGGCCATGAACTATTATAAGGCCAATCCGCAGTTGTTGAGCCTGGATGGCAAATACCTGCTGAGTGTGGCGTATGCTATTGCTGGTGATAAAGCCAGGTTCAGGGAATTGTTGCCCACTTCATTTGCAGGCGAGGTATCGGTTGCTCAAACGGGTGGCAGTTTCTATTCCGATATCCGGGATGAGGCCGTGGCGCTGAATGCGCTGCTGGATGTGGACCCGGGCAATCCGCAGATACCTATCATGACCAGTCACGTAGCTACTAAGCTGAAGCAGCGTTACTGGTACAGTACACAGGAGTGTTCGTTCAGCTTCCTGGCGCTCGGTAAGCAGGCGCGCGCGGCCAACAAAGCTACCGTGTCGGCTACTGTAAAGGCGAATGGCAAAACCGTGGGAACCGTTGAAGGCAATACACTGAAATTAAATGCGCAGCAGCTTGGTAACAATAATATAGAGATCACGACTAAGGGTGAGGGCCGCCTGTATTATTTCTGGCAGAGCGAGGGTATCAGTGTGAGTGGCACGTATAAGGAAGAGGATAGTTATATACGTGTGCGCCGTAAATTCTTTGACCGTTATGGCCGTGTGGTGACTGGTAACTCGTTTAAGCAGAATGATATGGTGATCGTTCAGATCACGCTGGAGAAGGCTTACAGTGGTGATGTTGATAATGTGGTGATCACCGATCTGCTGCCTGCCGGTTTTGAGATCGAGAACCCCCGCACGAAGGAGATACCGGGTATGGATTGGATCAAAGATGCCAATACGCCTACTTATCTGGACGTGCGCGACGACCGCATCAACCTGTTTGTGGACCTGCACAGCAGTCGGCAAACGTATTATTATGCGGTGCGTGCTGTGTCGCCCGGTTTATACCGGATGGGACCAGTCAGCGCCGATGCCATGTATAATGGGGAGTACCATTCTTACAATGGCGCCGGGGTGATCAGGGTCACTCAGTAGTCAATTAATCATCTCTATAGCTATGAAACCTTTTAATCTGCAATCTTTAAGACTTTTCAGGATCACTATCGCGATCTTATGTGTGCTGGTGGTTGGGACCTCTTTCTTAACGCCTGAACGGGAAACTGTTCTTCCGAAGAAGCGTGGTAGTGGCGAGTTTATTTTCGAGTACAAGGGCAAGAAGTATGTTGCTACTGAAAGGGATGGTACTGCTACCGTTGGCGCCGATAAGAAGGCTTTCGTGTTTTTCTCCGGCGAGTTCAAGGAGGGGAACAGGTTCTTTCGCTTGCAGTTTAATTTCTATCCTATGCAGTCTTTCAAGACCGGTAAGTTTGAATTGACCAGCCAGGAGAACCATATGGATAAACACCTGAAAGATGGATGCGTATTGGTGGTGTTTACAACCGAAGCTGAAAATGCCGATCAGGCACCGCCTGAAGATCCTGCCGATATTTCAGGAGATTCTGATGCAGGGACCGTTTCTGTCTCTAACATCACTACGAATGATGCAGATCATACTGCTACTATCTCTGGCAGCTTTGAGTTTAGCGGTAAGAATGATTATGATTATGGTTCGGATAAGTCTTTCTCCATCAAGGGTACTTTTAAGAACTTCGAAGTGACATATGCGAATATGACGAAGAAGCCCTGATAGTGTTTGAAAATGTATTGAAAGCAGGAGCGACTACCAAAGGCAGTCGCTCTTGCTTTTTGATAAGCTCCTTCAGGGTGAGCCGGCCTTGAAGGGTGGCCCACCCTGAAGGCAACGCTTCGATAACCCTTCGACAACCCTTCGACAGGCTCAGGGTGACAGCAATTCAGAATGACATAGTGGTTTTGTGTTTCTTGTATCTTTGCTCCCTTATCCCACTTTTTATGGAGGAGTTAAGACCGCTGTTGATGACGTATGCTTATAATATTCTTGGTTCAATGGACGAAGCCAAGGATGTTGTACAGGACGCCTTTCTGAAATTCATAGGTATCGATAGTGATAAGATCGAGGATAAAAAGAATTATCTCATCCGCATGGTGGTGAATCTCTCTATCAACGCCAAGAAGCGGCAGCAAAAGCTGGTGGCTGATTATACCGGCCCCTGGTTGCCTGAGCCCGTAGCAACGGAAACAGCGGATGCCGGTATCGAGCAAAAAGAAATATTGTCTTACTCGCTGATGGTGTTGCTGGAAAAACTCAACGTGAAGCAACGGGCTGTTTTCATTCTTAAAGAAGCGTTTGATTATGACCATGAAGAGATTGCCGGGGTGCTTAACATCAGCGTGGACAATTCGCGTAAGTTATTGAGCCGGGCCAAAGAGCAATTGCAAAAAGGTACGCCAATCGTTCATACACCTGTTCAATCGGATTATATGGATAAATACCTTGCTGCCATGATGCAAGGTGATACGCAACAGCTGGAACAAATGTTTCATGATGAGATTGTACTCCTGTCGGATGGAGGTGGAAAGGTGGTGGCTGCTACGAAACCGCTGATCGGTATCAGGCCGGTGATCACCTTCCTGTTGGGTATTTTTGATAAGGGCGGCTACCGGCAGGCACGTATTGAAAAGGCCATGATCAACCATGAACCTGCACTTATTTATTATCACGATAATCAAATGATTACCTGCCAGGTATTCTCTATCCGCGACGGACGGGTGGATAGCTTCTACTTCATGCGTAATCCCGATAAATTAAAGGAGCTGGAAAAATAATTGCCGGCATCTGTCACGTTTTCTTTCCCTGTTTTGTTTTCTATGTATCAATCATAAAATCAAAATATATGGAAAGGATCTCTTTTTCGAATTTACCCGCAGGCTGGTATCAGTCGTTGGCTAATGTTGAAGCATATATCGCTAAATCAGGTCTTGATCCTACATTAGTATACCTGCTGAAGTTCAGGGTATCGCAGATCAACAGCTGTGCTTATTGTATCGATATGCATTTTAAAGAGCTGATGCATGTAGGTGAAACGCCTTTGCGCGCCATCTCTGTATCGGCGTGGCGCGAAACACCTTACTATACACCTAAGGAACAGGCGGCGCTCGCTTTTGCTGAAGAGTTGACACACCTGCGTCCTGAAGAGCACAGTGATCATATTCATGATGAGCTGAACAAGTATTTCAGTAAAGATGAAATTGCCAATCTTACGCTGGTGATCGCTCAGATCAATACCTGGAACCGTGTGGTGCGTTCTTTTGGCCCGGTGCCTGGCAATTACGTGATCCGGGAAAAGGCACACGCCAACTGATTTTCTTTTAATCGCCATTCATACGTTTATTCTGGCTATCGGCTCAAAATGCGTCACGTTGCCGGCGCATTTTGGCCGATATTTGCATATGAGTCGCAAGGAAAGGATCATCCTGTTTATTTTGGCATGTCTGAACTTTACCCATATTCTTGATTTCATGATCATGATGCCATTGGGTAATTACCTGATGCCTTACTTCAATATCTCTACTCATTTCTTCAGTTGGATTGTGGCGGCTTATCCCGTCACTGCGTGTCTTTCTGGTCTTATCGCTGCTTTTTATGTGGACCGCTTCGATCGTAAGAAGGTCTTGTTGTTTGCTTACAGTGGTTTCATCATCGGTACTGTCTGTTGCGGCATTGCGCCCAGCCCCGGTTTGTTGATGGCTGCGCGTATCCTGACTGGTTTGTTTGGCGGATTGATCGGTGCACAGGTGCTGTCCATCATTGCCGATGTTTTCCCGTATGAGAAAAGGGGTCAGGCAATGGGTACCATCTTCATGGCTTTTTCAGTGGCCTCCATTGCAGGTGTACCTTTTAGTTTATACCTCGCCAGCCTTATCAGCTGGCATGCGCCTTTTATCTTTATCGGCATTCTCGGTGCTTGTCTGCTGCCTTTTATTGTTCGCTTCCTGCCATCTATGCAGTCGCACTTATTGCCCGTTACTGAAGGGGCTGTTTACAAACCTGATGTGGGAAAGGTGGTGGGTGATATTATCGACAACAAAGCGCAGCTGACTGCATTGTGTATGTCGGGTTTCCTGATGCTGGGTCACTTCGTGGTCATTCCTTTCATCAATCCTTACATGGAGTTCAATATGGGTTTCTCGAAATCGCAGACGCCGCTCATTTATATGATCGGTGGCAGCTTCACGCTGGTATCTTCTTTTGTGATTGGCAAGTTGTCTGACAAGTATGGCAAGTTCCGTATCTTCACTATTTGCCTGTTTTGCTCCCTGGTGCCTATCTTCTTTATCACCAATATGCCTGCTATTCCTTTTGTGGCAGTGCTGGCTATTTTTGCGGTGTGGTTTGTATTCTCTTCCGGACGTAATATTCCTGCACAGGCCATGATCTCTACCGTAGTGAACCCGGCGCAGCGTGGTCAGTTCATGAGTTTTATTGCTGCTTTCCAGCAATTGTTTACCGGCATTGCCTCGATCATTGCGGGCATGATCGTTGTGGAGGGCGCCCACGGAAAGATACTCCGGTATCACTGGGTAGGCTACCTGAGTATTACGATTGTGGCCAGCACATTCTTCATTGCGCGGCGACTGGCAAAGCATCAGAAGTTGAACTAAATCTTTTGCTTCCGATCTCTTTTCCGCGGCGATTGTACATTTTGATGCCTATCAGCCTGCCGGATGCGGTATAGTATTTCCAGCTGTCCTGTTTGTGTCCGCGGTGGTAAGCACCGGTAGAGCGTATGTCTCCGTTGTTGAACGATTCTATCCATATGCCATCGCGAAGGCCATTGTGATAGAAGCCGGAGTCTTTTACTTTGCCGTCTTCGTAGTAGTTCATGTAAAGGCCATGGTGCAGGCATTCGGTAAAGGGTGGCAGGTAGGGATGATATCCGCTCAATGTATTTTGTTCTGCCCTTGCTTCCAATGTGCGGGGCGCCACTTCGTGTGGATTGGCTGCATTGGCAGCGAGGGTGACGTATGAATAAACCGGGGTGAGCAACTGCCATGCGTAAGACGGATCGGTGCGGGCGATATCGGTGATGGCAAAGAAGGTGGCCTTTGTGCCGCGGCGTGGTATCTCATCTTTTATACGGTGCAGCATAAAGGCGCTATAGGTGCGTACTGAGCGTGGTTGTCCATTGCTGTACCAGCTTCTCCATTCTCCATCAGGTATATTGTGTGATAGCCTTCCTGAGTCGCAAAGCTGTTCCGGTGAATACCAGCTCATCCAGGTGCCATGTAGCCTTCCTCGTTTGAGATCACCCAGAAACAGGGTATCTCCATTCATTTTATAGGCAGTGACCTTGCCCTGGTGCCGGTGTTTTTTGTTAATGATCAATGAGGTTACGCTGTGTGGTGTTGGATGTAATCCAACAGGCAGCAACAGTGATTTGGAGGATATGGGCATGCCCCTGTGCTGGGCCTGTATTTGTGATACAGACAATAATGCCCATACCATAGCTGGTATGAGTAGAGTTATTTTCATGACAATGACAAGCTTTAGCGGTATAAAGTTAGTACAGCTTTGTATAGCACGAACGTTTGTGATAAAAAACTAATGCCTTTCTAATTCAGGCACAGGTTAAAAGGAGGTTTTGCGATGTTAATATCGCAAAAACGGGTTGATGATCTTTTATGTTAATACGTCGTTTTGGGTAGTGTTGGGTTGGAAATTCTAACTGCTCAACGATAAAAAGGCACTTTATACTTCATGGCATAATCTATTGGGCGGTTGTGAGAGACCGCAGGAGACCATTTGAGAGTTTTGAAGAAACGGATCACTTCGGCTGACATCAGGTGATGAGGCGTGCGTATTACCCTTAAATTCTTTAGTTCTCCTTCTTTTGAAATGGTGTATTCTATCTCCACTTCTCCTTGTACGTCGGACCGTTTGAGCGGCTCGGGCCAGAACATATTGTCCAGCGCGTATTTATCAAAGTCGAGGAATTTACCCTGGGCTACGGGTGGTTTCAATACCGGGCAGGTATTGCCTGCAGGGTTTCCTTGTTCGTCAAAACATTCAAGGGCTGCTATTTTATTTTTTACATACTTTTCTCTGCTGCTGCGGCTGCCATTTTCGCGGTAGTACTCCCAGGTTCCTTCCTGTATATTTTTGACAAACGTGCCCATGGATTCAAGTTGCCCATCAGGGTACCACTGTTTCCAGGTGCCTTCTTTGCGGTCTGATCTATAAGCGCCGGAGTCGCGCATCTGTCCGGAAGTATAGAAGCTCATGGCGGGGCCATACAAAACACCTATTGCCGTGTCGCCTGCCATGATGGAAGGTCTTTTATCCCGTGGATCTACAGTGCCACGCATCACGGTTGTTATTAATGAGTCTGCAGGAAAGTGGAGTATAGTGGTTATCTGCCCTGAATCATTCCAGGCGCGCCATTCTCCGACCATGTGGTTATTCTTATAGGTGCCGGAATCTTTCAGCTGGCCATTTTTGTGCCAGGCCATCCATACTCCTTGCTTGATGTTGTTGACATAGGAGCCTGCGAACATTTTAATCTTTCGTGGATGATAAAGAATAAAGGGACCGTCTTTGATGGTCAATGCTTCATCCTGGAAATAAGCTCTCAATAGTGGGGTAGTGTCTGCATAGGCTGAGACGAGCAGCCAGTGATCGCCTTGCTTCATGGCTACTGCTGCATATACCCCATTGGCTTTGTTGGTCAACGCGAGCCTGCTATCGAGGTATTTGCGCACGGTGTCGGCAGACTTCTTTTTTTGTGCGAAGCCGGTGATGCAACAATGGCAAAGGATTAACAATGTAATTATTTTATACATAGGCAAAGGCAAATGTTCAATGATCAATGTTCGATTATACGGAACACCGGATAGCGCATGTGTGCCGGCTCATAGTACGGTGAATTCTTGTATACAAAGTCAAGTTGTGCCGCGGCGCTTTTGGCCAGTGCGGTGTCGGTAACTTTCTTTTCTTCCAGTTGTTTTTTCGCGTCAGGATGTTCCTGCAGGTATTGAGCCGCGATGTCTTCAAAGGCATAGCCACTGAACCCTTCTTTCTGCCCCAATATGCCATCGAAGTAGTTCCAGGCAAAGTAGGAGTCGTCGCCCTGTGGCTCCAATACTTCTACGAGGAAGCGGTTGGCTACCTGGTTGAGGGGAATGTAATAGTCGCCTTTGCGGAATGCTATTTTTTGCAGGCTCGTGCTCAGTTTTACATCACTGTTGAGGTGGTGCATTTCGTAGGGACGGGGTGAGGTTTTGTAATCTTCTATGCGGTATACCTCTACTTCTATCGTAGTGTCTTTGGCCAATGGCTTCATCTGCACTTTGTTGAGTTTTAGTAGTTCTATGATCTTCCACCATCCTTGCGGCACTATGTACGCGGAAGGTTTTTTGATCGTGGTCTTTGCATTGAAGAAGTTGTAGTATTTCAGTTCTTTTTCGTAGGGCTTGCTGCGATCATAGTACAAGCGTGGGAGGCCAGATACATCACTCGGCTTGCGGCCTGCTTCGTATCCTTTGAAGGTTACGGTGGCTGTTTTGTTCCTGTCGAGTATCCAGCTTACAGGGAATTCTGTTTGTTGTTTTACGGATTGTTTGGTTTGCTCACGCAGCTGTTTGATGGTGCCGCTGTTCTTGCTGGTGAAGGCGATGAAGCTCTCCATCAGTGCGTAGGTGGATTGTACGCGCTGTTCGTAGCTTTTAAGCATGTGTGTTTCGGGCACGAAGGCGAAGGTGTGCCATAGAGTGGCGTATCCGCTGCTGTAGCGTGGGCCATCGAAGTAAGCGGTCAATCCCTGGTCGGGTGTACCGCCGCCGAAGCTTACATAGGGTACGAGATCGTAACCTTTTTCTTTCATGAGGCCATAAATGCCCGGCTCAAATTGTTTGTTCATATACTCGCCCATGATGCCGCCCAGCTTACTGTGTTGCGAAGTCAATAATGTCATTACGTGCTGGTAGTCGGCGCCATTGCTTACGTGGTTGTCTACAAAAACATCGGGATCGCAGAGGTGGAATATTTCTGCAAATGATCTTGCTTCTTTGGAGTCGGCCTTGATGAAGTCGCGGTTGAGATCGAGGTTTTGGGAGTTGCCGCGGAACCCAAATTCTTTCGGACCATTCTGGTCAACGCGGTAGTTGGCGCTCCGGTTGAGGCAACCGCCGATGTTGTATACTGGTATGATGGCCAGTACTACGTTGGCTGGCAATGTTTTTTTACGGGTCACTATATCGCGCACCAGCAACATGCTGGCATCGATGCCGTCGGGCTCACCGGGGTGGATGCCGTTGTTGATCAGTATTATTCTTTTGTCTTTCTTTTTAAGGCTGGCAATATCTACATCGTTATCCGGGCTCACAATGATCAGGTGTAAAGGGTACCCGGCATCGGTAGGCCCCATGGTCTGCATTTTGATCTGTGGGAATTTTGTATCCATCATTTTCCACCAGTCTATGGCTTCCTGGTAGGTGGGTGTTTCCAGGTGTTGGGTCTGTTCGTATTTGGTAGGGATGGTTTGGGCGGTGAGGAGGGTGGTTGGTAGAAAGGCACAGAAAAACAGTAGAATTGTTCTCATCTTTGATTGGTTATCCCATAAAAATAAGGAAGGTGGTTTTAAGTAAAGCCGTTGGGGCCGCTTTTCACTTAAATTTATACAGATGATGGCAGTAGGTAATCGTTTATTATCTTTAAGCATAATATTTATTAATGGCTTTATCTGCTGGTACTAATGACCACTGGGATTGGGAGGTTGGCAGTCGCAGCACCTGGGGCAGTTGGTCATTTCAGGAGTTGTGGGCTTACCGTCACCTGTTGTTCCGGTTCATCCGGCGTGATTTCCTGCTCAATTACCAGCAAACCATTCTGGGGCCACTCTGGATCGTGTTGCAGCCTGTGTTGACGCTGGTAGTGTATGTGCTGGTGTTTGGAAAGTGGATAGGCGTCTCTACTGGTACTGTACCGCCTGTATTGTTCTTCCTGTGTGGTATTCTTTTGTGGGGTTTGTGTAACGACTTGTTTACCGGCACTGCTTTTATTTTTACCTGGTACAATTATCTATACAGCAAGGTTTATTTCCCGCGGTTGATCATTCCCTTTTCTATTACCGGCACGCACCTGGCGCGTTTTCTTATTCAGCTCGTATTACTGCTCGTGGTGTTTGTGTATTATTGGTTTTGGCGCAGCCAACCTGTCGTGTTGAATGTCTGGCTGTTGTTTGTGCCTATTGCTGTGTTGCTCGTTGCTGCTTTCTCGCTATCGCTTGGCTTGCTTTTTTCTATATTGACAGCCCGTTATCGTGATCTTTCGAATATTGTTCATCTTGGTATTCGATTGTTTATGTTTGTAACGCCTGTGATCTATCCGCTGGCGCTGGTGCCACAAGGTATCCGGTGGCTGGTGACTATAAACCCCTTAACCGCTCTCTTTGAAGTTTTCCGGTATGCCCTGTTGGGACAAGGTTCTTTTACCGCCGGTCAACTGGCTTACAGTAGCCTATCCATCATCCTAATGCTTGTTTTGTCGCTGGTATGGTTCAATAAGCAATCTGCCAGGTTGATCGATGTTGTTTAATGTATGAGTAATGTAGTTATAGATGCTTCGGGTGTTTCCAAAGTGTACCGGCTTGGTGTAACGGGCACGGGCTCTTTTCGCCAGGACGTTAAACGCTGGTGGAATACGAAGCTATTGAAGCAGGAGAATCCTTTTTTTCAAGCGGAGCAGGCGAAGGCTTCTGAAATATGGGCCCTGCAAGATGTTTCTTTCCAGATCAAACGAGGCGAGGTTTGGGGCATTGTGGGCGATAATGGCGCCGGTAAATCCACTTTGTTGAAGATCATATCCCGCATCATTCAACCTACTGCCGGCCGTGTGCGGGGAAAGGGAACCGTGGGCAGCTTGCTGGAAGTAGGCACTGGCTTTCATCCGGAGCTTACGGGGCGTGAGAATATTTTTATCAGTGGCCACCTGTTGGGTATGAACAAAGCGCAGATCAGGGAGAAGTTTGAGGAGATCGTTTCGTTTTCGGGTATCGAACAATTTATCGATACGCCGGTGAAGCGTTATTCTTCGGGCATGTATGTGCGACTGGCTTTTTCGGTGGCTGCGCACCTGGAGCCGGATATCCTGATCATGGATGAGGTGTTGGCGGTGGGTGATATTGCTTTTCAAAAGAAGTGCCTCGATAAGATGCAGCAGCTGGCTAACGACAGTCATCGTACCATTTTGTTTGTAAGTCATAACATGCAGGCTGTTCATCACCTTTGTCAGCAGGCTATGTGGTTGCAGCGGGGGAAGCTGGTATCGATAGGACCGGCAACAGAAGTAGTGAATAGTTATGTTGGCAGTTTACAGCAAAATAAGCTGCGTCATCGGTGGCTGGATGCCAACACAGCACCGGGCAATGAATATGTACGCATTTTGTCGTTTGAGTTAATACCGGGCATGCCTGCTCCCGAAGGGGTGATCGATGTGCGTACACCGTTGACGGTAAGGTTCTGTATTCAGAATAACGAAGCCGGGGTGTTGTTGAATGCCGGGCTGCACCTGTATAATTATGCCGGTGAGTGCGTTTTTGATGTTGCTTCTCCGGCAGTGGTGTGTGAAGAAGGAATGGTGAAGGGGGAATGTCATATTCCCGGTCATTTTTTAAATGATGGGGCTTATTATTTTTCACTCATTGTAGTCCGGGACACGTCGATTCCCGTATATTATTATGAGGGGGGTATTCATTTCGAAGTGGCCGATTACCGGGAGAATACTGCCTGGTTTGGTAAATGGAAAGGGGCTGTACGCCCGCAGTTTCCTTTCAGTTTTGGGCCCGACCACAGCCCTTCGACAGGCTCAGGGTGACACCATGCTTTATGGCAATTGAATCCTTAGCAAAGAAAATGAACCGTATGCCGGTGGACAGAATTCCTTTAACGCCTCCTGTTATTCAGCCGCTACCAGCCGATGGCTATCGGCCGCGTTGGAGCGTGATGATCCCAGTATACAATTGTGGTGCTTACCTGAAAGAAACGCTGACGGCAGTTTTGGAACAAGCTCTTCCGCTGGACGATATGCAGATCGAAGTAGTGGATGATGGCAGTACGGATGTCGATGTTGCAGTGCTTGTAGCTGATGTGGCGGGTGGTCGTGTGCAATATTTCCGGCAGCCTTATAATGTGGGCAGCTTACGCAATTTTGAAACTTGTATCAACCGGGCTACCGGGTACCTTATCCATATTTTGCATGGCGATGATCTTGTGAAGCCTGGTTATTATGCCAGCATGCAGCGGTTGTTTGACCGCTTTCCGGCCATCGGGGCTGCTTTCTGCCGGTATGCTTATGTTGGTGAAAGCAGCAAACCATTGTATGTGCGTGATCCCGAAATGGATACTGCAGGTATTCTGGACAACTGGTTGCTGCGGCTTGCCCAGCGTCAACGGTTGCAGTATTGCACGGTAACGGTGAAGCGGGAAGTGTATGAAAGGTTAGGTAGTTTTTATGGTGTGGATTATGGGGAGGACTGGGAGATGTGGATGCGTATTGCTCGTCATTACCCGGTGGCGTATGAGCCGGAAATACTGGCGGCTTATCGTTTGCACATGGCTTCTATTTCCGGACAATCGTATGCCAGCGCCAAGAACTTAAAGGATTTGCAATGGGTGATCCGGACCATTCAACAATATCTTCCTGAGTCTGAGAAGGAGGCTTTGTATAAAGAAGCGATGAAGTTCTATGCGCATTATGGCCTAAAAGTTGCCAATGACCTGTGGTATGGTTTGCATAACCGTGTGGGCGCGAAGGTTCAGGTGCGTGAGGCTTTGTCGATGCATAAAGATGCTTTGCTGTATTGGAAGGTAACCAAGCTGTATATGAAGATGGCATTAAACATAACTGCCTTTATTCCGCGCTACAAGCGGCCTATCGATTGATGAACCCGGGTGTTACGATATTGATCTGTACGTATAATGGCGCTGCACGGCTGCCTGTTACGCTGCAACATATTGCGCAACAGGTTATGCCTGCTTCACTGCCTTGTGAAGTTATTCTTGTAGACAATGCGTCGCTGGATAATACCGTAGAGCTGGCGCAGGAAGAGTGGGCGAGGTATGATACACGTATTGCATTACGGATCATCTCAGAACCTAAGCCCGGACTTACCTATGCACGGGAAAGAGGTTTTGCTGCGGCCGCTTATGAATTCATCATCTTGTGTGATGATGACAACTGGCTGAGCTCTTCTTATGTCGACCGGGCTTTTACGGTTATGATGCAGCATCCTACTATTGGCTTGCTGGGCGGTTATGGCCAATTTGTTTACGAGGAGCCGCCTCCCGAATGGCTTGTTGTGTTCAACCTGTATGCAGGTGGCCGGCAGGCTGCCGCCAGCGGCGGGATGAAGGATCACCTGGTGTATGGTGCAGGTGCTGTGTTGCGGAAAGCTGCCTGGGAAACATTGCGGGGCCAGGAATTTGCCGGTGCGCTTACCGACAGATTAGGGCATCAGTTAAGTTCGGGTGGGGATTATGAATTGTCTTATGCTATCGCGCTGGCTGGTTATATGATCTGGTATGATGAGGCATTGATCTTTCAACATTTTATAACTGCCAACAGGCTCACCCGGGACTATTACATCACGTATATCAAAGAGAGTTCCCGGTGTTTCTCTGTATTGGAACCTTATAAGATATTGCTTAAAACAGGCCGGCATGGGTTGGGTAATTTTCGCTGGGAGCTGTTCAAGAGTTTTTGGTACCATATTAAAAAGACCGGAGCCCTTCTGTTCAAGATTGCTTTTGTCAGGAAAGGCCCCGGAAGGCGAACAGCCTATATGCTGGAGCTGTTGCTTTTGAAAGGGAGATTAAGATCGTATGAGCACTTTGCCGTCATGGAAAAGAATTACAAACAAGCCATTGAGTTGAAACTGCGTTTACCACAGGTCATTTATCCTGACCCCGTTTCTGCCGACTATGCTGCTGTACGTGATTGATCTGTTATTTATTGGTTGATGTAGCTGATAGCTGCTTCCAATACTTCGTCTTTGCCTGCGGCTATTCCTGCTGCTGTTGGGACTACTTTTTTATCTATTCTAACGCCTGTTTGTTGTGTTGGCGATCCATCGGGATAAAAGATGCCCAATCCCGTCATGTAGCTGGAATATCCTCCGGGCAGGTAGAGCATGGCGGAGTTGCCGTCGGCGCCGGAGGTTTGGCTGCCGATGGTATAACTGCCAGGCACTGCCTGCAGGCCCATCGTACTCCATTCGGCATGGCTCTGTGATGTTTCGTTGACGAGCATCACGATCTTGCCTGCATACTTAAAATCTTTCCGCTTATTGCTCAACGGGCCACTTTGTGAAGGGGATGGTATCCACTTGAAGGCGCCGGGGTAATCGAAATCCGGAAAGGTAAGTGTAGCAAAGGGAACGGCTTTATCGAGCAGGTATTCGGTAATAGCCGGTACAGTGCCGCGCGGATAGTTGCGGATATCGAAGATAATGGAACGGGTATCTTTCAATAGCTTCATCATGCTATCGACCTGTGTTCTTTCGAGGATGCCCATGTTTACATAGCCAATATTGCCCGGCAGTATTTTCCACCGGGTACTATCCATTTTGTACTTGTAGTTGAACTGGTCGTAAGTATAGCGTTGTACCTGCCGCGTGGAGGATTGACCATTGCGTCTTACTGTTAAGGTGACCTGTGTTTCTGTACCACCCGCGATAATGTTCTGGTAGCTCATCCTGCGCAGGGTGGCGGGATAGTTGGAGCCGGTCATCAATGTTTTCTTTTCTTCAATGAGCTCTTTCACGGTGCGGCCGTTCACTTTTTCGATCACATCTCCTTTGCGCAGGTCGGCCATGGTAGCGAGGGAGTCATTGTAAAGGCCAGTCACTACCAGCTCGTCATTGTATATATAAGTGGTTACCGGCAGGTATAGCTCATATTGTTTGGCTACGACACGGTTGTAGCTGTTGGCATGTGAGTCTTTTACGCTGACGATGAGTTGTAATACCGATGTATTGTACGCAAGTGCATCCCTGGCTTCTGCCATGCGAGGAATGAAGCTATAGAGTACTTCATTCCAGTTTTTATCGATGATGTATTTATAGGGATAGAAATAATGGATCATATTCCAGTAGCGGAACAGGGTAAGAAGGCGAAAGTTTTCATTGGGGTATTCGCTGTTGCGCCACTTGTATTCCAATTCATTGGGGAATGATGCATTACTTGCTCCTTCGTACTTCACGTAATGTCCAACGCCTTTGTGCCTGTTGGCCAGCACGAACTGGAGTTTATCCTGCAGGGCGGGCGACAAATGCTTGTCTTTCATCCAGGCCAGGTCGATGTTGTAAGTCAATACGTCTTTGGGTATTTCAGCTGTACAGCTGCTACATTCTTTTACTTTGCCCAACGCATTTATCCAGTTCAGCAGTGTGTCACTGAAAACAGCATCGCTGACCGGGCTTTTGGCAACGGGTATCAGGCGGAATAGCTCCATATCCCAGTTGAAGCTGCCTTTGGCTACTTCGGGGTGATAGTATTTGAGGAACCCCCAGGTTTGACCCAGCAGGGCGAGGCGGGTGATCTGTTCTTTGGTCAGTGGTGCTATCTTTTCGTCAACAGGTTTACAGAAGGAGGTCATTTCCTGCACGGGTTTATCGTCGGCATAGAGGGTAAAGTTGTCCAGCCACATGCTTTGCTCACCGCCGTAGCCAGTGGTGATGCGTATATGATCGGTGGGGAAAGTGAATTTACCCATGTCCAGTTCGGTCGTATATAGGGTCCAGGCGGTATCGCGGACGCTTACCATCTTCGATGCTATCTTTTTCTCGCCTTTGTCCTGGCTTATCAACAAGCCCACCCCGCCGGGCGTGGTGCCTTCCACTTTAGCATAGAAGGTTAGTCTTAGCTTTTTGCAGGGCACGTCCAGGGCAAAGACGTTTACAAACTGGCCGTCTGACTTATCCGGGGCGTCCGGGGCATATTGAAACCGCACGGAATAACGGCCGTGCCGGCGGGTGGTACTGTCCGGAGCAATCCGGTGTTCTTTTTTATGGTACCAGGTCTTGTACCAGGGGCTAAATTGCTGATAATGGAAGTTGTACTGTTCAAAACTCAGGTTCCAGGGATCTTCCTGGGCAAATCCGGATAGGCTGCCACACAAAAAGAAAGTTAGAAAGAGGAGTTGAGCAAAGCGGGAGGTCATAACGATAATGGTTGAGTTCGTCACAATGACGCATCAGGTAAGCGTTAGGTTGGGAATGTCCTTTCCTGTCATTGTGGCGGTTAAAGTTACTGCTCAAGGATTGCGAAAAAACTCCTGACGCCAGGCCTTAGACCATGAATGAACCGCAGATAAGCTATGGATGAAGAATAGATGAGAATGGTTACAAGTAGAGCGCAAGTAAACCGCAAGTAAACTGAAAGTAAACCGCAAGTAAGCGGACAGACGTTAGAATGGGAATATAGAGCCTGTAGGAGTAGTAATTACCCTAAAACGAATAGTATATAATATGAACCACTGTTGCATAAAAAGCAATAAATATATAGACTAAAGATAATGCTAAAATGGCAGGTTTAGACAAAAAAATAGTCCCGTCACGAGTGAGGGGACTACAGTAGCTTTATAAAAGAGTCTCGGAAAAACTATTTTGCAGCGGCGAGAGCATTCACTTTCTTAGTCAGTTTGCTTTTCAGGTTAGCTGCCTTGTTCTTGTGAATGATACCTCTTTTCGCGAGTTTATCGATCATAGAGGCAACGTCGGGCATCTGCTCAGTAGCTTCCTTACCAGTCTTCAGGGCTTTCAGGTCACGAATAGCATTACGGGTAGTTTTTCCGTAATATTTGTTTCTTTCCCTGCGTTTTGTAGCCTGACGCACATCTTTTTTGGTAGCCTTATGATTTGCCATGTTCTTTCGAAAAATTTAGGACGGCAAAGGTAACGCCCATCATGGAATATTCAAAAAGAAATCCCGATTTATTTTGACGCCTGCCGGTATTAATGGGGTTTTAATTTACAACTCCCGGAAAACCAATTGCCCATCTGGCGGCTAATTTAGAACAAGTCTGTGTCATTCCTTGTTATATAATGCAATAAAATGGCCTCATCGGCTGTTAATCAGGGAATCTGTGTCTATATTTGTACCCCGATTTTAAATACCTATATTCTTTATAGCATTCAACGGCTTCTTCATGAAGGACTTTTCGTACATCACCAGCTCATCTCCGGCTTTTATTGAGAGTCTCTACCAGGATTTTGTGAAAGACCCCAATAGTGTAGACCCGGAATTAAAGAAATTTTTTGAAGGGTTTGATTTCGCGGTGAGCGAAGGCAAATCCGGCGCCAATGGGAATGGAACGGCTGTAGCCGACGTTGCTGTGGGTGTTGCCGGCGGCATTGACTGGAAAAAAGAGGTAGGCGCTTACCGCCTGATCCTCGGTTACCGCAATAAGGGGCACCTGATCGCGAAGACCAACCCCATCCGTCCACGGAAAGACCGGGGGGCCAATCTCGACCTCGCCTTCTTCGGTTTCACCGAAGAGGACCTGGACAGGACTTTCCATGCCGGCAATATGATCGGCCTGGGCACGACCACGCTTCGTAAAATTCTCGCTCACCTGCAGAGCTGCTATGCGGCCCATGTGGGTATCGAGTTCAAGTATATCAGCGACCAAAAGAAGGTCGACTGGCTCACTTCAGAAATGGAGCGCAACTTCAACAAGCCTTTTGGGGTAGAGAAGAAAAAGCGTGTGCTGGAGAAGCTGAACCAGGGTGTTCTGTTTGAGAAGTTCCTTCACACCAAGTATATCGGTCAAAAGCGTTTCTCACTGGAAGGTGGTGAAACGACTATTGCCGCATTGGATGCCATCATCAATACTGCTGCCGACCACAATGTGCAGGAAGTAGTGATCGGTATGGCGCACCGTGGCCGTCTCAACGTGCTGGCCAACATCATGGGCAAAACGTACGAGCAGATCTTCAGTGAGTTTGAGGGTACTGCCAAGCTGGACCAGACCATGGGTAGCGGCGACGTTAAGTACCACATGGGTTACGGCAGTGAAGTGCAAACGCCTGCCAACAAGACCATCCACCTGAAGCTGATGCCAAACCCTTCTCACCTCGAGGCTGTTGACCCCGTGGTGGTGGGTTTTGCCCGCGCCAAGGCCGATGTGCTGTACGAAAGTGATTTCGATAAAATATTGCCTATCCTCATTCATGGTGACGCTTCTGTAGCCGGTCAGGGTATCGTATACGAAGTAGCACAGATGAGTGATCTGGAAGGTTACTATACCGGTGGTACGATCCACTTTGTGATCAATAACCAGATTGGTTTTACCACTGATTTTGAAGATGCCCGCAGTGCCGACTACTGTACTTCATTGGCTGCCATGATCCAGGCGCCTGTGATGCACGTGAATGGTGATGATGCCGAGGCTGTGGTGAAGTGTGTGGAAATTGCCACGCGCTACCGCCAGGAGTTCAACAGCGATGTGTTTATCGATATGGTGTGCTACCGCAAGCATGGCCACAATGAGGGTGATGATCCTAAGTTTACGCAGCCTCATTTGTACGCGCTGATCGAAAAGCATGCTAATCCCCGCGAAGTATATACCAACTATCTTCTTGAGAACGGTGAAGCCGATGCCAAGGAGATGGCGAAGGAGATGGAGAAGAAGTTTTGGGCTGATTTGCAGGAGCGCCTCGATGAGGTAAAGCAAAACCCGCTGCCTTATCACTACCAGCAGCCTGAGCTCGACTGGAAGACGTTGCGCAAAGCCACTCCCGAAGATTTCGAGCAGAGCCCTGTTACGGCCATCAGTGAAGGAGACTTCAAGAAGGTGTTCGAGGCGCTGATGAAATGGCCTGATGATTTCAAACCTTTGAAGAAGGTAGAGAAGATATTGCAGGATAAAGTGAAGTTGTTTAACGAGGAAAGTAAGATCGACTGGGCTACCGGTGAGTTGATGGCTTATGGCAGCTTGTTGCTGGATGGCAAGGATGTGCGTATGAGTGGCCAGGACGTAAAACGTGGTACTTTCTCTCATCGTCATGCTGTGTTGCGTGATGAGAATACTGATAAGGCTTATAGCCGCCTGAGCCAGATCCCTGATGCGAAGGGCAAGTTCAGGATCTACAACTCTTTGTTGAGCGAGTACGGTGTACTGGGTTTTGAATATGGCTACGCCATGGCCAATCCCAATGCGCTGGTGTTGTGGGAAGCGCAATTTGGTGACTTCTGCAACGGTGCGCAGACGATGATCGACCAGTTCATTGCTGCCGGCGAGCAGAAGTGGAACCGCATGAATGGTGTAGGTATGTTGCTGCCGCACGGTTATGAGGGGCAAGGTCCTGAGCACAGTAGCGCCCGTATGGAAAGGTTCCTGCAAATGTGTGCTGAATTGAATATGGTGGCTACGAATGTTACCACTGCTGCCAACTTCTTCCATGCGATACGCAGGCAACTGGCCTGGTCGTTCCGCAAGCCGTGGATCAACTTCTCTCCGAAGGCTAACCTTCGCCACGCTGGTTCTTACTCTCCTAAAGAGGAGTTCCTGCAAGGTGGTTTCAAAGAGGTGATCGACGATGTTTTTGTAGGTGATGCCAACGAGGTGAAAAAGGTATTGTTCTGCAGCGGTAAGGTTTATTTCGACCTGGCCGAACGCCAACAGAAAGAAAGCAAGAAAGATACAGCGATCATCCGCGTGGAGCAGCTTTATCCGCTGCCGCTGAAGCAACTGGAAGCGCTGTATGCTAAATATAGTAAGGCTACCTGGTTCTGGGTTCAGGAAGAACCGCTGAACATGGGTGCTGCGTCTTATCTGCAAATGAACCTGAAATCGATCAACTATGGTGTGATCAGCCGCCAGCCCAGTGCTGCGACTGCCACCGGTTATCTGAAGGTGCATACGCTGGAACAGACCGAGATCATCGATACTGCATTTAGCATATAAGTAGTATGAAGTATAGTTATCTCTTCCTTTTTTTGCTGTTCCTGTATGCCTGTAAAGGTCAGGATGGGTATGTAAGCAGGCATGAAAATAATGGTGACGAGGTGATTACTGTGAAGAGTGAAGACGAGGCCATGAATGCAGCGATTGCTAAAGCTGTTAACACCTTTCCTGAATTTTTAAAAGTGCTTAACGAGCCCGACAGTAGTAACCGGGCTTTTACGGTGAAGCGTAAGTTTACTTATACTGAAGACGATGGCGGTGTTGAGCATATGTGGCTTACAGATCTGCATTTTAAGGGTGATAAATTGTTTGGTGTGTTGGATAGCGATCCGATACATATTTCCTGGATCCAGCCGGGTGATTCGCTGGAAATCAAAATCGATTCTGTTTCGGACTGGATGTATGTGCGGAATGACAAGCTGGTAGGTGGCTATACTTTGCGTGCACTGTACGAGAAAATGAGTGAAAAAGAGAAGAAAGAGCTGGCCAGCCAGTTGGATTTTAAAATTGAATGAACAGGAATAAGGACAAAGCCTGATATTTGTAGGGTGCCTGCAAAAGCAGCCTGATCAAAATAAGAAACATATTTTATGATCGATATTAAAGTTCCGACAGTAGGAGAATCTATCAGCGAAGTGACTTTATTGAAATGGGTAAAGAAGGATGGTGATTATGTAGAAAGGGATGAAGTGATTGCTGAACTGGAAAGTGAAAAAGCAACTTTTGAAGTGAATGCCGAAAAGGCTGGTGTTTTAAAGCGTGGCGCTCAGGAAGGCGATACGCTGAACATTGGCGATGTATTGGCTACCATCGATGAAACGGCTGCTAAACCTGAAGGTGCGCCTGCATCCAATGGTGCTGCCGCTCCCGCTAAGAAGGAAGAGCCCAAGGCTGCTCCTGCTGAAGCGAAGGCTGCTTCCCAGGCTCCGGTTACTTCCGTTCCGAATGATGTGAAAGCAACGCCTGTTGCTGCCGCTATCATTGCTGATAAGAAAGTTGATCCGAAGTCGGTAACGCCCACCGGCTACCAGGGCAAGATCGTGAAAGACGATGTGCTGGCTGCTTTGTCGAACCCCGGCAAGGTGACTGGTGGTAAGGCGCTCTTCAACCGCGATCAACGCCGGGAGAAGATGAGCCAGCTGCGCAAGACTATTTCCCGCCGCCTCGTAGAGGCCAAGAATACAACGGCCATGCTCACTACCTTCAACGAGGTAGATATGAGTCGTATCATGGAAATACGCACTAAGTACAAGGATAAATTCAAGGAATCACATGGTGTCAACCTCGGTTTCATGAGTTTCTTTGCCAAAGCTGCTGCTATCGCACTTACGGAATGGCCAGCGGTGAATGCTTATATCGATGGCGACCAACTGGTGTACCATGATTATGTAGACATTTCTATTGCTGTTTCTACACCTCGTGGATTAACAGTACCTGTTATCCGCAACGTGGAAAGCCTCAGCATGGCTGATATAGAAAAGAAAGTAATTGAGCTGGCTGGTAAAGCAAGGGACAATAAGCTTTCCATGGAAGAGTTGCAAGGTGGTACTTTCACTATTACCAATGGTGGTGTGTTCGGTTCTCTGATGAGTACGCCGATCATCAACCTGCCGCAGAGTGCTATCCTCGGTATGCACAAGATACAGGAACGCCCTATGGCTATCAACGGACAGGTGGTGATCAAGCCTATGATGTACCTGGCTGTGAGCTATGACCACCGTATTATCGACGGTCGTGAGTCGGTGAGCTTCCTGGTGCGTGTGAAGGAGTTGCTGGAGAACCCTGAGTTGTTGCTGTTTGGCAAGGACCCCGTGAAGACTTTGTTGGAGTTATAAAATACAAGCTGCGGGATACGAGCTGCGAGCTTCGGGTGAGGCTTCGCAGGCTCAGTCTGACGAGCAAGAATATTTCAAAAGCCTGTTGTAAAGACAGGCTTTTTTGGTTCTGGAGGGTTGCTATAATAAGGGTTAGCAAATGTTGGGTTGTAGAAATAAGGAAGGCCGGTGGGACCACCAGCCTTGCCGCTGGCATTAAATGTTGACTTGGTTTAATGCCTGCTATAAGTATCACCGCTCTTTAATCCTCAGCCGCTATCCCGAGGGGTAGTGGCTGAAATATCGCATATGGCAGAGGTAGGTATTGTGCAACCTGGCAAACCGGGTTCTTGTACAAATGTCTGCCGGCAAGGCAGAGCTGGCAATACTCTTTTTGAGTGAGAAAAAATACGCAATGGGACGATCAGTGCCGTGGATTCCACACCTGTTTGGGTGAGTGGGGCTTCGACAAGCTCAGCCTGACATCGACAAGCTCAGTCCCGCAGAGCGGGATAAACTCTGACAAAAGAGAGTAAAGAGTCCTGTTGGGTGACAGGACTCTTTGTTTTGGGTAAGCTGCCGGCTCAAGTTACTGTTTGATCAGTTTCAGTGTTTGCCATTGGTTTCCATCGCTGATCCGCAGGTGATAGACTCCTGCTGATAGTTGTTGTAAGGGTATTTGTATTTGTGTGGTGTTGGCGCCAATGCCGTCCTTTCTCCATACTTCTTTGCCCTGACTATTGTATAATAACAGGGCTTTTACCTGTACATGATCATCTTCAATACGGAGGATAGCATGATCTGCAGCGGGGTTGGGTGACAGGGTCAATGACTTGCCTGTGGGCTGTTGTCGTAATATAACCGTCCGGCTTACGCTGCTGCGTGCATCCAGATCGCGCTGGCGTACGCGATAATGGTTGGTGCGGCCATCTGCCGGCACTACACAACTGTATTGTGTGCTGCCATTGGCTGGTACGGTACACACTTCTGTATAGCTTACCCCGTCTGTACTGTGTTGTACCACATAGTCTTTTACCTGTTGTTCATCGGCTACTTTCCAGGTCACTTTTGCTTGTGTACTGTTTACCCACTGTGCCTGGATGCTGACCCAGGTAACGGGTAATGTGGCCGCACTTTTCAGCACGAAGAAATTGCTGAAGCTGTTTACGCTGATCTCCAGGTAATAACCTCCTTCCACGGTGCCCCAGGCTATTGGTGTGATCAATTCATCGGTAGGTGCTGAAATATAGGTGGCCGGTACGGAGGCGGTAGCGTTGGGTTGTTTTACAATGCCCAGGCTGCCGGGATTGATGATCGTCGGGTCAGCTGTTTTCAGACGGGTAAATTCTTCTTCTGTAAAGTATAGACGAACTTTTGCTGTGGCTCCGCCTGTCAGGTTGTTTTGCGGAAAGATGGTGTAGTTCCTATCCAGGTAAGGTTTGCCATCTGTTGTTCTGATTGCACTAAGTGGACTGTTTTTGTAGGCCTGTATCTGTACATTTCCAAAGTTGTAGTCATCTACAATAGCAGCCACCGTACTCCAGCCTGTTGGGGTCAGGGCGTCAAACATACTCCATTTATTGCTGAGGCCGTATAGTATGTAAGGAGGTAATAAATTGGCGAAGTTATTCAACCCAATCAGTTTCTTTACTGGTGGCAGGTAGTCGTATACGTCCAACGTATCGAGGTGACGCATGTATACATTGTAAGCGGTAGTATTGGGCATGGTAGGTCGCCCGTCGTGCCAGGCAATGACTGCGGTGCCATCTTCTCCCAATGCGGCAAACGCTTTGTCGGGACTGGTCGTATTGCCGATGGAACGTCCCATAGCTCCCCAGCTAAACTTGCCACCTTCTGCTATCGGGCTTACCCGTACATAGCGTCCATACTCGCTGATGTAGAACAGGGCATTGCCGGTATGGTCCATCGAGATCATGGGAAGGTCGTAGGTGATGTTGGAGTTCTGGAAACCTGTGCTCAGTTCACGGCCTACTACGATACCTTTTTTGTCTGTGGTATTTACTTCTACTGAATAAGCTTGCGGTCCTGTCTGCTTTGCTACCAATTCCTGCAACAGTATGGTACCGCTGTTGGTATAATCGGGATGGGCCACTTTGGCGGTGAGCAGTGCGCGGTTGCCGCCACCTGTCAACTGGAAGTCGTAGTAATAGGTGCCGGATGCGAGTAAGGTATCTATCTGGACTTTTACTGAATCAAGGCCTGGAGGCCGTGTGGTGTTGTATGCCCGATACCGGTTTTCATCATCGCTACGTAACTGGTAAGGGATGCTGTCATATACTTCATCGGCCAGGCCATAATAGCCCCTGGTGTGAAAGGTGGTGACGGCATTGTTGATGTACATCCTTCTGACAATGCCTACCACGTTTGCATTGGCGTTGCCGCCGGTTTGTATTACTACACCCTTTGGATAATAGAGATCATAGATTGGATTGGTGGCTTCATTATAAACATCAAGCAGGAAATAGCCTTCTCCTCCATTTTCAATCACTTCGTTGGGGACTACATTGGGTAAGCAGATCTGTGAATAAAAGAATGCATGGAAATTATACAAGGCCACTACGCTGTCTTTTTTGTAAAAACGGTTGATCTCTGTGAGCGTAGCAATGTCGTTGGTTCGGCGGAACACTTGTACCCGGGAATCTTTTTTTACCCGGCATAGTTTATTGTATGCCACGAATGGTCCACGGGATGGTTGTGCAAAGTTTCTTTCAAAGGTCCAGATGATACCGCAGCCTCCCTGCAGATCGGGATAGATGTTGAAGTGATAGACATAATCTTCGAGGTAGTTGAAGTTGCGGCGAATGCCGCAGGGGCCTAACGAGGTGATGTCTGTTACGTCCGGGTCAAACTTCTGGCCGCCATAAAACCGCAGGTCGTTTCCTTCTGTGCGGTAGCAGTTTACAAACACATCTCTGGTGGCAAATCCGATACGTATATAGCCGATGAAAAATCCTTTGTTGCCATCGGGTATCAGTTGTGGCGCCACAAACTGGTAGCTATCGTTGAGCGTGCCCTGTGCTATGACGCGGCCTGTGTCGGCAAATACTTTGGTGCCGTTGCCGCGCACATGTTGTATGCAGACCCTGGCTTTGTTGGTAACATGGGTATTGACCATGTTGGCATCCTGCCAGGCTACATAAAAGCCATTGCTGCTATCGGTGCAGGCGAGGGAGTAATACCTGAAATCGCTGTTTTGTGAAGGGTTGAGCTGCTGGTAATCGGGGCCTGCGGCAACGGGTATTCCATTGGCTGTCCATTGGGCTACTCCGTGTTTATCGTACTTCTGGGCATAGATATCGACGTCGCTAAAGTTGGTGCGCGAATCTTCCCAGATGACGATCCATCCGCTATCGGGGTAGCTGCGAATCACGATGCTGTTGCCCTGGTTATTGGCGGCCACTGCGACCGGCATATGTAGGGTGTCGTAAAACTGGTTTTGGGTATCGCTCCACTGTCCGTGTGCAATAAACGTGGTCATGCATACCACGCACAATGTGTACAGGTATCTCATATTAATAGTTTGCTGATGAAGAATGTGACGTTGGCTGCCGCCGGGTTTGAAGCAGAGGATATGAATCTATCTGGTGAGTGTAGGGGAGATGTTTATAGTCGTGTAATGACGCTACAAATGTCTGTCAGTATATGGGGCAATGCAATACTCTTTTTGAGTAGGGATGGAATAAGAAGTAGGAGGTAAGAGGTAGGAGTCGACAGACTTCGACAGGCTCAGTCTGACATTTAGACAATCCTTTCACTGAGGGCTTTGGCGATGGCTTCTTTGCCGCAGTTGACGTGGAGTTTCTGGTATATGTTCTTAAGGTGGGCGCGTACCGTGTCGAAGGCCAGCTTCATTTCTGCAGCTATGAGTTTAATGCTGTAGCCTTTGGTGAGCCATTGTAATACTTCTATTTCGCGGGGCGACAGGTTGTATTTGTTGCTACCGGTTTTGGCCTGGAAGGTATTCAGTACTTTTTTGGCGATGGTAGGCGACATGGGTGCACCGCCTTCCAATACTTCCTGTATGGCATCAAACAGTTTGGCAGGTGGTGTTTTTTTGAGGAGGTATCCATTGGCTCCGGCACACAGGCACTGGAAGAGTTTTTCATCGTCTTCAAATACCGTATACATGATGACTGCTGTAGATGGCTGCGCTTCTTTGATGAGCTGTACGCCCCTGATGCCAGATTCACCGGGCATGTCGATGTCCATCAGGACAACGTCGGGCTTGTAGACGCGCGCTATATTGGCGGCATCGGTGCACTGGTTATAATCGCCTACTACATCGTAGTCGTTCATTTTAAGCAGGTAGGCAAGCGATTCCCGCAGTCTGTCGTTGTCTTCAAAAATGGCAATCCTGGCTAACATATCGTAAAGATAAGCTTATGCTACTACTAAGTGGTATCGCTCATTTGAGGGGGAGGGGGTATATGGTGATAAAAGTATATCTTTAATAGCTATGAAAAACCAATATTATGGTATCGATATTCTTATCGATAAGTTGACTAATTCTATTGAAAATACCATTTCCGGAGACAGCTTTAAAACAGACGTTTTACCTGTTACAGCGAATGATCTGAAAAGAATAAAGAAGAAGGACTGGTCTTTTGACTGGCATAAAGAATGGCAGGATGCGAAAAAGCAATTGTTTAAACTTGTAATCCGCGATAGTCTCAATATTGTCCAGGGGTTGATCAGTATTGAGGATAGAGGAGACCATATTTTTATGCACCTGATAGAAAGTGCGAAATTTAATAAGGGGATCAAAAAACTGTATGTTGGTGTTCCTGGAAATCTTGTTGCGTTTGCCTGTAAAATTTCCTTTGAAAAGGGTTATGAAGGGTTTATTTCGTTTGAGTCAAAAACTAAGCTGATAGCACATTATAAAAAGTCTCTGGGCGCCTTTGTAATTGCCGGGCAATTAATGGGTTTGGACACATCAGCTTCTTTAACATTGATTCATAAATACTTTCCAGATAATTAAGTATATTTGAGTATATGGTGAAAGAACCTAAAAATATTGATTTTGTTACTACGGGAAAGCAACCTACTGAACAGGAGTTTGCTTTGGTGAGTGAATGGATTAAAAAGAAGAAAGAGCAGGATAAAGCCCGCAGATCAAAGTCGCGCTTGGCTAAGCGTAAAAAGACAGGAGCCTAATGGGACCTTTTATAATATAGGTAGGCTCATCTGTATTGAAGTGCCTCTTCCTTTTCTTGATACGATCTCTATTTTTCCTCCCCACTTACTTACGCGTTGCTGCATATTTTTCAACCCGTTCCGGTGTGTAGTTTGTGCAGTATCGAACCCTTGGCCATCATCTTCAATGATCATATACAGTTGATTGCTTTCCAGCCAAACGCGGATGAGCACATTTTTCGCGTCGGCGTGTTTATAGATATTGTTGATGACTTCTTTGAAGAGGAGGAAGCAGTCCCGCCGCTGTTCCATGTTGAGCTTGCGTTGAGCAAAGTATTCATCCAGCAGCAGGGTATAATGTATGTTGGCGCCATCGAATATCTCTGCTGCATAGCGCCGCATGCGGGCTACTGTTTGTTCCAACGTATCGTTGTTGGTATTGATACTCCAAACGATGTCGTCCAGCGCCTGGCTGGAGTTAGTCACTTCCTCGGTTATCCGGTTAAGAAATACGCCTGCTTCTTCCTGCTGTCCTAATTTCTGGCGGCTTAGCTCAGACAGGATGCTGATGTTTGTGAGCGTTGACCCAATATCGTCGTGGAGGTCGGTGGCGATACGGTTGCGTACTTTTTGCAGGGCGATGAGTTGGTTGATGCGGTAGCGGTAAAGCAGGTATAGCAGTGTTGCCAATGCCAACACGAGTAGTACTACAAACCACCAGGTTTTCCAGAAAGGTGGCGTAATGACGATCGTGAGTAGTCCATCCTGTACACTGGCCCCCTTGGCTTGCTCCCATTCTTTCACCCGGAATGTGTAGGTGCCCGGAGGAATATTGGTATAGGCCGCATAGTTCCTGTTGCCTGCTTCGATCCAGTTTTTGTCATAGGGATAAAGCTGGTAGTAGTATTTTATTTTTCGTGGCGCCACAAAGTCCAGCGCAGCAAAGGTGAAGGAGAGTGAGTTCTGGTGCCAGGCCAATTGGAGGCTTTGCTTATACGTAGTAGCTGTATCGCTTTTCAGCGGTTCGTTGTTGATGGATATTCCTGTGATCACCACTGGAGCTGCCGGATGGGCGCCCGAATATTTCATGGGGTCGAACCAATTCATGCCGCTTGAGCCTCCGAAATATAGGGTCCCGTCGGCATCAGCATACCAGGCACCGGTATTGAATTCATTCCCCTGCAGGCCATCTTCTGCTGTGAATTCGCTGAAATGGGTTCGGTTCGTGTTTTGCAGATCGGCTGGTGGTGTGAACCGGATGATGCCTTTGTTGGAGCTCATCCAAATGGCGCCTTGCTTGTCGGGTATAATGCTGTAGATCGTATTGTTGGGAAGTCCGTTTGTATCTTTTATGGGAAATATTTTCCCTGTTGCCGTATCGAAGATGATAATGCCGTTGCCCAGTGTGCCTATCCACAGGTAGGGCGGCTGGAAAGAAGTGCATTTGAGGGTATATTCCTTTTCTCTGAGTTGTTGTAGCGGTTTGGGGTGTGAAAGGAAGGTAAATTCTTCTGTACGCGTGTTGAAGAATTGTATGCCTTTGGTTTCAAAGCCAAGGCAGAGTAGTGTGTCGTTGATCGCTGTTATGGTGCGAACGTTGTTGTCGATGATGCCGCCCGGATGGCTTCTTTCCTTATTAAAGTATTTAAGGAGGCCCTGTTGTTTGTCGAGCAGGCAAAGTCCTGCATTGCGGGTACCCAGCCAGGCCTGCTGACTGTTGACTGGCAGCATGGTCCATATCGTGTGATCGGGCAGGTAACGTTGCTTTTTTCCTTGTGGACTAAAGATGGCTTTGATGGTTTTGGTGTGGCTGTTCATGATGAGCAGGCCATTATCCTGTGTGCCAATCCAGGTATCTTCACCGTCTGTACGCAGGGATACTATCCGTCTTCTATTATTGGGGGCACTTATTGAAGTGAGGTCTACCGATTCGATCTTTCTATTGTTCCTGTCGTTTACGTACGAAAGCCCGCTGTTGGAGGTGCCAATCCATATCCCTCCTTTGTGATCGGTAGTGATGGAGCGAACCTGTTCTATGGGTATTTTTTTTTGTACCGTGCTTTTGGTAAACATGGAAAACATGTTGAGGCGTTTGTCGTAGAGACATGCGCCGCCGCCATCGGTGCCTATCCAGATACCTCCCAGTTTATCGCGTTGTATGCAGAGTATGTCTACATAGCTGATAGAAGCCGCATTGCCTTCTTCGGGCATGATGTGATGCACCGTGGCTTCTTTCATGTTGATGATGTACAGTCCTCTTCCAAATGTACCTATCCATATTTGTCCTTCGTGATCGGTTTTTATGGTTTGCACCACCAGGTCGGACGGGAGTAGCTGTTGTGGGTTGAAGCCGGTGAATGGCGTGAATGTAGTGTCTTGTGGTTTTTTGAGGTAGACCCCTTTGGCATAGGTGCCCACCCATAGGTTGCCTGCCTGGTCTTCATCCATAACGCTGCAAGAGATGTAAGGGGCTGTTGTATTGTACAGGAAGCGGGTGGTCTCCGTGCGGCCGGGTGTGATGACATTGATGCCATTGCTGGTAAGCACCCAATATTTTTTATTCCGGCTTCGCAGGAGGAACTGTACGCTATCACTGTTAAGTTGGTTATTGCTGCGGGCATAGTGCATGGTTTTATGGGCAGCAGTGTCATGGTAATACAGCCCTTCTTTGATCGTGCCTATCCATAAAGCGCCCTGCGCTTCGGGATACACGCAACTCACGGGCGGCAAGGGTATGTTGGGCGATAGCTTTTTATAGTGGGTGAAGGAATCATTAAGGAGGTTGAATATTTCCAGTTTGCCTCCGCTGGTAATCAGCCACAGGTCGTGGTTGTTGCCCGGAATGATCTTGCCAAGGTGACTATAGGCGCTGGTGGTGATGTCGTCGAAGTTTCTCCCGAAGACCGCAAATTCTTTGCCGTCGAAGCGGTTGAGGCCGTCCTGCGTAGCAAACCACAGGAAGCCTTTTTCATCGGTGGCTATGTCTATGACGCTGTTTTGGGAAAGACCGTGGTTGATGTTGATCGTCCTGAATAAATAGGGCGCCTGCCGGGCTGCAGCGTGCATGTGAAGGAGCAGTATACACCATATTGTGAGCTGTGTGCGCATTGGTTGGTCAGGATCGTGGTGGTAAATTACTGAATTGCTATCTTGCACCGGATGAAATTTTTTGCTCACCTCAATACGGCCGTGCAGATCCTGTCGCAATACCAGGGGCAACAGCCTTTCGGTATTTTCATCAAGGACTTTTTCCGGCAGGATAAGAAGTACGGCTCACGCGACCGTAAGGGCATCAGTCATCTGTGTTATTGTTATTTCAGGCTGGGTAAAGCGTTGCCGGATATGGCCGTGGCCGAAAGGGTGGTGACGGGGTTATTCCTGTGCTCTGCCGGCCCTAATGATATGCTGGGACAGCTGAAGCCGGAATGGAATGAGCAGGCAGGATTGAGTATTGAAGAAAAATGCTCCGTGCTCTCCGGGTCTTCATCAGAGCAATATTCAATGCTCTCTGTTTTTCCATGGAAGGACGAGCTTAGTGCGGGGATCGACCATGCTGCTTTCAGTAATTCTTTTCTTGTACAACCGCTTTTGTTCCTGCGGGTAAGGCCGGGTAAATTATCGGTCGTGACCCGGAAGCTGGAAGGGGCAGGTATTTCTTTTACAGTGCCTGTTGCTGATAGTCTTGCCTTGCCCAATTCTTCGAAGGTAGACGAGGTGATCGTTTTGAATAAGGAGGCCGTGATACAGGATCTCAGCTCTCAGCGGGTCGGAGAGTTGCTGCGGATTGTTCCTGCTGCGGGTGTTGGGGCTGGCAAACAGCAGCCAAAGCTTACCGTATGGGATTGTTGTGCTGCCAGTGGTGGCAAATCTATCCTGGCCTGGGATGTTTTGGGAGGTATCGATCTTACAGTGTCTGATATACGTGAATCTATTATTGCTAATCTTAAAAAGCGTTTTGCGGAAGCTGGTATCAGCCCGTATCAATCTTTTGTGGCTGATCTGAGTAAACCGCGTGCTACGTTGCCGGCGCTTTCTCCTGATCTTATTGTTGCTGATGTTCCCTGCTCGGGCTCTGGCACCTGGAGCCGTACGCCGGAGCAATTGTTTTATTTTGATGAGGCTGCTATTCTACGTTATAGTGAGCTACAGAAAAAGATCGTGGGGCGTGTGCAGGAACAGCTGCGTGCAGGTGGTCATCTTTTGTATATAACGTGTTCTGTGTTCAGGGAAGAGAATGAAGGCGTGGTAGCATTTCTCCAGCAGCAGTATTCGCTGGAGGTAGTGAAAATGGAATTGTTGAAAGGATACGATCAACAGGCTGATACGATGTTTGCTGCGTTGCTGAAGAAGCACTGATTGTTGGTGCGGCATCCCGACGAGTCGGGACAAGCTCTAACGGCGCCATGAGTTACGGCATTCGCATGAGCTTTTGTTCGAAGAGGCGCTTATTACCATTATAGAGGGTGAGCCTGTAAACACCACTTTGCCAGGCATCTGTGTATACCTGCCAATTGAAATATCCTGCCGGTTTGTTGATTATTCGTTTGTAGACTATGCTGCCTTGCATATTGGTTACCTGTATGCCCATGTTGTTGATGGCATCGGGTGTATTGATGACCAGGTTGAATTGCTGGTTGAAGAAGCTGGGTAATACGCGTATCGTGTTTACCGGGAAACATACGTCGGTAATGTTCTGTTGTATGGAGCCAATCTCAAATGTAGTATCGGCGCCAATTGCCTGTACGATCGTGTAGCTGGCAAGACCTGGTCCTGCGGTGGTCAATGTATCCTGCCATGTATAGCTATTGGAACGGAAGGTGAATGAGCTGGAGGTCATTTGTTTAATGGCCGTGTAGGTTGTTTCACCGGGCAGTTTCCTGGCAATGGTGTAGGTGACGCTGGTATCGTCTTTACTGTTCCATTGAAGATTAATGATGCATTTGTTGTAGGTGCTGCTTGTGGTGGCCTGTTGTTGTATCAGGGATACTACTGCTTTTTTGAAATCGGGCAGGCCATATCCGTAACGATCGTCGGGATTGTTGTATTTGTGTGCGCTCTTTTGTACGGCATCTATGATCTGCATGTTGCTGCGTTCCGGAAAGGCCTGCCATAAGCAAGCGATCAGGCCGGCTATGTTGGGGTTGGAGAAAGAAGTGCCATTGCCGGATGCAGGCGTGCCTGCGAGGCTGGCGAATACAGTGCCTTGTCCTACCGATGCAATATTGGGTTTTAGTTTGCCGGCGCCGTTGGGCCCCCAGCTGCTGAATGCTGCTATGGCGCCGCTGTTAGTAGTAGCGGCTACTGCTACTACGCTATCGCCATCGGCAGGGCAGGAGACGAATTTGAGATCGTCATTTCTGCTGCCATTGTTACCTGCGCTGTTCATCACGATCATGCCTTTGCGTGCTGCAAAATCGGCTGCGCGGGTAATGATCGACGTATTGCCATCGCGTTGTGCATAGCTGTGATCGAAAGCATGATTATCGAAGTCAATGTATCCAAGAGAAGATGAGATCATATCTGCGCCTGCACTGTCGGCGAATTCTGCTGCTGCTGCCCAGTATTGTTCTTCTACGGGGTATTCACTGCTGGCATTTTCCGTGCGTAACAACCAATAGCTGGCATGTGGCGCTGTGCCTACTATTTGTCCCGGCCTGTTGGAGGCCATGATGCTAAAGCAATACAGGCCGTGCGTATCGTCTTCTGTAACGCTGCTCTCGTTATTCACATAATCCCAGGTGCCAAGGATGCGGTTTTGTAATCGCACGCTATCCAGTGCGGGGTTGGTATTGTATGACCGGAACCCTGCATCGAGGACAGCGATGGTGATGCCGCGACCTGTGAAGCCAAGGTTGTGCAGGTATTCACCCCGGTGTATATGTACCTGGTTATAGTTGCTGCCATATTGCAAGGCAACGATGCCTGCGGTCCTGGCGGCTTGTTGTATAGCTGCCGGTTCTAATGGTGTTACTGTTTCGGTGAACCTGGCTGCTTTGTCTTTTTGTTCTGTTGCTTCTGTACGTAATCCAATGGGGGCTGCTGTTTTTACAAAGGGATAGTTCCTGATGGCTGCCAATGCGTTGGCGTCGGTTGTCTGGATCAATACCTGGTTGAGCCATTTGGAGGTATTGAGTATCGTTACATTCGGTATTTTTCTCAGACTATCAAGCCAGGCTGCTGAAACCGGCAGGTCAGTAGAGTCGATGGCAATGTGTTGCCGCGTTCTGCGCTCTATGGCTTTGGATGAAAGATAGGTGGCTGGATTGGCCAGTGTATGGGTAGTTCCTTTCTTATCTGTAAGTTGTACAATGTGGCGGCTATACTGCGCCTGTGCGGTAATTGTTATTGTTATAATAAGGGCTGTGAGCGTAAGGATTTTCTTCATGCTGTTGCGTTTTTTTGAAATCCCTGCCGTGTTTGTATACTGGCTTAGTTATGGTCCAGTATCGACAGCCTGATGCCAAAGCCGATCTTTTTGCCTTGTGGGTCTGTTGCGGGCGGCTGGTACTCCCAAATTATGGCATCTTTATAAATAAGGCCGATGTCTTTGGCATATTTCTCTATCCACACAGTTTTTTGTCCTACGCGGTTGGGTTCTATAACCGGCACGTTGGAGGAGTCGTTGATCTGTGTGATGGTGATGGTATTGTCGTAGTTCTTGCCATTCAGTTCTGTGCTCATGCCTGTTTCGTCGATGGTGTAATCCCAAAATTGTATGCTCACGGCGGCGCTGAATTCGTACTGGCTGTAGGGTTGATCAGGGAGGAACCCATTTCCGGACCAGTTATGTCCTTCTTTGATCGGCCCCTGCATTTTTATAAAGCGCAGGTTGTTTTCGTATAGTTCGAGGGTGTTGTCGCCGGGAGTCACTTCGTAGGCTATGTTTTCTTTCCAGTCGCGTTCGTTGGTACTGTTCAGGGGGCGCAGGTAGCGCTGTATACGCCAGGTTGGCCTGCCCAGCAGATCGGTGGTCGTGGCTTGTACAATGTCTTTTGCCTGGTAGGAAACGATGTCCTCATCCTGGCCAAAGTTGACGAACCGGGTGGAGTCTAACCGGTATATGATGTATTTGCCTATTTGCAGGGGGTAATAATCGGCGGGTTTATCGTATTGTGTATCATCGGTTTGCTTATCGCAACTGCTGATCATGAACAGTAGCGCAAGGATTGAACTCCATCTTATCAGGGTAAAGCTCTTTTTCATGTTAAACCGGTTGATTCTATGGATATTGTTAACGTTGCACGTGGCTTTTTATTGCCTGAAAATCAAGTGTGAAAGGGCTTTCCCGGGCGGGTGCTTATCCGCGTTGGATAATGCCTCCGCCAATTACATCGTTTCCTTCGTAGAATACGGCGCTTTGACCGGGTGCTACTCCTTTGGCATCTTCATAAAACCGTACCATTACGCCTTTATCGTGGGTATAGAGGTTGGACAGGGTGCCTTTGTCTTTGTACCTGATCTTCGTAAGGGCTTCCATGCCGTCTGTGACACCGTCGTATTTCAGCCAGTTGATCTTGCTTACCAGCATGTCGTGGCGGTTCAGGTCTTCTTCATCGCCCAGCATAACGGTATTGGTTTCGGGAATAATGTTGGTTACATACACCGGCTTGCCGAATGCGATGTCCAATCCCTTGCGCTGGCCGATCGTATAGAATGGGTATCCTTTGTGCTTTCCTAATACTTTTCCGTCCTTATCTACGAAATTGCCGCCTGCTACTTGTTGTTCCAGCCCACCTACCCGGCGTTTCAGGAAGCCACGGTAGTCGTTGTCGGGCACGAAGCAGATCTCATAGCTTTCGCTCTTTTTGGCCAGTTCGGGATAGCCATAATCGAGCGCCATTTGCCGTATTTCGGGCTTGCGGTACCCACCAAGGGGGAGCAGTGTACGGGCCAGCAGGTCCTGTTGCAGGCCCCACAGTACATAGCTTTGGTCTTTTTGCTCATCAACGCCTTTGCTGATGTAGTAGCGGCCATTCGTATGCTGGTGGATATGGCCATAGTGACCAGTTGCAATGAATTCGCAATCAAGTGCATCGGCACGTTTTAACAGTGCGCGCCACTTGATATGGGTATTGCACATAACGCAGGGGTTGGGGGTGCGGCCTGCGAGGTATTCGTCTACAAAGTTGTCGATCACAAAGCCACCAAACTCGTCACGGATGTCCAATATGTAATGGGGAAACCCGTGTTGTACGGCGGCCATCCGGGCGTCGTTGAATGAGTCTACATTACAGCAGCCTGTTTCTTTTTTGCTGCCTCCGCTGGCGGCATAATCCCAGGTTTTCATGGTAATGCCCACCACTTCATAGCCCTGGTCGTTCAGCATAAGCGCAACTACGGTACTATCGATACCGCCGCTCATGGCTACCAGCACTTTTCCTTTTCGACTCATTTCTTCTTTGTTTTTGTATGGAGAATAACATGCAAATATACAAACTGTTCGGGGGATGGTGGTTTCGGGTTACGGGTTTGGGGTTTCGGGTTGCCGGTTTACCTGTTACAGGTTTCAGGGTTACTGGTTGCTGGGTGTTTGGATGAATACCTTGTAGAGGTATAACAAATTAATAATCAATCTGGAATGGCCTGCCAACATGTTATTAACACCGTAAATATCTATTTGGGTTACCGTTGTGGGATGGTGTAAATTGCCCGTTGAAACAATATTAGTACGAAGCTAAATTTTATTAAGTATGATCAAGTTAACAGCAATCGGTAACCTGGGTAAGGATTGTGTGACGAACACAGTCAATGGCAAGAATGTGATCAACTTCAACGTAGCGCATACCGAGAAGTTCCGTGATGCCCAGGGCAACCAGAAGGATAAAACTATTTGGGTGGAGTGTGCTTACTGGACCGACAGGACCGGTATTGCGCCTTACCTGCGCAAGGGTACCCAGGTGTATGTAGAGGGTACGCCTGATATCAGGACTTATTCAAAGAATGACGGCACTACCGGTGTTTCTTTGACGCTGCGTGTACAGAGTGTGCAATTGCTTGGCAGCCGTGGTGAAGGTGGTGATCAGGGTGGTGGTTACAGTAGCGGCAACAGCTATGCTGCTCCTGCCAATAATGCTGTTCCTGCTGCTTCAGGCGGCGGTAATTACAGCGAGCCGATGGATGATCTTCCGTTCTAAGTGTTTACTAACCCACTGTTTTATAGTTTAAGTAGGTGCCCTCGCTTTTGCGGGGGCATTTTTTATGGTTTTGGTGGTGGGCTGTTGCTCAGTTATGGGCCAAAACGACACGATTTTGCCTTGTTTTGACACGAATATCGGTTTGGGCAAAAGGGCTGAAATATCTAGTTTATTTTAGCGTTTTATTTATCTATAACCCTCTTTATGAAGTTGTTAAAAATTCTCTCTGGAAGCCTTATATTATATTTTCTGTTTTTTGCTACCAGTACGCAGGTTTCGTCTTGTGTTAAAGAAAAGACGATTTATGATACTGTAACTATCCGGGATACTACCATCATCCGGGATACTGTCGATTGTGATTGTTATGACCTAAAGGATGGGCTGGTAGCCTGGTATAATTTTAACGGAGGTACGCTTAATGATAGCAGCGGGTATAATAATCACATAGTATTTAATAATGCGGTTAAGACAACGGATCGTTTTGGCAGGGCTAATGGGGCTTACTTATTTAACGGTACCAATAGTTACATGCGTGTAGCTAATAGCGCAAGCATTAATCCTACCAGCGCTATTACGCTGGCGGCGATCGTTAAAGTAAATGGTTTTTATAGTGGTCTTTGCAAAGGGAATATGCTCATTAGTAAAACAATCGATAAAGATTATGGTGACGGGTTTTATTCATTGCGCTTTGTAAACCATCCTACGGATTGTAATGCTCCTCTCGACGAGCAGCATCACTATTTTAGCGGTACCTATGGAAATTTTTATTCAGGCGGCGAGAATGATGCACCTGCAGATACTGCTTACGTAAAGAAAAGTACATGGTATCATGTTGTATACACCTACGAAAATGGTGTTGGGAAGTTATACATCAATGGTGAATTAAAACGTGTGCATAATGACCCTGCAGTATTTACTCCCAACACTGCTGAGCTGTATTTGGGAAGAATGGTGAGCACGCAATACCCTTACTTCTTTAATGGCGTAATGGATGATGTCCGTATTTACAACAGGGCTTTGTGTTTGGGTGAAGTGAAGCAGTTGAATCGCGTAAAGGATTAATGTGTTTTTTTAAGTGTATAAGCCTCTGCAAAAGCAGGGGCTTTTTTCTTTTTAAGCAGAAACGGTAAATTTGAAGAATCCCTTATTATGAATACCCGCACCAAAAAACTGTTGATCTGGATGTTAATCGTTGTAGCTGCTTTTTATGTGCTCATTTGCTGCCTGGCTTATTTCTTACAGGAGAAACTGATCTTCTTTCCCGAGAAGCTTTCCGGGGATCACCGGTTTGAATTTAATCAACCTTTCCATGAATTGTCTTTTACTATGGAGGATGGGGCTGTATTGAATGGTGTACTGTTTAAGGCTGATCGTTCGCGTGGTCTTATTTTCTATTTGCATGGTAATGGAGGGTCTGTGGCTGGCTGGGGTGAAGTGGCAAAGTTTTATACGGATGCAGGGTATGATCTTTTTATTCCCGACTATCGCGGGTATGGTAAAAGTGAAGGGAAGATCGGGAGTCAGCAACAATTTTATGATGATATGCAAGCTGTTTACGATAGCTTAAAGGCCAGCTACCGGGAGGATTCGATTATTATTCTCGGCTATTCCATCGGTACTGGTACTGCTTCCTGGCTTGCTTCGCGGAATGATGCACGCTTATTGATCCTGCAAGCGCCGTATTATAGTCTCACTGATATGATGAAGCATAATTATCGCATCCTGCCCACCCTTCTGCTTAAATATAAGTTTGCTACTAATCAATTCCTGCCTCAATGTAAAATGCCTGTTGTGATTTTTCATGGCGATGCCGATGACGTAATCTATTATGGATCGTCTGTCAAATTGAGCAAGTTGTTTAAAGTGCAGGACCAACTGGTGACATTAAAGGGTGCTGGTCACAATGGTATGAGTGATTTGCCTGGTTACCGGGAGGCTTTTAAAGCTATTGTGAAATAGGTATTGCTTATCCATTCTCGTTGCGACCGGTGTTTCAACTCATGCGGCTATTTTATCAGTTCACTACTTTTATTGTTATCGTTCGGCGGTAAACGATGGTACTTTGTTGTGTTAATTCAGTTTCATCATTGTATCAAATATTATAGCCATGAAGAAGATAATTTTAGTAACTGGCGCCACCGGTGCGCAAGGAGGAAGTGTTGCCCGTGTTCTACTTGACAATAAAAAGTTTGCCGTTCGTATCCTTACGAGGAATGTACAATCTCAACAGGCGCAGGCGCTGGCAGCGGCTGGTGCTGAAATCGTTGAAGGTGATTTTGACGATGTAGCAAGCCTGCAGCGTGCTTTGCAGGGTGTGTATGGTGTTTTTGGGGTTACTAATTTCTGGGAACATTTTGAGCATGAGTTCCGGCAGGGTAAGAACTTAATCGATGCTGTGAAGCTGGCCGGTGTAGAACATTTTATTTATAGCTCTTTGAAGGATTATAATGCATTGAGTGGTGGTACATTGTCTGTGCCGCATTGTGATATAAAGGCAGCGCTCAGGAATTATGCAAAGGAGCTTCAAGTGCCTGCTACTTTTACCGAGGTTGCTTTTTATTATGAAAACTTCCTGACGTTTTTCCCTTTGCAGAAGGATGAGCAGGGTAGTTTATTCTTTGGTTTTCCGCAGGGTGATACAAAGCTTTCCATGTTCTCTGCTGAAGACCTGGGTGGAGTAGTTGCTTCTATTTTTGATCATCCCAACGAATACATTGGCCGTACGGTAGGCGTGGTGGCTGAAGACCTTACTTGTGCAGAGTATGCACAGATCATGTCGAAGGTGTTGGAGCGGGAGGTGTATTTTAATTATATACCGCGTGATGTATATGCCGGGTTTGGTTTTCCCGGTGCAGAAGAGCTGGCTAACATGTTTGAAGTGCAGCGGCTGTATATTCCCAACCGTCAACTGGACCTCATAGAGAGTTACGGATTGAACCCCAACATGCAGCGATTCGAAAGCTGGTTAAAGAAACATAAGGCCACTTTTGTTGGGCGTATCAGCGAGCAATTGGCTACTGTGTAGATTGTAGTTAGCGTGCCTGTTCGTAGGTTTTTACCCAGCGTTCCAATTCTGCGCGGCTAACGGGCGCCTGTTGATCATCGAGGTTGATGACAAAGAGGTAGCCTTTGCTGCCTGGTGAGGCCATGAAGGTACTCACCATGTTGAACTGTTCACTGACCAACAGGCGGCCGTTGGAAACATTCCACAGTTCTTTGGCGCAGAGGCAGCCGTTGGTGGGTGTGAGTGGGTACCAGGCTTTTTGTTTGAAATATTCCGGGTCGATGGTGGTGCCATGAGCAATGATCTCTGAGCGCCCTATAAGTCCTGCCTGGAATACTTCTGTGATGGGCGTGTACTTGCGCCAGGAAGGTGGGAGTAGTTCCAAATAGGCTTGCATGGAGTCGCGGGTGCTGTCCCAATGTTCCCAGGGCGCTAATTGAAAATATTTATCCCAACTGTTTTCGTTGGGCATCAGCAGCTGCAGGTTGGGGGTAGGGCCTATCAGTGTGTTTTTGGATACTGCAGTGCCTTGTATGCTGTATATGCCTTGTGGTGTGCTTCCATTGGTGATGAAGTATGGAAGGTCGGATGCTGACCGTGCGAGTTGTTCAAAGATCATCAATCGTCCATCGGGATGCCGCATGAAGCGCCCTGCGGCGTTTTGTACTATAGACATTCCCGGATAGTCGCGGTTCCAGCGTTGAAAAGAGTAGATGGTTTTTTGTTTGCGTTCGGCCTGGTACCTGAATAGGGCCGCTATGTCTGGTGTTTTGCGTGTTCTGTTTTGTTTGTTTGTGTTCAGGTGATATTCCAGCGTCTGTAATAATGGTATGGAATCGTAGTTGCTGAATTGTTCCACCATCCTGATCTTGATATCGTTTACATTGTTGACTGTTGTATCGTGCCGGAAGAGGTATACTGCGCTCATGGCAAACAGCTTCGGATGTGTTTCTTTTTGCAGTATTTGTTGCACTTGCTGTATATACCTACTGGGGTAGGTGGCGTAGACTGCTTCGAGCAAGGCTCTTTTGGTATCGTATTGGAGGGAGTCGTATTGGAGAAAGAGCTTATCGAAGCCATGGGCCACGTCTTCGCCGGTGAGTTGGAATTGTGAGATGGCGAGGCAGGCTGACTCAAAGCGGTATTCGGTATTGCTGTCGATTGCTTGTGTGAAGGTGTAGCCGATCACATTTTCCCGGAGGTCTTTTTGAAGCCAGGCTCTTTTGTCGTAGAGAACGAAGCCTGAGTAGATGTCTTCTCTGCGTGTTTGTGCAGTGCTTATATTCTCCAGTAATAGTAGTGCCAGTAAGGATACGAGCCAATTCTTCATATTGCAAAAATAAGGTAAGGAGGAATAAAGGCAACGAGGCATAAAGGTATTGAGGCAACGAGAAAGACCCTTCGACGGGCTCAGGGTGACAAGTTATTAATTTAGATGTATTTGTTCTGCGTGTTTGATCTTTTCCTGTATTAGTTTTTTTTCCGCGAGGGAGGTCGTGAGGTCGTGTGCCTGTGTGAGGTATTTGCGGGCGTTGTTGCCATCGCCTACCTGGGTGTAGAGGTCGCCGAGTACTGCGCTGAAGAGGTATTGGCTGGTGAGGAGTTTGTTGACATCGTCAATATTCCAAATGTCGCGGATGGCTTGCTGGGGTTGTTTCATCTGTGCCAGCACGATGGCCCGATTCAACTGTACAAGGGGCGTGGGTTTCATTTCCAACAGTAAATCGTAGAGGTACAGCATACGCTCCCAGTTGGTGTTTTCAAAGGTATCTGTCATGCAATGTTCTGCTGCGATGGCTGATTCGATGTGGTAGATTGTGAGGGTTTGTCCCTGGGATGAATGGGTGAGGAACTGGAATCCTTTTTCGATCAGTTCTTTGCTCCAGGTGTTGCGGTCCTGGTGTTGCAGGAGGATGATCGTATTGTTTTCTCCCATGCGGCTTTCAAAGCGGGATGCCTGGAAGCACATCAGTGAGAGCAGGGCAAAAGTGGCCGGCTGGTTGCCAGCAGGGTGTTGTGTCAGCAACAAAGCCAGCCGCATCGCTTCTACGCACAGATCGCGGCGGATGAGTTCGTCTTCTTTCCCGGAATTGTACCCTTCATTGAATAGTAAGTAGAGTACGGCGTATACTATTTCCAACCTTTCTGTTAGCTGTGCTCCTGTAGGTATCTCCAGTTTGATCTGTTCTTCCTTGAGGAATTGTTTGGCGCGGTAGAGTCTTTTCTGGATCACTGTTTCGTTGGTGACGAGGGCGCGTGCAATCTCTGCTGTGCTGAAACCTGAAATTGTTTTCAGTGTCAATGCTATCTGGTCTTCTTCTTTCAGGGAGGGGTGGCAACAGGTGAAGATCATGCGGAGCTGGCTATCGGCAATTTCCGTATCCAGGAATAGTTGTTCCGCTATGCTTACTGCCTCATTGGCCTGTGCCTGCAGGTGATGGGCCAGCTCTTCGGAATAGAGGCGGTATGTGTGTTGCCGGCGGATGATGTCGATGGCTTTGTTCTTTGCTACGCGCATGAGCCAGGCTGCGGGATTATCCGGTAATTGATCGTATCGCCAGGTTTGTGCTGCTTTGAGGAATGCTTCCTGCACCACATCTTCTGCCATGCTCAGGTTGTGTGTGCCAAATACCCGGGTAAGTACGGCAATCATCTTTCCGGATTCATGCCGGAAAAGGTGTTCTACAACCTGTTGTGGTGATTCTTGTGGCATTGTTTTGGTATTAAAGTTACCAGTTGCCGGTTAACGGGTAACTGGCAACTGGTAGCTTTATGGTGCATTGGTTTACATGGAGCCGGGGATTACCTGTACTTCGCGTACTTCTATGCTGCCGCCCAGTTCATAATCGGGAAAGCCTTTGGTGTGTTTCAATACGTCTTCGAGGCTATCTGCTTTAATGATGAAGTATCCTCCTACCAGTTCCTTGCTTTCGGCAAAGGGGCCATCTGTTACCACCGCATTTTTCCCTGATACGATCTTTCCATTTTTCATGAGAGGGCGTCCTTCTACATACACTCCTTCGGTCTTAAGTTGTTTTACCCATCCCAACCATTTGTGCATATTGGCTTCTGCTTCTGCGGGGCTCAACGCGAGGTCTTCGTAAGAAGGTCCTTTGAAAATGAACATAAACTCTTTCATACAAATGTTTTTAGCTTTATTAAAATGAACTGTCGGGGTACGACGAATGGGGGAAATGGTGCAGGACAAATTTGCGAAAATTATTTTGGTGTCTTGAGTCGGGCATATAAAAACCGGTCATTCCGGCTTTTGGGGGCGCTGCTTTGGGGAGCTATGGCGCCGGGGGAGACGAGCGTCCGGTGGCTGGCTTTGGGGGATAGGAGGTACTTATGGCGGGTGGTTGGGATGGGGCGACTATAAAGCCGATTGGCTGATGGTTACACACATGTAAAAAATACCATTAATAGTGGTATTTGTACCTATTTAACGGTCTTACCCTGTATATGGGAGTAATACTACTAAGGGAGTATTGGTGTTTACAGAAAAGCATCTTAATTTTACGGGTGTACAGCAAGGCTATTTCTTTCTATCCGTACTGCCCGGCGATGCTGCAAGCATAATTTACCCATCTCTTTTAGGACTAAGTTACCTGTAAAATATAAGAGGTTGTCGAAGGAAGCCAATTTCGCAAATAAAACAAAGGGGGAAAACGCAATGATGAAGAACATGAATGATTAATTTGCGTTCTTTGGTTTATCCGCTAACACCGGTGCTCTACAGAGCGCGAAATATATGGTGCTAACTTTGTACAACCTCTTTTTCATGTCGTGCGGGGGATTATTTTTGTAGTATGATCACTTATAATCCCAAAGACTGGTTCACATTCATTTTTCGTTTCCACAAGGCTGATACTTTACGTTCTCTGGTGCCGCTGATCTTAGGTATCAGCGTGTACTCGACTGTGATCGCCGTCCTCGAGATGGAGGTTTTCCAGCTCAGTCAGAATAATCACCTGAAGAATGTTTCGATGATGAATACTTTGTTGAGCTTCGTGATATCGATGCTCCTTGTATTCCGTACGAATACTGCCTATGACCGTTGGTGGGAGGGGCGTAAGCTGTGGGGGGCGCTGGTCAACAACAGCCGTAACCTGGCTCTTAAAATGAATGCGATCCTGGACCCAACGGATGAAGGCAACCGTGCTTTTTTCCGCCGGGTGATCCCTATGTATGCTTCTGTGCTTGCGCGTCATCTTGGGGAAGAAAGTACGCGGCTGGCGCTGGATGATAAGGAGCATCCTGAACTGGGCGATCTGGATCATGCCAAGCATGTTCCGAACCAGGTGGCTGCTTTACTGTTCCAGCGTATCAACCGCCTGTACCAGGAGGGAGTTATCAAGGGTGATCAATTGATCTTTTTGAATGGGGAGCTGCAGTCTTTTACGGATGTGTGTGGCGCCTGCGAGCGGATCAAGAATACGCCTATTCCTTTTTCTTATAGTGTGTTCCTGAAGAAGTTCATCTTCTTTTATGTAATGACGCTTCCGCTGAGTTTTGTCTTCAGTCTCGGTTATATTACCATTCCTGTGGTGGCTTTTATTTTTTATGTGCTGGCCAGTCTTGAGTTGATCGCTGAAGAGATCGAAGAGCCTTTTGGTAATGACGCTAATGACCTGCCTACGCAGAAGATCGCGAGCAATATCAAGAAGCATGTGCAGGAGATCCTGTAGTATCTGAGATTACTCTACTAATGATACTTTATATTTTACCGCATGGCTGTGTGGCTTGATCGGCTTTTCTCTATGTCGTGCCCAGACTTTGAGGAAGCAGGCGCCGTAGTAGAACATGAATGAGCAATAGAAGACAAAGAGGAGGAGGAGTACAAATGAGGTGGACGTGGCGTAGATGTTCTTGATGGCGCTGTACGACAGCAGCACGCCTAATATCAGTTTCCCAATTGTAAATAAAAGTCCTGTAAAGAAAGCTCCTGCGATTGTCTCTTTCCAGCCTGTATATCCATCCGCCAGGTATTTGAATAATACCGTAAACCAGACCGTCGCTGCAATTATCGAGATGATCTGTTTCAACAATCCCACCAGGAATACCACACGTTCGGGCAAGAGGGATATCACGCCTTCTGCAAACAATACGCTCAGGAACAGGATGCCCGCCAGTATGATGGCTACGAATGACCGGGCTCTTTGGCGGAGCTGTAGTTTTATGCCGTGCCCATCTCGTACGCGTATGTCCCATAGCTGGTTCAGGGAATCTCTGATGACCTTAAAGAGGGTAGTAGCCACAAAGAGGAGGAAAGCAAACAGGCCGGCTGCGATGTACCAGGACCGTACCAGTGAACGGACGTTGCGCAGGGTTTCCCGCATTTCTTCTACAGCATTGGGCCCCAGGATATCTGTGAGCCCGGTAAAGAACTGAAGGCCGATGGCCCGGCGCCCCATGATGAGGCCGAATATTTGTATGAGGAGGAGCAGGATGGCTGGTAATGCAAAGGTGGTAAAGAACGCTGTGGCGGCTGCCATGCGCAGGGGTTCATTTTTCTTAAACTCCCGGTAGGCGCCTTTTAATACTATGACGAATGTGACTATATGCCTGAAAATCATCTGTGTCTCATTTTACGCTTCTCTATTAAATATTGGTCCTGTGAAATGAAGATAGCTAAAATGATGGATGAAGTTGGTCTGTGTTTATCAGGGTGAGCCGCCCCTTGAGGGCGACCCACCCTACAATAAAAACTCCCTCTTTAGAAAAAGAGGGAGTTGGGTAAACCATCCAATATGTATTCCTTTGAAAAAACTGTAACCTGTGTTGAAAAAACCGGGACTTTTCTTACTGCGCTTCATTCATCGATTACGGTATTTTGAAACATGGCTCCTTCACTCTACCGCCGTAATCCTGAATAATTTTGTTTCTTTTGCTTGCTATACTTTTTCTCTCGCCTCTCTTCACCGAGTCCCGGCTTTTGTTTGTTGGTATGCTATAAGGGTTAGTTATAGCTGTTTCCTGGACAAGGAACTAATACCGCTCTGATAAGGCTTTTTGTTACGGAACAGATCTAATGCTTTGATAAGGTTGATCTGGTTAATTGTTCCTTTGTTGACACAAAGCTAATACGTGCAGTGGCCGATAAGAAATGCTATTGAGCAGACTGTGTTTTTTATTTAATGAATGGGGGCAAATTGCCTATAAGCTGTTCCGGAGGCCATGTGGAAAGCGTTAAAGGGATGGTAAAATGAGGGGTTGGGTTGGCGATACCCACTTGCCGGGTACCGGTTTTGCAAAGTATTCTTGTAAAAGCTTATTTTGCCGTTCATAATCAGGTGGGAAGCTATGCGGTTTAAGTGGTTATCCTTTTTATGTTTATGTTCCCTGTTGCTGTTGCCGGCGATAGAATCGCTTGCTCAGGACCCTGATTCTGTTGTTCAAACAGTAAAGACCGATACTGTTAAGCGTGCTTCGATCGACAGTTTTATCATGAAGCGTAAAGGGTTACTGGGTAAACTGGCCCGCAACCTGCTCTCCAACAATCCTACCGGCGATGTGGTTACCGGTCCTGTAAGGAATGATCTCTTGTTCAGTATTTATGATGGCCGGGTGATACGCAGTATTACCGTCGTGGGCCTCGATTTTGGTACGGCTATTACCGATACCAGCAAAAGGTTCAAGAACCAGCTTACCAAACTGGCCAACGGTTTTCATCATAAAACGAGGAATCATGTAATCCGCAATAACCTGTTTTTTAATGTGGGTGACAAGGTGTTTCCTTATCTGCTTGCTGATAATGAGCGTCATCTGCGTGACCAGCCTTATCTGCAGGATGCCCGGATCATAATCCGTTCTTCGGACAGGAGCAATGATTCGGTGGACGTCACCGTGTTTACCAAGGATGTATTGTCTATCGGCGGTTCTTTCCGGATGCATAATTCCCAAAGTGTGAGTGGTACGATACGGGAGGATAACCTGGGTGGCCTCGGGGACAGGTTGTCGGGGAGCCTGCTGTATGACCAGCGCCGCAAGGAAAAGGTGGGCTATGGGGCCGAATATATCAAACGGAACATTGCGGGTTCTTTTATTGATGGGTATCTGGGTTATGACAATTTCAATGATGCTTTCAACAGCGGCCGTGATGAAGAGGTGACGTATTATGCCCGGCTGATCAGGCCATTGGTAAATCCTTATCTGCGTTTTACTTATGCCGGCGAAGTGGCCTATCATCGTACTGAAAACATGTATCTCAACGACTCTACTTATAAAACGGATGCCCGCTACCAGTTTCTTAATTATGATTCCTGGGTAGGATGGAACACGGGGGCTTACCGGGTGGGTAATGTGCAAAATGAGAATGACCGTTTGCGTACTTTAGTCAGCGTACGTTATTTCCGGAAGCAGTTTAGTGAGGTGCCGGATACTTCTTCGCAAGAGTTCTATTACAACTATTTCGACCGAATGGGGGCGCTGGCTTCTATTTCGATCTTCCGGCAGGATTTTTATAAGGTGCGGTATATTTATGGTTTTGGCCGTAACGAGGACGTTCCGGAAGGTATGGATATCTCGCTCACCGCAGGCTGGACCAAAACGCAAGGGCGGGAGCGGCCTTATGCCGGCATTGATTTTCAACGTTTTTACTTTACCGAGAAGGAAGATTATTTCAATTATACAGCGCGTGTTGGTGGTTACTTCAAAAAGAATTCGCTCGAAGACGTGGACGTGTTATTCAACCTGGATTATTTTTCCCGGCTGCACAACTGGAGCAAGAACTGGAAGCAGCGGACCTTTGTCAGTGCCGGGGTCACCTTGCAGGCGCATAAGGAGTTGAATGAGCCATTGTTTCTCGAAAGTCAGTTTGGATTGCCTGAATATCGTAATAACAGGCGAGTGTTTGGTGAGATCAGGAGTACTTTGAAGGTGGAGTCTGTATTTTTTACTCCCTGGATATTCCTCAACTTCCGGTTTGCTCCTTTTGTTTTTGGTAATGCTGTTTTGCTGACGCCGGAAAAGCAGGAGTTGAAGAAGAGTGATCTGTATAGTAGTGTGGGGGGAGGGTTGCGGAGTCGTAACGAGAGTCTTATTTTCGGTACACTTGAGTTCAAGGCGCATTTCTTTCCCCGTAAGAATTATTTTGGCGACAGGTGGAGGATTGAGGTTAATACGAGTGTGAAGTTTAAGTATAACAGGCAGTTTATTAAAAGGCCTGAGATTATTTTGGCGAATTGATTCGTGCTTTACTTTATTTGTTTTGCTACTTTCTTTATTTGGATGCAGGCTTTGGCCTTGTGCATCGTTCCTTCGATGTAGTCACTTTCTTTGCCTTAATGCAAAGAAAGTAACCAAAGAAAAATCAAGCCAGGCCCGATCGCTCTCCCGCAGAGCGGGACAGGCTGCGCGGCCTGACGGGCCAGCGCCTCTCCAATGTGTAGCATTGATTATCTTATTATTGGCAGCAAGTCACTTTAGGTGTAACATTCTTTATTTGTTGCAAGCTCCAGTCGCTTTAGGTGTAGCGACGTGCTTTTTCTTTTTTGGGACGTCTGTTTGTTATGCTTGGGAGTGATGGCATTTGAATTGTAGCTATTGCTGTATAAATCTGTTTTTATGGCTACTAAAAAGAAGGCTGTGCCAAAGAAGGCGGGAAAGAAAAAGGCGGCTAAAAAGAAGGGTGCAGTTAAAACGAAAAATGTGGGGAAGAAGAATAAACTGGGTGTGGAGAATTCGTTGGTGAATAATATCAATGCCCGGAAGGAGAAGGGGGTGTCGAGGTCGAAGAGTAAGAAGACCATTAGTAAGGAGTCGTACAAACACATGCAAAATAACTGGGAGGATTAATTACTCTTATTGGGGTTGTACTGATCTCTTCTGCATTGGCTGATCTCTTTTCAGTATAGTGTAAATAAATCAACCTTGCTTTTCAGTGAGGTATCGCCAGTAGCGGCGGGGTACGTGTCTGATGTGTAGTTTGGTGTTTTTCCTTGCTTTGATGTTTACGCTGTTAAAATAGTGTTGCCACAATTGCTGGTATAATGGCTCCTTCTCGTCGTGTATTGCAGCGAGGTCTTTTCCTTCCTGTGTTGTTGCTTCAAAGTTTACCTGTACTGTTGTTGTTTGCTGCAGATCATAATATAAGCCATACTTACGCCGGCTGTCGTAGATCATCCATTGTTGATCGGCATATCGCTTTTCGAAGTGATCCTGTATCAATGGGAGTACGTTGAAGTCTGGCTCTATGAGTGCATAATATAGTCCATCTTTTGTTTTTTGAAAGCGGACGAAGGCTTCCATGCGATGTTTTTCGCGGTGTACCTGGCGGGCTGTTTGTGCGACGTACAATACTGCCGGGTGACTATAATCTTCTTCTATCGAGCTGTTATTGCTGAATGCGTATTGTACGTATTGGAGTAGCCTGTTCTCCATTGCCTGCTGTTCTGATAGAAAGGTCTTGTATAGTTGTTTAGTGGCCTGGGCTGAAATGCGTTGCTGTAGTCCTTTCCATACGCGGGAGGCTTTTGTTTCATTGGTGTGTACTATGTGTGCCTGCCCAAAAAGATCATCCTGTCTTACTGTTTCCGGTACAATGTTCACATTGGTATACCTGTATTCGTAGGTATCGAATGCTGCGGTAAGCCAACCGGAGAAGCTGCCGTCATATACGAGGGTTTGCATCAGAAGAGGGCTGTTTGTGTTGAAAAGTTGGGTTGGTATTTACTGCTTCCCTGCGCCAGGATGAATTGTTTGATCTGTGTGGGGGTATAGTCCCGGCGTTCAAATTCCTGGCTGTTGCAGGTAATGAAGTATCGTGCTCTGTTGATGGCAATGCCCATCTTTTTCAGGTGTTCCCAGTTGAGTTTATTGAATCTGCGGGCGGCGATTATTTTATGGGCCGACTGGATACCAATGCCCGGGATGCGTTTTATGAGGGCTGGTTCTGCTTTGTTAACGTCGAGCGGAAACAGGTCGAGGTGACGAAGGGCCCAACTGAGCTTGGGATCGATGTCCATATCCAGCAAGGGTTGTTGTGGTGATACCAATTCCTGTACAGAGAAGCCATAAAAGCGCAGCAACCAATCTGCCTGGTATAGGCGGTTCTCGCGCACCATGGGAACGGGTGTTCCTATAGCGGGCAGTCTGTTGTCGTTGCTGATGGGGACATAGCCGGAGTAGTAGACTCGTTTAAGTTCCATCTTTTTGTAGAACTGGTCGGCGATGTGAAGGATTTGGAGGTCTGTTTCCGGTGTGGCACCAATGACCATCTGTGTGCTTTGGCCTGCGGGGGCAAACAGGGGTGTTTTGTGGAACTTTTGTTTTTCTTCTCTGTTCTCGCGGATAGCATTTTTAAGAACATTCATAGGCTGCAGCATCTGTTCTCTCTTTTTATCGGGCGCCAATAGCTGCAGGCTTTGCTCGGTTGGCATCTCTACATTGATGCTCAGGCGGTCGGCATAGAGGCCAGCTTCTTTTACCAGTTCTTCACTGGCGCCGGGAATGGTTTTGAGGTGGATGTAACCATGGAAGTTTTCTTCGGTACGTAGTTGCTTTGCTATGCGTACCAACCGTTCCATCGTATAATCCGGATTGGAAAATATACCTGAGCTCAGAAAAAGGCCTTCAATATAATTGCGGCGATAGAGGTTGATCGTGAGGTCTACTACTTCCTGTACTGTGAATGCTGCGCGTTTTACATCGTTGCTTCGGCGGCTAACACAGTAGGCGCAATCGTAGATGCAATGGTTGGTGAGGAGAATTTTCAACAGGGATACGCAACGCCCATCTTCGGTATAGGTGTGGCAAATGCCCATGTTGGTGGAATTGCCCAGTCCTTTGGCCTGGTTTTTCCGTTCGCTTCCGCTGGAGGAGCAGGATACGTCGTACTTGGCAGCATCGGCCAATATTTCCAGTTTCTCGGTTATTCTTTCCCACATACGGGTCGTAAGTTAAGACCAGATTACTAATTATATTAGTTTATTAATGCTAATTTAATTGGTGTTTAAGTGTTGTTGGGAATGAGGGGAAATGGTTGAACAGGGAGGCAGAGGTAGGAGGTAAGAAGTAGGAGGTAGGAGAGTGGCTGTTGGTGCGGATTTCCAGATTAGCCGGAGGCTTTTGGGGCGGGTATTAGTTTGTTTCGCAGATAGGCTGCATTGTGGATGGCGGCAAGGGCGGCTGTGTTGTTGAAGTAAAGCCAGGCTGTTTTAACGGCGGGCTGGGCCTGGATCTCCTGGCTGATGCGGTCGAGGAAAGTGGTGGGGTATTCGGAATAATAGAGTTTGGGCACTCCGTGAAAGCGATAGTAGGTTACGGGCGTGTTCACGATCGCTTCGTCGGGCAAGCGGGGATAGCTTTGGCCGCAGAAGACTGTTTTGTGTTTGGCCAGCAGGTTGTATACATCCTGCCGCCACCAGCTGGCGTCTCTGAATTCGAGTACATTGGTAAAGGTGTTGTCCAATTGTTCTATTACTCTTTGGAGCAGGGCTTCTTCGTATTTAACCTGGGGTGGGAACTGGAACAGTACAGGGCCGAGTTTTTCTTTTAGTCCTTCGCGTATGGTTGCATAGAAGTCGTCCAGTTGTTGTTGGGTGTCGTTGAATTTTTTGTAGTGGGTAATGAGGCGTGGTGCTTTTACGGAAAAGCTGAAGTGTTCGGGGCTTTTCTGGTACCAGTTTTCTAAAAAGGACACCTGGGGAAAGCGGTAGAAGGTGACGTTGAGTTCCAGTGTGTCGAACCGGGTAGCATAGTATTCGAACCACTTGCGTTGGGGGACGCCTTTGGGGTAGAAGGTTTCTTTCCATTCTTTGTAGTGAAAGCCGGAGCAACCGATATGCCAGGTAATTGGTGTGGTCATACGGTGCGAGGCTCTAATTGTGTGCCAGGGGTGGGATTGGGCTAAAGCCCAAAGAGGAGTTGAGCTTTTTAACCCGGCCCTAAAGGACCGGGCAATTGACGTTTGCTTCGATGGCTTTGTTGGAAAAGAAAAAGGCAGTGTAGAAACACCGCCCGTTCATCAACGATTGCTTGCCATACGAAAAAGACGTTTATGTCCTCATGTGACGCATAGTGGCATGCTGCTACGCAATAAATTGAAGGCGATGTAGAAACATCACCCGGAGGTTCAGGTATGAAAGTTGAACCGATGCAATGTAGTTACGGGTGGAGTCGAACCACCGTAGAAGGTCTTGCCAGCCTTCGCCTGACCTCTCAGCCACGTAACTCGTGTGTGTTTAAGAGCTTCTGTGCCGGTGATATACCCATTGGAGGTAATGCACGCGGATGGTATCGAAATATGCAATGAGTAATATGGCTACAAAGAGCACTACTATGTTGAGCCATACTGCCGGGTACACTAATATAAATCCTATGGTGAGGGTTAGTAATCGTAAGAATTCCAAATAATAGATCCATTGTTTCTGTTCCATGATCGCCCCGCAATTGATGAGGGTAAGCAGGATGGCCACCGTGATCAATATCTGCTGTGTCAATGGCATGTAATGTTCAAACAGGATAAATATGAAGAGGAGGGCAATGGTGAGCCCGATCTGCCATATTACGTACCTGTTGAGGGGCTTGTCAAATGGTTCCTTGCTTTGACGAATCCTGAACCGCTCCTCCGCTATTTCTCTTACGGCGGGTTCTATGTGCTCCGGTCTGCTGAACAGGAGTTTAAACTTATTCCATCCTCCTTTGGTGCGCCGTACTGCATAGGTGAGTTCGGCCAGGAAGTGGAAGTGCTGCCAGAGGAAGCTGTAGCTCTTCAATGGATGTGTTAAGCCATATTTGATCTCTATATCGTCTTCTTCTTTTTGAAATGTGCCAAAGAGCTTGTCCCAGATGATGAATACGTCGCCATAGTTCTTGTCGAGGTATTGTTCATTGCTGGCATGGTGTACCCGGTGGTGTGATGGTGTTACGAACACATATTCCAGGATGCCCAATTTACCAATTAGCCGGGTATGGATGAAAAACGGGTATAACCCATGTACCAGTAATATGCTGGTGATCATCGATGCCGGGAATCCCAGCAGGGGCAACACTGCCCAGAATCCTGTGCGTATGAATGCCTGTAATACCGTGATGCGTGCTGATACTGTATAGTTAAAGTCTTCGCTCTGGTGGTGCACAATGTGTGCGGCCCAGAAGATATTTATTTCATGTGCGAGGCGGTGGTACCAATACCACATGAAATCGGTACAGAGGAGCAACAATATCCAAAGTAGCAGGTTGGGCTTTATTTGGAATAGTCCATAGTGCTTCTGTATGTAATCGTACATGAAATAAAATATACCAACTACCCATACATCCATCAGGCGCTCGGCTATGCCTACACTGATGTTGGCAATGGAATGATGCAGGTTAAAGTAGGGCAGTTTTTTCCGCCTTGCTACTACATATTCCAGGATCATAAACGAAACAAAGAGCGGTACTGCAAAGGCCAGTATGTTCAGTTTCATAGTGAGCTGTGTTGATGAAGGGTAGCCGTATGCTTATTTCGGATCGAGTTTTATAACTGTTTTTTTTGCCGGATCTTTTATGCTGATCTGTTTGGACCTGTATTTAGGGTGCTCTATCACCAGTGTTACTGGTAATTGCTGCCAGGTGGAAATGGTGAATACGCCATCTTTTCCCGTGAGTGCTTCTTCTTCTCCTGATACGATATAGATATAGGCGTTCTCCACTTGTTTGCCGTTGAGGCTATGGATGACATTGCCTTCTATTTTTACTGGTTTGGAAGGGAATATTTCCGAAGGGCTCATGATGAGGGCCGGTACTGCCAATAACCAAGTGTATGCGGATGCAGGTTTCATGTTGCCATTTTTTGTATAAACAAATAGGTGTGTATTCCTGTTAGAATGAATCAGCTACATCGTGTTTTTGTGTTATGTGGTAGCATGGTGTATCGTATTCTGAATGCAATGATAGGTATTTATATTAAGTCTACAAAAATAGTGGACTATTATTTTTTACAGCATGCAAATGGTTCAAGGTTGATATGAAAAAATAGTCGGGATTGCGTTTGCTTCGTTAGGGCTAAAAGCCCTGGAATAGGGCTGCGAGGTAACGAGCCTCGCAGAGCCGCAATTGGTTCGTGAGGGCGGCGCTACGTAACAGTTTATCAAAGGGTTGGGTGGTAGTGGGTGCCGGGGCCAGATTTATATTTATCCACTTTTTAATGTATAGGCATAGAAGTTGTAATACTTAGGCGGAGACGGTTTATTCACCACTTAAAACGCTTATACATATGACCACGAGAAGAAAGCTATTGGGCTTATGCTCAATGGTAACAGCTATGACTGTTATTTTCTTTGCCTGCTCTAAAGACGATTCGCATAGTAATGATCCTTTACCGCCCGGTAAGCAAGAGGTTCAGTTGTTTCTCACCGATGATCCCGCTTTATTTGACAAGGTCCTTATCGATATCAAGAGTGTACAGGTATTCATCGATACCTGTGATAAGAACAAGCATGATGATGACGATGATGATCATGGTCGCGGTCATGACGACGATGATCACGAGGATCATTGTGTGAACTGGGACACTTTGAATATTGCGCCTGGTATATATGATCTGCTTGGCTTGCGCAATGGTGTGGATACTTTGCTGGCCAGTGGTATCATTCCTGAAGGGAATATCAAGAAGATCAAGATCGTGCTGGGTAGTAATAACTCGCTGGTTAAGGACAGTGTGACTTATCCGCTGGACCTTTTCCCGGGCACTCAGTCTACCATCGTTTTAAAGATCAAAGGGCGGGATTGGGATGAGTGGCAGCCTGGGCGTAACCGGCTATGGCTCGACTTCGATGTGTCCCGGTCTATTTTCGTAGTGAGGGGTAAGTTCTACCTGAAGCCTTTCCTGAAAGTCTTTACCGTGAAAACCACCGGTAGCCTTGAGGGCAGGGTGCTGCCTAAGGATGCTTATCCTGTGATCAGCGTGTATAATGCTCAGGATACCGGTTATGCTATTCCCTGGCATAATGGCGATTTCAAGGTAAGGGGCCTGCAGGAGGGTACTTATAGCGTGTTCATCAACGGCTCGAATGGGTACCAGGATACTACCATCACCGGGGTCGAGATCAAGCGCAACCGGGAGACGGAATTGCCCAGGATCACTTTGCGTAAGTGACATAATTACCATTAGATCAGATACCAATTGAAGAAAGGTGGAGTTTTTACAACTCCACTTTTTTATTGATAAGGGTGTAACTTTGGGCCCTCAAGGTATTTTATGCTGATCTATAAAGAGTTTACTTTCGATTCGGCCCATTTCCTGCCTAACGTGCCCGACGGGCATAAGTGTAAGGAAATGCATGGTCATACTTACCGTTTGCGGATATGGATCAAGGGGCAGCCCGATCCTGCCCTGGGATGGGTAATGGATTTTGCCGTGCTGAAGGGTGTAGTAAAGCCTGTGGTGGCCGAACTGGACCATAAGTGTATGAACAATGTTCCCGGCCTGGAGAACCCCACTTGTGAGCTGATCGCGGTATGGATATGGAACCGCCTGAAGCCGTTGTTGCCTGCTATGGACCATCTGGAGCTTCATGAAACGCCTACTTCGGGTGTGGTATATAATGGCCAGTAACCCGGCTGGCCGGGAGTTGGAGGTCTAACATTGGTTAACCTCATAACGGTTGGTCGTGTAGCTATTTAGGGTTTAGCCGGAAGTAATTGTCCAGCGATAATGGCCCTCCTCCTTCTACGAGAAAGAATACCAATAGTACAGAGATGATGCTCGTAAAGGGCAGGTCTGTGCCGGCAGCGAAAAGGCCGTATTCGTTGGCCATAATAATGATGGCGGCCAGCAGGATAGGTACCTGCAGCAAGACAGCCCAGCGGGTGAGCAATCCGATCACGATGAGGAAACCTCCGAGGAGGTGTGCCCAGGTGATGCCGATGATAATGGCATCGGAAGAGGAACTGAGTATCGTTCCATGCAACAGTTGATGGGCCTGAGCGGTGTTGGACATGAAGGTGATGCCTTTGTAGATGAGACAAAGGCCAAGTGCGACCCGAAGGACTACCAGCCAGCGAGGGTGATGCACCAGGCTCCAGTTGTGGATTTGTTGAAGCGTACCCATGGCAGATGTTTTATAAGAGCGATAGAATCTTGTCTCTATAAAGTTACGTTTATCTTTACATACTAATTTTATTACTGGTACGTTTTTGGTGTTACTTATATTTGCAATCTTCTATGAACCAAAACCTGAAGTCTATCTTTTCTCTGCACTCCCACAAAACATTTTTCACTATGATCAAAAAGTCCTGGTTACAGGCCTCCGCTCTGTGCGCTACCGCCACCACTTGTATTGCTTTGTTCAGCAATTGCCAATCTTCTTCTGCTGAAGCTACTGCTGTTGCTCAAAGTGCCAAAGACACTACCGACAAGAAAGCTGCGACTGCAACGCCCCCTGCTCCTTCTGCCACGCTGGACACTGCCTGGTATAACAGGAGTATGACCATCATGGCAAACGGTGATTCTACCGGTAAGTGGCCCGTAAAGCACGATTATCCTCTTCCTGGAGCCATTCTTCCGATGAAGCGGGTGCTGGCTTTTTATGGTAACTTGTATTCCACGAAAATGGGTATCCTTGGTGAGTTGCCTGAGCAGCAGATGCTGGAGAAGCTTCAGGGTGAGGTAAAACGCTGGCAGGCAGCTGATACTGCGGTTGAGGTGGTGCCTGCGCTGCATTACATTGCTGTGACTGCGCAGGGTAGTCCCGGTGCTGCGGGTAAGTACCGCCTCCGGATGCCTTTCAAGGAGATCGATAAGGTGCTGGCCATGGCTGCCAAGATCAATGCGCTGGTATTCATCGATATTCAGGTTGGTTTAGGTACTGTGCAGGATGAGGTGCCTCAGTTCGAGCAGTATTTCAAGATGCCGAATGTGCATTTCGGTATCGACCCTGAGTTTTCTATGAAGACGGGCGCCAAGCCCGGTTCTGTGATCGGCAGCTTCGATGCGGCTGATATCAACTATGTTACTAATTACCTGGCGAAGATCGTGAAGGAGAACAACCTGCCTCCCAAGATGCTGGTGGTTCACCGTTTTACGCAAGCTATGGTGACCAATTATAAGAACATCAAATTGCAGCCTGAAGTGCAAGTCATCATGGATATGGATGGTTGGGGCGCCAAGGCAAGGAAGATCACTACTTACAAGAGCTTTATTCACAGAGAGCCTGTTCAATTCACTGGTTTCAAGCTGTTTTACAAAAACGACTTCCGGGAGCCCGGCAGCCGTATTATGACACCTGAAGAGGTATTGAGCCTGAAGCCGAAACCGATCTATATTCAGTATCAGTAGGCGGCAGTCGGCAATGGGCAATCGTCAGTGCGTTTACTTCGCGGGCAGATTTCTCACCCTGCAGGTCTTGTTTAGGTTTGCAGTGCGCATGGCAGGGTCCGAAATGACAGCGTGATGTAAATCTGATTAGTTGGTTTGAAAGAGTAGAAATTTTTTTATCTCTCTGTAGTTAGAAATAAATGAAATGGCCTTGATGGTTTGTCTGTCAAGGCCATTTTGCTTTTTGTATACAGCGACCCACCTTTGGGTTTTAGAATCCTTGTTATTTGATTTGGCTGCCGAACCAGCTTTTGCGGAAGGCCAGCATTTCGGCTGTGGGTGTTTGTCCTTCTTTTTCAAAAGTGGTAAGGCTGTAGCCTGGGTTGCCTGCTAATGTGAGGGTGGCAGTCTTCTTTTCTCCGCGGTGCAGGTATTCTACTTGAATTGCATCTCCGGGTTTATGTTCTTTCAGGATAGGCTCTATTTCACTGGCCTTTTTCACTGGTTTTCCGTCGAGGGTTACCAGTTGGTCGTCTACATCCAGGCCGGCATTGTAGAGGGGGGTGCCTATTACTGTATTGGAGGCAATGGTAAGGTTGGTTCCTTCTCTAAATTGTACGCTGCCCATCCAGGCTTTTGCTTCGTTGGCTTTTTTCAATACCAAGCCTGCTTTTTCCAACAATGGTTTGTAGTTAAAGGATTCGTGTCCGGTAATGTATTTGCTGAAGAAGTCTTCTGCAAACTTTTTGTCGCCGGTCAGTTCTGCCAGTACGTCTTGCAGGCCGGGGATGGTATAGGCTACTTCTGTTTTGCCGAATTTTTTCCAGAGGGCTGTCATGTAGCTGTCCATCGTGAGGTTGCTAAAGCGGGTACGCAATTCAAGCTCAAGGGCGAGTGCTATTGCTCCTCCGTAGGGGTAATAGGAGGTGTACATGTTGATGTAGTTGCTTTTGTCGATGGCTACGCCTGCATCTACAAAGACTGCATGGCGGCTCATTTCTGCGGGGGAATATCTTTTGGCGCCTGCTGTGTTTTCTTTCGTGTTGATCAGTCCGGCCAAGGCGGGCAGGTAGTCGTCTACTGATTGGTAGCCTGTGCGGGTGATGAGGAGGTCTCCATAATATTGGGTGAATCCTTCTGCGCACCAGAGCTCGTTGCTCATGTTGCTTTTTTCGAAGTTGAATGGTTCCAGTGTTTTGGGGCGTATGCGTTCTACGTTCCAGCAGTGGAAGAACTCGTGTGAAAATACATCGAGCAGGTAGTTGTTGCCATCAAAGTTGGCGGGGATGGAGATCATGGTCGAGTTGCGGTGCTCCATACCGTCGCCTTTTACCCAGGGGTTGATGCTGGCTATGAAGGTGTAGGTACCATAGTCGTAGGGAGGCACCTCTCCGTAGATGGCTTGTGCTTCTTCGGTGATGTTTTGCACCTTACGGGCAAAGGATGTTGCAAGGGTGTCGCTGGTTTTTGCTTCGAGGGCCAGCTTGAAGTTATAGGTCTTTCCGTTGGCGTTTTTTATGGTCCACTCTTTCCAGATGAGGTCACCTATTTTGGTGGGGCTGTCCATAAAGTATTGAAGTCCTGGTGCAGTGAAGAGGGTTGGGTTGCCTTCCACTGGTTTCAGCTGGGTGGCAATCGTCCAATTCTTTCCTGCGGGGATCTCGAATTTTATGTCGATGGGGGCTTTTTCCATTCCTTTTACCCACATGAATACGGCGGGCATGTTGAAGTGTATGCTGGATTCGTCTATGCCGGCGTAGGTGCCGTCGGGGTGGTTGGCGTATATAGTATATTCTACGCGCACATAGCCGTCCTGACGGGGTACATCGTATACATCTCCGTCGATGCGGTTGATGGTGAGGGGTTTGCCGGCACGGTCGAAGGCTTTCACGTCGTAGATATTCTTTCCAAATTCGTGTGTGGCATAGCGGCCTGGTGAGGACCGGCTCATACGGAAGGTGGCATTTCTTGAGGGTGCTTCGGTGGCTATCACCGTGATCTTTGCTTCATGGTGTACGATGTTTGGGAAGGTTACAATGTAGCTTACTTTTTGTGCCATCGTAACGGTTGCGGCTATCAGACCGCACATAATGATCAGGAGTTTCTTCATTTTCGGGATTTGTGACGTCAAGTTAGTTAATGGGCCAATATGGCCTGCCGGATTTTGTATTTTAGCGGTCAAATTAAGCTGTTATGACGGAACGTGAGTTGCATTTTATGCAGGCGGCTATCGACCTGGCGCGTCGGGGGATGAATTCCGGGCAGGGTGGCCCTTTTGGGTGTGTGATCGTCAAGGCGGATGTTATTGTTGGGAAGGGTTGTAATGCTGTTACTTCAACCAACGATCCTACTGCTCATGCTGAAGTGATGGCCATCCGCGACGCCTGTACCAACCTGAAGACTCATCAGCTTACGGGCTGTGTGTTGTATACTTCCTGCGAGCCTTGTCCCATGTGTATGGGGGCTATTTACTGGGCGCGGCCGGATAAGGTTTTCTTTGGGGGTACCCGGTTTGATGCTGCTTATGCAGGGTTTGATGATTCGTTTATTTATGAGGAGCTTACCGTGCCGATGGAGGATAGAAGGATCCCTATTGTGAATGGCGGCAGGGAAGAGGCGGTTAAATTGTTTGAGGAATGGATGAATAAGCCGGATAAGATATCTTATTGATAACACGAATTAGGGCGAATTACACGAATTGAAAGGCAACAAGGCATAAAGTCATTGAGGCAACGAGGAAAAGCTTCGCAGAGCGTTACGAGACCCTTCGACAGCACTTAGACAGCACTTCGACAGGCTCAGTGTGACAGCCGTTCAGGGTGACTGCTATTCAGGGTGACAGATCAGCCTGACAGGCTTAGCGTGACAGGCTATGGGTGCTGTAGTTTCTTGATGACGATGTAGGCCAGGATGATGAGGATCAGTATGAGGAATATGGCGAGGTAGGTCCAGGGTTGTTCCTGGATCTTGCGGCGTTCACGGCGTTGTTTTTTTGCCTTTATGTATTGGTTGAGTTCTTTGTTGAGCTGGTCTACGTAGTTGTTGATGTCTTTTTTGGCAGAGAAATCCTGCAGGCCTTCCATGGCTTCGTTGTCGAAGTCATTGTCGACCATCCAACGTTCTACTTCATGTTTTTCCTGCTCCGACAGTTTGCCGGCCAGGTAGTCCATCAGTTTCTGGTTGTCGATGTCCTTGTTACTGTTTGATAATATGTTCAACAGGTCACGATTCATGTTATCTCTGCGTGCTTCAGTATTTGCTTGTTTAGCGATTAAGTTTTTTGTCCAATAATATTTTAAGGTTCCTTTTTCCGTTCTGTATATAGCTTTTTACCTGCATCATGGAGAAGCCTGTTATTTCGGCTATTTCCTGATAGGATCGTTTCTCCAGGTAAAACAAAGTTACGCACTGTTTCTGCTCTTTGTTGAGTTCCTGCAGGCTTTCGTCCATTAATTCCAATTGTCTATCTTTCTCAAGATGGGTGTGCATGCCTTCTTCTGCTTCGGCAGGCGTGACGGCCATCTGTTCTTTGATCTCTGTTTTGCGTCCGGGTTTATCGCGTAGTTTCATGAGGCAATGGTTTTTTGCCACCATGTAGAGCCAGGACTTAAAGTATTCTACGCGGTATTTGTGCAGTTCGGTAATGGCTTTGAGGAAGATCTGTTGTACGCTGTCTTTGGACTCTTCTTCATTTTTCAGGTACTTCATGCACACGCCTAATAGCAGCAGGGTATACCGTTGTAGTAAGATGCCTAACCAATGGTTATTGTGATCGCTGTAGAAGCGTTCCAACAGTTGCTGGTCGGTTATATGTGCATACTGGTCATGTTTCACCGGGCGAAAATTAACTCTTTTCTTTTGATGAGATGCAGTATGCGGTTTTTTCCATAAATGCTGGCTGATTAATTAGTTAACAGGTTGAAAGGTTTATAAGTTGATAGGAGGGATAACGTGGGTGTGTACTTTTTCGTATCTCTTTTTGTTTCTTTGTTTAAAATTTGATGTTCCTATGTCCTTTGTCGTTTGTTGTGTTCCTGTAAGCCCGATGCGGGTTGAATCGAGTCATAAGAGTGAAATGAGCAGCCAGCTGTTGTTGGGTGAGGCGGGTGAGTTGCTGGAGGAGTCTGAAAACTTTATCAAGCTGCGTTGTTTGCATGACGGGTATGAGGGTTGGTGTCAGCGCAGTCAGCTGGCTATTGTCGATGTTTTGCCGGGGGATATTAATAATGGTTTGTATATAGGTGACTGGACTGACAAGGTGCTGATCAATGGTGTAGCGGCGTGGGTGCCTATGGGTACTCCTGTTTTAGCGCCTGCCAAGGATGTGATCCAGGCTGGTCCTTACAGGTTTCAATATACTACCGGGAGTGCCTGGCAGGCAGTTGGTGCGGTGCCTTCAGCGGAGGCTATCAAGGCAAGGGCTGAACGCTTTTTGAATACGCCTTATTTGTGGGGTGGCCGGTCTGTGTTTGGTATCGATTGTAGTGGTTTTTGCCAGATCGTGTTCCGGTTTTTCAATATCCGCTTGTTGCGGGATGCTTATCTGCAGGCTACGCAGGGTGAGGGTATCGGTTTTTTGCAGGAGGTGAAATGTGGCGACCTTGCTTTTTTCGATAATGCTGAAGGGCGCATTGTGCATGTGGGCATTTTGTTGAATGAATCGGAGATCATTCATGCTTCGGGTAAGGTGCGGATCGACAGGATCGATAATGCCGGGATCGTGAATTCGGATACAGGGGAAAGGACGCACCAACTGAGGATTATTAAGAGGTTGATAAGTTGATAGGTTGACAAGTTGATAGGGCTTTTGCTTCGATTCTTTTATTTCGCAGGCAGATTTCTCACTGCGCCGCCACAGCTGACGCTTTATAGCTCCGAATGGCTCCGTTCGAAATGACAAAGAGGGAGAGCTGCGTTCGAAAAGACAGTGTAACATAATAGGAAGAGCCGCATTTTTGATGCGGCTCTTTTATTAGTTGCCCGTTTATTGTTGTTGTCGCGTTATTGTTGCAACGTCGCTGTTGCGTGTGTTCTTACTTTTGGAGGAGCTTGGGGCTGAAGTGTTCTTTGTAGGTGTTGATGGCGTCCTGCACGACTTTTAAGGCCATGGACTTGTCGCCAAATTCTTCTACTACTACGGTTTTGTTCTCCAGCTTTTTGTATTCTTCGAAGAAGTGACGGAGTTCTTCAAAGAAGTGACGGGGTAATTCTTCGATGTTGTTGTAGTGGTTAACACCGGGGTCGTTGGCTGCTACTGCTATGATCTTGTCATCTGCGTCGCCGCTGTCCACCATCTGCATTACGCCTACTACTTTGGCTTCCATCAGGCAAAGTGCCTGTACGGGGAGTGATGTGATCACCAGGATGTCCAGGGGATCTTTGTCATCGCCATAGGTTTGGGGAATGAATCCATAGTTACAGGGGTAATAGAAGGATGAATATATTACGCGGTCGAGCTTGAGTAGTCCGCTATCCTTGTCTATTTCATATTTAGCTCTCGAGCCCTGCGGGATCTCTATTACTGCATTTACAATGCGGGGGGCATTTGCACCATACGGCACTCCATGCCAGGGATGAGAAATTGTCGTGGTCATGCTGATATACTATTAATGTTATTCAATGTGCTGGTGTATAGATAAATCAGGCATTGCAATCGTTGGGGGGGACGGTTGTTCAAGCCGCTTACACAAACGGCCTAACATGGCTTGTTATTACATTTTGATCACGGATTTGAGATCTACCAACCATTCGTTGTTGACTTTTATGATGCGGATGGTGGTGGTGTCGTTCGTGTGAAATGAATTGTGGTATTTATAGGTTGTCGTCGAATCGTTTATTGGTGTGATCTCTATTGGATTGATGTTGGCATCTGCAAAGGAGCGTTTGTCTTCTTTGCTCATCTGCTGGTAGTTTAGTTGTTGTTTTCTAAGGAGGGTAAGGTTGTCTTCGTCCTTGAGCAGGTAAAACTTCGCTTTTTCATAGTTGCCGTCCAGGGAAGCGCGGATAAACTGGCGGCCAGCGTCCTGGGCATCTTCTGCTTTGTAATAGTCGCTGCTGCCTCCACAGGCGGCCAATATTACGGTCAGGGCAATGATTGTGAGATATTTAATCATACCGCAAAAGTAAAGGTTTCCGTCTGAACCAAGATTTTAGGGATTTTAAGGATTGAGGTGATAGGCTGTTCTGGCTGTTCGGGAATCAGTATTGGGGTTGAAATGTTGATAAGTTGATGGTTTGAAAGGATTTACGACAGGTGATTGGAGGGGCAAGGGGATAGGGGGCGGGTAGATGTCTCCCGGGCCGGGTATTGGCCAGACCTAGGGCAGATATAAGGCAAACGAGAAGCAAAGTCTCTATAAGGTCTCTATAAACTCTCTGTAATGTCTCTGAAAGGTCTCTATAAGTCTGCCTGGCAATTACAATAAAAAAGCCCTCCGCAATGGGAGGCCTTCGTTGTTTGAACTGGTATGTTTTACCCTTCTGTATTGGGTTTTTCGTCTCTTTGGTGGCGGTTTCCTCTCCAGTTGCCGGGGGTGTACTCGGGTGGTGGATTTTCTTTGTGGTCGCGGTCGTAGGCCTTGATGATGGCTTTTACGAGGCGGTGACGTACTACGTCTTCCTCATCGAGCTCAATATGGGCTATGCCATCAATGTTGCGGAGGATGCGTACGGCTTTTTCGAGACCGCTTTTCTGGTTTTTCGGCAGGTCAACTTGTGTCATATCGCCCGTGATGATGGCTTTGGCATTGGCGCCGATACGGGTGAGGAACATTTTGATCTGCAGGTCGGTGGCGTTCTGGGCCTCATCGAGGATGATGAAGGCGTTGTCGAGGGTACGTCCACGCATGTAGGCGAGGGGTGCGATCTCGATGACGCGGGTGCTCATGTAATAGCCCAGTTTGTCGGCCGGGATCATATCGTCCAGGGCGTCATACAGCGGACGCAGGTATGGGTCGATCTTTTCTTTCAGGTCGCCTGGCAGGAATCCGAGGCTTTCGCCTGCTTCCACTGCGGGACGTGTAAGGATGATCTTCTTAACCATTTTGTTTTTTAGTGCTCTCACTGCCAATGCTACGGCGGTGTAGGTTTTACCTGTACCGGCCGGCCCGATAGCAAAAACGATGTCGTTCTTCTCGGCTTCATGGACCATTTTTTTCTGGTTCAACGTCCGGGCGCGCACTGTTTTTCCGTTGGGGCCAAATACGAGGACATCATTGGGGTTTCGCTCAATGAAGTTGTCAACGGTTTCTGCATCATCTCCGCCGAGGATTTGCTCAAAATAGTTCTGGCTCATATGCCCATTGCGCTGGAGGTATTGAATGATGAGGTCAATTTTCTCTTTTGCAGTGTCTATTTGTTCGGGCAGCCCACTTAATTTGAGTTGTGTACCACGGGAAAGAATTTTCAGTAGTGGGAATTTCTTTTTGAGAAGGTCTAACTTACCGTTGTTTACACCGAAAAACTCTATAGGGTTTACGGCGTCGAGGCTGATGATAGTTTCTGTCAATTCACTTCAGTTTAAGTTCACAAAAGTGTACCGATTCGTGTCGATACTTCTAACCCTTCCAGTTATTCCAAATATAATTTTTGGAACTGCTTCTAAACAAAGTTACTTATTAACAAGATGTGGAAAATGGCTGTTTAGTTGCTTATTGAAGTTACTTCTTTTATGTGTCAATATGTGCTCTTTGTGCTTTACCTTTTTATAAATGTTTTTAAACTTTTTGGCGCTGTGTTTGTTGGTATCTTTTAGTAACTCGTTAACTGTTGGAAAGCGAGTTTCTTATAACTACCTACCAAATTTTATGTTATGTCTATATCTACTGAAACTGAGTTTGTCGCAACCGGAAAGCGTAAGGTAAGCAGCCCGGAATGTAAGCAGCATATTCAACCTGTTCATGATGCGCTGGATATTTTGCATGGTAAATGGAAGTTGTTGATCCTGATGTCGCTGGGTGAAGGTCCTATGCGTTTTAAGGAAATTCAACGTGAGGTGGAGGGGATTACTGCCAAAATGCTTTCGAAGGAGTTGAAGGACCTGGAAATGAATGAGCTGGTTCAGCGTACCGTGTATGATACTATTCCTGTGGCTGTAGAATATTCCAGAACGGCTTATGGCGCGAGCTTGAAAAAAGTGATCGATGAGTTGCATTCCTGGGGTTTGCAGCATAGGAAGCGTTTGATGAGGAGGAATTGAGTTTGGAATGCGTTTGCTTAGAAAGCTTTTGCTTTGCAAGCAGATTTCTCACTGCGCCGCAATGCTCTGTGCTTTAAGCTCCCAAATGGCTCCGTTCGAAATGACAAAAGAGGGGCTTGTTAATATTTTATGCTTTTCTCTTCGAAATAGCGCATGCGGTATGCCATCATGGCGGTGTGGCCGAGTTTGCGAATGAGGCGATAATTGACGACGGCGCCTACCGGGGCGCCTATTATCGGGATGAGTTGGGCCATTTTGGCCAGATCAATGTAGTCGCGGTATTCCTGTTGGAAAGTGCGCCAGTCGAATGCATGTATGTCTTCGGGCAATTTGTGTTTTTGTGTGCCCCAATGTTCCATTTTTAGGTATACTTCTCTTCTTTGTTGCTGGCTTGAAAAGGCGAGTTGAAAGATGTAGAGTATGTATATTCTTTCTTTATAGTCTTCTACGTTGTATCCATACTGGCTGGCAATATCGAATAGTAATTTTAGTTTGATGCCTATCAGGATCGGGAAATCTGCCAGTCCCAACAGCAGGCCTCCTGCTCCTGTAATGCCGCCTTCTGCTGCAGCTGTGTTGCGGTAAATGGTGATCTTTTCTTCTATGGTCGTCTCGCGGTCGGCGAGTGTTCCTTCTTTTATTGTTGCCGGGGCAGTGATCTTTGCGCCGAAAATTACGGCTCGTATCATTTGTTTGATCGTGGCGGTAATGGCCTGGTGTACTTTTTCCGGGATGATGTTATTGATCTTCGTTTGTACGCGCCTGGTAACCCGGCTGAACAGGGTGGGTTTGCGCAGCATTTGTTGCTGCCATTTTTTGAGGTCTATTTGTATGTTTTGTTCGTAACTGTTCATGTTACAATCTACTTCCAAAAGTATGCCTTGACAGATTGGGCTAAAGCCCGAAGACAAAGAATTTTTGTTGACCCCGCCCTAAAGGACGGGGCAATTCCTTTTAAGGGAATATTCTTTGTTGTCATCCTTAGATGTGGCGGGTACGGCCCCTCCAGCGCCAGCACCAAACCTGTCAGGTCTGGTTCCGTGTATTGTTTCAAAGTCAGAGGCTTTGTAATAGGTGTCACCAGCCAGAGGCTGGCGACTGGGAACATCCTTAGACGGATTATTGTTCTTTTTTGAGGCTACGAATTAGTTCGCCGTAATTCATTTTGTGGGTGAGGCCGTTAACGGCCTGGGCGATGCGGTTGGTTTTGGTGGCTTCTGTTTTAGCGCTTTCTATCCATTTGCTGAAGTATGCCTGGTGTGATGGGGCGAGGGTTTTGAAGAAGGCAAGGGCTTGTGGTTCATCTGAAAGGCATTCCATTAGTTCGGGATTCAGCTGCAGGGGTGCTTTATCTTCCTGTAATTGTACCTGCAGCATGGCACCTTTGCGTTTTTTAATGCCTTTGCGCATGTCGGCATTGATGGGCAGGATGAAGCTTCCTCCTCCATGTGGCAATAGGGCTACTGCTTTAATGGGATGTTTATCGAGTTTTCCTTTTACCCGGAAGCTTTTTTTCCAACCTGGTTTTAGCTGTTCTGCTATATCGGGTGTAATGTGGATGTATGTCCAACCGGTTTTGTCTCCCTGTTCGGCAAATTGCAGTATGGTGGTGGTGAATTGGACCATAGGTTTCGTCAGACGTCAAAGGTGAAACGTCAAACGGTTGCTCACTGCAATATACTTACCGGAACGGAAAATGTATTACATGTTGTTGAGTTCTTCTTCGATCTGGTCGTGGAACTGTGCTTCGGTGTCGATGATCCAACGGGGAAGTGATTGTGGCTGGATCTTCCAGGCTCCATCCTCTTTTTGCATGCGGAAGAGGATGCGGTTGCCACGATCGTCTACCACATCTACGGTAAAAATACCTTCATTGACACCGCCGAGTTTTCTGAAGTTAAACTCTCTGAGACGGCCTTCTACTTTCAGCAGTTTGGTGAACTGTATATTTTTAACGAATTGGATGCGCATATGCTTCTATTACTTTTTGTGTTATCAATTCTCATGCTACACTTTGTCAAAGCCTTCTTAATAAACTACAAAAGTTTTGCACAGAAGGAATAACGGGTTAGCTGTTGCTCAAAAGGCTCAAGGTAAATCCGAGGGGTTGTTGTTTCTGCGGTGGATATGGGTGTATGTTGTAAAGGTACGTATTATATCCTAATAATAAACCCCAGACTGACTGGCAGCCTGGGGTTTGTATGTTTGGCCTTTTGGCGCTTTTTAGTACCTGTAGTGCTCGGGCTTGAATGGACCAGCCTGGGGAATACCGAGGTAGTCGGCTTGTGCAGGGGTCAGTTCATCCAATTCTACACCAATTTTCTTCAGGTGCAGGCGGGCAACTTTCTCATCAAGAATCTTTGGCAGTACGTATACTTTGTTCTCGTATTTGTCTGTGTTTGTCCAAAGTTCGATTTGGGCCAGTGTTTGGTTGGTGAAGGAGTTACTCATCACGAAGCTTGGGTGACCTGTTCCGCAACCGAGGTTAACGAGACGGCCTTCAGCGAGGATGATGATGTCTTTTCCATCTACATTGTAGATATCAACCTGTGGCTTGATGGTATCTTTTGTATGACCGTAGTTGGTATTCATCCAGGCCATATCGATCTCGATGTCGAAGTGCCCGATGTTACAAACGATGGTCTTGTCTTTCATTGCACGGAAGTGCTTTTCTGTGATCAGGTCACGGCAACCAGATGCTGTTACTACGATGTCGGCTTCTTTTACTGCGTCGATCATTTTCTTTACTTCAAAGCCGTCCATAGCTGCCTGTAAAGCGCAGATAGGGTCGATCTCTGTTACGATAACGCGGCAACCAGCGCCTGCCAGTGAAGCGGCAGAACCTTTACCTACGTCGCCATAGCTACCTACAACAGCGATCTTACCTGCCAGCATTACGTCTGTAGCGCGGCGGATAGAATCTACGAGAGATTCTTTACAACCGTATTTGTTGTCGAATTTGCTCTTGGTTACTGAGTCATTTACGTTGAAGGCGGGGATAGGCAGGGTGCCTTTTGCCATTCTTTCGTAGAGGCGGTGTACGCCGGTAGTTGTTTCTTCGCTCAACCCCTTGATGTGCTGTACGAGCTCGGGGTATTTGTCGAATACTATGTTGGTGAGGTCGCCACCGTCATCGAGGATCATGTTCAGGGGACGGTCTGCACCACCAAAGAACAATGTTTGCTCGATACACCAGTCGGCTTCTTCGAGGGTTTGGCCTTTCCAGGCGTAAACTCCGATACCAGCGGCTGCGATAGCGGCAGCGGCGTGGTCCTGGGTAGAGAAGATATTGCAGGAGCTCCATTTTACCTCAGCGCCAAGGGCTATGAGGGTTTCGATGAGCACGGCTGTTTGGATGGTCATGTGTAAGCAGCCAGCTATACGGGCTCCTTTCAGCGGCTGTGAAGGTCCGTATTCTGCGCGCAGTGACATTAAGCCTGGCATTTCAGCTTCTGCCAGACGAATTTCTTTACGGCCCCATTCAGCCAGGCTGATATCTTTTACCTTATAGGGTAAGGAGAAATCAATGTTTTTTGAGATAGTTGACATATTTTAATTATTTCGCTGGCAAAGCTACAATTTAGGGTTGTAATGGCAAAGGAAGGGGAGGCAGTTTATAGGTTAACTGGTTAATAAGTTGATAGGTGGGAGGCTGGTAAATGGGTAGTGTTGTAGGTTTTATGGTTCCTGATGGCGATAATACAGTGTTAACAGGGGTGAGGGGGAATGTTGTTTATCTTTAGGTTATTAATTTTTTGCCATGCATACTTATGATACGGTCTCTGAGGCTGTGAATGGCCTCCGGCAGCGGGGTTATGCTATTGATTTTAACCGTGATTTTGATTGTGTGACATGTAGTAAGACGGCTTTATCGCTGCAGCCGCATGAGTTTGAAATTACTGAGATTCATCGTTTTGAGGGGAATTCCGACCCTGCAGACGAGGCTGTGGTGTATGCAATCGAGTCGAAGCACGGGGAGAAGGGTATCCTGGTGGATGGTTTCGGGCCCAGTTCCGAAACAGCCAGCGAGGCGATGATCGAGAAGCTGGCTGTACGGTATTAGGGTATTAATGTTTGGATATATCGGCGACTGTCTTTTTCTCCAATAGCTTGAGGGTCACATCGCGTACCTGTATCATGCTATCGTGCAGGCCGCATTGTTTTTCGTCGCAATTCTTGCAACGTTCATAGAAATAAAGGCTTACACAGGGTAGCATGGCTATGGGCCCGTCTATCAGGCGCATGATCTTGGCCATGGTGACTTCTTTGGGGGACATTTTGAAGAAGTAGCCTCCTCCTTTGCCTTTTTTACTGTCGAGGATGCCGTCTTTTTTCAATTCCAGCAGGATATTTTCCAGAAATTTTAATGGAATCTTCTTCTTTTTGGCTATTTCCGCAATGAGTACCGGCTGATTGTCTTTTTTTTCAGCCATGTACATCAATGCTTTAAATGCATATTGGGCTTTTTTGGAAAGCATGTGACGTATTTGATTTGGCGCGAGAAGTTAGAATAATTTTTTGAATGGCCAAGCTTTCTTTATACGAGCTTGTGTTCATATATGTATTTGATCAGCCCAATTACGTTATTGGTCCGGGTTTTCCGGAGTATGTTCTTGCGGTGTGTTTCTACGGTCCGCTCGCTGATGCCTAATTCTCCCGCTATTTGTTTATTACTGTATTCCCGTTCGATAAGGCGTATTACTTCCAGTTCTCGATAGGTAAGGGGCGTACTTTCGGTAGCCTGAAGCTGCTTTTTCATAGATTATTTTTCAGTTGACAAAGGTTAATGGTTAGCCGGTACGTATACCGGATATCAAGTTAATGTTTATAGATGTTACAAATGACTGTAAGGTTGCCTGAAGTGGCACTATAAAAGGAAGTAGGTTACTTTTCCCTGGATGAAAGGCCGGGTGGTTGCCTGTATGTTGCTGCGAAAAATTACATCAAATTGTTCAATGGACTGGTATAAAGCTGTGTGAATTTAGTTGCCTTATATCAAATTCCCAATACATCGCTCATGGTATAGATGCCTTTCTTATCATGCAAATACTCTGCCGCCAATACAGCGCCGGTGGCAAAGCCTGTGCGGTTGTGGGCGGTGTGTTTGATCTCGATATCGTCTATTTCGGACTTATAGGTGATGATATGGGTGCCGGGGGCAGGGTCTATCCGCTCGCTGATGATCACGAGGTCCTGGGAGAGGTTGCTTGGGTTGTTGACCCATTGTTTTTTCTGCTCGTTCTTGTCGAGTATCTGTTCTGCCAATGTGATGGCGGTACCACTGGGTGCGTCTTTCTTTTCTGTGTGGTGCACTTCTGTCATTGACACGTTGTATTCTTTATGGGGGGCCATCAGTTCGGCCAGTCTTTTATTGATGGCGAAGAATATGTTGACGCCTACGCTGAAGTTGCTGGCATAGAGGAGGGCTCCTTTGTGTGCGAGGCAGGTGTTTTTGGCTTCTTCGTAGCGTGTCAGCCAACCTGTAGATCCGCAAACTACGGGTACGCCGGCTTCTATGCACCGTATTACATTTTCGAATGCGCTTTCGGGGCCTGTGAATTCTATGGCTACATCGGCTTTACGGATGTTTTCGATAGTATTGTCCCCGAGGTTTTCTATGCCTACTTTGAGTACTATTTCATGTCCGCGTTGGATGGCTATTTGTTCTATAGCCTTTCCCATTTTTCCGTATCCGATGAGCGCTATTTTCATTTTGAATGCAAATGTAGTCCGGAAGTCGGAAAGTCCGCAAGTCCGGAAGTTTATCGTAATGAATCAAAAATACTTTCGGTCTATCTGACTTTCAGTCTTTCTGATTTGATTTTTAGCGGGGCGAAGATATTGTTTTTGGGCGATTGTTGCCGATGGTGAGTGCAAAACTCAACCCTGGTACATTGCTAATGCCGGGTATATTGCCCGGTAGCAGTGTCGGCTTTATGCGTAGTGAGAGGTCGTCGCTGACATCAAAGTCTTTGAGGTGGGCATCTACTGTAGCGTCTACTACATTGAGGCCCCAGAGAACGAGGCCAAAGAGAATGGCGTAGTCTCTGTTTCGGCGAAATTCGTTGCGGTAGTTGATGAGTGCATTTACGCTGCGTGATTTTACCAGTGGGGCCAACTCCGGATCTACCTGATCGAGGAATATGGGCAGGGTTGTTCCTGCGTCTGCCACTTTTACGGCAAAGCTTGTTCGCCGGTACCATTCCTGGTTGTAATAGACGAGCCAGCCTGGTATTCCCACTGCTGCAACGGCGAGGGGAATTTTCCAGTATTTTTTGTTGTATGCCTGTCCCCAGCCGGGTATGATGGCTGAACGAAGGGCTGCTTTGCGCGGGCTGTGCCTGGATTTTACGATGCTGTCTTTGAGTTTCGTGGTGTCGATCTTCGCAGGGATTTTTTCTACCACTTTGCCTGTATTATCGCTAATGACCAATGTTGGTTTTGCAGGAATAGTATCCTTCGGCTGCTGCGATATGGCCAGCAGCGGCATAGCGATGATGACGGCAATAACAAAAAAATCTCTGATCATGTAAATGATACTTAGTTGGCAGAGACACCAATTGCATCCAGTATTTTGTTCAGATCCTGGATAGAGTAATACTCAATGGAAATACTTCCGTGTCCTGTTTTGTTGTGGTTGAGTTTTACTTTGGTGCTGAAATGCGAAGCTAAATTATCTTCAATTTTCTTGTAAGCCGGTGGCAGTGTGGCTTTTACCGAATTTTTAACAGTGCCTGCTGTTTTGTAGAGTCTGCGTACAAGCTCTTCTGTTTGTCTTACAGAAAGGCCTTTGCTTTTGATCTCATTGTAGATGAAGAGTTGTTTGTCTACTGTATCTACGTTGATGATGGCGCGTGCGTGGCCCATGCTGATGATGCCGGTACGTACGGCTACCTGAATATCGGGTGGCAATTTGAGGAGGCGGATGTAGTTGGCTACTGTACTTCTTTCTTTGCCCATGCGTTCTGCTACCTGTTCCTGTGTTTGGCTCAGTTCTTCCATCATGCGTTTGTAGCTAAGGGCGATCTCCATAGCGTTGAGGTCTTCGCGTTGGAGGTTTTCGAGGAGTGCCAGTTCGAGCAGTTGCTGGTCGTTGGCCTGGCGAATGTATGCCGGCACGTCTGTAAGACCTGCCAGTTTGGATGCTCTCCAGCGACGTTCGCCGGATATGAGCCTGTATTTTCCGTTGGGAAGTGCCGATACGGTGATCGGCTGCACGAGGTCGTGCATTTTGATAGAGGCTGCCAATTCGTTCAATGCCTGTTCGTCGAAATCGCGGCGTGGTTGTTTGGGATTGGGCTCTATGTTCTCTACTGGTATTCGCTGTATGGTTGTTACCTGCTCTACTACCTGTGCTTTGAGGCTGTTACCGGCTGTGTTTTTCAGGTCGGAATCGATGCTCTGCAAAAGGGAGCGGATGCCTTTTCCCAGTAACTCTTTATTGTTGCTCTTTTCTTTTGACATTGTTTATTTTTTAAGCTTCGAGCGCCGAGCTATGAGCTTCGAGCAAAAGGGCTCGCGGCTCGTAGCTCAAGGTTTATAGCTATTCCAGTATTCGTTCTTCCTGTTTTATTTTGGTCATGTCGTTTTTCTGCAGGATCTCTTTGGCCAGGTTGAGGTAGTTCATGGCTCCTTTGCTTTGCCCGTCGTACAGGATTACGGGTTTACCTACGCTGGGTGCTTCGCTGATACGGCTATTGCGGTGTATGATGGTATTGAATACCATTTCATCGAAGTGTTTGCGTACTTCATTTACGACCTGGTTGCACAGGCGGAGGCGGCCATCGTACATCGTCATGAGGATGCCTTCGATCATCAATTCTGTATTGAGCCTGGTTTGTACGATTTTAATGGTATTGAGCAGTTTGCCTAATCCTTCGAGGGCGAAGAATTCTGTTTGTACAGGAACGATAACAGAGTCGGCGGCTACGAGTGCATTGACGGTAATAAGGCCTAATGAAGGGGAGCAGTCGATGATGACGAAATCATAATCATTTTTTACAGGCTCCAGAATACCTTTCAGCACTCCTTCCCGGTTGGGATAGTTGATCATTTCAATTTCGGCGCCTACGAGGTCAATGTGGGATGGTATGACATCGAGATTGGGTACATCTGATTTCAGGATAACGTCTTTGGCCAGTGTTCCATTGACCATGCAATCGTACAGGCTTTGCTGTATGTTGTGCAGGTCGAAGCCTACTCCGGTGGTGCTGTTTGCCTGTGGATCGGCATCTACCAGGAGGGTCCTGAATTCCAGTACTGCCAGGCTGGCTGCTACGTTAATAGCTGAGGTAGTTTTTCCTACTCCGCCTTTTTGATTGGCTACTCCAATTACTCGCGCCATGCTTATTGTTATAATGTTGTTTTTGTGTTTCAGAGACTGGTAACGGCTCTTGTCTTTTTGCTTCGCTACGAAACGTTTTTTACAGTTCTATAGTATCGCCGATGTTTACCAGTTTCAATGCTGCGCCTGCCGCTGCAAATGTTTGTACGGCCTGCTGGTGATCTATTTTGATGAAGCCAAAGGTATCATAATGCACGCCTACCACTGTTTTACAATCTACCATGCGCGCGCATTCGGCTGCATCGGCAGCATCCATCGTAAAGTTGTCACCAATCGGTAAGACCGCAAAATTTAGTTTTGCCCAACGGGGTATTAACTGCATATCCATTGTAAGTGCGGTATCACCGCTATAGTAGAAATTTCCTTCATCTGTATAGATGATGAAGCCCATGGGGTTGCCGCCATAGCTACCATCGGGCAGACCGGAGGAGTGTTGTGCTACGACACATTTAACCGTGAATTCGCCAAAGTTCCATTTTCCGCCGGTATTCATCTGGTGAACGTTGGTAATGTCCTGTTTGATGAGCCATTCGCCGGTTTCCCAGCTGCAGACGACCTGGGCGTTGGTGCGGGCGGCTATGCGCACGCAATCGGCCACATGGTCTACGTGGCCATGGGACAGGAGGATGTAATCGGCTGGTATCTGGTCTACATCTACTATATTATTAGCCAGTTCATTGTAGGTAATGAAGGGATCGAACAACAGTTTCTTACCTTTGACGATCACGGAAAAACAGGAATGGCCGTAGTAGGTTAGTTTCATATTATCACGATTACACGAATTTGACGAATTACACGAATTTGCGTCGGATTCATGAATTTTGAAAAGGACGGCAAAAATACGTCTTCGCTATAAGAAAAAGAACCAAAAACCTACCTGCCCGTTAATACTATAATATGAGCGATTTTTATACTATTATATCCGGTACCAACAGGGTTGGCAGTAATACCATCAAGGTGGCCCAGCATTATCGTGATCTGCTGGAGGCGAGGGGGATTGAAACCCGGTTTATATCACTGGAGGGGTGGAAATCGGTGGAAAAGACGCCTGAATTTATTCAGCTGGAGAACGAGGTGTTGATTCCTACCAAGAAGTTCATTTTTGTGGCTCCTGAATATAATGGCAGCATTCCGGGGGTGCTGAAGGTGATGCTGGATATTTCCGATTATAAAAAGGTGTGGTGGGGCAAAAAGGCTTTGCTGACGGGGGTAGCCCTGGGCCGCTCTGGTAACCAGCGGGGTATGGACCATCTGACCGGTATTTTGCATTATCTGAAGGTGGTGGTGCATCCTAATAAATTGCCAATATCTTCTGTCGATAAACTCCTGAACGGTACGGGTGTTATTCATGATAAGGGTACGCTGGATGCGATCAAGGCACAACTGGATGAGTTTATTGCTTTTTAGGAAAAACGGTAGTAAGGGGTAAGAAGTAAGAGGCCGGAAAGACCAAAAAAAGAAAAATTACACGTCTTTAAAATATTCTTCCACCTGGTTCGTCTATCAGGTATCAGACAAAAAATGCAATAGTACGGATTGACTGTTTATCTACGGCAGCTTCGTGGTGCCGGAGATACTGACGGCTATTTCATTTTTATAAATTCTAAATCTTTTTTCATGCGTAATGCGGGTTTTGCCTGGTTCATGGTGGGTATTATGATCCTGCTGGATTTTTATGTATTCCAGGCTATTAAGGTGGTTGCTCCTTCTTCGCCAAGGATGCGGCTTATCGTTGTATCTGTTTATTGGTTTCTTTCTGTAGCGTCTATTGCCATGATCCTCTTATTGCCCTACAGCAATTCTGCTGCGTGGCCTAAATGGGTAAAGAATTATGTTTTTGTGATCGTGATCGGTTTGCTGATCAGTAAGCTCGTGGGTTCTTTGTTCATTGCCGTGGATGATATTCGCCGGGCTGGTACCTGGGTGTTCCAAAAAGTTTCCGGCAAACCTGCTGTGGCAGCCGATGGCGCCGACGGTGGTATTACACGTTCTGTATTTTTAAGCTGGATGGGTCTTGCGGTAGGTGGTGGTTTGTTTGGTACGTTGCTGTATGGGTTTAATAACAAATACCGCTATCATGTAAACAAGCTAAAACTGAGTTTTGAAAACCTGCCTGCAGCTTTCAAAGGATTGAAGATTGTACATATTTCGGATATCCATTCCGGCAGCTTTACCGACCGCCAGGCCGTGGAGAAGGGCATTGCCAAGATCATGGAGCAAAAGCCTGATCTTATTTTATTTACCGGCGACCTCGTGAATGACCGGGCTACTGAAATGGAGGAGTACAAGCATGTGTTTAATAAATTGAATGCGCCCATGGGGGTATACTCTACCCTTGGCAATCATGATTATGGTGATTATGTGCATTGGGACAGTGCCGAGGTGAAGGCTGCCAACCTGCAGAGCCTGAAATCTGTTCATGGTGATATGGGCTGGCGTTTGCTGATGAATGAACATGTGGTATTGGAAAAGGATGGTCAGCAGATCGCTTTGCTGGGTATCGAGAACTGGAGTGCGCGGGGTAATTTTCCCAAGTACGGGAAAATGCATGAGGCATACCCTGGTTCTGAAAAGTATCCTTTCAAGATATTGATGAGTCACGATCCCAGTCACTGGGATGCGGAAGTGTTGGATAAATATAAAGACATCGATCTAATGCTGGCCGGGCATACGCACGGTATGCAGTTTGGCCTGGAGATCCCTGGGTTTAAATGGAGCCCTGTGCAGTATATGTATAAGCAATGGGCCGGGTTGTATGAGGCTGAGAAGCAAAAATTGTATGTGAACCGTGGTTTTGGGTTTATTGGTTATCCGGGCAGGGTAGGTATTCTGCCGGAGATCACGGTGCTGGAGTTGGTATAACACGAATTTTTAGCACGAATTGCACGAATTGTAAAAGTTGAATAGAAAGGCTTTAGGATTGAAGGGCTGTATGGATCTAAAAGAAGAAGGCCGGCTTACTTATCGTAAGCTGGCCTTTTTCTTTACCAAATAATTTGCTACTAATAGAGTCGTAACCAGTTAACATTAACCATTGTACCAAATTCTTCCATTCGCTGCTGTTCTGCATACATTGTTTGGTTGGGTCACTGCTGTATGCATGCAATGTTTTCGAGGTACAGGATAAGCACAGGAACCTTCAAATTGTACGGAGTTAAAAACGAGCACCCATTGTTGAAAATCAATCTCTTCTTATACATTCTTCATCACAGAGATAAGGGGTGTTGCTACGGGAATTTTCTCATGTGACTCGCAACTTCTTTTTCCAGGGTCAGGGTGGGGCGGTCTTTCACTCAGGCAAAATATGTTGAGCAGTTAGCTTCGGATAAGTTTGGGCTTAGGGGCGTAGGTTAAAAAATCTTTCCCTTATTTATTAACCTCTGATTCGTAATTACATAACAAATATACAGCGGCAGGAGGGGGGTAAGTGGCGGGAATCGGTGAGCCCGGTCATTCTGTAGCCGGAGTACTGGATTTTGCCGGTGGAGTTATGAGTTGAGAGTCTGGAGTCGAGAGTTCAGAGTCGGGAATACAGCTGGTTGTATTATAATATGTTGTGTATCAATAGCTGATTGATTTCCTTCAGGACCAGTTGCCGCAGTTCGTCCAGTTTATTGAATTCGGCAGCGAGCACTACCGGGCTGACTTTGTTTTTGGCCATTTGCTCCATCTTTTCCAGTTGTTTGAAGAAGGGGGTATTGCGGCCGAAAACGGATACCGTGGATTGTATGTGGTGTGCGAGGGTACAGGCTTGTTTTACGTTCTTTTGCTCGATAGCGTCTTTCAGGGCTTCCATTTCACCGGGAAACTGGTTGAGGAACTGGCGTATTATATTATTAAGGAAGGCGCTGTTGCCCATTACGAGGTCGTAGAGGAAATCGAGGTTGATGTTGCGCAGGCTTGATTTCAGGAGCTCGAATGAATGTTTTTGCCGGGAGAGGTACCTCCTGATGAGGCCGAGGAGTTCTTTTTCCTGGATGGGCTTGGATATGTAGTCGTTCATGCCGTGGCTCAGGCATTTTTCGCGTTCGCCAGCCATGGCGTGGGCTGTCATGGCAATGATCGGTATGTTGCTTTTTAGTTCGTTGCGTATTGTTTTGGCGGTGATGTACCCGTCCATGATGGGCATCTGGATATCCAGTAATACGAGATCGTATTTATCGCGATTCAATTTGTCTATTGCCTGTTGTCCATTTTCTGCCAGCTCGAAGTTGAGGTTCCAGCCCTGGAAGGTGTGTTTCATGAGCAGCTGGTTCATCTGGTTGTCTTCTACCGCCAGTATTTTTACCCCTTCAAACAGGCCGTTGCCCGATTCGGTAAGTTCGATGTGGTGTCCATCTTTTTGACTGTCGGCCATAGGTAGTATTTCGTATTCAAGTTCGAATAAAAATTCTGTGCCGTTGCCCGCCTCGCTTTTGACGGAGATATTGCCCTTTTGTAGGTGTATCAGGTTTCTTACGATGGATAATCCAAGTCCCGTGCCGCCATACTTGCGGGTGGTGTTGGCTTCGCCTTGTTCGAACCGTTCAAATATGGTTTCGAGTTTATCGGGAGGGATACCGATGCCGCTGTCTTTAACGGAGAACCGGAGCCGCACGTTGGTGTCTGTTTGTTTTACCGGGATGATGACGATGCTGATGCCGCCTTCCTGGGTGAACTTAATGGCATTGCTGATGAGGTTGACCAATATCTGGGTAAGGCGTACTGCATCTCCGGTGAGTGTGTCGGGTATATTTTCCTGTATATAGATGCTTAAGGAAAGTCGCTTTTCGTTTACGCGATGATGGAACATGGTTTCAAGAGAGCTGCACAGGCCCCGTAAGCTGAAGGGGCTTTTTTCGATGCGCAGCATGCCTGCTTCTATTTTTGATATATCGAGGATATCATTGATGATGGTGAGCAGGCTTTCGCTGGCGGATTGTACGAGGTGTACAAAGTGTTCCTGTTCGGAGGTGAGGTTTGTTTTTTGCAGGAGGTTGGTAAAGCCAATGACGGCATTGATGGGCGTACGTATTTCATGGCTCATATTGGCCAGGAACTGCTCTTTGATGTGGGCTGACTGATCGGCTTTTCGTTTGGCGTCTTTGAGTTCTTCTTCTATTATTTCCTGTTGTGAAACGTCGAATACGGTAGAACGGCTGGACAGGTATTCATCGTTTTCGTCGTAGATGGCAATGGAGTTGAGTGACACGGGGATGATAAATCCGTCTTTGCTCATCATGCTGAGGCGGAGCTCACTGATCTCTCCGTTTTTCTTGAATTGTGGAAAGCGACGTTTAACGATCTCGGCACTGCTCTCGTCGAGCACGTCTATAAAGCGCATCTGGCCTATTACTTCTTCACGCCGGTAGCCAAGCCAGTTCAATGCTGTCTGGTTGATGGCTATGAAGTATCCTTCTTTGTCGAGGGAGTGGTAGCCGCAGGGGGCGTTGTTGTAGAGATCGTATATATCGGCTGATACTTTTTCGAGGTTTTGACGTACCAGCTTTTCGTTGTCATGTGCATCTTCCAGTTCTATGATGAGTGCCTGCTGACGCTGTAGCCGACGTATGATCACGATGCTCAGGAAAAGCGTGGCTGTAACAGTGAGGGCAATCAGTATGCGGCTGATGGTAAGTACCGATACTGTTTTTTTGTCATCGGCAGTGAGTATGCTTTCTAATCTTACCTGCAGTATAATGCCCGTGGTTATGAATGCCACGAGAAGTAGGATAATGATTGCAATAAGATAATTGGGCTTTAATTTCATTTTCATAGTTCCTTGTGCATCGAATAAATCCCGGGTACTTCTTGTTCCTATCTCACTGTTATAATAGTTTCAACTTTTTCATCAGCTGGCTGCGATAGCTTTCTGCTACTGGTATGGGGGTACTCATAATGTTGAGCACGCCATCTTCTATGCTGTCAATCTTATCAAGTGCCACGATGTAGCTTCGGTGTATGCGCATGAGCCTGGGTGAACGTATTCTTTCTTCTACGGCTTTAAGGGTGGTATGGACTATATGCCATTTGCCGGGGGTGTATATTTTGATGTAATCGCCCATGGCTTCTATCCAGAGTATTTCTTCCAGCCTGACCTTTTTTAATGCTCCGTTGTCGCGGATGAAGACGTAATCTTCGTCGATATTATTGACTTCTGTATCGTCACGCTTTATGACTTCGCGGGCTTTGTCGATGGCCTGTAATAGTCTGGGCAGGGTCACGGGTTTCAGCAGGTAATCTACCACATTTAGCTCAAATGCTTCAAGGGCATAATCCTTATTGGAGGTGGTAAATATTATCAACGGCTTTTTAGGGAGTGTTCTTAACAATTCTATGCCACTCATTCCCGGCATTTCTATGTCCAGGAATACGAGGTCGGGTGAATGGCGGGTGATCTGCTGGTGTGCTTCCAGGGCATCGTGGCACTGGCCTATCACTTCCAGCAGGCCTGTCTGGGTAACCAGCTGACTGAGCATAAGCCTGGCCATATCGTTGTCGTCGACTATGAGGCATCTCATCTTTTTCAGAGGAACGCGCTTTGGTTAAATGGTAATGTTGTGTTTAAGGTAGCAAAAATATATCAATCATTGAGCCATTAACTATTTTTTTAATCCAAATTACATTTGCGGAATAGGGGTATGGCCCTTTCCGGGTGTCATGCTCTGGTGCAGTGCTAACGAATTAACAACCAGTTGGGTTTCGTTGGCATATAAGTTGAAAATACTTTAGTGAACTAAACATCAATTGATATATGAAAAAGAAATCACTGGCTTTATTGACAGTTGCTTTAGCCCTTACTACCTTCTCATTCGCACAAGGTGTTCACCTCGGTTTTAAGGCCGGCGCCAACATGTTTAAAGTGGATGGCAAGTCTTTCAAAGATGAATTCAAATTTGGTTATAACCTTGGTGCTTTTGCAGAGATCAACTTCAATCAGAAATGGGGTATTCAGCCCGAGCTTTTATGGAATCAAACGAATTACCGTACTGGTGATAATTTCGATGATCTATATCCTGGTGGAAAGAGTGATGTAGAGGGTAAATTGAATTATATCAGTATTCCTCTTTTGTTAACTTATCGTCCTGTAAAGGTGCTTTCGCTGCAGGCCGGCCCTCAGTTCGGTATCCTGACCAGTCAGGATAAGGACCTGTTGGGTGAAACCAAAGAGGCATTTAAAAGTGGCGACTTCTCTATGTTGGGTGGCGCTCAATTGAATCTCGGCGCTTTGCGTGCCGGTGCACGTTATGTAATTGGATTGAGTGATATCAATGACCTTGGTAATAACGAAAAGTGGAAGAATCAGGGTTGGCAGATATATCTTGGCTTTGCCATATTGTAAACTGTATTTGCATTATATGCGAAAGGCCTTGCAGGAAATAACTGCAAGGCCTTTTTTGTTTTTCATTTGCAATTTTATTGTACTACTGCTTTATTCATGACTTTACCGGTATTGGCAAGTGGTGTGCGGGTAGTGAGCCACCTGTCTATTGAATATTTTCCACTTCCGTTGATTGTAATTACGAGAGCGATAGCCCAGAAGAGTATGTCGAATTCATATCCTTCTCCTTTGGCGGTGCCAAACCAATTCATGAAGAACCCATTGGGCAGGTGAGCAACGAAGAAGGCGCCTCCCATTACGAGGGCCATGAGGGCTGCATTGATCCTGCCGGCAAATCCTATAATGAGGAGTACGGCGCCCAGGGATTCTATCAGAATGATGAGTGCGCTAAGCCATGCAGGCAATCCAACTGTTCCTGTAAAGTATCCCATCGTATTGTTCCATCCAAAGCCTCCAAACCAGCCAAATGCTTTTTGTAATCCATGTCCCAGCATTACTACGCCGAGTGCTACGCGTAATATGAACCAGCTATAGTTGTCGGTAGTTGTTAAAAGTTTCTTTTGCATATCATTGAAGTTTATACTGCAAAATTGCATCGGGCGGGCAGGTGTTTCCAATGACGTGCGGTAAGAAAAAGGCTTATCGTAGGATAAGATTTCGGGTTCCTGGTTTAGCGTTTCGGGTTGCTACCGCGCTTTGAGATTCTTGATAACATGTGGCAGGCTGTTTAGGGTTTGCCGGCTATTTGACGGCGGATGCGGCTTAGTGATTCGGGAGTGATACCGAGGTAGGAGGCGATCTGTTTGAGTGTAAGGCGTTGTTCAAAATGGGGGTAGCGTTGCTGGAAATTGAGGTAGCGTTCTTCGGCTGTAAGGCTCATGTTTTCGCTGATTCGGCGCTGGGCGGCTATGTAAGCGTTTTGCAGAAGTATGCGGAAAAAGCGTTCAAATTTGGGTATTTCCATGTACAATTGTTCTAATTGACTTTTCTCAATTGTCAGCAATTCGGCATCTTCCATAGCCTCAACATGGTACAAAGCGGGCTGTCCGCTCAGGAAACTGTACATGTCGCCGGTCCACCAATCTTCAAATGCGAACATAACAATGTGCTCCTGTCCATTGTTATCGATATGGTATGTTCGCAGGGAACCCTTGTTGACAAAGCATTCGTAGCGGAACACATCTCCTGCCTGCACGAGGTACTGTCTTTTGCGCAGGGTGCGGGGCTTGAGTACGGCAGTGAAGCGTTGTGTTTCTTCGGGTGTCAGTTGTATAAAGCGGGCAACGTTTTTGAGAATGAGTTCATACATAGGTTAAAGATAGAATTATGGAAACAAAGAATATTGGTGAAGACCCCGTATTGCATGCGCCGGAGTATTCCCCCGTGAAGGAGAATGAGCAGGTATTGTTGTCTTTGGGTATTACGGCCGATCATATTGCTGCTTTGCCCATGATCGTGAATACCGGTGATGCTTTCCTGTTGCTGGAGGTGCGTACCCCGGAAATTTTGCAATCGCTTCACCCCGTTCCTGATTCTATTCGCCTGCTGGCTGATCAATACAGCTTGTGGGGTTATTGTATTTTTTGCCGCTATGATGGCAAGCAGGCTGATGCCACCGCCCGTACTTTCCTGGCTTCTCCTGCCGATCAGGCCAAGGCGGCGGGTATTCAGGCTGCTGGCGCGCTTGCCTGCTATCTGTATGATATTGCGATGATTAAGAAGGAAATGATGGTTGTATTTCATGATTTTCCGCCTCAATCTCCAGCTACTACGCGTATTGTCGTGCATCTGCATACTGAACAAGGCAAAATTCATTCGCTGGAACCCGGTGCGCTGGAACCGGTCCAATAACTTTTGCGCACTTTCTTTCCTTTTATGGGGTTGTATCTTTGAACAACCTGTTGGTGTATCTGCGTAATCTGTAACTTACCCGTTTGAACCGGAGGTACCGCCCCCTGCTGTCCGGTTGGCACTAATCTTGACCTATATACCCTTCTCTTGAAAATCCAAGGATTTTAGGACAGGACGTGTTATTTTGTCACATTGTTAAACTGTAGTATGAGTAGTATGAAAGAACCCTCAATCTTATTCAGGCCGGAAGATGATATGGACTTTATTCCTATAATCCCACTCAATGAAAATGAAGGTGATAACGGCCCCGAGATTGTAATTCCAGACGAATTGCCGCTGTTGCCATTAAGAAATACGGTCTTATTTCCCGGGGTGGTTTTGCCCATTACCGTGGGTCGCGATAAAAGTATCAAGGCTATTAATGACGCTTACAAGGCTGACAAATTGGTAGGCGTGGTTGCACAAAAAGACAGTAACGTGGAAGACCCTACTGTCAGTGATCTGGAAGATATTGGTACTGTTGCAAAGATCATCAAACTGATCAAAATGCCGGATGGTGGAACGACTGTGATCATCCAGGGCAAGAAGCGTTTCAAGATCACTGGTATTGTTAGTGAAGATCCTTATTTCAAGGCGCGTATCTCTTTGCTGGAGGAGAATGATACGCCTCAACTGGAAGATTTCGAGGCTTATGTGGCTAATATCAAGGACCTGGCCACGCAGATCATCCAGCTTTCTCCCAATATTCCTTCTGATGCTTCTATCATTTTAAAGAATATCGAGAATCCTTCTTTCCTGATCCACTTCATTTCGAGTAACCTCAATACAGAGCTCGTTGAAAAGCAAAAACTGCTGGAACTGAATAACATAGAGGCCAGGGCCGACTTGTTGATGCAGTTGTTGCAGCGTGAGCTGCAGTTTGCCGAGCTGAAGAATAAGGTGACCACCAAAACGAAGACGGAACTGGATAAGCAGCAGCGGGAGTACTTCCTGCAGCAGCAGATGAAGAGTATCAAGGAAGAGCTTGGTGGCGATACCAATGATCGCGAGATCAAAGACATGAAGAGCAAGGCCGAGCATATGAAATGGCCCGAAGCTGCCAAAGAAATGTTCAAGAAAGGGATTGAAAAGCTGGAGCGTATGCATCCCAGTACGCCGGATTATTCGGTGGTGTATAATCACCTTGACTTGTTGCTCGATCTTCCCTGGGGTGTTTATACGCAGGACTTGTATGATCTGAAGAAGGCGCGCAAGGTGCTGGACCGTGATCATTATGGTATGAACAAGGTGAAGGAGCGTATCCTCGAATACCTGGCTGTGTTGAAGCTGAAGGGGGATATGAAGAGTCCTATCCTGTGTTTTATCGGGCCTCCGGGTATCGGTAAAACTTCTCTTGGCCGCAGCATTGCCAGCGCTATTGCGCGTAAGTATGTTCGTATCAGCCTCGGTGGTCTGCATGATGAGAGTGAGGTACGGGGTCACCGTAAAACGTACATCGGCGCTATGCCGGGTCGTATTATTCAATCATTGAGAAAGATCAAATCTTCTAATCCTGTCGTGATACTGGATGAGATCGATAAGGTGGGTACTGATTTCCGTGGTGATCCTTCTTCTGCTTTACTGGAAGTATTGGACCCTGAGCAGAATCATACTTTTTATGATAATTACCTGGAGCTGGAGTATGACCTCAGCAAGGTATTGTTCATTGCTACTGCCAATGATATTAATAATATTCAACCTGCCTTGCGCGACCGCCTGGAGATCATTGACCTGAGTGGTTATGCTGTGGAGGAAAAGGTTGAGATCGCCAAGCGTCACTTGTTGCCTAAGCAAAAGGATGCGCATGGTTTGAAGGATATTAATTTCAAGGTGGGTGATAAGGTGCTGGAGAAGATCATCCAGGATTATACGCGGGAGAGTGGTGTGCGGGAGCTGGACCGTTACCTGGCTTCAGTAATGCGCTATGAAGCAAAGGAGTATGCTTTGAAGGATAAGATCAAGAGCACGCTTACCGCCAATGATGTTGAAAAGATCCTGGGTAAGCCCCGCTTCAGTAATGAAATGTACAAGGTGGCTAATATGCCTGGTGTGGCGGTTGGGCTTGCCTGGACTTACGTAGGCGGTGATATCCTGTTTGTTGAAACCAGCCTCAGTGATGGTAAAGGTGACCTGAAGCTTACGGGCAACCTGGGTAATGTGATGAAGGAAAGTGCTGCTACTGCGTTGACATTTTTACAATCCAACGCTAAAAAGCTTGATATCGACAGCAGCCTTTTTGAAAAGAAAACGATTCACGTGCATGTGCCGGAGGGCGCCACTCCTAAAGATGGCCCCAGTGCCGGTATCACAATGATGTCGGCTATTTGCTCGGCTTTAACCGGCAGACGTATAAAGCCTTATCTTGCTATGACGGGTGAGATCACTTTGCGGGGGCAGGTATTGCCCGTAGGTGGTATCAAGGAAAAAGTGCTGGCAGCCAGAAGGGCTGGTTTGAAAGAGATCATTCTTTGCTGGCAGAATGAGAAGGATATCCAGGAGATCGATTCCAACTTTATCAAGGGATTGAAGTTCCATTATGTAAAGACTATGCAACAGGTGCTGGAACTGGCGCTTGTATAAGAATACGTTAATAAGAGGGGGACATCTTCGTTCGCATTGCGGGCAAGGGTGTCACCTCTCTCTATTATGGTTGATGTATAAATCCCTTTAATGGGATTTTAATAAAATTGATTCTTGTGTTTTGAACAAAAGTTTTGAGTGCGCGTTATATTAGTATAGTAGTTATTCACGAAGCAAAATTCAAGATTACTATCTATAAATTTTTCATGTTGGTTGTTTTAAGGGTTAAAGGAATTCCTCCATATCCATGGAGGAATTTTTTTTAACAAACCGTTGAGCATTTTCTCCTATTTTCGTTTGCATCTTCTGCATGCGGAATGTACTGTTGATATTGGTTTTGCTGTTGTTTCAGGTTTATGGGTTTGCCCAAACCCTGGGTGGCAGTACTGTTTATAATTTCCTCCGTTTATCGAATACGCCTCAACTTACCGGCCTTGGTGGTGTCAATGTTTCCAATCAATCGGCTGATCTTGGGCTTGCCTGGCACAACCCTGCTTTGTTGCGGCCTTCCATGCATACGCAGGCGAACCTCGTGTTCAACGCTTTTTATGGCGACATCCGTAATTATCATTTGTTCACTGGCTTCAGGCATGAACGGTTGAAGACCACATTTGCTGCGGGGATCAATTATTTCAACTATGGTTCTATACCCGAAACAGATATATTGGGTAACCGATCCGGTGATTTCAGGCCATCGGATTATGTTGTGCAGGTGTCGGCGAGCCGGCAATATATGGAGCGTTGGCACTATGGCGCCTCGCTTAAATTTATTTACTCCAACTATGGGCAGTACCGTTCTTCAGGATTGGCTTTGGATGTAGGTATCAGTTATTCGGATACTGCCAATCTTGTTCAGGCTTCTTTGGTAATCAAGAATATGGGTGCGCAGCTCAAAGCTTACACGGGCACAGCTTCCGGTGACCTGCCTTTCGATCTGCAGGCCGGTATTTCCAAACGGCTGGCCAAGGCTCCTTTGCAATTTTCACTTACTGCTCATCACTTACATCAGTTCGATATTCTTTACCGTGATACGGCTTTTAACAATGATAATGGCTTTGATCAGAACATGGGTGATCAAAAGTTTACGTTCGATAAGCTGTTTCGACACATCGTATTGTCTACGCAGTTATACCTATCCGACAAAATAGAAGTGAGCCTTGGGTATAATCATTTGCGTCGCAGGGAGTTGAGCGTGGGCAACACCGGCAACGGGCTAAATGGTTTTTCTATTGGGGTTGGCGCTTTATTCAAAAAGCTGCAGATTCGTTATGCGCGGAGTTACTATCAAAATAATACTGCTTATAACCAGTTTGGTCTTTCTCTCCAACTCAATGATTATTTCAGTGGTGGCCGCAAAACAGTCGGCCAGAATAGTGGGAAGTAATTGTTTACCCTTAGATGGCCTTAGCCACTTTCTTTGACTTCTTTAAATTTAACTGTCAAATTGCTTTATTTGAAATAGTTTCAAGTACTTTAGTAGTTATGCTTTGTGCAGGATAAATTATTAGTAACTGGATAGATTGAACGAAGTTTGTCTTTAGGCGATTATTGATTTTTGTCAATGCTTTCGGTGCGGCAACACATTTGTAATATCTATGCGAAACATATCTGTTAATGATTAATGTGGTTATAGTGGATGATCACCGCCTGGTGCGGGAAGCCTGGAAGCAGGTGTTGAATCGGGATAAGCGGTTATCAGTGGCGGCTATTTGTGAGAATGGCTTTCGGGCTGTGGAAGCCTGCCGGAACCTGAATCCGGACGTGGTGTTGATGGATATTAATATGGACCCTATGAATGGCATCGATGCCACGAAGGCCATCCGGGAGTTTTCGCAGGATATCAAGATCATCGGCATTTCGGTGCATACTGATCTTTCTTATATCAATGCGCTGATGCAGGCAGGTGGTAATGGTTATGTGACCAAGAATTCATCTGGCGAGGAAATGATCGGCGCCATTATGCTGGTGATGGAAGGTCAGCAGTATTTCTGCAAGGAGATTGAAGGGATTATCTAATAATTCGTATTATAAAAGAAAAAAGCCTGAAGGATTGTATTCTTCAGGCTTTTTTCTTTTATGCTGTTACAGCTTCCTGTGTTTCGGGTGCTGTAGTTCTTGTTTTAAAATCGGGATCATCTTTGAAGGCTTCTCGGGGTTTCAATCCCAACATATCGAACATTGCCATGTCCTCATCAAATGACGGGTTGGGCGTGGTGAGCAATTTCTCTCCGGCAAAGATGGAGTTGGCGCCAGCCATAAAGCAAAGTGTTTGATCGGCCAGGCTCATGCTGGTTCTGCCGGCACTGAGGCGTACCATAGCTTTGGGCATCAATATGCGGGCGGTAGCGATCATACGCACCATATCCCACACGTTTACTTTAGCATTGTTTTCCAAAGGTGTTCCTTTTACGGGCACCAGGGCGTTGACGGGAACGCTTTCCGGATGTTCGGGCATTGTAGCGAGGGTGAAGAGCATTTTAACGCGGTCTTCGTGGGTTTCGCCCAGGCCTACAATACCTCCGCAACATACGGATACGCCTGCTTTGCGCACATTGTCCAATGTATCCAGGCGGTCATCGTATGTACGGGTGGTGATGATCTCTCCGTAGTATTCGGCGGATGTGTCCAGGTTGTGGTTATAGGCATACAGGCCGGCATTGGCGAGTTTCTGTGCCTGCTCTTCGGTGAGCATACCAAGTGTGCAGCACACTTCCATACCTAATTCATTAACTCCTTTTACCATATCGAGCACGCGGTCGAAGTCGCGGTTGTCGCGTACTTCGCGCCAGGCAGCGCCCATGCAAAAGCGGGTTGAACCGGCGTCTTTTGCTTTTTGTGCGTACTGGAGTACTTCATCTTTCTTCATCAATGCCTGTACATTCAGCCCGGTATTGTAGCGGGCTGCCTGCGGGCAATAGGAACAGTCTTCGGAACAGCCTCCGGTTTTTATCGACAGGAGGGTACATACCTGTACTTCATTGCTTTGGTTGTATGCTCTATGCACTGTGGACGCCCGGTACACCAGGTCCATAAAGGGCATATTGTATATTTCCTGTATCTCCGCTATTGTCCAGTCGTTTCTTATCATAGTAGTCAGATTGTGTTTAAGTCTAATATGGGTTCAAAAGTATAAAAAAACTAAGTGCTGTTAACAATATGTCCCTTTTATTGTTCGCCGGCGGTTTTTAATGGATACAGATCTTATTATTTAAGGATATATACGGTAGAATCTTTCAGCAAGGGGATGGGCGCATGGAGGTATTTTCTGAACAGGACGGGAAAGGTATTTATGGATGTAATGGAATCGTACATTTCTTTATAATCCTGATCCGGAAAATAAACGGCATTCAGGTTATTGAACTCCCATTGGTGCAGGCACTTATCGCCGAAGGAGCGGAAACCATGATCGCTTTGAAGAATAATAACTCTTGGGCGATCTCCTTCGGATTTCAAACGTGTTATTATGTTTTTAATAATCGTATTGGTATATTTTAATTGCGAAAGGTAGTTCTCTTTGGCATTGAGGCCGGTATTGATCCAGGTATCGACGGAGGTTTTGTTTCCGGTGCTGTCGTAATAGTATGGATCGTGGGGGATTAAAAAATGTGCATATACGAATACGGGCTGCTGGTGTTTTTGTGCTGAAGTGTTAAGTAACCCTTCATACGCTTTGAGCACCTGCGCCCGGTTTAAATCGGCCTGGGCTATTGCTGCTTCACGGTCGGATGCAGTTTTTGTGGATGTCCGGAAGTTCCAGCCAATATCTTTATTGGTCCTGTGCCATAAGGTTTGGTTCAAAAGAAGTTTCTGCTTGTTGGTAAGATAGGTCATCGTGAATGGCGCTTGCTGGCCGGGTAAAGAGAAATAGGATAGGTTGATTACTTTATAATTATTCTTTTCAAGGATGTTGCATACGCTGTTTGTTTGAATGCTTTCAATTTTTTTGCAAAACTCAAGGATATTGATCTTTTTATGCTGATTGCCTGCATGGTAATCCATGTTCAAAATACTGCCTATGGAGTATGGTGTTGAATTGTAGTTGCTTCTCGAATGCCAGGCATAATAGAAGTCCTGTTGCCTCAAAAATGAATCCAGGTCATGGTTGTTGTAGTTCCAGTATTCCTGTAATGTTCTGGAGGCGGAATAGCCGTCGAAAATGATAAAATATATATCCGGCTTAGCACAGGTATCGCAGATGGAGGCATTTATTCTGGGGTCTGAATTGTTATGAAACCATTGTTTAGATTGGCCATCAGTTGTAGTGATGGCAATGCTTCTTGTCAGCTCCATCACTACAAGGATGACAAATAGCGTATTGAAATAAAGAAAAGGTCTGGATAAAGGTGATGATGCTCTCTTTAATGACCAGCCTATCAAAATGGCTACACAAAGCAGCAATGGTATCAGGTAGCGGTAATGGGCGAGATTAGCAATATGCTCTTTTAAAAAATCCTGTAGTGTACCAAAAAGAAAGTAAGTTGCTTCGAGGTATAAAAGCAGCAATGCGTATTTAGTATGCTGTGGGAATGCTAATCTGATGATGATGAATAGCAATAAGGGTATAGCCAATAGCCAAAGGGATATTGAAGTGATCAGATCTTTTATTCCTAAAAAGGGATAGTATTCATTGGTGAGGTTGAGCAGGTAGAATAGCGGAAGCAATGTTATAAATAATGGCTGTGTGCTTAAGTATTTTTTTATGTGTTGAAAACTGCTCATTCAAAAGTTGCTTAGACTGTCTGAGTAAAGATTTATTTGTCTGATAAAAAGATTGTAGAGTCTTTAAGCATAGGGTATTGCTGATGATACAAGGTATTGAATGTTGCCCTGAAATAGTTCACGTTGGACATGCTGTCGTACAGTTTTGAATAGTTTCCGTCTGGAAAATAGGTAGTATTCAGGTTCCTGAATACATCTATACCGTTATTAACTCCAGTTCTGAAGCCATGATCGCCCTGCAAAATGATCACAGCCGATGAGCCCGTATTGTGTTGAAGGGTGTCGATCAGCTTCCGTATTTTATTATTTACGTAGGGAAGGTATTCAATGTAATTTTCCGCGCTAAGGGTTTTTGCTTCTTCTATGATCAGGGAATCGGCTCTTTGGTTACCAAAGCGGTCAAAAAAGAAAGGCATGTGCGGCATGTACAGGTGTGTGTATATGAATCGCGGAGCTGGGTTTTTGATGGTCGATTGTCTGATTGCTTCCTGGTACAGTTTTTCATTGTTCTCCCGGTGTTCGAGATAAGCATAAGCAGGTTTACCCAACAGCCTGGCAAGAAGCTTATTGGAGAAGAAGTACCATTCGAAATCCCGGTATACCCTGGCCCACAGGGTACCTTCTGTGATCATTTTGGTCTTGAGTGGAAGAAAGGATTGTTGTACGATGGATGGATGGCCTGCCAGGTCAAAAACCGACAGGTTGACGATCTCATAGCCATTCATGCCGAGGAACCGTACCACTTCATTTTCTCTTATGAGCGGATTGCAATTCAGGTAGTCTACCCTGTTTACTTTCGCGTTGCTGTCTATTGTGGTGAGGTATTGCATATTCAGGGTAGCAGCTACCGAGAAGGGTGTATAGTTGTAGTTGCTGACGCTATTAGTCTGTATATGAAAGTCGCGTGATAAGAGAAAGCTGTCGAGGTCGTTGTGGTAATTAAATTTTTCTTTCAGCGATCGTGAGCTGGTGTATTCGTCGAAGATAAAATAATAAATGTCGGGCTTTTTACAGGAGTCCGGAATATGGCGCTCGTTATTCCTGGCAAAACCATAGTTGGCCATATCGTTGTTGCCGATGCGCATGGCTTTCCAGCCAATGGTAGCGAGGTCAACGCATAGGTATATCAGTAGTAATACATTCAGAAAGAATACAAAGCGAGTAATGGGCTTTGCAGACTTTTTAAGAAAGATGAACAAGGTGATCAACGCTATCAGGATCAAGGGGACCAATACGCTGTACTTGTGCAGCCCTTTTATAGGGGAGTGGGTCTTCAAAAAGTCGAAGAGGGCGCCATAAAAGAAGTAGACTGCCATCAGGGCGGTGGTCATGATGGCAGCTTTGGTATTGTTGCGGAAAATGAGTCTGAAAAGTAAATACAGCATAGCGGTCGCTATGCAATAAACGATCAGCAAGTACGCTATATCCTGTATGCCGATGAATGAATAGTGTTCTGCATATCCATGCAGAACAAAAAAAAGGGGAAGCAGTAATACAAACCAGGGCTTATTTTTTAATAGCTGAGCTGTCATGTATTTTTTCTTTTCATGCGGTACATGATGCGTTGTGTGTGTGGTACCTTCTCTTTTCTTTGTATGTCAAAATAGGGTAGGAATGCTTCTTCAAAGTTGTTTACGGTATAATCGCTGAATATATCGGGCCTGCTTGCCATCATCTGCTGCACTTTCTCATCTTCCTGTGGCACAAATTCAATGATCAGCAGTGGGGCTATATCGCTGAAGTAAGCGGCCAGTCTATGCAGGGGAATATTCTTTCCAATAACGAGGTGGTGTATCAGGGCCAATGCTATCACGAGGTCGGTTCGTATGCGCTCATGGAAGGATGTTCTTTCCTGGTTGTGGAACCCAACGGCTGGTGAAGGATTGGCGATGTCCAATAGTAATGGCAACAGGTTGGGGATGTTCTTTTTCTTTACCTCGCGGTAGAGACGATTGATACACTGGCCATCTACGTCGGTAGCTATCACCTGGGTGCCTCTTGCTGCCAGTAGTTTGGAAAAGTAGCCATCATTGGCGCCGAGGTCGAGTGCCGTTTGCAGGGTAAGCTCCTTACAAAGGTCAAGAAAAATAGCTTCTTTCGCCTGCAGGTAGTCTTTACTTAGTATAGTGCCTTCGTAATAGTTGTTCCAGGTGGTTTTATGAGCGCGTTCTTCCGGAAAGCGTTGCAATATATTTTCGAGGTGACTGATGAGGTCGAGCAGCTTCTTTTTTTGAAACTGTACTGTATTGGTATGGGGGCCTCCTTCTTTTCTGTTGCGTTGTACGGTATTCTGGAGGTATACGTGCAGCCATACGCCCAGGCTCAGGTTGCTTTTCCAGGGCAACAGACGGGCTGTAACGTCTACAGGAATGCCTTCTATATAGGTGCTGAGTATTTTCTGCACGTCTTTTTTCAGGTAATGTTCCAGATATAAAGGAAAGAGAAAACACTGGCAAAACTGGCGATAGGCTACCCAGGGTTTGGATGGATCATAAATATCGAAGGACAGGGTATCTATGAAGACCGGTCTGCCTTCTACGAATTGAATATTGAAAGGGGTAGCATCTTTGAGGATCATGCCATGATCGAGGGCAGCCCGCAATATGTTTAAGGTCAGCAAGGCTGCATCGCGCAACTGGTCGAAGCTCCATTCGTAGGGGTATGAAATAAAAGGAACTTCCGCTGGTTGCAAGGTCTTATACCAGTGGGCCGAGCCGGTAATGTTCTCTTTTACTTCTGTGTGGCTGATCAGTTGTTTTCTGCTTACGAGTTGCTGGTAGAGCCCGGAGCTCATAAGTTTGTCGTAGGT
>JAGIBF010000140.1 GCA_017744515.1 Niastella sp.
GGTAGAGGGGCGTGTAGAACTGTGGCACAATAGCCGGCGTGCAGCAATAGTGCCTGGTCAGCAGGCTACGCTCTCTAAAACGGATTCAGGATTCATGCTCGCAAAAGCGGATATACGGCAGGCGCTTGCCTGGAAAAACGGGGAGTTCCGGTTTGAAAAAATGAGCATACAGGGAATCATGCGGCAGTTGTCGCGCTGGTACGAAGCTGAAGTAGAATTCAAAGGAAACGTGGAAGGCGCGCATTTATCAGGTGTCTTTTCCAAGACGGATGATATAAAGCAGTTGCTGGAAGTGCTTGAAACTACCGGCCTTGTCGCTTTTCAAATAAAAGGGAAGAAAATTACGGTTCTGTCTAAATAATTTTTAACGATAAAATGCATGCTAATGAAAGTGTAACACCAAACAAGGCAGACCAAAATAAAAACCGGAAGTGCGGACACACTCCCGGCAAATATTTTGGATTCGATTGCTTACAACTACCTGATGGGAAATTACAAACAATTTTAAATTCCAAAACATTACGAAGATATGCATCTTTCTCCTATTCCTAAGGGATTCAGGATTCCTACATTCATGCCTGCTAAATCATTGTTATTTATGAAACTTCTGAGTTGTTTCATGCTTGTCGCCACCTTACAGGTAAGTGCTCATACCAATGCGCAAATGGTAACTTTGAAAGGTAATAAGCTTCAGATGCAGACGATCTTTGAAACCATCAAAGATCAAACGGGTTACTCATTTATATATGACGAAACACTGCTAAAAAGCGCACTACCTGTCAGCATCAATGTAATGAAGGCTCCCCTGAAGGATGTGCTGGACCATTGTTTTAAAAACCAGCCTTTTACCTACGAAATAAAGTACAAAATAATAGTTGTAAAAAGAAGGGAAATGCCTTCGCTGCAAAAGCCGGTCACGCGGGAAGTACAACAACCTGTCAATATTCAGGCAACCGGTACAGTATACAATAACATTGGAGAGCCATTGGTTGGCGCCACTGTAAGTATCAAGGGAACATCCGTATCTGTGATTACCGACAATGCCGGAAAATTTTCAATCCCTGTCCCGGATGCTGGCGCTACGCTTGTAATAAGTTATGTAAACTATGTTCAGCAGGAAATGATCGTGACGCCCGCTACACGATTTCCAATCGACATAACGCTGCAATTACTGGCAAAAAGCAATGAAGAAGTAGTGGTGATCGGCTATGGTACACAAAAGCGCAAATACCTGACAGGTTCCGTTGCTTCTATTGGTCCCCGTGAATTGCGTCAGAGCCCGGTGGCTAATGTGAGCAACTCATTGGCCGGTCGTTTGCCGGGTCTCATTACCGTACAAAACAGTGGTGAGCCGGGCGCAGATGCGTCCAACCTTTTCATCCGTGGATTGAGTACCACAGGCAATAACAGCCCGATCATTCTGGTTGATGGTATTCAACGGTCTTTTGGTGATATCGATCCGAATGAGATTGCAGATATCAGCATCCTGAAAGATGCGGGTTCTACTGCTATTTATGGTATCAATGGCGCCAATGGGGTAATATTGGTGACTACAAGGAGGGGAAACTTTTCTAAACCCCGGGTAAGTGTGACGATGCAAAACGGCTGGCAAAGTCCTACAAGGTTGCCCAAATATGCAGATTCTTATGATGGACTTACCATGTACCGTGAGGGCTTAATGAATGATGGATTACCGGTTGCCATACAATATACAGATTCGGTCCTTAACTATTATCGCGACAGAAGTAAGCCTGCTTATGAATTCATTTATCCCAGTGTAGACTGGGTGGATGCGATGTTAAAGCCTTATTCATTGATGCAGCAGGCGAATATCAATGTGACCGGCGGTAATGAATTTGCCAAGTACTTTGTGTCTATGGGTTATTTAAGACAAAACGGCCAGTATAAGTATGAGGACCAGATCGAAGATTATAATATGCAGGCCATCACCAATAAGTATAATTTCAGATCGAATATCGACCTGCAAATTTCAAGAGACCTGAGTATGGAGCTGGGACTCGGCGCCATTGTAAGGGACCGGAATTATCCGGGCGCCAATGCCAGCGATATTTTTGCCACTATCAAATCAACGCCTGCCTGGTGGTATTCTACCGTGAATCCGGATGGCAGCCCGGCAGCCTTCACCAGCGGACCTGCATCGCCTTATGCACTTTTAACTCAGTCGGGATACCAGCGTAATTTTGAAACGAACCTGCAGTCTACCGCCGGTTTCAAATGGGATATGCGGTACTTTCTTCCCGGCCTGAGCTCACGGGTGAGGTTTTCGTTTGACAATACCAATTACCGGAATGTAAGTCGTCCGTTATCAAGAAGGACGTTTCTTTATAGATTAAAACCAGGCGTAATAGCTGATACGGTGACCAACCTTGCAGCCAGTGGCACTTACCAGGTTATCGAAAACGGAGACAATACATTGGGTTATAATGTAGGCGCCAACGGAAGCAGAAGGAGTACGCTGGAAGCTTATTTAAACTATGACCGCGTTATTGGAAAGCATACCATACAGGCCATGGCGCTTTATACTCAGTCTTCATTTTTTGACGCGATAGGCGGCGGCAGCGAGAATGCCATTCGCGGGCTTCCTTTCAAGAACCAGGGGATTATTGGGCGTGTCATGTATAACTATGATAACCGGTACACTTTGCAGTTATCTGCGGCGTATAATGGCGCAGAGAACTTTCCTCCCGGCAACCGATTCGGGCTTTTCCCTGCCGTATCTGCAGGTTGGGATATTGCCCAGGAAAAATTCATCGAAGAGAGCGATCTTCTTGGGTTTATCGACCAGCTAAAAATAAGGGGATCGTATGGTATTGTCGGTTCTTCTACTTTGCCCAGGGACGGTGATGGTAACCCCGTTCGGTTTTCTTATTTAAGTCAATGGAATCCCAGCGCTACCGGTTACCAGTTTGGTGTGAACCGGGATGGAACCAGTTATGGAGGTGTTGCAGAGGTGCGTATTCCCAACCTCGTGCTAACCTGGGAAAAGGGTTATAAAACGGATATAGGTTTGGACCTGGGCCTGTGGAGAGGCGGCCTGAACCTGACAGCAGAATATTTCCACGAAAGGCGGGAAAATATCCTGGTATATTCTGAACTGATCCCAGCCTCTGTTGGACTGGCCAATGCCCCGGCTTTAAATGCCGCAACTGTCAATAAACATGGTTTTGATCTGTCTCTTGAACACCGGAAAGAATTTGGCAAACAGGGGTATGCAGTAAGGGTCAACTATTCTTATGTAAAAAATAAAATAGCTTATTATGCTCAACCAGCCTTTACCGGTAGAGAGTGGCAGGCAAGGGCCGGTACGGAAATAGGATCGATCTATGGCTATACAGCTATTGGTTTATTCAGAGATAGCGCAGACATCGCCAAGAGTCCTTCTCAGTCTGTTTTTGGAAATGTCAAACCGGGGGATATTAAATACAAGGATATAAATGGCGATGGGATCATCAACACGGTCGATGCTGGCTATCTTTCCGGCAAACGGAGCCAACCTACTTCTATATTGGGCGTAAGTCTTTCTTATCATTATCGCGGCCTGGATGTGAGTGTACTGTTCCAAGGTGCCTATGGCGGCTCTTTACTGGTGAATGGATCAGGTATTTTTCCATTTTCAAGATTTGCGGGTGTTCTGGCCGAGGTGAAGGACAACCATTGGGTGCCATCAAACCCGGATGGTAATTACAAGTATCCGCGCCTGTCTTCACAAGACAACACCAATAACCAGGCAAACTCCACATTCTGGATCTATTCCAGCGATTACCTGCGATTGAAAACAGTGGAAATAGGCTACAACATTCCTAAATACTGGCTTACCAAAATAGGGTTCAATAACATCAGGGTATTTGTAAATGGTATTAACCTTGTTACCTGGGATAAACTGAAAATTTTTGACCCCGAAATTGCCAATAGTGGTACGGGTACTTATCCGCAGCAACGGGTAATTAATACGGGTCTTAATTTTTCTTTTTAATTGTTCAGGTAAATAAAAAAGATCAACATGATACGCAATATATTTTTCTATACGCTACTGTTCTCTTGCCTGCTGGCAATATCCTGCAAAAAATACCTTGATGTGGTGCCCAAGGAAATTGTGACAGAGGTGGATATTTACAAAAACATTATTACCGCAGAGCGGGCCTGGGCCAATATGTACGTTTCTCTGAATACCAATTCCACCGATATTTATGGGAATACCAACACCGGCGCCTGTACTGACGAATGTAAAAACCACTGGGAAAGTGTTCCCGAGTTAAAGTTCAACTCCGGCGCGTGGGGACCAACGGATAATACGTTGGGCAACTGGACAACAGCTTACCAATATATACGCAAGGCCAATATTTTCCTGAAGAATATCGATCAGACGCCCATACCGCAGGACAGGGCTGATTACTACCAGGCAAGGATCCCCCAATATAAAGCTGAAGTGCGCTTTTTGAGGGCTAAGCTGTATTTCGAATTGTTCAGGCGCTATGGCGCCGTGCCGCTGTTGGGTGATACTGTAACGGATGTAGCTGTCAGCATCCCTGATGGGCTAAATACCAGAAAACCCATAGATGAGCTGGTAAATTATATAGTAGCAGAACTGGACCAGGTTGCGCCTGCTTTGCCTATTGATTATGTAGATAACCCGGGGGAAACGGGACGCATCACCCGTGGCGCATCCCTGGCATTAAAAGCGATTACCTTGTTATATGCTGCCAGCCCGCTGTTTAACGGGAATACCATGTATGCCAATGTAAAAAATACAGATGGTACACAACTGTTTCCGCAATCTTATGATAAAGAAAAATGGAAGAAGGCTGCTGATGCCGCCAAAGTTGTGCTGGATATGAATGTATATGCGCTCAACAATCCGATCCCTTCAAATCCAATTGATAATTATGCTCGGCTGTTCTACTCGCGCGAGTACAAGGAAACTATTTTGCCCTTGTTGTTGGCCACCACCAGGGACCTTGATCAAAATCTTCAGCCGAATGGCAAGGATGCGCAAGGCTCGGGCGGATCTGGTAAATACAGTGTATTCCAAGGACTGATAGATGCCTATGAGATGAACAATGGGCTGCCTATTTCCGACCCCAATTCCGGGTATCAAAAGAACGGCTCCTGGAATGGCCGGCTTTGGGATGGAAAGGCGTTCCGGCAGGTTACTAACGTTTCAAATATGTACAGAAACCGGGACCCACGTTTTTATGCAACTATCAACTTCCACAATACATGGTGGGACTCCGCCAATCATCGGAGAACGCTTAAGTATGCCTATTTTGGCAATAACGGAGGTGCTTCGGATGGCTGGCCAAAAACGGGTACCAATTGTGAAAGTGGCTATAACTGGAGAAAGTGGACTGACCCTGGGGTAAATATAAAAGGGAGTGGTAATGCCAACAGGAATTTCCCGGTGATCCGCCTGGCTGATATTTATCTTATTTATGCGGAAGCCATGAACGAGTATTTGGATGCTCCAACATCAGAGGTGTATGATGCCATCAATAAGGTAAGGGCGAGGGTGTCAATGCCCGCGCTGCCTATTGCCGGCACCAATGATAATACCAAAGAAGGAATGCGGCAAAGGATCAGGAATGAACGGCGCATAGAATTTGCTTTTGAGGGGCAACGTTTTTGGGATGTGCGCCGCTGGTTGATTGCCACCACCGTAGACAATGGCCCAATGTATGGCCTCAATGCGCGCCCTACAACGGCTGAACTTCAGGCCACCGGACTTGATCAGGGTAGCGAGGCAGCCGGTGTAGCCGTGTTTTACAAGCCGGTAGTCATACAAAACCGGGTATTTTTAGACCGGCACTACCTGATGCCAATACCTCAAAACGAAATCGATAAGGGTGGTGGAAAGCTGATGCAAAACTTTGGATGGTAGCTGATCATGAAATAAAAAAACATAAGCGCCCGAAATTATATTAATTCCGGGCGCTTATGTTTTTATCTGTTTTTGAAAACTATAGTATTAGCGAGAGCATGGAAGAGAGTACCTGTTTTAACCGCCCGCGAATGCGGTCCAGGGCTTTCTGGATCTGATTGTCTACCGTTTTCTTACTCAGCTCGAGTACAGCTGCTATCTCCTTTGCGCTCATTCCTTCTTCCCGACTGTATTGAAAAATAAGTTTGCATTTTTCAGGGAGCAGGTCAATTTCTTTTTGGACCAATTCAAGTACTCTTCTGTGGTGCAGGGCATCATTGAGGGTTACATCAAATGATGGATGGGCAGTCTTACCAACTTCCTGCACGTATTTTTCTGCGTAGGCTTTCTTTTTTAATTGCGTCAGCACCAGGTATTTGGTGGCTGTGGTAAGATAATTCTCGAGGGAGTTGATCTTAGTATTTTTCCTGTTTTTCCAGAGGGCTAAAAATACATCATGTACTATATCTTCAGCAAGAGCAGGATCGTTCAACCGGTTTCGGGCAATAACATACAACTTTTCCCAGTATAGCTCATACAGTTTGGTAAAGGTATGCTCATCATCCTTAGACAATAACAATTCGTTAGAATGCTCCATAATGCAACAGGACTACTTTTTCCCGTTAAAGACAGTTAGTAAAGTGATATAACAACATGAATGTAAAACAAATTCGGGAGTTTTTCCGTGAATTTAAAACCGGGCAATACTTCTTTGTAATGGCCATTTTTGTTGCCCTGCCGTGGGCTATTAAATGAGACGATTTGTAAAAAAAATGAGACAAAAAACGTGCATGATAAGCGTGTAAATGAGGAAGTATTGCTAAACAGCTGTCTACCATGCCTTACGCAGAAACCTCAACCAGTTGCCGTGCATTACGTTTTCGATATCGTCGGTTGTGTAACCGCGCTTTGACAATAGTGTTGGAACCTTCTGCAGGTCGGCGATGGTTTCCAGATCGTAAGGGCATTGTTCTTTACCGAAAGCTCCATCAAGGTCGGTGCCGATACCGATGTGTAAGGAATTACCGGCCAGTTGGCAGATATGGTCGAGGTGATCGATGAGTTTTTCGAGGTTGCATTGCATGCTTTCGGGTGTGGACTGTTGACGAACCCAGTTGGGCACCATCATCCAGGCGTCGAGTGCACCCCCAATTACCACTCCCCTATCGATCAGGGTTTTGATCATTTCATCGCTGAACTGGCGATTATGGTTTACCAATGCGCGGCAATTGTTGTGGCTGGCCCATACCGGTCCTTTGAATATCTCCATCGCATCCCAGAAGGCATCATCGCAGAGGTGGGTGGCATCGAGTATCATGCCGAGCCGGTCCATCTCCCGGATCAATGTTTTTCCCTGTTCATTCAGGTGACCTGTAGCATCGGTGCCATTGGCATATCTGCCGGGTCCATAGTGGGCCGGCCCTACTGCCCGCAATCCATAGTTGTAAGCTGTTTCGAGGTGCTGCAGCGTTACTAATGAATCAGCTCCTTCAAGGCTCAGGATATAGCCGACCGGCTTCTTTTCGTTGGGCGCGTCATTCATCCACAGTGCCAGGTGTTGCTCCAACGCCGCTTTATTGGTGATCATCACCATTTCGCCGGCTGCTTCCATGCTTTTGTACCAGGCCAGCTGCCCTTGTGTTTGCGCCCATGCCTGCTCGGGTGAATGCCAGCCGGGCAATGGATTGTCCGGCGCTACATAACGTCCGATCTGCGTGGCGACGACCAGACCAATATTGCCTTTGCGCAGTTCGGGGAGGGCCACTGTGCCTTTCGCTCTGTCGGGCTTATCGGTGAGCCCTTCCTCACGTTTGCGTATGTCCATAACAGGTTGCCGCAGGTCGCGGTTCCATTCGAGGGCATTCATGCTGAGGTCCAGGTGGGCGTCTATGGTAAACATGCTTATATAGTAATTTTCCTGTCGCGGGCTATTACTTTCCATTCGCCGACAGTCTTATGATCATTAATTACAATACCTCTTTCATACAAAGCCACCGAAGGACAAATATGCATGGGTGCGGCATAGAGCACATCGCCAATCTTGTAATCGGCAGCATTGATCACTTTGATCATCATGTGTTCTTCACTTTGGCCTACCGGTATTGCTTCCGGTGCATTCAGGAAGTATACGCGCGGCTGCGGGCTTTCTGCTGCTACCGATTTATGCCCCAGGTCGGTACAAATGGTGTGCTCATCTACCAGTGAGATCACGCGTGTGATAACCAGCGCCGCATAGTCGAATGGTTGTTCGGGGCACTGTACTTTATAGCTCCTGTCCCAGAATACAAAGGTGCCGGGACTGCATTCCACGCCTGCCCGGTATACGTGGGTAGGGAATGTGGGTGAGCCGCCTGCTATGATGATGGGCGTGATGCCAAACTTCAACTGTATCTTATCTGTTAGTGCCTGTACTTTATTGAATCCCTCATCACTTTGCTGTTGCCTCAATGCCATATCCACTTCTTTGATATGGCCATCGTAGGCGTGGAGTCCAGCTACATGAATGCCGGGCAATGAAAGTCCAAGTTCAAATAAAGGAGATGCTTCTTCCGGCAGGATGCCTGTGCGGTTCATGCCTACGTTGAGGTCGATGAACACATCGAGGGTCATGTTGTTGCGCACGGCTTCCTGTGATAAGGCCGTCACTACTTCCTTATTATCTATGAGACAGGAGAACCGGGTGGCCGGATAGGTTTTGATGAGTTTTATCAAACGTTGTACTTTGGGACCAACGGGCTGATAGGCCAGCAACACATCGGGCGCCTGTATCATTGCCAGCATTTCTGCTTCGGCAATCGTAGCGCACTTAAATTTCGTAATGCCTTCTTCCAGCATCAGCCTGCACACTTCCGCGATCTTGTTCGTCTTCACATGCGGGCGCAGCAGGGATACGTTGCCCGACATTTCTTTCAGCAAACGGATGTTTTCTTTTATTTTTTCTTCATACAGCACCAGCGCGGGAGAGTCGATCTCCGCGATGTTGGTGATGACGTACCAATCAGAATTTTCCATAAACACGTTTATGTTCAATGCTAGTCTTCAAAGTACCCTTCGAAAACGCTTCGACAGGCTCAGTCCCGCAAAGCGGGATAAACTGTGACAGCAATTCAGGGTGACAGGTTAATGCAATTCAAACATCGCTTCAATTTCCACCGGGATGTTGTCGGGCAGGGAGCCGAAGCCAACAGCGCTGCGTACGCCGATGCCATTTTCTTCGCCCCAGATGGCAGCAAAGAGCTCACTGCAGCCATTGATAATATAGGGATGGCGTTCAAAGTCGGGCGTACAATTTACCATACCCAATATCTTGATCACACGCTTTACGCTGTCGAGGTCGCCCACATGGGTGCGGATGGTGGACAGGATCGTCAATCCAACCTGCCTTGCAGCGGCCTTTCCCTGCTCCATATCCATGTCTTTACCAATGCGGCCAATGATCAGCTTCCTGTCGTTGAGCACAGGCCCGTGGCCTGAAATATACAGGTACTTTCCGTCAATTAAAAATGGCTTGTACACGCCAAGGGGTGCAGGGGCCGGAGGTAAGCTTAACCCTAACTGTGCAAATTGTTCTTCTGCGCTTTTGATTGTCATGTTCGTCATTGTAAGGCTTTTTAATGGCCAGTATTGTTTTCTTTAAAGTGTCTTTTCGACCACCCTTCGACAACGCTTCGACAAGCTCAGTCCCGCAAAGCGGGATAAACTGTGACAGCAATTCAGGGTGACAGGTTAA